>NZ_JBALDU010000063.1:0-54458 GCF_036917235.1 Nostoc sp.
TAATCCTGGCTGAAGTGTAATTATAGTTGCAGTTAATCCTGGTTTGTAAATGTCTTGATTGCAGGTTTGAGCGATTAGTATTGCAGGTCGTTACAGCTATGACCGACGAAATCACAGTAGCGATCGTTCAGTAATACCCAACGATGTTGACGGTCTTTGACAAAAATTGGGTCAGAGATGCCATTAATTATTTGATGCAGAAATGCTGGGGAAAAGTTTTGCTGTTGTGTGTTTTTTTGCTCGTGGCTATCTAAGTATCGAGAATGGTTCATACCCAAATTTATCTCTAAAATGGAGCTAAACAGCTTTTGTTTAGTTCCCTGTGTGTCAGCATGAGTAGTATTTATTATTCCCAGAATCACTACGGATGCAACAGGGAATTGGGGATTGAGAGGATTGTGTTTTGGGGGAACAAAGAGATGAGGTTAGGTTTGCTTAGGCGATAGCTGCGGCGGGCTACACCAACGCATTCATCAACTGTGATGCGGCTTTTTTGAGTAGCATAATTGATACGAAACCTTAAAGTACTTACGGTATCGTTAAATTCGTGGATTAGACTAGAACCAGAGGGTAACAATCGGAGGAATATTATGATGAGCGATCGCGACTACACATTAATCATTGACAAAAGCGGTAGTATGTCCACGCCAGACCAAGTAGGTGGTAGAAGTAGATGGGAAATCGCCCAAGAGTCTACTCTCGCTTTGGCCAGAAAGGCCGAACAGTTTGACCCCGATGGCATCACTGTTTACGTGTTTTCTGGGAGATTTAAACGCTACGATGATGTCACCTCAGCCAAAGTCGCGCAGATATTTCTCGAAAATGACCCTTCTGGCACAACAAACTTAGCAGGTGTACTTCAGGATGCCCTTAATAATTACTTTCAACGCAAAGCTGCCGGTAAAAGTAAGCCAAACGGAGAGACAATTTTAGTCATCACCGATGGTGAACCAGACGATCGCAAAGCTGTGTTTGAAGTCATCATTCATGCTACTCGCCAGATGGAACGTGATGAAGAATTAGGAATTTCGATCGTTCAAGTAGGTTCAGATGCCCAAGCAACTAAGTTCCTCAAAGCTTTGGATGACCAGTTGCAAAGTGTCGGCGCTAAATTTGATATTTGCGATACAGTCACTTTAGACGACTTAGAAGAAATGAGTCTTGTAGATGTATTGACGAACGCAATAACTGACTAATGTATCCAGTAACTGTTAATTCTTAATTGGAGAGTTGAATAATGCTAGAAAATCGTGATTATACCTTGATTATCGACAAAAGCGGCAGCATGGCAACCCAAGATCAAAAGGGTGGTAGAACTAGATGGGTTGCAGCCCAAGAATCTACTTTAGCTTTAGCGAGTAAATGTGAGCAATTTGACCCAGATGGTATCACTATCTATGTATTTTCTGGTAAATTCAAGCGATACGAAAATGTCACATCCAGCAAGGTATCACAAATTTTTCGAGAGAACGATCCCTCTGGGACAACTGACTTAGCAGGTGTGTTGAAACACGCAACTGATGATTACCTGCAACGCAAAGCAGCAGGTCAAACAAAGCCAAATGGTGAAACAATTTTAGTAGTTACTGATGGTGAACCGGACGATCGTAAAGCAGTAATGAGGGTGATTATTGAAGCTTCTCGCCGCATCGATCGAGATGAAGAATTAGCCATTTCTTTTATTCAAGTTGGCACAGATCAGCAAGCTACCCGCTTTCTCAAAGTCTTAGATGATGAACTCCAAAGTGCTGGTGCTAAGTTTGATATCTGTGACACAATTACTATGGAAGATATGGAAGATTTGAGTCTATCGGAAGTGCTGCTCAATGCCATTAATGACTAGCTATACCATTTATTAGGAATTGCCAAAATGGATTCCATTGATAAGCTATTAGCTGAACTTCAAACCGAATATAAAGAAGTACAACCACAACAACAGCAGTCAAAATCAGCCACAGCCAAATCGTTTATTCCATCATCGCCAAAGTCGGCATCTTTTATGGATAACCTTTTGGCAGATGTTAAGGCTGATTTTGCCGAAAAGGATGCTGCTATTGAATTAAAAAGACAGCAAGAACTAGAACAGGAACGAATTCGACAAGAACAACTCAAAGCTAAACAACTAGAAACTTTGAAAGTGCAGGCGAAAGAATGGTTAACCAAAGTAGATCCACTTTCGTCCGAAGGGCTTTGGTTTGAAAGGTTTGCTGAAAGTTACTCCTCAAAATTAGAGGCAGCGATTGAATATTTAAGAAGTAATGAATAAGTTTAAAATAAATACACTGTGATTTTTATGTTTATTAGGACTTACGCACACTCTACGATTCTTGGCGTTCTTGGCGTCTTGGCGGTTCGATAAATTAAGCTTTTTGGCGATTTTTGCGTAAGTCTTATTTATATCAAAATATATCAATCATAAACAATTTTTAACCCAAACAATATGCTTTTTCTGTAAGAAAAATTATGCAGCTTTCCCGCCCAAACATTCTTTTTTTATTCAGTGTCTCTGGGATCGGGAAGACAACAATTGTGAATGTATTTTAATCCCAAAATACAAGTTAATCTCGCTTTTTTTGAACTTAGATTTTATAAATGTTCATCAATATTCCTGGTGATTTGTTTGAGATAAATGTTGAACAGCCCATTCATGCATAGCATAGAGAATTGGTTGCAAACTTTCTCCTAAAGGCGTTAGAGAATATTCTACTTTGGGTGGAATTTGGGGATAAACTTCTCGATGAATAATTCCATCTTCCTCCATTTCTCTAAGTTGCTGGGTTAGCATCTTTTGCGTAACTCCAGGTAAAGCCCGTTGCAACTCACCAAAGCGTTTGACACCAGTCATTAATTCTCTAATAATCAAAACTTTCCAGCGTCCGCCAATCACCTTTATGGTAGTTTCTACTTCACAAGTCAGCCTGAGATGGTTTTCTGCTTCAGCTTTCATAGTTTTTTATAGGAATAACTTGACTCAGGTTTGCTAGGTAGTAATGCTAGTTATTTGATGATTACTTGTTTTAGGTTTTCCATAACTAGTGTAGCAGCTGCGGGAATATGAAAATACAATAGATACTTGCTGTCTTCCACAGCCAACTGAAAACGGATGATCCATTATTACTGATTACAGAAATAATCAAAGTGCGATCGCTTGTTTTACAATTAGATGAGCTAGCTATCCAAAAAAGTAGAGACTTCCAGACAAAGCGATCGCTCCACTAGCTGAAGAATTTTTCAACCACTGCACCTTGTTACATCTCATCCAAAGCAAGGGATATTGCGACGACAGCGAAGCGATCGCTTCTGCTGTGGGGTACAAGCAAGCGGATAACGTCATTAGAGGCTATTTATAAACTAAACCTAAAGGAATATTTCTGCCAATTGTAACTTCAGCGATCGCTAAGTGAAGATTTATATCGTGATCCATTAGGCATAATCGCACCTTCGAGGAAAGCATTACTCAGTTCATCGTCGCTCACTTTAGCATTTTTGAGATTAGCTCCAGTTAGGTAAGCTCCCTCCAAATTAGCACCACTCAAACTAGCATCTCCCAAATTTGCACCACTCAGGTTTGCATGACTCAAATCTGCACAAATTAAATTAGCGCTACTCAAATTTGCACTATTAAGATTAGCCTGATTCAATTGACAAAAACCCAGTTTTGCATAACTTAAATTTGCACCACTAAGTTTAGTCTGACTGAGATTAGCATTATCTAAATTGGCATAGCTGAGATTAGCATTAGTAAAATTGCTTCCCATTAAATTAGCTTTACTCAGAGTTGCATGGGAAAGATTAATATCTACTAACTCCGCACCGGGAGCATCCAAACCTCTTAAAGAAACACCATCCTCATTCAAATCTTGCAGTGCCAAAATTCTGGCATAACTAACTTTCACATTGTGTGCTGCATCAACCGTACTCCAAGCTTGATAATGAAATTGTTTTCTGCGATCTGGAGCTTCCTTAATGAATAGAACAAGCGCCACCACCAAACTGATCGTGTCAGCAGCACCCAAAGCCTTTCCTAGCAAAGAATTCTCATCGACAACTATAACAACTACGGTAAAAATAACAACTGAAATTATAGAGACTAACCATGTTGGTGCTATCCAGAAAGCATCAATAAGTTTCTTGATAATTTGTTTGAGGACTTCACTTAATGGCTGTTCTGATACTTTGGTCTGAAATTGCTGATAATTAGCGGCAAAATAATTGATAATTTTTTTTAAACCTTCACCCTCTAACTGAATTGAGAGCAGAGATTTTTTCTCTGGTTTTACTGTGGGCTGAAATAGCCGATCTTCTTTTTTATTTTCTGTTTTTAATGTCGCAGATTTTGCTAAAGTTTCAGTTTTTTTTCCAGCTTGGACAGGTTTTGGTGAAGATTCTTCTCCCTCGCCTTTTAACATCAAGGCAGTAATAGTTTTAAAAGCATCTAGCCAAGCTTTTTTTACTTCAGGAGTCCAATCTTGCTGGAGATATTGCTCAAACGTTAGCAGTAATGCTTCCACAACCGATCCATAATATTTAGGAATGGCTCCGTAGCCGACGTGTCTAGCTCCTAGAGCCTTGAGAACTGGTTCTAAAGCTTCTGGGTTACGGAGGTTTTCTACTACCAAAACCAGAGAACTTAATAGTTTTTTCTCTTGGCTTTTCATATCTGTTTTAGTAAACAGTGGTTTCAATTCTGGGTGAGTTTGAAAAAGATTATTGTAGAAACTGGCTGCAAATTTATCAGCGCGGGGTTTAACTTTTTCAAAGCTTTGTTCTAAAACTTCAACATTTAAAGACATACTTTTTTTATTTAAAAAGACTTTGAGAAAGGCTTTTTTTTGGATTTAGCCAGTAAAAATGTACCTTATACAAAGTTATACTATAAGAATTAATTGCGGTATAATACTTTTCATGATCAAAATAAAGGTTTTTTAAATCCCATCCCCGATGAGATTTAAAAAGTCTTTATCAGCTAAATCTACTGATTTAGCAATATTAACTTGTTACTGGGGATGCAGCCGCAGAGACAACGTTAAGATTAGCAACTAACCCATAGGTTGATACATACTCTTCTAACTCTGCTAAATCAACCGTCCCACTTTTATCAGAGTCAAGAGTAACAAAAAGATAATCAGTTACGTACCTCCTGACATCTTCAGAGCTACGTTCGCCTGTTGTCATATCTTCTATTCGACCTAAAAGCTCCATAATCTCGTCTCTATCAAGTGCATTGCTGCTATCTGTATCCAGTTGATGGAAAAGTTTTCTCACATCTTCTGTTGCCATTCTCGAAGAACGTAGTGTTTCTCGCAATAATTCATTACCAAATGAATTCATAAACAATATCTGCTCGACAAGTGGTATGCAGAAGAATCCTAGTGCTGCCCAAAAAATTGCATATCTTACGGCTTCGGGATTTGCAGTTGCACTAACTCCGAGGAAAAGAGCAGCCCAAAGGAAAAAGTTTGGATTAACAAGCAGGATATAAGCATCCCTAGCTTCTGCCTTAATTAGCTTATCTTTTGTAAACACTGAAGTTAATACGGCAAAGACGCGCATTAAGATAAAGACTAATGTTGCCACTGCCAGTTGTTGCAGACAAGCTAGGGAGCGGTTCGCATCCGTTGAGAAAAATAAATCGCTAATAAATGTTGATGGAGTAAACTGAAACCCAGTTGCTAAAGCCATTAATGCGACAGCAAGCACTCCAATAAATTTCCAGTTCTTACTGTGGTGATTTGATTCAACAGGAGATTTGTCACGCCAAAATTGGGCGATCGCTCCCGGTATTGCCAAACCAACAATTAGAATCACACCAAAAAATATCAGGCTTGAACTGTTAATTGGTAATTGTTTTGCCAAACCAAATGTCACAATCAGTGCCACTGGAGCGATGATTGATAACGTCCTTGATAAGATAGCCGAGGGATAAAGATTACCCCCCCAGAGTACCGATAAAACTGGGGAAGTAAGGGCGGGTGGAACCATCCAAAAAAGCACCCACATAATTTTGTACAAATCTGCTGGATTTTGATACAAAATTCCAGAAAATATTAAAAGTAGTCCAACTACCCATCTCACTAACATCCAGGCGTAGACTATATACTTCACTGTTGAAGTTACTTTGCGTTTACTCGCTGCAAAGTCAATGTCTAGGTAGGTATAAAACGTTGAAGCCGCCAGACAGGCAACGATTATCGCTCGAAATAGTTCTGACGGAATTCCGACTGAGGAGGCGCTGATTGCCCTAACCAAGCATCCCAGTAAGAAAGCAGCAGCGTAAAGCAAAATTGCCCACATAATTGACAGATCGTTGATCTGTTTACGCACCGAAGCTGCACCCCCAGATTCCTTGTCGCGGAACTTGACTAGCTCCTCACCACTGAGAGCTTTACCATTAGGGAGTTTCAGGTGTTCGTAGGCAGTCGGTGGTAAATCACTTAAATAAAGTGCTAGAGGCTCCAATACATATTGATGGCACACTACTAAAACAGTTTCACCCCGTTCCAAGTGCGGTACAATTCGCTCCTCATAGAAAGAAGCAGCACGTCCGTAAACTTGGGCAATCTTCTCGCCAGCCGGAGGTGCTTCGTTGTGGGAATGCAACATTTCTTCAAAGCCTTCGTAGCCAAGGGCAAGACGAAGTAGATTTAGGTTACGACCCGCAAAAATACCAAAGGATTTCTCGCTAATCCGATGGTCAATCTCAACAGGAATATCAGGCGACTTCAGCGCCTGACTTTCAGCAAGGGCGATTTCACAAGTTTGCCGCGCCCGTCTCATGTGAGATACGTATACTGCATCAAACTTCACACCTTTTTTCTTAATGTCAACGCCTGCACGGCGTGCCTGCAATCTACCAAATGCGGTGAGGTCAACATCCAGTACTCCTGCAAAAATGTTACGCTCGTTGCTGGTGCTTTCACCATGTCGAATAAAGTAGGCACGTCCTGGATAATCATCCTTCTTTTGTGCAACAGGGCGGTTGGTAGAGTTATTCATTTTTACCACAATTGTTAATAGTTTGAAGTCCGACTATGTTATAACCCTCTTGCATCACTCTCGCCAACTAAAAATTGAAGCTAACTTTTAGCTCTCATATAAAAAGAGGATTTAAGCCTTTCTTTTTTAACACAATGCTATTAATCATGAATTTGGGATCAAAAGTTCTGTGCCGTAAGAAGTTTGAGTTTATTTTTTGACGAGAGAATTAAAGATAGTTAAAGTACAATAAGGCAAAGTCACAAATTTATCAATAGCTTTTTTAGTTAATTTTTTAAAATTTCAAGTAGGTAGGCATAAACAAACCTAACTATATAAATAAATATAAAAAGCTCAAAACCTATATTATGGCTTATTTTTTATTGCAATGACTTAGTTATGAATTTTCTAGCCTATCTACTTACCAAAAAAATAATAATTTAAAAAATATGAAAAGACTTCCTAACAAAGGCTGACAAAAATAAACAAACCATATTGATGGGATAAAGAATTATCAAGCTAATAACTGTTATTTAATCTTAGCTATATTTACTCATCAAATATTAATTTAAACCCAATATTTTTTGATTGCCTCTGCATAATTTTGGTTATAATGGAGGTAAAAATAAAAAATAGTTCTAAATGAAACAATAATTAATGTTTGCATAAAAATGATTACAAGGTCATTAATATCTAAATTCCAGGATATTTAAGGCATATTTCCAAAAGTACTAACTAAGCAGGTTAAACCAAGTCAAACCTATCCTAAATGTGGATATAAAGAAAAGAAAATTTTAGACCATCTAATGTAGAAACCCCTGGCTCCAACTTTCGTTAGCCAGGGGTAGCTCATCATTAGATACTAAAGGATAAATATAATTACGTAGCTATCAACTGAGAATCGGTTTCCGACGGCGCACTATCCTGGACTAGCGATCGCGTTTCACCATTACGCTGGAGGATACCGCCAACCATTGCCAACAAGGCATTAACCTTGCGGGTTCGCCACATATCTACGAGTTTTTGCACTTTGTCAGCAGACATCCGTCGCATCATCGCTTCGTAGAGATAAGCCGCATGTCCAGTTTCATCTTGGGCAATATTTAACATTCCTAACTTCAAGTTACGAGCGGTTGGATCGTTATCAGGTAATACTTTCGCCATTCGCGCAAAGTCTTTGCTTGCATCTAACTCCAGAATGTATGTGCTAGCCATAAACACATCCCAGTCAATGACAGCCGGTTTTAGCTGTTCTTGGGTGTAGCCTTCAAAGAATGCTGCGAAAAAAGGACTACGCTGCTGTGGTTTTTTTGTGGATGTAGTTTGGGGTTGACGCTTGAAATCTATAACTTGTTTATTTAGCTGTTGTAAGGCGTGGGCAAAAATCTTACCATGCCTAGTTTCATCGGATGCGTGTTTTGCTAGTTTTTCGGCTAGCCATGTATCGCCTTCGGCTGCGGCGCGATCGCTAAGTGCAGATAAAAACGGTACAGAACCAGATTCGGCTAACTGAAACCCCGCAAGGATGTTGGGGCGGGTTTTAGAATCACGAATTTGAGCAGCATAGTAATAGGCAAAGGCTCCTGAACCAGCTAGATGCAAAATGTGAGTTAAGAAGTTCATCAGAAATTGCCACTGATAATTGGAAGGTTACAATTCTTATACTAATCCGCATTTTCTATTCGGTTGCCACCAGGGGGTTTTACAATTTTGGATTTTGAATTGCCTACAGTTAACAAATCTATCTTTTGATTTTGCTAATATCATCCCACAGAGGTAATGCAGGTAAGTTTGAATGGAAATATTAATTAAACCAGTGCGATTTTGGCTTTGTGCAACTATCATAATTTTGGGTTTGATTAGCTGCGATCGCTTTATCGGTACTTCTGGAGAACCGGTTGAGCGAGTGAGTGATGGCGATACTTTAGTAGTAAAAGACACCAACGGCAAAAATCTTACAGTCCGTTTTGCTTGTGTAGATGCGCCAGAGATAGCTCATACTAACAAAGAAAAACAGAGTAGACGCACTAGCGATCGCAATCAGTTTACTTGGGGTGTAAAAGCCCAAGAACGGGTGCAACAACTGGTACAACAAGGAGGCGATCGCGTGACTTTGAATATCACCGATAGCGATCGCTATGGCCGTAAAATTGCCGAAGTCCGGTTAAAAAATGGCACTTTTGTGCAGCAAGTATTGTTGCAAGAAGGATTGGCAAAAGTGTATCGTCCATATTTAAACAAATGTCCTAGCAAAGACTTGGTTCAACAAGCCGAAACTCAGGCGAAAGAACAACGGCTCGGCGTTTGGAGCGATACTAAATTTATAAATCCTTGGGAATATCGCAGCCTATATAAGAAGTAAAACAGGAGTCAGAATTTAGAATAGGTGAATACTTTACCCATAAAGCGATAGAGTTTTAATAAGTAAAACTCTAACTGTTTCTAATTGAATGTATTACTACATTTTTTAGCATTGCATATTTGCACGATAACTTAGCAACTTCCAAAACTCTCCCCTACCCCTCTGCCCCCCTTGCCTCTTCTACTCCTCTCCCCAAGTTTGCAGTTGCAAATAAACTAGTACCAGCGTCACTGCTAATAACACAGTCGTTCCTGCTGCTGCATAACCAAAATCAAACTGACCAAAAGCCTCTTGATAAATGTAGTAAACCAGCAAATTAGTCGAATTCAGTGGGCCACCACCAGTCATCACAAAAACTTGCTCAAAACTCCGCAATGTAAAAATTGCGGTAGTAATGACTGCAAATATCACAGTCGGGCGCAATCCGGGCAAAGTAATGTACCAAAATTGTTGCCAAGCATTCGCTCCATCTAAATCTGCTGCTTCATAACGACTGGAAGGAATTGCTTGCAACCCTGCTAAAAAAACTACCATATTGAAACCGAGTTGTTTCCAAATACTCATTAAAATAATTACCGGCATTGCCCAAAATGTATCTCCTAGCCAGGCGATTTCTGAAATCCCAAAAAAATCTAAAAGTCCGTTAACTGGCCCTGATGTTTGAAACAGCCAGCGAAATCCCAAACCGGCTGCCACAAGTGAAATAATTGAAGGTAGAAAATAAGCACTCCGCAGAATGCCCCGCAAGGGAATAGAACGGTTTAATAGTACTGCCAATCCCAAGGAGATAACTAAACTGGGAATGATGGTGGCAACAGTAAAATAAAAGGTGTTACCCAGAACTTGCCAGAAATCGGGGTCAAGTAGCAAGCGCCAATAGTTTTTTAAGCCTATCCAATAAATACCTTTTAAGCTGAAACTACCAGCAGTGAAACTGAGATAGAACAAATAGACGATTGGCCAAATGACAAAAACACCCAGCAAAATTAATGCTGGTGCGAGAAAAATCCACGCGGCTACTGTATCATTATCCAACCACGACTTAGTATATATTTTTGGCATCTATAAATTAACCCTCCTAGCTGTTATGACTCTCCGCCTTGATTCTACCCTTAGCTTAATTTCTCCCAACATTAGCGATGATTACCAACAATTCGCCCCTTTAAAACTAGGAATTATGGCTTCTGGGAATGGCAGCAATTTTGATGTAGTTGCCCAAGCTATCCAAGATGGGCGGCTAAATGCCCAAATTCAAGTTTTAATTTACAATAATCCCTCAGCGAAAGCAGCCGTCAGAGCAGCTAATAGAGGTGTAGAAACTGTCTTATTAAATCACCGCAACTATCAAAACCGAGAAGAGTTTGATCGTAAAATTGTGCAGACATTGCGGCACTACGATGTAGAATGGGTGATTTTGGCAGGGTGGATGCGACTATTAACGTCAGTTTTCATTGATGCCTTCCCTGAGAGAATTATTAATATCCATCCTAGTTTGTTACCTAGTTTCAAGGGAATCCATGCTGTAGAACAAGCCTTGGCATCTGGGGTAAAAATTACTGGTTGTACAGTGCATATAGCTTGCTTAGAAATGGATAGTGGCCCAATATTGATGCAAGCCGCAGTACCAGTATTGCCGGATGATACAGCAGAAACACTCCACGCCAGGATTCAAATTCAGGAACATCGAATTTTACCATTAGCGATCGCTCTAGCAGCTTCATCGTCAAAAGTTACACTAAGCGTAACGTAAAAATACATATATCAATTAGGGGCGCACATCTGCCATCGGTGTCAACTTAAGCCGAAAACTATATCGGACAGGCGTTTTGCAAATCCCTCACGCCCTCATCCCCTAACCCCTTCTCCCAAGGGAGAAGGGGAATTGAATCTTTAGCTCCCCTCTCCCCAAGGGAGAGGGGTTGGGGGTGAGGGCAAAACGTGGTCACCAAGCGGGTTTAGCGTTAAGTTGACACGTTGCATAGCTGCGCGCCCATACTATTCATCAGAGTTAGCTTCAGCAGTTTGATACGCTTGTAGGAGCCTAGCATGATCGAGAGTAAATCCTACTTGCATCGCTATCTGGGCAAATAAATCAATCTCAGATTGTTGCCAATCACGGGGTTCAGAACATTGATGTGCAATTAACAAGCCAAATAGCTGTTCATCTTTGATAATTGGTGCTACTAAATTTGCTTTCACACCAAAAGATTCGAGCAGTTTAATATGACAGTCAGCCAAACTAGACTCATAAATGTTGTTGATTGCGACAACGCGACCAGACTGGTACTTTTCTACATAGCCTTGAGTGAAACAGGGGTCATGGATTTTAGACCGCAAAACTTTGGGATAACCTGGAAGCACTGATTCAGCAATTATAATTCCGAACCAATTAGCGTAAAAGCTATAAACTAACACTCGGTCAGTACTCAGTGCTTTGCGAACCTCTTCCACAGTAGTTTTGATGATATCCTCTTCCTTGAGGGATTGGCGAATGCTACGGATAATATCCACTAGTAACTGACTTCGCATCCTTTCAGCTTCGATTCGTTGCAGGAGTCTTGCATGGTCGAGAGCAAATCCTACTTGCATCGCCATCTGGCCAAATAAATCAATCTCAGCTTGTTGCCAATCACGGGGTCTGGAGCATTGATGTGCAATTAACAAGCCAAATAGCTCTTTATCTTTAATAATGGGGGCGACCAGATTTGCTTTCACACCAAAGGATTCGAGCAAGTTAATATGGCAGTCAGCCAAACCTGCTTCATAAATGTTGTTGATTGCGAGAACGCGACCAGACTGATACTCTTCTACATAGCCTTGACCGAAACATGGGTCTTGGATTTCAGCTCGCAAAACTTTTGGGTAAGTGAGAACAACTGATTCAGCAATCACTGTTCCAGACCAATTAGCATCAAAGCTATAAACCATCACTCGGTCAGTACTCACAGCTTTACGAATCTCTTCCACAGTGGTTTTGAGGACATCCTCTTCGTTGAGTGATTGGCGAATACTGCCGATAGTATCTGCTAACAACTGACTTTGCACACCCTCAGCCTCGATTCGTTGCAGGAGTCTTGCATGGTCGAGAGCAAACCCGACTTGCATGGCTATCTGGGCAAATAAATCAATCTCAGATTGTTGCCAATCGCGGGGTCTGGAGCATTGATGGGCAATTAATAAGCCAAATAGCTGTTCATCTTTGAGAATGGGGGCGACCAAATTTGCTTTGACAGCAAAGGATTCGAGTAAGCTAATGTGACAATCAGCCAAACCAGCTTGGTAAATGTTGTTTGTGGCTACAACGCGACCAGATTGATACTTTTCTACATAACCCTGACCGAAACAGATGTCTTGAATTTCAGACCGCAAAACTTTGGGATAACCTGGAACCACTGATTCGGCAATTATAATTCCAGACCAATTAGCGTAAAAGCTATAAACCAGTACTCGGTCAGTACTCAATGCTTTACGAACCTCTTGCACCGTCGTTTTGAGGACATCTTCTTCGTTGAGCGATTGGCGAATGCTGCGGTTAATTTCGATAAATACCTGAGCGTTATCTGCCTTGGTATCTACTTGTTGTAGAAGGTTGGCGTAGTCAAGGGCAAATCCTACTTGCATGCCTATCTGAGAGAACAAATCAATCTCAGATTGTTGCCAAAAGCGAAGTCTAGAACATTGATGTGCAATCAATAAACCGAATAGCCGTTTGCCTTTGAGAATAGGTGCTACTAAACTAGATTTGACAGCAAATTGCTCCAGCAACTCAATATCAGCATCACTGAGATTGCCTTGATGGATATTATCAATAGCATGGATGCTACCATTGTGATATTTGTCTATATACCCTGCCTCAAATCCAGGCTCAGAGACTGTAAAACCTAATATTTTCGGTAAACCAGGTGCTACTGATTCGGCGATAAAGGTTCCATTATAGTTGGAGTCGAAGCAAAAGATGGTGACGCGATCGATGCTTAAAGCTTTACGAATTTCTTCTGAGGTAGTTTTGAGAACATCTTCTTCATTGAATGATTCTCGAACCCAACGGGTAATTTTGATTAATAGTTCGGAATAATCAGCTTCGGCTTCTTTCTCCTGTACCAAAACCGAAAGCAGGTCTGTAAATAAGGTGATGTTTCTCTCTAACATCACTAATTCATCTTGGCTAGCGATGAAGACTTGAGTAAACTCACTGTCTGGACGTAGCCTCTTTTTAATATTATTAGAGATCGCAGCAACATTGCTGACTCGACTCATAACTCGATTCGTCACAAAAACAGCGATCACACCTGCTAAAATTGCTGTCACTCCCATACCAGTTAACAAGAGTGACAATTGTCTTTGTAGAGCAAGTTCAGTTTCTGTTGAACTTTTTGCACTCTCAAGTCTTACTTGCGGAATTTGTGTGTTAATTAAATTAATGCCATAGTTGTAAGTAGCTGTTCCAATCGCAACCACAGGAAGGACACTGATACTTAGTGCCCAAACTATTGCTTTAGTCTTTAAACTCCATTTTTGTTGCCAGAGTCTCTGCTGGCGATTTCGTCTTGCTTGGTTTTGAGAAAAAGACTGACTCATAAATGAAACCTGGATTGTTGCAATTGAGAATCAAGTAAATAACCTCACCACCAAATTCTACACAAACCTTATTAAACAAAAACTGGCTTTCAGGAGTATTTTGAGGCACTAATTTTCTAAGTCATGTCCCATAATGCTTTTGTTTCCTTTAAATTCAAAAAAATTGGGTCTGATTAACAGGTTTGTTAACAATCTTATGGCGATCGCTTGGTTGGAATGTCTTATTTTCTCATTAGAAGTTGTGGTTTGCTGGCAAGGCAGCCAAACAATCTTTATTTTATAACAAGGTTCAAAGACTCCTTTTCACAGTTACCCTTACCCGTAATCTCATGTCCGCTTGATTACTGATATTAGTTTTCAAGTACATGACAAAATGCAGGATTTATGCATCAGACACAAAAAGTTTGTACTTCCTGCCCCTGCTTGGTTGTTGAGTTTCGACTACGCGGCAGTTGAGCGTAGTCGAAACACTGCCCCCTGCCTCCACAGCCTAATCTGCAATCAACTCTACTGCATCTCTTCCATCACAATTTTGTAAGTAAACTTTGACAATTTCTTCTTTAGCTGTAGGCAACTTCTTGCCAATAAAATCTGGGTGAATTGGTAATTCTCGATGGCCTCTGTCTACTAACACAGCTAAACGAATCACCTCTGGCCTACCATAATCGTTGACTGCGTTCAAAGCAGCGCGAATCGTCCGTCCTTTGAAAATCACATCATCCACGAGTACAACCGTTTTCCCCGTAAGATCAAAAGGAATTTCGCTTTTCGTTGGAGTCCGCAATCCAATTTTGTCGAGGTCATCTCGATAAAATGTAATGTCCAAAGCGCCGACTGACACGGCTACACCTTCGAGCGTCTCAATTTGACGCGCCAATAATTCGGCTAATAACGCACCCCTGGTATAAATACCAAGAAGCACCAGTTGAGACAAATCACGCGTCCTTTCGACAATTTGAGAAGCAAGGCGAGTTAAGGTACGACGGATTTCTTCGGATGAGAGAATTTCAACTACTTTGGCAGACATAGCGAGTCATCAGTTAGGAGTGATAAGTTAAGAGCTAGGAATTTTTATTCTTAACTCCTGTACAGACAAGGGTTAATCGCGTCTGTAACTCCTAACTTTATATTTATCATTACCTATTTGGGAGCATTAAGAATATTGCGATCGCTATCCCTAACCATAGCAAAAAACAATATCGAGTCAGCTGTAAAGCATTCTGAATAGAAGTTGCAGTAATGGCATAAATAGCATCTCCTAGCAGTGGTTTGTACTTAGCTACCCCCCGATACCAATTT
This sequence comes from Nostoc sp., assembly GCF_036917235.1. Taxonomy (GTDB): domain Bacteria; phylum Cyanobacteriota; class Cyanobacteriia; order Cyanobacteriales; family Nostocaceae; genus Nostoc. Next base: position 15,215 of record NZ_JBALDU010000063.1, read on the forward strand.
GTACCCCCCATCTGCACACCTAAAAATGCAGCATAGGCGCACTCACTCCAGCCAGAATTGGGGCTAGGATCGTTAATTGCATCCCGACGACAAATTTGCCAAATATGCATCGGTTTACCCGATAGCAGCGCCAGAGTCACGACTGTTAACCGACAAGGTAGCCAAGTCAAACAATCTTCTAACCGCGCACAAAACCATCCTAAATAAGTATAGGGTGCTTCCCGATAGCCCACCATTGAATCAAGGGTGCTGCTGGCTTTATATGCTAAAGCTAAAGGAGTTGGCCCCACAACTGGTATAAAGACACCAACAATTGCATACAAAAGCGGAGCCATTACCCCATCGGTGGCATTTTCTGCAACCGTTTCTAAAACAGCTCGTGAAATTTCTGCTTGTGAGAGGTTTTGGGTATCTCGACCAACGTAATTACTTAAAATCTTTCGAGCCTTCTCTAAATCTCCGACTGTTAAAGGTTGTAAAACAGCCTCCGCTGCTACTCGCAAACTTTTGCCAGCAAAACAACTAGCCAAAAGAATGCTATTTATTGCAATACCTAAGAGTGGATGAACCCATCTGGCAATTTGAATCATCAAAAAGCCAACAAGACCGCTACCAATTATTAAGATAATACCTAGTACAATTCCAGCTAGGCGTTGTGTTAGAGAATTTTGACACAATTGGAGAAAAAACTTGGTCAGGCGAGAAATTAGCCACCCCATAACTTGCACTGGATGAGGCCAATCCCAAGGATCGCCAATTAAATAATCTAAAAATGCTGCAATTATTAAGATATAGATATTATTAGTCATAAGTCGCAAGTCTTGGGTTAAAAGTCAAGGTTCAATATTTAGACCATTGACTCTTGACTAAACCACAAAACTAGCTTCTTCTCCAAGGGAAGCTTGCCGGCTTCGAGCATCGTAATAAAGGTCTGCCAGAGTAATACTGTATAAAGCTTCTTTGAGTTTTTGGTTGAGTCTCTGCCAGAGGCTAAACGTTACCCAATCTTCAGCTTGTGTCGGTGCTGGGGTGTGATGAGGTAAATGGCTAGTCTCGCCAACAGCTTCTAAAATTTCTCCTATAGATATTTGTGCTGGCTCTCTTGCTAATTGATATCCGCCGATGCTACCACGAATTGATTTAACTATTGACGCACGACGCATTTCTATTAGTAGTTTTTCGAGGTAAGGAGCTGGAATATCTTGGCGTTTTGCGATCGCTCTCACAGATGCAGGCCCATATCTTGGCTGTAAACTTAAATCTAGCAACGCCTTTACACTATAGTGTCCTCTGGTAGTTAATTTCATTTTGGTAAGCTTTGTTGTTTGTCCTTTGTCTTTGTTGGCACTGCATCTCCCTGAAAAGAAATTCTGATGGTCGGCTTCCGACTCTGAGACTTCTTTAGTTTGTCGTTTCTAAATAACCAATGACTAATTACCAATGACCAATGACTAAGGATCAGTTTTGCTTATCATTCTGTGACTCAGTTCTCATCCTTAAGAAATAGACAACCTCTTGAGGTTAGTTTAGAAAACTTAAAACTTATATAGTCTAGCAGTAATTCACAAACTATATATATATAGTTATCAGCATTGCCAGCATTTTCTAAAATAGATTGTCTTGCCAATATTGGTAATGGCATAACAATTGTGCATCTGAGTGTAATATACTTGGCTAGGTTGAGATAAAAACTAAAGGATTATGTTCCTGTTAGCTCAACCTCAGCTAAAATAAAATCGATTCAAACACTTCAAACATTCATTTTCGACCTAAGTTGATGCCTAAACAGAAAAAAATTGAACCCTTACTCGGCGAAGAACTGCTCAAAAAAGTCAAAGAGCTAGAGAACGAGAGCAAAGAAGACAAAGCTAAGAAGTGCGGCTACTATACCGTTACCAAAAATGGTATAGAACGCGTCAATATGATGAAATTCTTAAATGCCCTAATTGATGCTGAAGGCATTCAGTTAGACAGTACACCCAGTGCTAATGGGCGTGGTGGACGTAGTGCTAGCTATAGAATTAGTGTGCAATCGAATGGTAACTTACTTATAGGTTCAGCTTATACAAAACAGATGAATCTTAAACCAGGAGATGAGTTTCTGATCACTTTAGGCAAAAAGCACATTCGTCTGAGACAGGTAGATCCAGAAGATCGTGAAGATAATGAAGCCATAGAAGCCACGGCTTAATAAATAAATGGTCATTAGTCAATTCTCCTTTGTCCGTTGTCATTTGTCTTTTGTGAAAAACAATGACTATAAATAGTCATTAGTCAAGTGTCCTTTGTGAAAAATAATGACTAATGACCAATGACCAATGACCAATGACTAATGACTAATGACTATATCTGTAGTAGGTAAGACTGGTAAATAGTGGCGAAGAGCCTTGCGCGTGACTGCTAAATTACAAGTTAATGCAATTTGCTCTTTTTCTAATAAACCCAAAATGCGATCGGGTTGGTCTCGTGCTACCACTGGTAATTGATGTAAACCTCGAAGACTCATTCGGTCTAAAGCCTCAGATAAAAGTTCATCTTGCCATGCATAGAGAATTTCAGTAGTACAAATGTCTATGAGGGTTTGACTGGACAAATTATCGGGAATTTCAGTTAGAGAATTTGGGTATGTTTGCCAAATAGCAAGGGCACGGTTAATATCTTCCAAAGAAAGTATACCAACTAATTGCTCTGCTTCATCAAATACTAAAGCACTACGGACGCGATCGCGGGTCATTTCTACAGCGGCATCTAATACTCCCAAAGTTGCAGGTAACTTTTTGGGACAAGGGTACATGGCATCTTCTACCAAGATTTGCTGCACAATTTCCGATTGTTCATCTTTCAATTCCGAAAGACCAATTTGTTGTAGATTAGAGTTAGAGTTAAAAGTTGGTTTAATCCTTTCTACTAACCAAACACTCAAACCGACAGCTGCCATCAACGGTAAAACAATCCGATAGTCGCGGGTTAATTCAAAGAGCATTAAAATAGCCGTTAACGGCGCTCTCACACTAGCAGCTAGCACTGCTGCCATTCCCACCATTGCGTAAGCTGGGGGAGCCGCCATTTGATCGCAAATTGTCGGGAATGCTACACCCAACATTTTGGCGTAAGCCGATCCAAAAGAAGCACCTAAAAACATTGCTGGTGCGAACAAACCACCAATGAAACCACTACCTGCACTAATTGCAGTCATCAATAACTTCACCACCAACAACACCACCAATAAGTAGAGGGGAAACTCCACATCTTGAAGCATTGCTTCTACAGTTTCATAACCGACACCTAGAATTTGCGGAAATTGCAAAGCAACTGCGCCAATAATTGCACCGCCAATAATTGGATGAATCGGCTCAGGAATTCGTCCCAAAAAGGTAAAACCTGGAACTTTCCCAGCAAAGCAAGCTTTTGCTCCCCGAATTGATTGAGTATAAGCCAGAGAAACGAGGCTGGCCCCTAAACCCAAGCCAAGGTAAAGGGGTAATTCCAAAGGACTGCGAACTTGGTAAACAGGTAAATCAAAAGCAGGTTGGGCCCCCAAACCAATTTGGGCAATTAATGCTGCTACCACCGCAGCTAACAGCACCACACTGACAGCAGAAGTAGCGAAAGATGTCGCTCCCATCACTACCTCCAGAGCAAAAAATACTCCAGCTATGGGAGCATTAAATCCTGCCGCTAGTCCCGCCGCCGCGCCAGCACTCAATAGCAAACGTTGTCGTTCTTGAGATACATTCAGGATTACAGAGAACAACATCCCAAAATTTGCGCCAATTTCGACACTCGGACCCTCTGGCCCCAAAGAAGCACCGCTCCCTAAAGAAACAGATGCGGCCAGCATTTTGCTAACTGGTCGTAGTGGTCGCCTAATCTCTTTTCCTTGAGAGGCGGCGATGAGAGATGAAAGTCCAGGGCCAAAGTCTTGAGTGCGCCAGCGCATCAAGCCAACAATTAATCCGCCAAGGGTGGGAACACAAGCTAAAGTCCAAGCACCCCAAGCACCAATTTGACCCATTAAATTTTCCAGCATCAGCTGGTGAACCAACTGGATTAAATAGTGAAAGGTGACTACACCCATACCAGTACCACCGCCAATGAGCATGGCTAAAAACAGCACCACTGTTTCTGGGGATGGTTGAAAACGATTAATTAGGTGAGCTAAACGAGCGGAAGGTGTAGGAAAGGCAGGTTGTTCCGTTACCTTCCTCAGCTGAGTGGGAGGCAAGAGAGTCATTGAGAGGCGGGGTAAATGTAAGAAAAAATTTAAATTTTTATCTGTTACTTATCATTGTGAGCCATTATTTAGCAACCGGACAAGTAGACTTTACTTGCTTAACTTACAAAGCTTTAGCTAAAAATGTCATTGTGCAAAATTTGTGTGGGGAGAATGGTTAAATGAGAGACAATTATTATTTAAGGGTCAGCGATGCCTAAGTTGAGCGTAGCTGCGGCTAGTGGGGTGCGAGTGGGCACCAACACTATTTTTTCTAGAGGCAATAAAGTTTTTTGGCTGGGTGGAAGTACCCGTAAACATTAACCATGAGTCATCCTTGTTTAAATCTAGCTATACTCGTGTTGCGACTATTGAGGCATCCTTGGTAGTAATAGAATGTATGTATGATTGATGCCTGATATCAGATCGTACATTGATTGACCCCAATTCAATATAGCTATTGTTATAGAGCGAGTAAGTGGACTAGGCGGACGAGGTAAATGAATATACACACTTTTGATAATCATTATGTTACTTGCCCAATTTGCCAAAGAAATGCTACGCCTAAACCAGTTAAAACACGCATGGGCTTGTTTTGCTGCCCCTATTGCCAGGAAAGGCTAGTAGTTTGCCAAAGTGGTCATTATGTCCGCGATCCGTTTACTTGGAGACAATTGATGATGTCTTCGTCGCTACGTCGTCAAAGCCGACCTTTAGCGAGGATTCTCAGAGATTTTATCCTACTCAAGCGTCCGATGGTAGCCTTGGCTGTAGGTAGTGCCATTTTCTTTAGTGCGATCGCCTTGACTCAAGAAAAGACAAGTTACGATCGCCAAATTCTTCCCACAACAGAGAAAGTTAATGACTCAGGAAACAAATCTCAGTAAATCGATTACTTATGGTATAAATCAAATTCTACTTTGATTTTTGTAATATTATAACTAAATACTCTGATAGAACCGTGTCTTATTACCCCAAATAGGACGCGGTTTTATATTATGTCCGCTTCAAGAGCGATCCCTGATTAGTTGAATCACTTCTCGTTCCCCATAAGTAGGTCAATCTAATTAAACGTAAAAATTACTTGAGTACTTAAGGCAAGGATTTTCATCACTAAAGTGATTACTACAAACTGTTGTTAATGATTCTGGATCGTGAACACTCAAAATCTGAGTGTTGGTGTCATCTAAATTATCTGTGTAATAGTGATAGTCAGGGTGGTTTCATACAAGCAGAGAAAAACTAAAACTGGGTTTCAAAGCCTGGACAAAAAACAAGAACTCAAGACTTATGTATTTTGGCTCTTCAGTTCCTTTTATGGAGCCGAATAATAAATAAAATCTAATCAGAGTCTATGTTCGTTGATGTGACTGGATTTTAAGTTTTTGAGCCTTTCTACAAAACTGCTATTTTAATGCCACACCATAAAACCAACGCAAGAGCCTGTATTTTTCTTTTTTCGTATGAAACCATCCTGCCTGTATAACAGTGATATTCGGGATAAAACTGCATTTACCTATTTGAGAAATAATACAAAAACGTCACATAATTCACCAAGCTACTAAGTAATTTTAGTAGTTAAATATAGAAATATTAATTTTGATTTGATAAAAATCAAATTACCGATAAATTACTTACTTTATTGTTAAATATAGAGCTAAAGATGGTAAAAAATACCATCAATAATACCACTTTATCTCAGTTAAAAAAACCCATGTTTAAAAAAATCTTAGCAACAAGTATTGCAACAATTGGATTAATGATGACTGTTTCAATTTCTGCGGCTCAAGCCAATCCTACTGCAATGACCTGGAGAGTGTTAGGAAGCCCTTTACCGCTTGGCGGCAAAACCTATGTTTTGTTCGGTTCGGATGGTGGCACTAATCCTTATATAGGTGACACTAGTATTAACGAATATCGCTCACTGCTCTGCATTAAAAAGAACCCTCTACTGCCAGCACCATTAGGTCTTCCTCCATCCTACTTAACACCTGGCGGTTCGACCGCAGCTTCTTGGTCTGGCGGTAGTGTGTTGGTAATTCCTAATGTCCAAGGAACGCAATTAACATCTCTAGCAGTTGCAAATAGGATATGCAACGTCGTAGGACAAATTGTTCGTGGTACTTCTGGATATCGGATAGCAGAATTCCATGATGGTACTGGTTTTTTCGCTGGATGGAGTTTCTGGACAGAAGCCTATGACTACATAAACGGTTTAGCGCAGTCTCCGCCTGCACGCTATTGGGTTTACATCAATAGCACACCTGCGAATCCTTGGCCTTAAAGGTTGTTTGAAAATGCTTCATAGACATAGGAGTGAAAATGCTTGTAGAGACGTAGCACTGCTAAGTCTCTACAAAAGTTTTAAGCAACAAATAATAAATTTCTGGAGATTTCTAATGCCCAATCCTCAATACTTCAACAGGCTCAGTACAAGTACCCAATGCCCCACATTACATTTACAGCCGATTAGTATCTTTTGTGACTAACTTCCAACCTTCAGCTTGGTCAATTAGCTTCATCGACTCTAGTTCAAGATTGTTGAAATCAGATACATTAAGCAGGAAGTAGGGTTGGCCGTTGTAGTGCCAATAATATTCCAGTTCACCAACAGAAGCGGGAATGATGGTGCGATCGCTATAATAATCCAACGAAGGACGATGGTAGGGAAAAGAAGTGTAAATCTTCCTCGTTGCTGGATTTGCCCGGACAATCATGGCGGCGACTGGTTTCACTGGATAGGCTTCAGATAATTCCCAAACCCAGTAGTTAGATTTCATTAACAGCAGCAGCGAAATATAACTTCCCCAAAACAAAATCTTCAGAAATTGTCCGTCGCCTCGTTCTGCCAAAATAGCTGCTAAGGTCATAGTTAAAGCTACTGCGGCAAAAATCAGTTGTAAGTCTGTTTTTGGTGTTGTACCCGCACTGAAATATATGCTACCAGCAGAAGCAGCCACAGCAAGTATTGCCAAACCAGCAACCCAAGCACGGGGATAAGATGAGAGTAAAGGCGAATTTTCCGTATCTGATAATTGGATACCAAAAGCTAAAGCTAAACTAGGGTAAATCGGGAATAGATACCAGGGAACTTTGGTAATCATGAAGGAAATTACCAGTAGATAAACCCCACTCCACGCCATTACTAGTTTTGCCCAGCTAAGGTTGCGATTTTCCCAGGTTAAGCGGACAGTTTGTGGTAAGAATAATAACCACGGCCATGTGTATTTGAGAAGTTCAATCACATAGTACCAAGGTGGTTCAGAATTTCCTTCTACAGTTGAGCCAATTCGGTCTAGTGATGGGTTTGCAATACCAATTTGGGCGAAAGTATAACCATAGTGAATTAGTTGGGCACCATACCAACCAGCTACAGGTAGAATGCCAATTAATATTGCGATCCAGAGATAGTAACAAGTGAGCAGTCGTGGCGTATCCCAAAACAAAAATACAATTGCGATCGCACCGAGTAATACACCTAGCAGTCCTTGAGTTAAACAAATAAACCCAAAGCTAATGCCAACACCAAGACAATAGCGTAAATCCCGGCGCGATCGCAACACGCACAACATCATTACCATCAAAAAACTTACCATCGCCCCATCCAACATTGCTAACCGCCCATGACGTACCACGGGTAGCATTGTTAGGTAAATCAAGGCGCTATAAATAGCAGCCCAACGTTGGCGAAATATCTCTCGAGCAATGCAATACAGTAAAGGTACAGATGTTGCTGTTAAAATTGCTCCAGGTAGGCGCGTTGTCAACTCATTTTCGCCTCCTAGAGAATAAGCCCAAGCTATTAGCAAATGCATCAAAGGCGGCTTGTCATGATATGGTTCACCTCCTAAAGTTGGATAAAGCCAACGCATTGAACCTGCTGGAGCGTGCCAAATTTCACGAGCAACCTGTGCCACAGTACCTTCATCCCAATCTCGCAGCGGCAACCCTCCCAGATTGATGCTAAACAGTAATACTGCTGCCAACAGCAATACTATTAGCCATAACCAATCAATCCATTTGCCAACCGTGCGATGCTGTTTTTCCAGCTGACTCCAAATAAAGCTTCCTTCTTGCATATTCTCTGGTAATCATTTTACTTGCTGGTTTGATTACATAGAGACATCTAGCGAATCTCCCATGTTGCCACCCAGTAACAACGTATGTTCTTAACAATTGCTAGTTTCCAAGATTAACTCAATTTTTTATAATTAGCGCTATTTTTTGAAAAATTTATATTGGTTGTTTAAATCACATTTCAGCTAATTAATGATAAAAATAATACAAACAATTATTTATTACCTGTTAAATAGTCCGTAAATCAACTTGTATTTTCTTTTTAAGGTGACGCTTAGTTTAAATTTTATATATTTACTTTTTATTTGGCTAAGTCCAGAAATTTTGTAACTGATTGCTACACCAATTAAATGATATACTGAATACTTCAAAAATTTGCCTATCAAATTTTTGAATAGTAGTTTTGCAAAAAATCTAATCATTTATTTTTCAATAAAGCAAATTCAATAATTTTTAATTAAAAATAGTCCTTAATAAAACTGTCTAAATAAACTGATTTTGTTTTTTTAATTTTAATTAAGCAACTCTTGAATTTAGATATCTATGATATACAATTTTTTAAGCACTTTCGATAACAATAAATAGCTAAAAATTATTGGAGACTGTCAATGAATTTACCTGTAGTTGTAGATATTACTCTTGGCTTGGTTTTTATTTACTTGATTTTGAGCTTGCTAGCTTCGGAAATTCAGGAATTAATTGCCACATTATTACAATGGAGAGCAAAACATTTAAGAACTTCAATTGAATTACTTTTATCAGGTGGTAGTGAAAGTGAAAAATCAGATATTATTAATGCAATTCATCTAGTACAGAAACTTTATAACGATCCTTTGATTAATACATTGAATCACCAAGCCAAGGGTAAAATAGAAAAGCATTTCCAGGAAATTACTAAAAAACCTGATAAAGTAGTACTAGAAAAGCAAAGTGGACCTTCCTATCTTCCTTCTGAAACATTTTCAATTACTTTATTAGATACCTTAAAAATTCCTGAGCTAATTAATTATGTTAAACATCCTAGTGAAGAAGCAAAAACTAACTTACAGATGATATTAGCCTCTTATAAAGAACTTAAAAAAGGTATTAATAATCCCACTAGTGCAAGTTACATAAAAATTCAAGAAATTTATGGAGATATTGACCAAAAATTTATAGATTTTGTTAATAATGAGTTACCTGATGAAGTCCCTGATAGTTTAATCAAGAGCCTTAGTATAATTGCTCAACGTAGCAGGATAAAGATTGGCGATCTCACAGAGGAAGTGAATCAATTTAAAAATGAAGTAGAAACATGGTTTGATCGCTCGATGGATCGAGCAAGCGGTGTTTATAAGCGAAATGCCAAAGGAGTTGCTATTTTAATTGGAATATTAGTCGCCTTTTTAACTAATACTGATACATTCCACTTGGTTAGAAGACTATCGGAGGATTCGGTTATCCGCTCTACTATTACTCAAAGTGCAAGTCAACGAATCGATTATATCAATGATGAAGCAGCCAGAAAAAATATTGAAAAACTATTAGGAAATTCTTCTATACCAATTGGATGGCAAAATATTAATCAACAGTTTGAGTTATTAGATACCACGAAATCAAATATAGTTTACATCAGAATTTCACAGGTTTTTAAATTAATTTGTGGTTGGATAGTGAGTGGTTTTGCTATTGCTATGGGTGCGCCTTTTTGGTTTGATATCCTCAATAAAGTTATCAATGTGCGGAATGCAGGGCCAAAACCTGTTGCGTATACTAAGGATCAACCGTCTCAAAAATAGCGTTTCAATTAAATCAAAAAATAAAAATAACTTGGAGTTTTAATTCTTTATTCTGACAAACAATCTCAATTTGCCTAATAAATTCTCGAAAGTAAAATCTTCGTTCTGTTTCCGACAAATCTAACCAAAATTGTGGTATAGAAACAGCTTGAGCAACAGAACGCAAGTTAACTGGAGGGAGAATCGCCAACTTTGCTTCGAGTGCAGAAATTTCTGTGCGGAGTTTGTAAGCCCTTAACTTTGCTGTTTCGTCATCTAAAATTCCAGTTTCAATTAAAGCGGGTAACTGAGCCAGTATTTCTTGCTGACGAGCGATCGCTTGTCCTAAACTATTCTTGAATGCATCCAACTGAGGAAAATTCACCCCAGCTACCGCTAGAGGTAAATCACGGCAAACGGTTTCAATGGTATGTTCCAACACCTCTTGGTAGGGAATAGCCTTACACTTGGGGCTTTGGGGACAACTAGTAGAACGTAAATAAAGATACTCCTTATCTTGGTTGCGTTGGGTGACACGGGTAACTGTCAGATGCGACTGACACTCCGCACAGACAACCAACCCAGCCAGAGAACGCGGTGCGCTAGCAGTTCGGGATGGTAAACGGCTGTTACGGCGTAAAAGCCGGTCAACTTGGGCTGCTTCTTCCTTAGAAATTATCGGAATATGGGTATTGGAGATAATTTCACCATTTTGGTAGGCTGTATTGCCGCGATAAACTGGATTAGTCAGCCAGCGTCTTCCTGTAGTAACGGAGATTTTCTTGCTGTATTTTTTCGCCAAGTAACGCACTGAACCCCGCAGGGAACCATAAAGTAAAAAGTGTTCAAAAAAATCTTTGACTACTGGTGAAGTACTGCGATCAATAGTATATTTTCCCTTACCTCTGCGATAGCCGTAGGGAACTTTGCCGGGTGGCGGTGCAACCTCAAGACGATTACGGGCGTGTCCTTGGCGGATGCGGCGACTACGTTGCTGACGTTGGATTGCGTGTAGCAAATTCAGCAAGTCAGCGCCCAGAGGGTAATTTTCGGAAGTATAGGGTTGTTCAGTGGCGATTACTGATATACCCATTACTTCAATTTGATTGAGGCGATCGCTAATTTCCTCTACAGTATCTCCCAATTCTTCCAACCGACGAATCAGGAGATAATCTGCTGGTTCAGTTTGGCAATCAGTAAATAATTGTTGTAATTGCGATCGCTCAGAGGATTTTTGCTTGCCTAAATCTTCATAAACCCGATCCACCTCCCATCCCCAATCGGCTCGATCGGGAGAAGATTCTAATAGCGGATCGGTGTAAGAGTAGGCAATTATTTTCAAAGGTTTAGCACAGCCTCACAAAGAAATGGTATCAGTTATAACTACTAGCTTGGCGACAAAACATCAAGTGATACTGTCCGCCTAGTGCCATGAGTTCGTCATGAGTGCCTACCTCGATAATTTGACCGTGTTCTAGTACTACTACTCGATCTGCTAGTTTTGCCAAAGCGAGGCGATGGCTGACTACAACGGCTATTCTACCCTTCGCTAGGTTACGCAAAATATTGTAAATCTCATGTTCTGTTTTCGGATCGAGGTTTGCTGTTGGTTCGTCAAGGATGACTAGTTCGGCTGGAGAGAGTCGCAGCAAAGCACGAGCAATCGCTAATCTTTGCCATTGTCCTCCTGATAGATCGATACCTCCTTCTAGCTGTTTGCCTAAGAGAGTTTCCAAACCTCGATCGAGATTTGAAATTACTCTCGTCAAACCAGCTTCAGCGATCGCTTCTGTAATGGCGCGATCATCCTGCATTTTAACTAAATCTCCAAAGGCAACATTCTCCCGGACGGTAGTTGGAAAACGAGCATAATCTTGCATCACTACATCAATCCGCGATCGCAAATCTTCTAATGGGAGCGAACGCAAATCTTGCCCATTCCAAATAATCGCACCTTGGCTAGGATCGTAGAGGCGACATAATAGCTTTGCTAATGTAGTCTTGCCAGCACCATTTTCACCTACCAGTACAATCATCTCGTTGGGGTGAATCGTTAGGTTGATGTTTTTTAGAATTGGCTGATTGCTATTGGGATAAGTAAAGGATAGATTTTTGATGTCAATACCTGTTTGCGATCGACGATCGTTCCCATTTCTTTGAAAGTTCCGATTGTTAGCAGTCGATTCTCTGACTTCTCTCCATACCTTTGTTACTGATTTTGATTGCAACTCTCCATAAGAACGGGACAAATGCGGCTCTAACTCCAAAAGCTGAAAAATCGGCGTCGTTGCCAGTGCAATATTATATAACTCTGACCCGCCAGACATCAGATTATCCAAACTCCGCCGCACTTCCAAAATTACCCCAGTGTAAAGTGCCAAATCTCCTAATGTATGGGTTCCACCTAGCACTCCCTGGATGACGTATATGTATGGCAACGCCAAGCCGAACCCACTCAATAAAGACCAGCCAATAACCGCTGTTGTCCCCCGACGGCGGATTTGTTCCATTGCTCTAAAAATGGTACGGTAAAGTCCGTGCCAGCGTTCTAGCAGTAAGGGTTGCAAGCTAAACAAGCGTATTTCTTTGGCGTATGTTTCCCCGGTTAAAACTGTTTTATATAAATTCATTTCCCGAAAAACACTCGCTTGAGTTCTTTCTACTCCCCAAGCTTGCTTACGGTATTTCAGCTGCACATACATGACGGGGGTAACGCAGCTAAACAAAATTAGCGGTATCCACCAAGCCAAGGACACCGAAAGCAGTATGGCTGGAATGAAGATAAAAATTCCCTCTAACATCGTCACCAGCCTAAGACAAAGCTCTGGAAGTCGTTGCACTCCCTTTTCGGTCAACTGCACCAAATTGAGCAAATCGGGTGTTTCAAACAGAGCAATATCTTCAAAAGTGGCAACCTTTTCAATCACTTGTCCTTGAACAAAGCCGAAAATGCGATCGCGCAGAGAACTATATACAAAAGCATTGATGTTAGCGATCGCATCACTAACCAAATTTACTAGCAGTGAACCTGCAATACTGGACAGTAGCAACGGTTGCGAAAGTATGAGGGCGATGGCATTCTGCGTTGTCCCTGTACTCAATAAGCGGGTAATTTCATCAATGATCGTTTTGTTGAGCCAAATGGCGATCGCTGGGCCTGCACCACCCATTAATGTCAATATTGTTACATAGCGTAGCTCCTTTGGAACTACCTGTATCACTGTTGCTACACTCCTGCGAAATGCTTGGAATGGAGAAATTTCAATTATTTGCATATATTTTAAAGTAGCAAATAATAGCAAAATTCCCAGACAGACGTTGTGATCTCAATTCAACTCGTAGAGAAGTGCGGGCTACGCTTAAGCACTATCGCTACTGAGATAAGGCGATCGCATTATCGTCTATGCCGATCGCCTAGAATCAGAAGTTTATAGCCTCTATTACTTAGTCCGCTCTGTTAAGCTTGGTACATTTTCTTGGTCTGGTACTCAAGTACATTTGCAATATGCACCAGAAGAATTTGGCCGTACTGCTGAGTCTAGAGTGGCACTGGAGTATGATGAGTAATTTTTGATACTATATTTAGCTATAACAAATCTCAAAATCTTTCCAAGTATATACGAGTCTGCTTCCAAATCTTAGCTAGAGTAGAACGCTTAACTGACCGATTTGGTTTTTCTGAGCAAAGTAAACGCTCACATCAGACCATTTATTAACAAGCTTACTTAAGTAAAAGCTACGTTTATTACATAGATATATTGAAGTTAAAGTAAAAACAATAACAGTAAATTAGCTGGTTACAATTTAGCTTCAGCCTCAATACGATATAACACAATACACCTAAAACCCCGTGTAGATGCGAGCGAGATTTATCATCTCTTCAAAGACCAATTATCTACACACTCTTAACTAAACTGTATTGCAATATAACAAATTAGACATTATTTGCTATCCAAATAGTGGGTTTTGAGCTAATGACTATCAAAAAACTTTGGGAATTAAACAACCAAGGAGCTTGAGCAGATTACCCTTTCCATAACAAAGTGGGAAAGTTACTTCTACTTGAATATTAAATCTTGAAAATCGGCACAATTAAAAATGCAACAAGTACTAGCATTGATTGAACAAAAAAAACAAGAATTCGCTCAATTGCCTTTGTTTAAATTTATGCAAGATAAAAGTATAAATCCCAGACAAAGGTTAGCTTGGGCACCATGCGCTGCTCATTTTATTATGAATTTTGGAGAACTGAATAAATATTTTTTGCGAGTAGAACCAACAACCGATCCAATTCAGACATTAATTAACAGGTATACTTATGAAGATGACGATCATTGGCTGTGGTTTCTAGAAGATTTGAAGAATCTAGAATTTGACAAACCCTTGCAATTTAGTGATGCATTAAAATTTCTTTGGAGTGAAGAAACTAAGAATGCTCGCTGGTTGAACTATCAATTATATCGACATACTTCGCAAGCTACTCCTATCCAAAAAATAATAGTCATTCAAGTTACCGAAGCAACGGGCAATGTAATGTTGTCCATAGCAGCAGAGATTGGCAAAGAAATTAAAGCAATTACCCAAAAACAATGCCGATATTTTGCAGATTTTCATTTGAATATTGAAGCTGATCACATGACAGGCTCATCTGGAATAGATCAATTTTTACAAGATATTCAACTATCAGAAGCAGCCCAACAAGAGGCTTTTGAACTGGTTGAGAACTTATTTACAGTTTTCACCCAATTTGCAAATAGTCTTTTGGTATATGCCAAAACCCATAAAATTGAGCAACTATTGAAAGCTGGATAAATTAACAAACCAGCTTCTTGAAATTGACAATTAATACCTAACTAAAGCCGGAAGGAGAATTTTTACTATGTCACAGCATGTACAAAATGTTGTAATTGTTGGTGGTGGTTCAGCAGGTTGGATGACGGCAGCTTATTTGAGCAAAGCCTTGAAAAAAAATATTCAGATTACGCTGGTAGAGTCTTCTAATATTACAAAAATTGGAGTTGGCGAAGCAACTTTTAGTAGCATCAAGTCATTTTTTGATTTTCTGGGATTACAAGAGTATGAATGGATGCCAAAATGCAATGCTACTTATAAGATGGGGATTAAATTTGTTGATTGGAATTCAGACAGAAGACACTTTTACCACCCTTTTGAAAGATTTGATTTTATTGATGGATTCAGTATCTCTGAATGGTGGTTGAAACTTAAGAGTGCCAATGAGCCATTTGATTACTCCTGCTTCATGGCACCGACGCTGTGCGATCGTCAAAGGTCTCCGAGATATCTCAACGGCAAAATCTTTGATGACAGAGTAGAACATTTATTCTCAGAGAAACATTTTTCTGAAAAAAATCTCAGGACACTTGCTGATGCTGAAGGGCAATATCCTTACGCCTACCATTTTGATGCGAATCTAATTGCTAGGTTATTGAAAGATTATTCAAGACAGAGGGGCGTGAAACAAATTGTTGATGATGTGGTAAATGTAAATTTAACTGAAGATGCAAGCATAGACAGTCTTAACACCAAAGAGCATGGCATTGTCAGTGGAGACCTTTTCATTGACTGTACTGGTTTCCGTGGTCTTTTGATTAACCAAGCTCTTGGTGAGCCATTCATTTCTTATTCAGAGTCGCTACTGTGCGATCGCGCGATCGCTATGCAGATACCAACCGATATTCAGAAAAATGGCATCAACCCTTACACAACTGCAACTGCTCTCTCATCAGGTTGGGTCTGGAATATACCTTTGTATGGCAGAGATGGTACAGGGTACGTTTATTCCAGCGCCTTCATCTCTGCGGATGAAGCAGAACAAGAATTTCGCCAGCATTTAGGAAATGTCGCTGATAATTGCGAAGCCTCTCATATCCAGATGAGGATTGGACGTAACAGAAACTCATGGGTGAAAAACTGTGTAGCAATAGGGCTTTCCAGTGGCTTTGTTGAACCATTAGAATCTACTGGGATATTTTTTATTCAGCATGGAATTGAAGAGCTAGTCAATCACTTTCCAGGGAAGTCGTTCAATGAAGAGTTGATCCGCAACTATAATAGAGCGATCGCTAACTGTCTAGATGGTGTTCGGGACTTTTTGGTACTCCATTACCGTGCCAGCGATCGAGCAGATACAAAGTTTTGGCAAGCAACTAAGCAAGAAATTAAAGTTCCTGCGGAACTCCAAGAAAAGTTAAAGTTATGGAAAAGCAGATTACCAAATAAAAAGAATATCAATCCATATTTTCATGGCTTCGAGACATACTCTTATTCGGTAATGTTACTTGGACTCAATCATAAGCCTGAAGGCAGTTTACCTCTGCTGGAGCATCTTGACGACGAGAAGGCGCTAGCTAAATTTCAGGCAATTAAGGAAAAAGCCAACTACCTAAGCAAAAACCTGCCCTCTCAATATGAATACTTAACTTATGTAATCAAGTCTCAAGAACAGTCAGAATACCTCAGCGACAATCATTTTCCGACTTCATCAGTTAACGATAGCGCATATCAAATTCCTGTACCAATTTAATATAGGACTTACGCAAACAATAGTCAAAACTGTGATTTTCTTCTTAGGGCAATTCATGTAGACGCGGAGCGGCTTCCCGCAGGGTATTGCCCCTACTCCGTGTACTTTTTCGTAAGTCCGATAATAATAATTGAGGAGAATCCAAGATGATAGTCAAACAAATATGCGTGATTGGGGCAGGCGTGAGCGGATTAGTCTCAGCCAAGACATTTCTTGAAGAAGGTTACGAGGTTACATTGTTCGAGAAGCGGCAGGGACTTGGTGGTGTGTGGGAAAGGTCGAGGGCTTACCCAGGACTGTCAATCCAAAATCCCAGAGACACCTATGCTTTCTCAGACTATCCTATGCCTGCGTCCTATCCAGAATGGCCTTCAGGAGAGCAAATATGCGCTTACCTTGAATCCTATGCCCAATACTTTGGTGTCACAGAAAAAATTCAATTCGGTGCAAAAGTAACTAAAGTGGAGCGCAAATCAGGCAACACTCCTGGATGGATTGTTAGTGTTAGCTTTCAAGAAGATGGTAAGGAGATCAAAAAACAAAATTACGAGTTCGACTTTGTGATTGTGTGCAATGGTCTTTGTGATATTCCCTACATTCCTAACTTACCGGGAATGGAAGAGTTCATTGCCGCCGGAGGTGAGGTAATACATACTAACAACTTTAATGACGGCTCTGTAATTGAGGGGAAGCGAGTGGTTGTTGTCGGTTTTGGCAAATCAGCCACCGATTTAGCAAATTTCGCAGCTAGCAAGGCCAAGGAATGTACCCTTGTGTTCCGTCAAGCACTGTGGAAAGTTCCTAACTTTTTTCTTGGTCTGTTGAACATCAAGTATATTTTCCTAACTCGGTTTGCAGAAATTTGGACACCCTATCATAAACTTCAAGGATGGGAAAAGTGGCTGCATAGTTTTGGAAAGCCACTGGTGTGGGCATTCTGGCGGCTAAATGAGACTATCCTGCGCTTACAGTTTCCCCTTGATGCTTGTGGGATGGTGCCCAAACAACCGATGAACAAATTGATCGGCTGTAGTGTCGGCTTGATACCTAAAGGCTTCTTTGAGCATGTACGCTCAGGCAAAATTCGTGCTGTCAAGACAAAGATCAACAAGTTTTTTGCTAGTGGGGTCGAATTGGATAACGGCGAGCAAATACAGGCAGATGTTGTTGTCTTTGGCACAGGATTTCTTCAGGAAATCCCCTTTTTAGAAGAGAAGTACCACAGACACGTGTTTGATGAGGAAGGCACTTTCCATCTTTACCGCCATCTCATTCACCCTCATGTTCCACAGATGGGTTTTGTTGGTTATAACTATACTTTATGTGCCCAGTTATCAGCAGAAATTGGTGCTAGGTGGTTATCAGAGTATTTCAAAGGAAATATACCCTTACCATCCGCACAACAGATGTTAGAGGATGTAACAGCAGAGTTGGAATGGAAGAAGAAAGATAGACCCTATGCCTTCATCAGTGGAGCATGTGTAACTCCTTTTACGTTCCATCACATTGATGAATTGCTTCAGGATATGGGTCTCAGCACCCGCCGCAAATCAGGAAACCTGCTTGGAGAGTTGATGATGCCAGCAGATCCATCTGCCTACAAGAATCTCCGACAGGAATTACAGGCAAAACAACAGCCATCTCTTAATGATTATGCGATCGCGCCAAGTGTAGAGGTAACAAGCGTTCCTTGATATCTCCATAATACGGTTCGATGAAGTTCTAAACCGAACCGTATTATGAAGAGTGCTGAGTATTGTAAATTTTTCAGTATTAACAGCTTGTCTTACTGTTGCATGGGAATCTCAATCACAAACTCAGTTCCTTTTCCCGGAGTTGATTCACAGCTTAACTGACCTTTATGTTTGTCCACTATCACTTGATAACTAATTGACAACCCCAACCCCGTACCACTTCCTACTGCTTTAGTGGTAAAAAATGGATCAAATATTTTCTGCATCACCTGTGGAGTCATGCCATAACCGTTATCAGCAATCCGAATCTTCAACGTGTTTACTTCTCCTAGTTCAGTACGAATACGAATTTCAGGATTTTTGCTTGGAGAATCTTCTTTATTCTTGTAGTCCTCTAAAGCATCGATCGCATTACTTAAAATATTCATAAACACTTGGTTGAGTTGACCAGCATAGCAAAGAATATCCGGCAGTTGCGCGTATTCTTTAAAGACTTGAATTTCCGGGCAATCGCCCTTTTCCTTGAGTCGGTGTTGCAAAATCATTAGGGTACTATCGATGCCTTCATGAATATTTACAGGCTTCATTTCCGATTCATCTAGACGAGAGAAGTTACGTAAACTCAGAATAATAGTTCGGATACGGGAACTTCCCACCTTCATCGAATCAAGAACCCTTGGTAAGTCTTCTCTCAGGAATTCTATATCCATTTCCTCAATTTTTTGCTCCACTATTGCCGAGGGATGGGGATATTGTTGCTGATAAATATTAATCAAATCTAGCAATTGTTGAACATAGTCACTTGCGTGACTGATATTACCATGAATAAAATTGATAGGGTTATTAATTTCATGGGCAATTCCCGCCACCATTTGCCCTAAAGAAGACATTTTTTCACTTTGAATTAATTTGCTTTGGGTACTTTTTAATTCTTCTAGAGCTTCTTCCAGATGCTGATTTTTTTCGTTAAGTTCTGCTGTTCTTACTACCACCCTTTCCTCTAATATATGACTGTAATCCTCCAATTGCTCATTCGCTTTAGCCAAATTATTGTAGAGAATGGCATTTTCTAAAGAGATTGCAGCTTGGATAGTTAAGAGCTTGAGAACTTCTAGGCGATCGGGTGTAAATGCTCCTGTAGTTAAATTATTTTCTAGATAAATCAGTCCCAGCAATTTGCCCTGATTAAGCATCGGAATACATAATATGCTCTTTGGCTCCTCACGGTTAATATAACGATCTATTGCAAAAGAAGCTTTCGCTTTAATGTCATCAATTACTAATATTTCTTGGGTTCGTTTGACATAATTAATCAAAGAGATAGGAACACAATCGCTGGATTCTAAAGGAATAGATAAAAACTCTGTGTGAGTATCTCTAAAAGTGGAAGCAGAACTAATTGCAGCAATAGTTAAATCTAAGTTATTAGCTTCACTTAATATCAGCACACATTTAGAAGCTCCTGCATTCTCCATCACAACTTCCATTAAAGTAGAAAGGAGTGCCTCCAATTCAATCTCTCCAGACACTGCTTGAGAAGCTTTAATGACAGTTCCCAAATCTAACATATCTGAAATACTAGTGTTGGAGCCAATGACAGTTTCATTTGTCACCAGACTAGATTTATTACTAAGTGTAGATAGATGTAGACTCAGATCGGGTAGATCTTTTTCACTGTAAGAATAGCTAAGTTCTTCTTGCTGAATCATAGGCAGAAGTAATTGAGGATAGCGTTTTTGCAATTCATAAACTTTGGCTAATGCTCCCCAGCGAACATAGCAATAATAGGCATCAGTGAGATAGAATTGGGCAATTCTTTGTTTACCCCATTTGAGATAAAATATAGCCGCTAATTCACAAGCCAGAGCTTCTTCGTTAATGTACTCATTTTCTTTGGCAAGAGAAATAGCGTTCTCATAATTATCTATCGCTTCAAGATATTGACCAAGAACTCGATGCCGTTCTGCCTCAACTAAATAAAATTTATGTAAATAATTCATTGGAGCATGATGTGCCCAATGTGCTATTTTTTCTTGATTTGCTATAACTTTTTTGAGAATTTTTTGTTGTTTCTCTTCATCAACATCAGGATAGAAAGCGATCTGTACTAATGAATCATAAAAATAGAATTGAGCACTGAGGATCATTCCTAATCCAGCATATAAATGCTGTTCTGCTTTCATAGAACTTTCAAGTGCTTGGGAATAATCTGTAAACAGGTAACATAGTTGCAGCTTACAAATAAATAAGTAAAAAATTGCAGCTCCATCATTAGCCGCTATATGAATCGGTAACATTGTTTGCTCATTATATGCGTCACCAATTAAACAGCAAGAATTTTCTGAAGAACCTAACAAATTCAATACCATCTGTCGATATATCTCATTCCAATAAAAAATTGGCTCCTGCTTTATTTGTTTTATAGCATTGCTATGTGTTGCCATTTGTCGCTCAAGAGGAGTTAATTCCTTACCAATAAAATATGCATAATATGAGTACGTATAAAGACAATAAGCCCCGAATTCTAAATCTCCTGTTTCCAAATTATTAGAGTAAACTTCTATCAGAGGCTTTAATGTATTTTTAACATGTTCTTTCCAGGGTTTGATCATTTGATTAAATGTTTGAATTACCTTCAACATAACTTCTTGAGCTTGAAATTTGGTCAACATACTTTCAGCCAGTTTGCCAAATCGATAGCCAGACTCAATGTCTCCTACGACACTGCACAATATAACCCCATAAGCAACATACGCGAATGCAGATAAAGATGCATTACCATATTTAATCGATAAGTTGATCTGATTCAAAACTATTAATGGAAACAATGTAGGAACAGCTGTATAAGCAAAAGCAGTTATATTAGATAATATACGTATCACTACCAAGGATCGAGAGTCCGTCATTTTGGGTAAGTTAATTAAGTCCTCAATACTCCTATTGCTTAGATGCGATGCTGTTTCCGCTAATGCTATTTGAAGATCAGACTGCTGAGCATTAAAGGGAAAGTCTACCCCTAATAATTTTAAAAATGCTAGTGCAAGGTTAACAGCTTCTAGTGCTTGACTCTGTGCGCCATAAGCCTGAATTTTTACTTCATAGACTTTCACTTTTTCTAAGAGTGTTTTAGCTCTTACTAATACCACTTCTGCTAATTGCGCCATCTGCTCAAAGTCGCCAGCCAAGTATGCTGCTTCTGCTGCTATTTCATACAAAGCTAGAGTTAGCTCATATTTTATCTCCCAACTATCATTTGCTAGTAGCTCAATTCCAGTAGTTAAATACTTAAGTGCCGATGAATAAGCTGTTGATACCAAAGCTTTACGTCCAGCAATTAGACTCATTTCAGCTAAGTCATTACGTTTAGCTTGATGGGTGATAAATTCAGCTGCAATATTCAAATGATTGACAAGCTCAAAAATATTTTCTTCCCGTTCGGCAACTGGAGTGTTTTTCAAGAGAAGTAGCCCAATTTTTAAGTGTATTTGCTTGATTTGGTCTTTGGGAATTAGAGAATAAGCTGCTTGCTGAACTCTATCATGTACGAATTTATATTTTGGTAATTGGGCATTAGTAAGTGATAAGTTTTCAGATTCTCTAGTTGAAAAGCTTAATAGTTGTCTATCATTTTCTGGTGTAAAATTATAAACATCTTTCTGAGGTATAATCAGTCCTTCAAGTAATGCTTGCCATAAGTCAGATGCAGTATCTATTAAAGATTTTTCATTAACAAGTGACAATGTTTTTAAGTCAAACTCATTACCAATACAAGCAGATATTTTTAATACATTTTGTACATTCTGGGGCAATTTTCCTATTTGTATGCCCATAAACTCTACGACATCATCTGTAAGAGACAAGGTTTTAATTTTGTTAATATCGTACTTCCAATGACCTGCATCAAAATCTAATTCAATTAGTCCGTCATCGTATAATAGTTTGAGGAATTGAGATGTAAAGAAGGGGTTTCCTTTAGTTTTAAAAAACACCATTTGAGTCAGAGGCACAGCAATGACTTCTGGACAACGCAGCGTATCAGCAATTAGATGATTTAAATCAATCTGACTTAAAGGTAAGAGTTTAATTGTATTAATTACTCCTCCTGTATTGACAATTTCTTGTAGTGTTAAATGTAGCGGATGTAGATTTGAGACTTCATTATCTCTATAAGCACCAATTAGTAGTAAACTACTTTTATTTTCAGAGAGATTTTCTGTATTCTTAGCAAACCGAGAAGAAGTTCCATCCATTAACAATTGAATAAACTTCAAGGAAGCCGTATCTGCCCATTGCAAATCATCTAGAAAGATGACCAGAGGATGATCTTTAGTAGAGAACACTTGGATAAATCTCTGGAACAATAAATTGAAGCGATTTTGAGCAGCGCTACCAGCAAGTTCAGCAGATGGGGGTTGTTTGCCAATAATTATTTCAAGTTCAGGAATTACATTAATGATTACCTGAGATTGCGTACTCAATGCCGATAAAATTTTGGTTTTCCACTGTTGAATTTGGGCATCTGTTTCGGAAAGTATTTGACTAAT
Organism: Nostoc sp.; assembly: GCF_036917235.1. Classification (GTDB taxonomy): domain Bacteria; phylum Cyanobacteriota; class Cyanobacteriia; order Cyanobacteriales; family Nostocaceae; genus Nostoc. The sequence continues at coordinate 38,044 of NZ_JBALDU010000063.1, forward strand.
TAAATCTCGCAAAGCTTGCACCAATCCTGACAATGGGATGTCACGTTGAAATTGGTCAAACTTCCCTTTGATAAAGTAACTACGCTGTCTGGCAATGGGTTTGTGAACTTCATTAACCACAGCAGTTTTACCAATCCCTGAGTAACCAGAGACTAAAATCATTTCCGTGCTTCCCTTTGTCACCCGGTCAAAAGTAGTGAGGAGAATTTCAATCTCTCTTTGACGACCATAAAGTTTTTCAGGAATGGCAAAATGATTTGAGATATCCCGAATTCCTAATTCAAAGGCTGCAATATTTCCTGTCTCTTGCCATTGGTTTTGACATCTCTCCAAGTCATACCTGAGTCCATGAGCGCTCTGATATCGGTCTTCGGCATTTTTTGCCATCAGCTTGCTGATAATATCAGATAAAATTGTGGGAATATTGGAGTTAATATGACTGGCTTTTGGCGGTTCTTTGGCAATGTGAGAGTAGACTAACTCCATCGGGTCAGTTGTACTGAAGGGTAACTGCCCTGTTAGTAGTTCAAAAAAGGTGATACCCAAGGAATAAAAGTCGGTACGGTAGTCTATACCTCGATTCATGCGTCCTGTTTGTTCAGGGGAAATATAAGCTAGAGTACCTTCTAGGACGTTGGGATTTGTGAGAAATTGAATTTCTTTTGGTAATAGAGTAGCAATACTAAAATCGATGATTCTAGTCTTACCTGTTATCGGATGAATCAAAATGTTAGCGGGTTTGATATCTTTGTGAATGATGCGATGGCGATGTAGCTGTTCTAAAGTTGCACTAATTTCAATGGCAATACCGATAAACTCACTCAATGAAACAGAATAATTTCCTTTTTTCTGCTCTTCGTGCTGCCAAAGATTAAGGGCAATACCACCAAAATCTTCCATTACTATCACATATCTATTGTGATATTTTTCTAAGTTTATTGGTTTGACTATGCCTGGAATCTCAAGGTTTTGGGTAATAGTGTATTGATTGTGAAACTGATTAATTTCAGCAAAGTTAGGATCTTCATTACGCATCAATTTTAAAATAACTGATTGCCGATCTCTTTCTCTGATAGCTCGATAAACTAAGGTTTTCTTACCTGAATATAATTGCTTAATAATGCGATAGCCAAGTATAGGAAATACTTTATCTGATTCTACTAGCATTGCATTTAGTTATGATAATTTTCTTTCTATGGTTTAGTATACCCAGAGCATAGTAGCTACTATCAGTGAGTAATGGAATTTCGTAAGGTGTTAAAAAGTAGGGTCATTAATAACCGATTGGTAGCAGATTGTAAGTAACTGAGGTATAAGAATATCAGTGTATTAACGGGTAATGAGTGGCTATTTATGTTTAGTTTCTTCAAAAAGCGAAAATTGAAAGATGCTGTGATTTAAAATAAGTCTTAGATATCTTAACCGCAGACAGATATTGATTTTGCTGTATCTAAAGGTAGAGAATATACTCACAATTGTTCATAGTTTTGACAGCAAGATACATTTTATAAACTATACTGTGTATAACAAAACTAGAATTTACGTAAGTTATTACCAAATTACAAAAGCGATCGCACTCATAACTTTATTCAATTTTTAAGACTTCACTACTACCCATTGCGTCACAGCCGCCATTGCTCGCCAACCTAAAAATTTACCAATAGGTTCCGCCCGTTGGATGGCAATACGAGTTAAATCGCCACCGACTCGTTCATACCATTGAAATAAAGTTTGCTCACCCTCTACTGTTACAACATTGGCCACTAAACGTCCACCCGGCCGCAGTGCTTCCCAGCAAACATCAAAAAGTCCCGTTGCTGTAACCCCACCACCAATAAAAATGGCATCTGGTGCTGGCAAGTCTTTCAGGGTATGGGGCGCTTTCCCTGCAATGATTTGCAGATTTGGAGTACCGAGAGTTGCAGCATTATCAGCAATATATAGTAGTCTAGAAGAATTTTGTTCGATCGCGATCGCTCGACATCGCGCATTACTCCGCATCCATTCAATTGAAATTGAGCCGCAACCCGCACCCACATCCCACAATAATTCTTCTGGTGTGGGAGCCAAAGCTGCTAGGGTAATTGCCCTAACTTCACGCTTCGTTAATTGTCCATCATGGTGGTAGGCTTTATCTGGTAATCCTGGCAATCTTGGTAATGGGATAACCCCAGTATCAGCAATACAATCAACTGCGATCGCATTCAACACTGCAACTTCCGTTTCACTCCAAGATGCAGCCGTACCTTCTACAATTCTTTCATGAGCGCCACCCATACGCTCCAATACAGTGATTTTACTGCCACCATAGCCGCGATTTGTCAAAATTTGAGCAACAATGGCGGGTGTGTCTTTACCCTCACTCAAAATCAACAGCCGCGCTTTTGGATAGATATAAGACTGGAGTAGGGAGGATGGACGACCATTCAAACTTAAAGTTTCCACCTCAGTTAAAGACCATCCCACCCTGGCACAGGCGAGACTGAAGGCTGAAGGTGCGGGGATAATCGTCATTTCAGAGACAGGAATTCGCCGCATCAAGGTGACACCAATGCCGTAACACATCGGATCGCCGCTTGCGAGTACGCAGATTGACTGCCCCCGACGCTGGATGATTTCGTCTACTGAAGTGCTAATGGGGGATGACCAGACTAGTTTCTCACGTCGATCGTCTGTAGGGAGCATTGCTAAATGGCGATCGCCTCCCACAATTACTTTAGCTCGATCGATTAAAGAACGAGCGATCGCGCTTAACCCCTGTAATCCATCTTCCCCAATGCCAACAATAGAAAGCCATTTCTGTATCATGCTAATTCATGATTAATTACTTCATAACGTTGTTGGCAAGAAATTTTAGCTGATAATTCCGAGATTGTTATAGATTTCGATCAGATTGCCATCAGGATCGCGCAAATGAGCTGTGCGGATTCCCCAGCTTGGGCGATCTTGTGGTTGAGTCACAACGAGCGCATTTTGAGCCTTTACTTGCTCATAGACCTCATCCACATTATCGACTGCCAAAACCAAGATAATTTTATCTCGATTGACAATGTATGAAGGCTGTTCAATTCTGGGGACTACTTCAGCCATTAATTCTTGTTTGAGCAAACCCAGCTTGAGATATCCGGTATTAAACTCAGCATATCCGCTATCTTCATCGCCCCAATCGACATCAAATTTCAGCAGATCCCGGTAGAACAGAAAAGAATCTTTGTAGTTGGAGACAAGCAGTCTCAGGTGTGTTAGCTGAAGCTTCATATCTGTTGGGTTAGTCTACTAACTGTGAATTCTAGGTTCTGGGTGCAAAGTCGCCAGCAATTCGCTTTCGACAATTGCTAATTCATCAAGCCGCTGCATGACAATTTCTTTGTCAAAATAAGTAGCAGCTAAAACCCAATATATACCGTAGTGACGCGCTTCGGATGCCATTAGCCCACGATAAAATTTTGCTAACTCTGGCTCTGGACAGTGAGCAGCTAATAGTCCCAGGCGCTCGTGAGAGCGAGCTTCGATTAAACCAGTGACTAGTAAGGAATCCAGAAATCGCTCAGGTTCTTTGGGGCGTACTTCAGCTTTTAAACCCGCGCCATAGGGAGGCGGTGGTAGGGGAGCTAGGGGAATATTCCGGCGTTCTAACCATTGGTTAACTAGCTCAAAGTGTTCTAATTCTTCGCGGGCGATCGCAGTTAACTCCCGTACCATTTTAGTATTGGAAGGGTAGCGAAACATCATGTTCAAGGCCACACCTGCTGCTTTGCGTTCGCAATGGGAGTGGTCGAGTAAGATGATATCTAAATTAGCGATCGCTTGTTCAACCCAAGCAGAACTAGTGGGCTGTTTCAGGACATTGATAGTCGTTAACTGAGTAAACACAGAGTCAAAAAACTCCAGAATTTTAATTTGGCTGAGTATCCTAGCAAATTGATTTTAACGGAATATTGTTTGGACAAAATTCAATAATTGTTTGGCGGTGAAGGGTTTCGCTAAAAAGCCTTGGATCTCAACACCCGTAGTTTGGACTAATGCCTCAGCAGTTAGACCACCTGGCGAGGCTGCGATCGCCACTACATCAAAGGCAGCATTAGTAAAGTCAGGTGGATGATTTTTGGCATTTTCTGCCATCTCAATCATGATTTTGCGCCTATGACTATTTGCGTAACTTCTTTAGTTACAAATAGCATTAATAAAGTTACAATTTTTTATTTTTACTTATATGTACTATACCGTATATCTAAACTACTTCTGCATTTTTTGCCTTTACCTATCAAATTCACAGGCTAATCTTCCTGCTCTAGAATACGTTTCGCCTCCAAAAGTTGCTGCTTATGTTCCTCGCTAACTGTTGGGTATTGCAGATTTAGTTCTTCTAATTTTGTGCAGATAATATTGGCAACAGTCAGGCGTGTAAACCATTTGCGATCGGCAGGAATAATATACCACGGCGCCCATTTAGTACTAGTATTATTAAAAACCTCTTCATAAGCATTCATATAATCATCCCAAAAAGCTCGTTCTCGGACATCATTATCTGAAAACTTCCAATTTTTTTCAGGAAATTCAATCCGTTCTAAAAAGCGTTTTTTCTGCTCTGACTTGGAGACATTTAGAAAAAACTTCAGAATAATTACACCATTATTAACCAAATATTTTTCAAAATTATTGATTTCTTCAAAACGCTGTTTCCATATCTTTTTTCCATTAGGTAAGTGAGGAAGTTGTTGTTTCTGAAGAATTTCTGGATGGACACGCACCACTAGCGCTTCTTCATAGTATGAACGGTTGAATATACCAATTCGTCCTCTTTCTGGCAGAGCTTTCATTGAGCGCCACAAGTAATCATGGTCTAATTCTTCCGCACTGGGGGCCTTAAAACTAAACACCTGAAATCCTTGTGGGTTCACACCAGAAGTCACGTGTTTAATAGTGCTATCTTTACCAGCAGCATCCATTGCTTGAAAAATAATTAACAAAGCATAGGTGTTCTGAGCATAGAGAATATTTTGGTAATTAGCTAGTCGTTCAACATCTGCCTGTAATTTGATTGCAGCATCAGCTTTTTCATGAAAATCAGTCTTATAAGCTGGGTCATAGTTTTTTTTCAGAGAAATCTTTGAACCTGGTGGAACAATGAAAGCATCATGATTCATGTATAAAATCTCCTAGCAACTAATTAATATACAAACATATTTTGAAGTGTTGATTTCTGAAAGTTAAGTAAAGCGGCGTAAATAATTAAAAGTTTGTAGTGAGGACTTTAGTCTTCTCTGCGAGACACTACGCGAACAAATGATGGCTTTAGCCCTCTCTTCTCTGCGAGAGGCTACGCCAACGAGACGCTGCGCGAACACTACGAACTAATCTCAAGATTTCTTACATTACTTAATCTACTTCGATTTATTCTCATCTATTTACTTCCGTCGTTTTGGCATAGGACGCATTGCTTCACGTCCCAAGATAAACATTCCTGTGATACCTAAACAGACAAACCAAATATATTGATACCAATATTGCCGAATCTGCACAACTGTACTAGTTTTAGGATGCAATGTGTTTAAGTATAACAGCAGCACCAATATCATGAGCGCCCCAAAACCAACAAGGCTCAAGCCAACAAGAATTCGTCCAGGACGCAGTTCAAAATCACTAATAGTATTTAGGTCAATTTCTGCCAGTTCTTTAAAGGAGTCATCCGCCAAAGATGAAGTTGCTTGGAATCTATTGCTCAATTTTGGTGGCAAAATCGGCGACAGTTTCGCTACAGTTGGGCGACGAAGTAAAGCCTCAGTATCTCGCAGCAGTTCCAGCGGCTTACGGGTAGTAGTTGGTTGAGCAAACTCTATGTTGTCTGTAGGAGTTGAGGTATTGACTTTGCTTTCAAAATCCATAGTATACTTCGGGAAAACCAGGATATACATAGCCTAGCGAATCAAAAGACAAATGCGTGAAAATAATTCGTAATTTGTAATTAATTAATTTCTGGTAAAAAATATATTCTTTACTCAAAGTAAGTGAATTTGGGCGTTGGATAATTACCAAAAAAATGGGTAAAAGCCCCGTCGTTCTACGACGGATTTAAAGTAATGAGTAAGGAGTAAGGAGTAGATGAAAAATGGGTATTTACTCATTACTTATTACTTATTACTTATTACTCCAGAATCACCGCGCCTTTAGGTCGGTGAGGATGTCAACAATTACTCGTCCATCTCTTTTAATGTAGCTAATGCCGATGGAGATAAACGACTGAGATAGCGGAATATCCAGTATTTAAAGATAGTGTTTAAAATCACAGGAAATGTAGCAATAAAGAAAAAGATTACATTTCTAGTGGCTGGTAGACCTAAATGTTCTGCCATTCCTGCAAGAAGGACTTCCCACCCATCTGGTGAGTGAAATCCTACAAATATATCTGTAAACAGAATAATTAAAAAAGCCTTGGCACTATCGCTGAGACCAGAGACAATGGTATCCATAAAAGACTTAAGAATAACAATTTCTCTTTTGCTCATGGCGATAACTATACCAAAAGAAAAGAGTGATATTAAATCAGCAAAAACATTACTAATACTACTATTACTTTTTCTGCTAAATTCTTCAGAGATTTCAATTGCTTTACTTTTGATTTTTTCTTGTGTTAGCTCTGAAGAAAGTGGTGGTGCTTGATTAAGAAAATATTCAAATCTCAGTTCTTCTTGAAAATTATGTAATTGATGGAGAGCTTCTTTTTCCATGTCAAAATTGATGAATATTTGAGTTAAATTATCTCCTCTAACCCTTTCTAATATTGGAGTTACTATAAATTCTTTAGATAAATATTGAGTTAAAAGCGGTACAAGAATGAGAACTATCAAAAATCGCAGGGCAATTATTGTTCTACCTTTAGAAAGGCGATAATTCCTGACAAACTCTTCTTCTGTCTGCGGTGCAAAATCTGCTTGAATTTTATTAACTCTTCTACCAATAGAAATCTTAGGTAGTCCAGATTTTGGAATTGGAGCTTGAACTTGAGTATCATTTATGTTAGATAAATTTAGCTGTTTTTTTATTTCGTTGTCATTGATTTTTAAAGGCTGATAAGTTGGTACTAATGGAGTATTGTTAATTAGTCCATCTTTGATAGCATATTTCTCTAGTACTTCATCAATAACCTTCAATTTTTCTAATAAAACAGAATTAGAAATATTGACAATTCCGCGACTAAGCTGGAATTCTGCAAGCCTGATCTTAATAATAGTTAGGTTCTTATTAAGATATACTTGCCAGTAAGCCATTACATTTTCAGTAAAGTATACTGATTGTAAAGATATTTTTTTGTTATCAAAATGTTCGTTCTCAATATTTTTAATTCTCTGAGCTGCTTCGTAAGCTTCTAAAAGTGCCCTTTCTGGTGTATTTGAAAACCAACGGTTCAGCGATCGCAAATATTTTTGGAATGTTCTGGTAAGTGAGTTTTTCATTACATATATGACTTTTAGATAATGTGTATTATAGTTATATAATCATAAAAAATGGGTAATAACAGCTAAATAATTAGTCCAATCCAGATTCAGGCAATACTCCCTGATGCGATGTCTAGGAAGGGCTACGTCTACACTAGCAATTTTATATTACCTGATAAAGTCAGATGGATCGGCATAGATTGACACTGGTTATTTATATTGACAGTCTATCCATTACACTGTCACTATTGACACCATCTGTCAGTGTTTATGCTCGATAGAAAAGCCTTGATTGTAACATTTCATAATCGAGGCAAATTTTCCACTATGCAGAGTCTATCACTGTTAAAGGGAATAGGAAGTAAAGATGTTGCTTTCTCATCTCCCTTCCCTCTATTCACTACTCCCCACTCCCAAGTTTTAAATTATGAGTTTGAGTCTATGCATGATTGTGAAAAACGAAGCAGCAACACTGCCTAAATGCCTGAGCAGTGTGAGAAAAGTAGTGGATGAAATGATAGTCTTGGATACAGGCTCAATCGATCGCACTCCCAATATTGCCCAACAACTCGGTGCAAAAGTCCATCATTTTAAATGGTGTAATGATTTCAGTGCTGCCCGCAATGCAGCTCTCAAATATGTCACTGGTGATTGGATTTTGGTATTAGATGCTGATGAAACTCTGACTCCTGCAATTGTACCGCAGTTGCGAGAGGCGATCGCAAGAGATGAATACCTGCTTATCAACCTCGTCCGTCAGGAAGTTGGTGCAGAACAATCTCCCTATTCTCTGGTTTCCAGGCTATTCCGCAATCATCCAGATATTCGTTTTGACCGTCCTTACCACGCCTTGGTAGATGATAGTGTGTCAGAAATTTTAACCAAAGAACCCCACTGGCAAATAGGTTATTTACCTGGGATTGCCCTTGTACACACAGGATATCAAAAAAGTGCGATCGCTCAAAATAACAAATATGCCAAAGCCGCTACAGCGATGGAAGGGTTTCTCGCAACTCATCCCAACGATCCCTATGTTTGCAGTAAATTAGGCGCATTGTATGTGCAAACTGGGAAAATTTCTCAAGGTATGGATTTGCTCAGACATGGAATCACCGTTGCTGAAGACAACTACGATATTTTATATGAACTCCACTATCATTTAGGCATTGCCTACAGTCGGTTGCAAAAATCCCCACAGGCGATTTCTCACTATCAAGCTGCCATCAAATTGCCAATTTATCCCATGCTCAAACTAGCAGCATACAACAACTTGGGTAACTTACTCAAAGCAGCAGGAGATTTCAACGGTGCGAAAACTGCTTATACCACAGCTTTGAAAATCGATCCTACTTTTGTTTTTGGACATTATAATTTGGCGATGACATTTAAGGCTTTGGGTTTATTTGCAGATGCGATCGTATATTATCAACATGCGATCGCCCTAAATCCCAACTATGCTGAAGCATATCAAAATTTAGGGGTAGTGTTGCTCAAAATTGGCAATCATCAAGATAGTTTAGCAGCTTTTAAAAAAGCGATCGCCCTTCACGAAAGGTATAATCCCGAAGAGGCGAAGAGACTACGCCAGGGATTGCAGGAGATGCAGTTAATGTAGAGAGAGGCAGAGGAGCAGAGGAGAAAAACTTACTGCAACTTCTCCTCGGTTACAGAGCGACTTGCCCTGACTTGTGTCGAGTCGAGCATCTCGACTTACTTCGACTACGCCCTTCTCTGCGAGAGGCTGCCCCAACGGCTACGCTCAGTACAAGCTCAGGACAAGTTCAGTACAAGTCGCTCGATGGAACACGGAGCGGAGGTAGCGAAGTCGTACCCCTCGCTACGCGTAGCGTCCCCTAGGGAAGGGAGCCGAAGTGCTCATAGGTGTAAACTTAACGCTAAACCCGCTTGGTGACAACGTTTTGCCCTCACCCCCAGCCCCTCTCCCATCCGTGAGAGGGGAGCTAGACTAGACATTCAATTCTCGTTCTTCCTTGGGAGAACGGGTAGGGGATGAGGGCGTGAGGGATTTGCAAAACGCCTGTCTGATATAGTTTTCGGCTGAAGTTTACACCAATGCGAAGTGCTGCTCCCCTACTCCCCTAGTTCTCCCCGATTTTTACCTAATCTAAAAATATCAACCCAAAAGTTGAAATCAAAACTTTTGACGGTATCAAACCTTTCAATATTTTATGAATGAAGAGATAAAGTTATTTCGTATATTTTGTTCATGTTCGGTGATGTTGGCAGCATAATTGCCTTCGACGGGCATAATTCTTTAAAGAATACGACAACGTAGATGCAATCAGTATTTGAGGAAATAATATCTATGCTTAAAACCCATCTTATCCACACTGAAGCTGATTATCGTGCTGCACTTGATGAAATCGAAAGATTGTTTGATGCAGAACTTAATACACCAGAATTTGACCGCTTGGAAGTTTTAACTACGCTTGTGAAAGCATACGAGCAAAGGCATTACCCAACCGAAGCACGAGATCCTATTGAAGCAATCTTATATTATCTTGAATCCCGTGAGTTCTCTTTAGATGACATAGAGCCAATGAAACAAGCGATGTTTTACTAAAAATCTCTGGAACTTGAGCATCAGAACTCGGAATTTGAGTATCGGAACACGGAACTTCAGCTTCAGAACATGAAGCTTGAACTTCAGAACATGAAACTTGAGCATCGGAACACGAAACTTCAGCTTCAGAACACGAAACTTGAGCGTCGCAACTCCGAACTTGAGGTTTAAAAATGAACTCCACCAGTTCTGAGTCGAAAAGGTGGAGTTCAAAAGTTGGAGAGTTGATAAATTATCCTCACAAATGACAAGTGACAACCAACTAAATACGCGACTTGACAAATTTCTCTAATCTATCCATTCCCTTTTCAATCGTCGCCATATCTGTGGCGTAGGAAAGGCGAATGTTGTCATCAGCGCCAAAAGCAATTCCGGGAATGACAGCAACTTGATGTTCTTCCAACAAAGCGTCACAAAATTTTAAGGATTTTAGACCAGTTTTGCTGATATCAGGGAACAGATAAAAAGCGCCATCTGGTGAGGCGGTACTCAAACCGGGAATGGCGTTAAGTCTGTCTAGCATTACCTGTCGGCGTTTAGCGAAGGCTTGGCGCATTTTTTCGACACAATCTTGAGAACTTTGTAGCGCTGCGATCGCACCATATTGGGCAAAGGTACACACGTTAGATGTACTATGTCCTTGAATGGTACTCGCTGCTTTAATAATTTCCACTGGCCCTGCTAAATAACCAAGTCTCCAACCAGTCATGGAATAAGCCTTCGCAAACCCATTACTAATCAAAGTCCGGTCAAAAATTTCCTTCCCAAGAGAACCGATGCTGATATGTTCTGCACCGTCGTAGAGAATCTTTTCGTAAATCTCATCGGAGACGACAAAGATATCTGCATCAACTACTACCTGCGCCAGTGCTTTGATTTCGTCTGGCGTGTAAACCATCCCCGTAGGATTAGATGGAGAGTTGAGGATAAATAACTTCGTCTTCGGCGTGATGGCTTTACGGAGTTGTTCGGGAGTAATTTTATAACCCGTCGTGGCATCTGTAGGCACAATCACCGGGACTCCACCGACCAAAGTCACCATTTCGGGATAACTTAACCAGTAGGGTGCAGGGATAATTACCTCATCACCTGGATCGATTAGCGCCACGATTAAGTTGTACAGAGAATGCTTACCGCCATTGGTGACAATCACATTCTCCGACTTGTAATCAAGACCGTTATCAATTTTAAGCTTGTGGGCGATCGCTTCCCTTAACTTTGGTTCTCCGGCTGCTGCACCATACTTGGTTTTGCCTTCTTCCAAAGCTTTGACTGCTGCGGCTTTAATATGCGCCGGGGTATCAAAATCTGGTTCTCCAGCGCTAAAACTACAAACATCTATTCCTTCCGCCTTCAGTGCCTTAGCCTTGGCTGCGATCGCTAAGGTTAATGAAGGTGTTACCTGACTTACTCTTGCTGCCAGCTTCATTCTTACTATTTTTTGGCAAATCTTTCACTTATCTAAGGATATCCCAGAATCCCTACCAAGATTTGCCTTTTTTGAATTCGTTGGGGATGGTAGATTGGGAAGAATTCTCGATCCTTGACTCTTAACAATGTATTGCATATAACTTGAATTTTAGTGGAAACTAACTGTTTTTATGCAATTCAAGAAACTTTTCATCGCATCTTCTCTGTTAATTACTAGTCTTTTTATACCTAATGCTGCCATTGCTCAAAATCGCGGGACTCCGGGTAAATTTGATTTTTATGTACTGACACTCTCTTGGTCGCCGGATTATTGTGCGACAAATGGCACTCGCGATCCACAGCAGTGCAGTTCTGGGAAGAAATTTGGTTTTGTATTACATGGTTTGTGGCCACAATACCAAAGGGGTTATCCAGCTAACTGTTCCACGCAAAAATTACCATCGGAAGTAAAGCGGCAGTTTCCCAATTTGTATCCTAGTAATAAACTTTACGATCATGAATGGGAAAAACATGGTACTTGTTCGGGGAAAACTCCTGCGGAATATTTGGGATTGAGTAAAAAGTTAAAAGATGCGATCGCTATTCCCGCAGCTTATAATCGTCCTGCGAAACCATTGCGTACCACAATTACAAATTTTAAAAATTCCTTTGTGAGTGCGAATAATCAAATTACTGCTGATGGTATAGCACCTTTTTGTTCTGGTTCGGGAAGATTTTTGCAAGAAGTCTTCTTTTGTTATTCCAAAACCGGCGAACCTGGTATTTGTAGCGCCGAGATTTTGAAGCGATCGCAAAAAAGTTGTGGTCAACCAGATTTCTTATTGAGAAATGTTAGATGAAATGGGCATGGGGCATGGGCCATTGGGCACAAGAAGCAGAAGGGAAAAACTTATTGTAACTTCTCCTCTGCTCCCCTGCTCCTCTGCTCCCCTGCCTCTTCCCCCACTCCCTAAGCTATTGTCACATCTGGCGATAAGTAAACATCTTGAATAGTGTGAAATAACTTCACGCCTTCCTCAAAAGGACGTTGGAAGGTCTTTCGCCCAGAAATTAATCCTGAACCACCAGCGCGTTTGTTGATTACGGCGGTGCGAATTGCTTCAGCGAAGTCATTTTTACCAGTCGCGCCACCAGAATTAATCAGCCCTACACGCCCAGAGTAACAATTCAGTACTTGGTAACGAGTTAAATCAATTGGGTGATCGGTTGTCAATTCTGTATAAATGCGCTCGTCGGTTTTGCCATAACTCTTACCAGTGGCTTTGGCAACTGCGCCGTAACCGTTATTATTTTCGGGTAACTTTTGTTTGATAATATCAGCTTCAATCGTCACGCCCAAATGATTCGCCTGTCCGGTGAGGTCAGCCGCAAGGTGGTAATCTTTATCTTGTTTAAAAGCGTTGTTCCGCAGATAGCACCAGAGAATTGTTGCCAAACCTAATTCATGGGCGCGTTTAAAAGCTTTGCTAATTTCTTGGATTTGTCTGGTAGAATTCTCGGAACCAAAATAAATTGTCGCACCTACCGCCGCCGCACCTAAATTCCAAGCTTGTTCCACATCAGCAAACAATACTTGGTCAAATTGATTGGGGAAAGTCAGCAATTCGTTGTGATTGATTTTGGCAATAAAGGGAATTTTGTGGGCATACTTGCGCGAAACTATACCTAACGTCCCCAAAGTGGTAGCAACAGCATTGCAACCTGCGGCGATCGCTAGCTTGATAATATTTTCTGGATCGAAGTAAATCGGATTGGGCGCAAAAGACGCACCTGCTGAGTGTTCAATCCCTTGGTCTACCGGTAAAATCGAGAGATAACCTGTGTTTGCCAGACGACCAGTAGAGTAAAGTAAATGGATATTACGCAATACTTGAGGATTGCGATCGCTGTTAAGCCAGATTCGATCTACAAAGTCTGGCCCCGGTAAATGTATTAAATCTTGAGAAACCTTTGCTTTGTAGGTAAGCAGGTCTTCAGCCTCTTTACCTAGCAATGACTCAATAGAATTAGGCTCTCTGAGCGTTGTAGTCATAGCGTTTTCCTGAAAAATTGAGCAAATGACCTTTGCCTTTAAGATAGCATTTTTAATACTCCTAACCTGCTTAGGCTTGTATTAACTAGATATATATTCCTTTTGATATAAAAGCCTTAAATTATTCTTTAAAAATCGCTAAAATCAATGATTCTCTGAGATATAACCATTATTTTAGCCAAGATGCACAAAGAAAGAATCATGCTTCTGAGGATTTTGGTGGATTGCAGACTGATAATTTGATATATTTCAATTCTGATACTCATCATTTGACAACAAAAATGTCGATAAGTAATCTTCGCAGATTACCATTGTGGCAATAATCGTTAAAAGAACAAATACAATTCTATGAGTAAATTTCAAATCGATCTCGACTTCAGCAAAATAGATTTCGCTTCCCTTGAGACAGAAGAAGATTTTCAAAGAGAGGCAAAAACATTACTACCCAAAGCACTGGTGAAACTAGGTGAAAGTGTAGGTGAGAAGACTTGGGAAGAATTACAGCAAAAGCTGCAAGCATCGGGAAGTAAGCTCAAATCTTCTCCTAGTGAGAAACGTAGGTTTATGCAAGAAACAGGCAGAACTTATCAACGAAATGCCAGTAATAGAGAAAAACAAGAACTAGAAGAATATATAGTAGAGCAATTACGCCAGCACAAATAGTAAAAATCAACCTAAGCTTGATGTACTCGTATTCCAACTTCTATTTTTAGCAGTAGTTTTAGTAGGGTGTGTTAGCCCTTGGCGTAACGCACCACTTTACTAACTTGTAGGATTCAAAATCATTGTAGCCCTTACGTCTTTAATACTCGTGAACGAGCCTTTGAACTCCGTTAACGAGTCTTTTATACTCGTGAATGAGCCTTTGAACTCCGTGAACGAGTCTTTGAACTCCGTGAACGAGTCTTTGAACTCCGTTAACGAGTCTTTGAACTCCGTGAACGAGTCTTTAATACTCGTGAACGAGCCTTTGAACTCCGTTAACGAGTCTTTAATACTCGTGAACGAGCCTTTGAACTCCGTTAACGAGTCTTTAATACTCGTGAATGAGCTTTTGAACTCCGTCAGCGAGTTTTTGATAAGTAGTCGGACAAAAATAATTACAGTCATTGCGAGCAGAGCGAAGCAATCCCAGCCCTTGCGATTGCTTCGCTCCGCTCGCAATGACATATTTACTAAACATGATTCAAATAAACCAGCGGCGAATCAACTCCACCTGGAAGCCATAGCCGTCGTTAACTTCCTCAATTAACTCCCGTTGCAACAGCAAGTTGAAAGTAATATCAGCATGAGGGAACTGTTGCAATAGAGTTTGGCGGCTAACTATAGCCCCTTCCCCTTGAGCAGCGATAAAACGTAGAATAGCTTGCCCAGTAGCGTCTACTTGATTGTTTTGAATATCAGCGAAGAAAAAGCCACCACTTTGCAAAGCTTCTGGTATCGCTGCTTCCACATCTACTAAAGTTGCCAATCGCCGGATAGAGGGGTCTTGTTCGTTCTTAAGGACAATAATTTCCGCGCAGAGGAGTTGTACTAAGAACGGGTGACAACGGGTGAGTTGTAGCACTCGCTCAACGGCGTTGGGTTCATAGCGGAGGGTAAAATCTTTGACGGGACGTTCAATTAATTGTCGTGCTTCCGCTTCTTTGAGGTAGGAGATATGCACAACTTGGACATTAATTAGATAACTAGCCCAGCGCTGATATTCTTCGATAGTATGAGAGCCAGCCAGCAACACCTTAAAGCGGGGACGATGTTGGATAAGGTTACGCAGCATTCCCAAAACATCCTGTTCATCAAAGCGACCTTTGGCTATGGCGTTGTCTAGCACCTCGAATTCATCTAGCGCTAGTAAAGCGGTATTTTGTTCTAGAGCCTGTTCTACTTTATCTAGCCATTCATAGAAATAGGTGAAAGGGTCAGATTGTAGCACTTCGCGGGCTAGGGACGGTAGAGTTAAACCTTGCTTTTTCGCTGACTTCTCCATCTCTCTAGCCAGGTTGTAGAGAAAACCTGCATGGTCACTAGCTGATGAAGGTGCGCCTTGCAAGTCTACAAATATGGGGATGATGGTATTAGGTAGTAACTTTCCGATGTTGTTGAGGAGGGAAGTTTTACCCATGCGTCGCTGACCGTATAGTAGCAGAGGTGGACGACGGCGATCACTCAGTAGTTGCTCAATGCGTAAGCCGATATCATCGCGCCCCGTGAAAATTTCTTGCTCTCGTGTGAGGGGTACACCAATAAAATAAGGGTTGTCAATTTCTTTATTTTGTTCAACTTTGATAGCTAGTTCTTCTATATATTTGTTGATTATATCCAGCCATCTTTTAGCAAAAGGTAGAAAGTAAGAAGCATATTTATTACTAGTACGATTAAAGTTTACTAACTGTCCATTTAACTTTTCTGTTACAGCTTTAAGAGCTAAACGCTGGTTGTAATTACTTCTTTGTTCTAATGCTGCGTTTACATCCTGACTGATGCCAGTAAAGATGCGTAGGACAGAATCAATTGAGTTCCCTAATTCCTCAATTTCTATGGTGCGATGAACTTGCCGTATAGCTTCTACATCACCACAGTTTCTTAAGCTCAGTCCATCTTTGCAAATTTGAACAGCCCAATTTTGCAGACTTTCATTGAGATAATTGATGGCAGCTTCACCCTCGCTTGGGTTATGCTCTATGACTAAAAGTAAGTATTCATCTAAGCCATATAAAGGTATACGCTGAAATTGATCCCAAAAGGCTGAATGATAGCGTAATGAACTTGAATACTCATCTATACTTTTATCAATTTGTTGAGAAGGTAAAGGTAATGATGAACCTCTGAACTTCGTCGATGAACCTTTGAGCTTCGTTGATGAACCTTTGAGCTTCGTTGATGAACCTTTGAGCTTCGTTGATGAACCTTTGAGCTTCGTTGATGAACCTTT
>NZ_JBALDU010000064.1:0-23449 GCF_036917235.1 Nostoc sp.
CTTTAATCAAACAATGGCTAAACCTTTTAAGTGGACATATAAGGGCAAAGTTTTGGCTATTTAATGGTCTGCTTATTTACGCCGTTCTGTACTAGGCATTTGTTGTTGTTTATTATCGCTAACCTTACTGAAAAAATATTACAAGATTATTGACATATTTTTATCTGCAATCTGCCTTGATTAAGTTGAATCTTTAGGAATAAAAAAATCAAAACTGCTATTTCCAGAGATAGATACGATCCTGGTTGCTTCAAGCTTTTGGAAGTAAACATTTTTAGTTTTAGCTTCAATATTATTGAATGATTTAAAAGATGATTTTAATTAATTGAGCTTTATTCATCTTCAAGAGAACATCAAACTTCCCAGAAAGCTTTCACGAGTTCCTTAGATTGAACAAATATTTTATGTTAAGATAGCGGATTGACCAGAAAGCTAACTCTGGTAATATGCGATACAAACAAATCAAAAGCCGATCGGTTGGTGAATTTAAACGCCTGTTTGGGATAAAAGTTGCAATATTTTGCTTTGACTAAGGGATACCACTTGTGGTATTTAAAAATAGCTAAGATTTGATAGATATAATAGTTACTCGCTCGTTTTGTGGTTGTCTATAGCATTGCCCGATCTAAAGTTGCAGCCCAGTCAAGAATACAGGCATTTTTACCCCACTCAGAAAGTTGCTTCAGCCGATAAAATTTTGGTAACTCTTAACTATTAATAAATATATCGGTGCTTAGTGCTATTCATGCTTTATATTTAGCGACAGGATGATGCAAATAGCCACTCACCTTCAAATACTTAGGAGGCAGTATCCACCAGAAGCAACTCATGCTTTGATACCACCACCAGATAGTGTAAGTTAAGGTTAAGTCGATATTCAAACGAATAATTTTTGCTGAATTGCGACAGATAAAGACTAAACTAAAAAGTCTTGTGCAGCAAAACCTGTAGCTTTAAATGAAGTAATCATGTCTAAGGTTCTTGTCTCTGATTCGATTGACCAAGCTGGAATTGACATTCTTTCGCAAGTTGCAACCGTTGATGTCAAACTAGGTCTAAAACCAGCGGAACTGATCGCAATTATTGGTGAGTATGACGCGCTGATGATTCGCTCTGGTACGCGTGTCACTCAAGAAATCATTGATGCCGGCACCCAGCTAAAAATCATCGGTCGTGCTGGTGTGGGTGTGGATAATGTGGATGTTCCCGCTGCCACACGCCGGGGAATTGTGGTAGTCAATTCTCCAGAGGGAAATACAATTGCTGCTGCTGAACACGCGCTAGCAATGATTTTGGCTTTGTCTCGCCACATCCCCGATGCTAACGCTTCGGTGAAACGCGGCGCATGGGATCGCAATAGCTTTGTCGGCGCGGAAGTCTACAAAAAAACTCTCGGTGTTGTCGGTTTGGGTAAAATTGGCTCCCATGTTGCTGCTGTAGCTAAGACAATGGGGATGAAACTCCTAGCTTATGACCCATTTATTTCTACAGACCGAGCCGAACAACTTGGATGTCAATTAGTGGAGCTAGATTTACTTTTCCAGCAAGCTGACTATATCACCCTCCACATCCCAAAAACCCCAGAAACTACCCACTTAATCAATGCCACAACCTTGGCAAAAATGAAACCCACAGCCCGGATTATCAACTGCGCTCGTGGTGGGATCATTGATGAAGTAGCTTTAGCGGCAGCTCTAAAAGCGGGTAAAATTGGTGGTGCAGCCTTGGATGTGTTCGAGTCAGAACCACTGGGTGAATCGGAATTGCGATCGCTAGGTAAGGAAGTTATCCTCACCCCCCACTTAGGAGCCTCAACCGCAGAAGCTCAAGTGAATGTGGCTATTGATGTTGCCGAACAAATTCGGGATGTACTTTTAGGACTACCAGCGCGTTCAGCCGTAAACATTCCCGGACTCGGCCCCGATGTGTTGGAAGAACTCAAACCCTACATGCAACTAGCAGAAACTCTCGGTAATCTGGTAGGACAACTAGCTGGCGGACGGGTAGAAGTACTCAATATTCGACTGCAAGGGGAACTCGCGACTAACAAAAGTCAGCCTTTAATCGTCGCTGCCCTCAAAGGACTACTTTATCAAGCTTTGCGGGAACGAGTAAATTACGTAAATGCCAACATAGAAGCCAAGGAACGCGGAATTCGGGTGATTGAAACCCGCGATGCTTCCATTCGAGACTATGCCGGAACGCTGCATCTAGAAGCCACGGGTACTTTAGGTACTCATTCTGTCACAGGTGCTTTGTTGGGTGAGCGGGAAATCCACCTCACCGATGTTGACGGTTTCCCGATTAACGTCCCACCCAGCAAATATATGTTGTTTACCCTGCACCGCGATATGCCAGGGATTATCGGCAAACTTGGTTCCCTACTCGGCAGTTTTAATGTGAATATTGCCAGTATGCAAGTAGGTCGTAAAATCGTTCGTGGTGATGCCGTAATGGCTCTGAGTATAGATGACCCTTTACCAGAGGGCATTTTGGATGAAATTATAAAAGTCCCTGGTATTCGGGACGCGTATACAGTAACACTATGAGTGCTGAGTGCTGAGTAACGAGTGCTGAGTCAAGAAAAGTTAGGAGTTTAAAAGTTAAAAACTCCTAACTCCTAACTCCTAACTCCTAACTCCTAACTCCCTCAAACTCAGCACTCACCACTCAGCACGGGCTGAACGCCCCGCTAGCGCTAACAGCACTCAAAAATGGCAAACACTTGGTGGGAACTGAATATTTTATGTGAGCCAGACCTAGAAGAATCGATCTTTTGGCGACTGGAAGATTTTGGCTGTCGTGGTACAGCTAGTGAAAATAAAGGAAACTCATCTTTAGTAAGAGCTTATCTGCCGACAATTCAAACGCAGCTACTAGATTTGGCTGCGCTATCGTTGTGGCTGCGTCAAGATGCTCTTTGTGTAGGAGTTCCATCTCCCTCACTGCAATGGCAGTTAATTGACGAGGAAGATTGGGCGACTAGCTGGAAACAATATTGGCATCCGCAAGAAATAGGCGATCGCTTCCTAATCAACCCCGCGTGGCTACCATTACCAGAAACAACAGAACGGTTAGTAATTCGTCTCGATCCTGGTGTAGCATTTGGTACGGGCAACCATGCCACGACTCAACTATGTTTGGAATCCCTGGAAATGCGGCTAAGTGGAGTTTCGCAGTCGTTTGTGGGTAATAGTGGCAAACACGAACATCTAGTCATTGCGGATATTGGCTGTGGTTCTGGTATCCTTTCCATTGGGGCGCTGCTACTGGGAGCAGAGAAAGTCTATGCAGTAGATAATGACCCTTTGGCGGTGCAATCAACTATCAGTAATGGTGCCCTGAACGATATTAATCCAGAACGTTTACTACCAGCACTGGGGAGTGTAGACGTTTTGACAAAACTGCTTGAAAATCCAGTGGATGGTATTGTTTGCAATATTTTGGCTCATGTAATTATTGAATTAATTCCAGAAATGAGTGCGATCGCTAAACCTGAAACTTGGGCGATCTTCAGTGGAATTTTACTAGAACAATCTAAAGCTGTTGCTGACGCTTTAGAAGAAAATGGTTGGGTTGTCGCTACCCTGTGGAAACGCAAAGAATGGTGTTGCTTGAATGTACGGCGTTCTTAAGCCAGTATAAATTATTGCAATCCGCAGATCCCCGACTTCTTTAAGAAGTCGGGGATATTTAAGTAAGTGACATAATATATAGATTACCCACTATTGACTTTTAAAACTAGCGATGAAAGAACGGCTACAAATTCACAAAAAAGCTGACTCATCCGCTTATTCGTCAAAGCAAAGTCAGTTGCAATCGCATTTATTAAATACTTACTCTAAACTTGGCTCCAACAAGCCTATAGTACAGGCGAAGGTAGAAAATCAGAAATTTCAACAATATCAGTTTGAGGCAACGAAACTCCAAATACAAGCCAAGCATGGCACGATCGCGCCAGAGGGACAAGAGCGACTCACTGTCTTGCAAACAAAGATGAATGAGTCGTTGCAGCAAGGGAAGGAACACTCTTCGCAGTTTGGTCATAACTTGAGCAAAATGGCGATAAAACGTGCTGATAGCGTGTCAATAGGAGAAATACAGCCAAAACTGACTATTGGTCAATCAGGAGATCGATATGAGCAAGAGGCGGATAGTGTGGCTACTTCTGTAGTCAACCAAATTAATAGAGCTGCTTTGGAAAACCAAGACGCAGGCGTTAAAAACGAACAAGCAAAGTCTGAAGAAATATTAGCAGCAAATAACTCAGCAGATAAAAAACAAAAATTTTTACAAGAATATTCGCTAGCCAAAACACTAGTCAATGGCATAGATGACACATTACCACAAGATAAAATACTGGAACAACTTTTCAAAAACTTTGTAAATATCCAATTTCAATACACAATGGTGAGTAAGAGTCCAGAAACGCTCTTAAAAGGCTCTCCAGAAGGAGATTGTCAGACATTAGCCCGTACTTTTAAAAAAGTTGCAGAAGAATATTTTGGGATTGAAAAAATAACAATTGAAAGTATCGCTAAACCTTTTTTGAGTGAAGCTGGAGTAACCCCATACCAAGGGAAAAAGCCTAACTGTGATGACGGAAAACGATGGTTTTTCCAAAACCATTATTGGGCTAGCTGGAATGGGAAAATTTACGATGTTTTATTCCTCAGCAATAAACGAACCGAAGCTGATATGGCAAAACAGGTGCAACCACTCACATCAATGTTGATGCCTGAACAAGAGTACTATGAAACAGAAAAAGGAAAAATTGTATATCCTATTGTCAATAAATACTCCACTGTCGAGGTTTCGATTTTTGAAAAACTGAAAAACTTTGTTAATAATCTCGGTCAGTTTTTATCCAACAGTATGAGTGCGATAATCAATAAAATTCGGTCTTTATTTGCCCAAAGCGGAAACAATACCAGTGGTTTTGATTCTCTAATGAGAGAACTTGAACACGAAAAAAATAATCCTGCGATCGCAAACAACCAAACTCAATAATTCCAACTTGATATTGTAGGGTGGAAATTGCTCAAAAATGTTGGCATTATTTCAATATAATTCAAAGCAATGTCCAAACTACTAACTGTCACCGCTTCCTTTGGATAATCAAGTGCGTAGGTTTACACTTCGACCCAACTCTTGGAGACGGTACGCGTAGCTTGCTTCCCCGTAGGGGTACGACAAAGCTCAGGGCAACCCAAGCTCTGTTACCACCGCAGGTATCGCTATCTTTGGTTTCAGAAATAATGGTGCGAAATAATGCAGAATCAAGATATCCACAATCAATCTTCCAGTACCCCCATGACCACTATTAAGGAACAACTCATTGCTGCGATCGAAACCGCTCCAGAATCGATTCTAGAGGAAACTCTCGACTATCTCGAATACCTCAAAACCAGAAAAAATGGCTCTGGTATTAAACCAGCAAGTGCCATTATCCAAGATGGGGAACCAATACTGCGTGGCTCCAAAGCTAAAGATTTGCTGAAATTTGCTGGTATCTGGCAAGGTGAGGACTCTGAAAAATGTCTCCAGTCTGTTTATGACACCCGCTCGCAAACTGAATTCTGATGTATCTGCTTGACACTAATCACTGTAGTCGCATCATCTTCGGTGAACCCAATCTCATCCAACAGCTACAAGCCCGTAGCGAAACGGGCGTTGGCACCAGTGTCATTGTCTGTGGGGAACTACTTTATATGGCAGCCAAATCTGAGCAAAAAGCCGCCAACCTCGAACGGATTAAGGCTTTTCTAAACACTATCGACCTTTACCCCATTAATCTACCAATCTCAGACATTTACGGCGATCTCAAAGGCACACTTGTCAACGCATTTGGCCCTAAAGAGAAAGCCGAGCGACGAAAATTCAACATACAGACTCTGGGCTTTGGGGATAACGACCTTTGGATAGCAGCTACTGCAATTCACTACAACCTCACAGTAATCTCAACGGACAATGATTTCCAACGTATTCACCAAGTTCGCCCTTTCGCTTTAGAGTCTTGGGTTTGAACAGCAATATCCAGCTTACTAAATTGCCTTTCACCACTGTCCTGAATTATCTTCTTGTTGCAACCCAATTAACTGTCGCCGCTTCCAAGCATAGTGAAGAATATTAATCCCTAATTCCTGAGCTGTCCGAATAGTCAATCTAGGTAAACTCAAATCTCTATCCAGCCCCCAAGCAGTTGCTAAATCTCCAATTGCTAAAATAATTCCTCCACCAATTAACAATTTAATCTGCTGTTGATTAACCATTGGCAAGGCGGCAAATAAGAAAGGTTTTGTCCTTAAAGGATGACTCCGTTGCAATTCTTCTAAAGGTCTTAAAGGACTTTCTAACTGTTGTGCCAAAGCTTGAGTACTCTCAATCAAAGGATTTGCATTTGTTGGCGCATCAACTAGAAGCACACCACCTAAATTTAAATAATTTCTGAGCGATTCAAATTCGAGACTATTTAAAGATATAGCCTGTCCACCTGTGAGATAAAGGATATCATAGTCTTGGGTGTTTTCTGCTAAAGAAACCTGACCTGGTTCATCAGCCCCCCGCAAACTTGGGTACAGGGGTTCTACTGCTTGTAATAAATATGAAAGGCTGAAAAAATTACGCGCACATTCTGGATCGCTATGAGTCGCCTGCGCCATACATACAAGTGCTTGAGGACGCATTTGTGCCTGACGACGATAACGCAAATCAATATTATTATATCCAGGGAAAAAAGCATCCGCAGGTTGGGTAATTTCTGTATTTCCTGGTTGCAGAAGTATCCGACATATTTCTATTTCTGAACTGGCTGGTGTAGAGTTTATTTGGTCAATTCGATAAGTTTCTTGAACAATATCTCTTTGCTGTCCGCGCCGCAATTCATCAGGATCTACATAGCTAACTACTAAGTAAATCATGAGCGGTTCAGAACTTACTACTTCTAAATCAATCGGAAAATCATAAGAAGTTGGTACAACAATTAGATTACCTGCTAAATCAATTGCAATCCCAGGTTGAATTTGTACCCAACGTCCATCTCGATATCTAGCTTCAACTTGGCTTGGGGCAGTCACATCTCGCACGCCTAAACCGCAGACAATTCCTGGTTGATTTAAACTTTGATATTGAGCATTTTGCCGATTACGGTGATATTCATGGGCTGTGCGCCAACGTTCCGCATTGATTAGTAAGCCGTCTGCGGCTTGCAAGCGTTCAAAGGATTTAATTGGTGGTGGTGGGAAAGGATGGGACATAGTAATTTTAGATTTTAGATTTTAGATTTTAGATTTTGGATTAATAGTCTGTTTAATTTTACTTACAGGATAAATCGTGTATTTGAACCACATCTTTCGTAGTAGAGCAAGGACTTGCGCACCTATCGCGTCGCGTGCCCTATTTACCTGCAAATGTAATTCCGAATTATTTAATTAGTGGGATTTTCGATAGATAATTCATAGGTACAAAAAGCTGGTTTTTCTTGTTCTATGATTCTTTGAATAAGTTCTTCGTTGATAACGCCACTAGAAATATTTGAACGCAAACGCACTATAAAATGATATGGTTGTCCACCGGCTAAAACTGCATTTCCTAATTGTGCATCTCCTATAATGAAACTTGGGCCAAAAGGTTCTGTAATACTAATATGTTTATCAGCTTCATTAGGTAAATCTTCATCTAGCGGTAAACCTGTATAAAGATGCAAGTAGAGACGCAATCCTTTACGAGTTCCTCGCCAGCGATAGAGTTCTACGGCTCGGCTAATTAAACGCCGTTGTTGCTGGAGATCCCAAACAGAATCTATTTGCCAAGCAACCCAATGAGCCATAAAGGGTAGTAATGCTTGTGGTGCTGTCAAGGGATCGAGGTTTGCCCACATGACGTTGTAACTATTAACTATTGGTTGAAAAGCTTGCTCAAATATCTTCATGAAGCGACCAATAAAGTCCACTTCCCGATACAAAATTGGCAAGAATTCCATGTAGGCAGTGTAGGGACGGATGTATAAATCGAAATATTCGCTTCTCTGTATTTGTTCGTTGTCTGTGCCTGGGTCTATATGTAGAGTAATTAGGCTGCGAAAATTGAGTGTTAGTTTGTCTTTTTTTCCAGAGGAAATTGCTTCTTGGTCTTCAAAAAATGTGTCGGGAATTGAGAAGTAGAGAACAGCATCCATTTGTCCACGTGGCGGTATCTCACTGCCTTCTGTGCCAATCTGACACCACTGCAACGGGAAGTTTCCTTCAACGCTTAAGCTTACCCGCAAAGGACGTTGTTCTAAGTTTTGCACCTGCACAATCATCTCGCCGGGATGTCCAGGATGCAAGAGCAAACTACGTCCAGCTACATCGATGTTTTCTGCATTTGCAAATGCTAAACCTGCCACAGGTAAAGCTTCAGGAATTTGCATTGGCGTTAATTGAATGCTTACAGCTGGACTAGAGCGACTTTGAACCATAGGATTGGGGATTGGGGGTAGAAGAGGCAGGGGGGCAGGGGAGCAGGGGAGGCAGGGGAGAAAATAATTCCTGACCAATAACAAATGACAAATGACAAATTACGAATTACGAATTATTTGGATGTCGTGATTTGAACGCAGATTTGTATCAGCCCAAGAACATATCAAACCTTCTGAGCCTGGATCGATCAATTGTTCTGGGGATGGTTGTCGTCGCCAATTTTCTCCTTGCTTGCGGATGGGAAACAGCAAGACGGGGCCTAAATGACGCACGCCTGGGGTTTGTTGCAGTAATGCGACAATATCTGATGTATAAACTGGTCGCCCAAATGGCCAACCTTTGCCGTCGATTCCTCCAGTTAAGGGATTTAAATATTTATATAGCGATCGCCTTAAATTCCGACGAATTTCTTCGCTGGCAAAAGGATTATTGTATGCTGGCTCTAGAGCAACTTCTGTCTGTACCGAAACACCTACGTAATTCGGTTCTTGTAACTCTACTTGTACCCCTAATAAGCGTCTTTCATCTAAGTAAGTCAAAATTTGCTCTTGCAGGGCATTACTGAGGGCAAAATCTTCTGGTGTCATGCCATTGCCTTGAGCGATCGCATCTGTATTTGCATAAGGAACTACCAGTAAACTAACTATACCAGCTTGTCTACGAGAATTTGCTGGCAAGCACCGGACGCGAGCGATCGCACCAGCACCCGCCTGTTGAGTTAAAACTTCAAAATCTTCAGCAGTGACGGCGCGATCGCGTGTGCGGAGGATGCGGGGAGCCTTCATCACAGCCTGTTCTAGAGACTCGGCATCCGCACCATTAATTGCTGGTACACGATTAATCACGCTAGCAATGTATGGATATGCAGACTTCAAAAACTGAATTGCCCCAGTTTGAACATTGCCTTCTCTACCACCGCCTGTACGATAACTAACCATCCTAATCTCTGAACCACGGGGAGGAATCGCCCCATACTGGTGTTCAGATTGGTTATTTTCCAGAACTTGTACAGATGTGTCATCTAATGATGGTTGCTGAATTCGCGTCCGTACCTGAGTATGCTGTTTAAGTTGGCTAGGTTCTCGAATCAGCGGCCCGAATTGGATTGTACCAGTGATCGAATCGATGGTGTAATGGAAATTATGCGGCCCAGAATCAGCAAAATCTCTCACCTCAGTCCACTTTTGAGGCAAACCACCCGCAGGAGTAACTAAAATATACTCATTTTCTCGGCGTTCTAAAATTGGTGCTGTTTGTAACTGGAAACTTTGACCGGGTGTACCATCACTAATTCCCAATCGCTCATCTTGAATCAGCGTACTGTGACTAGCCCTAACAGTACCGCCAATTGACTGCACTGCTAAACCAATAATTCGTGGTGGACGATTGTAACCAGTTTCATTGGTTTCCGTGGAAACAAAGCTACAGCGCAGCCAGCGACCTCGGTAAGAGGTAAAATTAGCCACAGGCCAAATCTGCGGTAGATGCAAACGTACCTCTGCTCCTTGAGAGGGGTTTCCACCCTGTTGGGCCATTTCATAAAAACTGAAGCCGCGAGTCTTATCATCTGACTCTTGTAATAAAACTGGCTGCCAATTTTCCCCATCCCAGGCTTCCCATCTTCGGGGTGGTTGATTGGGGTTAATCCCAGCAGGAGTAGCCGCAGCTCCTTGGAAAATAATTTCTAAAACATTAGCATCTATTGGATCGTCAGAATTTATTGCTAAATAAAAGCAGTTACCAGGCTGGGGTTCCTCTTCAAAAATCGGTTGTTCATTACCTGTCCAGTAACCGTTAGATTGACGAGTCCAGGAAGTTGTGACTCTTTCGCGCAGAGATTGGGGAATATCTTCGGTGGTTTGGGCAGTTAAGAAATGTTGGATGCGGGGTTTGCCGATAATTAGAGGAGAATCTGTGCTGAAGGTAATCGCTTCTGTAGTTTCAGTGCGGATAGTTGAGGCTTCTAATCCGGCTGGAATTGTGTAGGCTTCAGGTAGTGCAGCGCTTAAATAAAAAGTTAATTCTGTACGGGCTGGGGCGGGAGGCTGAAGACGAATACCTAGTAATTCTAAAAAAGCAACATAATTTTTTCGGGGTACTTGGTTGAATCTGAGCAACATCTGGTCAGTTAACCAAGCAAATAACTCAATGAGCGTGATTCCTGGGTCGCTGAGGTTGTGGTCAGTCCATTCTGGACAGTAGCGAGGAATACGCATGATACATTCTTGCACCAAATCATCAAAGGCGCGATCGTCTAAGTTAGAAGAAGGTAATTTCGGTAAAAAGTCAAAGTTCATACCAATTAAAAAAAGAATGTAACAGATACAAGCTTAGAAACCCAGACAAAATTTAGCTTTCTCAGGACTTACGCAAGAACCCTCTAAAACTCTTATTCCTTTGTGTCCTTTGCGTCCTTCTCTAACGAGACGCTGCACGTAGCTTGCTTCCCCGAAGGGGTATGCGGTTCGTTTTATCATGATTTTGCGTAAGTCCTATTTCTGAATTTTTAATTTTCAATTTTTAATTCGTATCACGATTCCTCCCCAGCTGAAACCAAATAATAAGGATAAACAAAACTATAAATATCGGGACTGTCTTTAAGTCGATAATTGATGATGATGTCCACTCTGCCACGCACAGGGTCAGGATCGGTGACAACTTCATCGATAATAATGCGTGGTTCCCAAACTTCTAAAGCTTCCAAGACATAAAGACGAATTCGCAGTAGGGTATCGCTATTTAAAGGTGCAAACGCCAGTTCCGACAAACGTGAACCAAAAGTAGGTCGGTAAAGCCGCTCACCTACTCCCGTGCGGAGGATAATCCAAATCGATTCTTTAACTTTTTTATCTTCACGGCTAAGTTGTATCCCGCCTTGCACACTTAAATGCAGTGGATAAGCCCAACCTGTTCCCAAATAGGCTCGTTCACGACCATAAACCATATCTGGCACTTAGACAGTTGTACATGGATATCTTCAAAGATATCGGCACAGAAGGTTTAAGCCTATTCGCCAAAGGTCGAGGATGAAGAGGCGGGGAGCAGAGGGACAGTGCAGTTGAAGGTTCTGAAGTGGACTGACTGAGGGAATTCATTTACTCCCTTTCCTGCTAGTATCTTTTCAGGATTGGAATTAGTTTTTTTAATTCAAATCAACTATTCAAAACTAGGGTTGTCGGCAGCCACTTACCAGGAACATTATGCCAACATTTAAAGAGTAAAGAATTAATAGATGATTGAAATTGTTGAAGCAAACCTGAGTATGCCTGCTCATGCGGATGCTATGGTTCAATTAATGGATCAGTATGCGCTCGATCCGATGGGTGGTGGTAAAGGTCTATCCGACTACGTTAAAGCAAATCTCTCAGCAGAGCTTGCAAAGAGAAAAGCGGCTCATGTAATTCTTGCGTTTGTCGATGCTGAACCCGCAGGGCTTGTTGTCTGTTTAGAAGGATTCTCTACGTTTGCGTGTAAGCCATTACTTAATGTTCACGATGTCATCGTTGCTTTACCCTACCGTGGTAGAGGCTTGTCCAAACTGCTGCTACAGAAAGCGGAGGAGATAGCATTTGATTTGGGCTGCTGCAAACTCACCCTAGAGGTACTGGAAGGAAACCATGTTGCCCAGTCAGCATACAAGGCGTTCGGATTCAGTGGCTATGAGCTAAATCCACAGATGGGCAAGGCATTATTCTGGGAGAAGAAATTAGGATAGGTGACTGATGGATCAAAAAGTTCTTAAAGCAGATTGATATGATTAATTGCTATTTGCACTACGTTATCAATCCTGACAAAATTTCGGATAAAGTTTCAATTATTCCCTACCTCACCTCCTCTAGTTCTCCAATCAACCGCCAATGAGAACAGTAAAATCGCCTTTGATAATTTTATTCGGTGGCCCTAATGCTTCTATAATAGTGTCGCCCATCCGAGAGGCAGGCAGATTGTTAATCAGCACAGTCTGACTACCGTCAATCACAACCCCAGGGCCGTGAGGAGGTAAGGGTAAAGGTGTGGCGCAATTATGAATATCAGCACCAGCGGCAGCAGCTGCGATCGCACTACCCATCGTAGCAGCAGATGTTGCCTTTGTAGTTTGTTCGGTAGCTAAAGCAGCAGGTGCGCCAGGCGTACCTGCGGCCGCCAGGGTAGCAGCCTCAGCCACTTGAATAGCTGTATCAGAAACTTGTTTTGCCGATTGCAAACCCGGTACTGCTGCGGCAAGCACGCCCCGCCACGCAGGTAAAGACCCAATCAACACATTAGGACTACCCGGCCCTCCTGTTAAAACTGGCGGTAAAGGATGCGCCACATTATCAGTAATTCTTGCTGCCGGTTTACCCATCACAACCTCCTATAGTCTTTTTAATTAACTGTTTCGCCGAAAATTACGAATTACGAATTACGAATTACGAATTACGAATTAGTTAAGGCGAATCATCGCACCTTTAACTGTAATCACCCCGTTGGCTGAAATGTCTATATTTCCAGCAGCATCTAATGACATATTACCTGTTGATTTCACCGAGACAGATTTAGCCATATCGTCCATTTTGATTCTATGGCCGCCTTTAGTTTCAATCTCTATGCAGCTTTGACTATCATTGAGATATATTTTATGACCGTCTTTAGTTTCTACGCGAATACCTGTTTTACTAGTTCCTTTATCCTCTTCAACAAACTGTAGAACATGACCGACACGAGTTTTAATAGTGCGTAATCTTACACCACCTGTAACTGAATCACCCACTTTTTCCGGTGGTGCATCCTTCCCGTTCCATACCCCACCAATGACGTAGGGACGGTGGATATCGCCATGTTCAAAACCTACCAAAACTTCATCGTTTACCTCTGGTAAACAGTCAAAGCCTCTGTTTTGACCTGCTCCCACAGCGACAACTCTCGCCCAGTCACTTGTATGATCTTCTGTGAGAGTGGGAAACTTGACTTTCACCCTGCCCATTTTCTCTGGGTCTTTATTATCAGTCACAATTCCGACTAATAAAGTCTCAGATGGCTGTAGACGTTTTTCTGGGGATAGAGTTGTGAATAAGTTACCAGAACGTAGTCCCCGCACGCTAAAATCAGTTTCATAAATGCGCTGATTGAAGAAATGGCGGGTTTCTGTAACATAATACTTACCACTATAGCGATCGCCCATACCCTGAAGATTAATAACCCGTCCAGGACGAATCTCAGGATTCCCTTCTGCTTTGGCATCTGCATAAACAAATTCTCCTCCTAGTTCATCACACAAAGCCTGAGCCATCGTCTCTGCTTGTTTTTTGCTGGCAACAGGTTTATCTACAACAATCATTTTGGGAGATTTAAGATTAGAAAATGCATTACTAGTACTACTTCCTAGCTGATTACCTGTCTCGGTTATTTGCTTTTCTTTCTTGGCTGTTCCACTAATCAATTGTTTCTGGGTATAGTCCCAGGCGCGTACTTCTACAGAACTTATTTGTTCAGCACTGGTAACACGGGTACTAAATTTATTAATATCAACTAGCCATTTTAGTGATAAAGCTTCCTGACTTTTTGGTTTGCAAAAATTTAGCTTTTCCTCTGTAATAAATAACTCAAAACCAATGCGAGCAGCCCTTTCTCGCAAAAACTCCATATTAGTTTGATTTTCTTGGAAGACATACTTATGAACTTCACCAGTTGCCTCTATATTGCCAAGTTTTATACCTACTTCTTTAATTATTTGCTTGACTATATCGCTATCAGTTTTATTTAAAAAAGAGCGATTATAACGACCTCTGTGCAGACGATGAGAAATATCATAACCGCGAACAATGATATCAGCTTCAGATTTTTCATTAAAGTGAACTTCCATCGCTGTAATTTCGCCTTCAATGAGGAATTCTCCTACCTCCTCTTGAAAGTTATTATCTAGAGTAGTACTCGAAGTAAAACCTAACTTTACTTTTTTCCCAATTTTAAATAAAGGCTCGTGTCGCCAAGCTTTGTTTTCTGGTCGGTCAGATGCGGGAATATAGCTGTTATGGATTACTAGCGTAAACATTGCTGGTAAATGAAGGCTTTCTTCGATTGTGATTTGCAACAAATCCTTCATTAATTCAGGAGAAGCCTGTTTTCCATCTATCTGTATTTTAGGTTCGCTTAAATAAAGGCTTTGTTTAGCAGGCATAACTATTATTTTATAACTTATGAAATGTTAAGAGCAGCTTTTGATGACAAAGTAAATACTAATTTATCACTTTATTTATTTTGTCTTACTCAGTGTTTGTCCCTTTTGATCTCCCTCACGAGCATTGCCTGTAGAAGCAGATTCACGTCCTCCAGGAAGGTTATTCTTATCTACTTCTTGCAAGGCTATATCTACTAATGCCCTGACTGGTGTACCATCACTCAAGAACATATTCAAAGTGTAAGTTAAACTTGTGATTACACAATAAAAATACTCATTTCCCCATGTAAATATATAAACAGGTGGTCGTTTATCAGTTACTTTGCTGATAGTTTCTACACCTTTCTTAACTTTATCTATATATTTTGTCATCACCGACTCTTTTGTTTCATAAGTATCATAAAGTAACTGTTTGAGCGTGAATTTGTAAGGTTCAACGCCAGAAAAGTTGACTTTCGGAAGTAGAGTAGTTCCTCTATTACCATCCTTACTTTCCCATTTAACAGTGCGAGCGAAAGTAATATCTGTAGGATTAAACATTAATTCAATATCTGGCGCTTCACCGTTATAAGCTACAAGTTTGGCTTTCTCAAGCTGCGGTTGACGTTTTTGAATAACAATAATTGCTGGACTTGCCATTTGAGTATTTCTCCAAAAATTAATTATTGAATACAAATTTACCAAGGTAATCTACCAGAGGAACCACCATGACGTTCTCGCTCAATTTCTATCCGTTGTCGTAATCTGCTATAAACTTCACGAGCTAGAGCTTCAAGATCGGCTGTATCATCTTTATCATCTTCTTGAGAAAATGAAGATGCGCTCTCTATAGTTTCGGTTACTGGTACTATTTCTCTAGATATGTCGGGTAGAGTAACTTCTCCAGCATTAGCAAAGCCTCTAGGTGAAGGAAGATGTTTAGCAAAAAGTTGTGGTGATTCTGAAGCATGAGAAAGTTCATAATTTTGGCTATTAGATTCTCCATCATTAAAATTAAAGCTAGTGAATTCATCATCATTTCCATTTAGTAAATCTTCCACACTTGACCATTGAGAAGGTGTATTTGACCATTGGGAAGATGTATTAGTGGTGGAATTTGTTTTTCGGAAAATTAGGGGAGGCGATGAGTATTGAGGTGAAGTTTCATCCACATCACTTGTTTCATTGTGAAGGGTATGAATCTCTGGAGAATTGAGAATCGAAAGTTTCTGTTTACTAATATTCAACCCCAAGGAAGAAGGAATTAAATAATTCGATATCTCAGGTAAATCAGCCTCAGCGCTTTTTAGCTGTAATGAAGTGTCTGAAAAAGAATCGACTTTAGTCGGAGTCTCTGGAAAAATTGTTTCTTCTGGCTCTGTAGGATTGGGTGTCTGTAAACTTGGAAGGATAATATCGTGCGGTGTTCCACCAGTGTTGATGTGATGTAGTAGGGGTAGATTCTTCTGTGCATCCCTGGTATTAATCACAAACTCCCCAGGTGTAAGCATTGCAGGTATTGTATCCGAGGGTGCTATCTGCTGACGATTTTCAACGTGGGAGTCTATGACATGACCACCAGTAGCATAACCTTTAGGTGCTGGCAAATTTTCTGCGATCGCATTTTGCTTAACTTGAGGTAAATACATTACCTCATTTTGTGGGGAGTTGGGATTATCTGAGGTATCAACAAAGGTTGATATTTCAGGATTTTCTTCTTTTTTTACCGCAGAGGTAAATTCTGATTCTACTATTTGTTCATTGTCAATAATTTCCCTGAAAATAATCGCAGTTTCACCAATCTCTGATGATGTAGGAGTAATTATTGGTGTTTCAACAATCTCAGATGATGTGGCGGTAAGTGGTGCGATCGCAGTTTCACCAATTTCAGGCGATGTGGCGATAATTATTGGTGTTTCACCAATCTCAGATGATATGGCGGTAAGTGGTGCGATCGCAGTTTCACCAATTTCAGACGATGTGGCGCTAACTACTGGTGTTTCACCAATTTCAGGTAGTGTGGCGGTAATTATTGGTGTTTCACCAATTTTAGGTGATGTGGCGAAAAGTGGTGCGATCGCAGTTTCACTAATCTCTGATGATGTAGGAGTAATTATTGGTGTTTCAACAATCTCAGATGATGTGGTGAAAAGTGGTGCGATCGCAGTTTCACTAATCTCTGATGATGTAGGAGTAATTGTTGGTGTTCCAACAATCTCAGGTGATGTGGCGGTAAGTGGTGCGATCGCAGTTTCACCAATTTCAGGTTGTGTGGCGATAATTGTTGGTGTTTCAACAATTTCAGATGATGTGGCGGTAAGTGATGCGATCGCAGTTTCACTAATCTCTGATGATGTAGGAGTAATTATTGATATTTCACCAATCTCAGATGATGTGGTGAAAAGTGGTGCGATCGCAGTTTCAAAATTCTCAGGCGATGTGGCGCTAACTACTGGTGTTTCACCAATTTCAGATGATATGGCGGAAAGTGGTGCGATCGCAGTTTCACTAATCTCTGATGATGTAGGAGTAATTATTGGTGTTTCACCAATTTCAGGTGATGTAGCCAGAAGTGATGCGATCGCAGTTTCACTAATCTCTGATGATGTAGGAGTAATTATTGGTGTTTCACCAATTTCAGGTGATGTAGCCAGAAGTGATGCGATCGCAGTTTCAACAATCTCAGGTAATGTAGGAGTAATTGTTGGTATTTCAACAATCTTAGGTGGTACTAAAATGGGCTGACTTTCTGTAAACTCGCTATTAGTACTCTCAAGATAGTTATCACGTTGCAGTGAAGTCAGATTTGCTGAGATATCTGAGACATTAACCACCATAGCAGACTCTGACTCTGAAATTACTAACGCTTCATTATTATCAGAGTTTCTGAATAAATTAGGTATGTCTTCAATATCGGCTGAGGTAGGTGTTAACTCAATAGGTATATTCGCTGGAGATTTGCTTGAAACATTGGAATCAATTTCTTGTTGTAGTACAATAGGATGTTTTGCAACTGAAGACTCAGAATTAGGTACAGCAATATGCTCTAATACAGTATTTTCATCATTCACCAAAGGATGGATTAAAGTAGTTGTATTATCAAGATCAAGTGAGGTAAGTGCTGACGGCAAACCTAGATAATTATCAACGACAGCATTATCCAGTTGCAATGTGGGTATTTCCAAATTAGCCTCAACAGACAGAGACTCATCTGATGTTAATAAGCTATTTTCATTACTATTAATATTAACATCGCTTTGAACACTATTCTTAGCCACAGATGATTTGACTGCTTTTTTAGATTTGGATTTGGATTTGGATTTGGATTTTTCCTCAAGTGGCTTTTGAGATTTATTTATTTTTTTTGATTTAGATTTACTTTTAATATTTAGTTGTGGCGAGATATCATCACTCGGTTTTTTATCAATCTGATTTGGCAGTATCTTTGGAATAATATCTTTTACTATTTCACTAGTATTAATATGACTATTTTTGGGTAGAGCTATTGAATCAAAAAAATCAGATCCCACTAATGGTAAATCACTATTTATATCTTGATTATCCCAAATATCCCAACTTATTAATGGTTGTATTGATGGTTCATGTTCGCGAGATAAGAAAAATTCAGAGGATGTAACTAATGGTAGTTGAGTTTGTATGGGACTAAGAAAATTACTTCGTGAATGCAGAGAATGAGACTGTTTTCTCAATATCATTTTATCAGGAGTAGATAAAGATGATATTACCCCAAGGGGATGAATATTGTTTCCTAGTGGAGATTGAATAATTTGCATAGTTATCGTTGAAAAATAGCCAATTAGCTAGAAACGAAATATCCACTTTTTTGATTTCGTTGTACAGAAGTGCCTCCTCCTGTAGACCTTGCAACTTGTAAGCCTTCATAAGCTAAAGTTAATTCTTCAATGGCAACAGCCTTACCATCTGCTTGGAGTGCAGGTGTTTTCCAGGTTATAGGAATAGCACCAATCAAAGTCCAACTCATCATCGTTTCACCGGCTTGATTGAAAATTAAAATATTGACATTGCGTCGAGATGTTTTCTTTTGTTCATCAAAAACTGCATTCATCCAGTTCCAAAAACCTGGATGGTCGGTAACTCCACGTTTAAGAGTGATGTCTGCAAATTCTGTATGACCTAAATAAATTCTTTGTTGGTCGTTGACACCACCTTCCTGAAACACATTTTTCTTAATTTGAATACTTAATCCTGTACACTCCGCAAAAGATGCAGCAATAGAACTGTCTATTTCTACATAGAAACGATTAGTAGTAACATAATTTAATTCGTGAGTAATGTTGCCGTTATTAGCGCCTGTAGCCATCACAACCACCTTTGAGAATTATAATTACCTAGCCTTTCACGCTGCGATCGCAGGTCTTCTAGTAAAAGTTTATATACGCGTTCTGTGAGTTCGTTCAGCAGCAGTGAGTCGTTGAGATATTTACTTGCCGTTTTAGCCGCCTTGCTAGCATTAGAAGTCACTGAAACCCCGGCGTATCCAGCAGCACCGCCAACATCTCCATCGAATGTAAAAAAATTTTGTTGCTGATTTGAATCCATAAATAAAAAAACTCTCCCTAAATCCAGGCTAAAGGTACTGCATCAGAATCAAAAGTAGCCAAAAGTCGAACTTAAGTTTTTACCTAAATTTAGATTAGACTTTCGACAAATTGTGTTGTGAGTGCGATCGCAGTACTCTAGATGTTGGTAACAGTAAAATATTGATCTAGCCACTGCTTGGGCATCTGGAGAAGAAAATGAGAGAACACATCAGCCGGCAGAAAAAAACTACTACAGGCTTCTCTATTCCATCCCTGAAACAACCGATACACGGCTTTGGTTTGGAGTCATCGGCAATTTCACGCCAAGCACTTCCTAAAATACAACCACTCCATAAACCACTTACTCACGATATCAGTCGCATACCACTGCGTACCCAAGCAAAACTCTCAATTAGCCAGCCTGGAGACATTTACGAACAGGAAGCTGATAGCGTAGCACAGCAGGTAATGCAAAGAATGGCGCAACCTGTAAATCGCCAGTCTATTCAACGAGAAGCATTGCCAGAGTCAGAAGAATTGCAGATGAAACCTCTGGCGAATTCCATCACTCCTTTGGTGCAACGGCAGGAAGTGCCAGAGGATGAGGAAGAATTACAGATGAAATTTCTGGACAATAGCACGCTGCAACGAGAAGCATTGCCAGAGGATAAGGAAGAATTACAGATGAAGCCGATGGTACAGCGTCAGGCTAAGGCTGGGATGCCTAGTGTGCCAGACCTGGAAGCGTCCATTAACCAAGCTAGAGCTGGTGGACAGTCAATGGTGGATAATATCCGCGAACCGATGGAACAGGCGTTTGGTGCAGATTTCAGTGGGGTAAAGATTCACATAGATGGTCAGTCTGACCAGTTGAATCGGTCAATTCAGGCGCGTGCTTTCACGACGGGACAGGATGTGTTCTTTCGGCAAGGGGAATATAATCCAGGGAGTGAAGAGGGACAGGAGTTGTTAGCGCATGAGTTGACTCATGTGGTGCAGCAGGGTGGAAAAACTATGCTACAAAAACGGGATTACAACCCTAATCCTGTACCTGCTGCGGAAATAGCGCTGACGGCTCATCACGTTATTCCACATAGCAATTTAGAGAAATATAAAGACAATGCCATTGCTAAAG
This sequence comes from Nostoc sp., assembly GCF_036917235.1. GTDB lineage: Bacteria > Cyanobacteriota > Cyanobacteriia > Cyanobacteriales > Nostocaceae > Nostoc. Next base: position 20,293 of record NZ_JBALDU010000064.1, read on the forward strand.
AATTCATTCCTAATAAAGATAAGGTCACTCTTGAGCAGCTAGTTAATATCCACTTACTTCCCAAACTTGATGATATTCGTGGGTGGGGACAAGATTATTCTAAACATGGTGCGATGACGGCAAAAGATTTTCTTAGTGATACCAAAATCCGAAACACCTCTAAAGATGAGAAAAAAGACTATGGGAAAGTCCTTACAGCTATAAACAAAATTGACGAAGCAAAAACAGAAAAAAAACGTAATACCGATCTAAATCAATCGGAAAAAGAAGAAATTACTGGTTCCTTCTTTTTGTGGAGTCCTGCCAATATTTTTATCGGTCCCTCGCCCCAACTTCGAGATTGGGACCCTGGCAGCGACGGTCTTGACACTGATGCTCAATATTTCCTTGCTCAGGATCAGTATGCCTTGTTGAATCAGACTTATGAATTGATGCAGCAACAAGGCGAGGATAAGACTATTTTGAAAAACTTTAGCAAGCTTGCTACTAATTACAACAAAGTGACTTCCTACGAGCCTCAAAAATGGCGGAAAATTAAGCCATCGAATAAATATTGTCCATCAGACAGAGACCCCAGAGCTTATTAGTAGCTATTGTAGGTTTAGTTGAAGAACTAAACTCAACAAACCAGCAGTGTTTTAAAATGGTGAAAGAAACAACCCTAAAAAAGTCCCTTGAATAAAATTTAGACTTTCGATGAATTGTATTTAGAAGTGCGATCGCTGTAGTCTAGATGTTAGTAACAAAATATTCATCCACCTAGTGCTTGGGCATGAGGAGAAAGAAATGAGAGAACGCATAGTCCAGCCCAAAAAAGCAACCACTGCTTCCTTCTCAATACCTGCACTTAAACAACCGACGCGTGGTTTTGGTTTAGATTCCCCTAGTGCTTCGTCCCAAGCAGTTCCATCGGTGCAACCCTTCAAAAAACCACTAATGCATGACATTAGTCGTATATCATTACGTCCCCAAACAAAACTCACTGTTAACCAGCCAGGAGATGTTTACGAGCAGGAAGCTGATAAAGTAGCACAGCAGGTGATGCAGACGATGAGTGAGCCTGTTAGTAAACAGTCTGTGCAACGGGAAGCATTACCAGAGGAAGACGAAGAATTACAAATGAAATCTCTGGCAGATACCAATATTTCGCTGCAACGGGAAGCCTTACCAGAGGAAGAAGAAGAATTACAAATGAAATCTCTGGCAGATACCAATATTTCGCTGCAACGGGAAGCCTTACCAGAGGAAGAAGAAGAATTACAAATGAAATCTCTGGCAGATACCAATATTTCGCTGCAACGTCAGGGTGGTGGCGTTGCAGCCACATCTGATCTGGAAACTTCAATCCAACAGGAACGGGGAAGTGGACAGCCACTCTCAGACAATATCCGGCAACCAATGGAGCAAGCTTTTGGAACTGACTTCAGCGCTGTCAAAATCCACACAGATAACCGCTCTGACCAACTCAATCAATCCATCCAAGCTCGTGCTTTTACCACAGGGCAGGATATCTTCTTCCGTCAGGGAGAATATGCTCCAGAGAGTCATGGAGGGAAGGAATTACTTGCCCATGAATTAACTCACGTTGTCCAGCAAAATGGCAGGTGACGAAACCGATCGCTGCTGGTCAATTTGCAGTGGAATATTTTCCCGCACTAGTTGCCAAAAATGCTTGATGGGGGGAATTTGCAGACGGTCTTGAGTTGTCACCATAACTACCCGACGAGTCAAACTCGAACCATCTGCTAAACCACCAGTATTATTGCTGGCTAAAGAACGAATCGCCAGCGTAGGGTCAAGACGAGCTTCTAGTAATGCTGATTGAGGTAGCAAAGCTATCAATTTCCCTTGGCGTACGACTCCCCGGAAGGCATCTAGGGTATTTACCTCTAAAGCCGACTGGAGTGTAGCTTCCATGCGCTCAAATCTGTCTTGTATTAAGCGTTGCATCCCATAACCATCTTTAAAAACCACTTGGGGATAACGAATTAGCTCCGACCAAGGGATGAATTCATATTCTGCCAGGGGATGATAGGCTGCGGTTAAAACTTCTATAGGTTCATCGTAAAGTACTTCTACCACCATTTCTCTACTGGTGGTTAAAAAGCGATTATTCATCACAATTGCTAAATCTACCAATCCATCTTTGAGGACTTTGAGGGCGCGATCGCTCCCCAATGAAGTCACTCGCAATTGCACATCTGGATAATCATGACAAAATTTTTGCAACACTGGTGGTAAGTAAGATCCACATAGGGAGTGAATCACGGCAACGCAAAGTTCTGGTTGCTTTCCAGCGATTAAATCAGCTAATTCTTCTGTAGCAGTCTGCCACTCCTGGCAAATTTTGCGGACGCGGGGTAACAAACGTTCACCTCCTAGCGTTAGCTTGGCATGAGTGCTTCTGTGAAACAGTTCTATCCCCAAATCTGCTTCTAATGCTTGGATTTGGCGACTAATCGTCGATTGGGTAACACCAGATGTTCGCGCTGCTTGTTGAAAGCTGCCGGTTTGGGCGATCGCTAGAAAGGCTTGCAACTGCTCTAGGCGCATTTTTATGTAGCCTGAATTACATTTATCAGTTTTATTAAGTTAACGGATTTTTATCCACAATTTAGTATAGTTTGTTACAGCTATTTTTCTATGATTTACATTTAAGTAAATCAGATTTGACCGCCTTTGTCCTGAATGATGCGCTTTGCACCGATTTTTTCGGTAAATTTCGCCAAAAAAAATAATAGAGGGCACAAACGAAATTTGTGCCCTCCTAAAGTGTGGTGAATACTATTTTCTAGAGCGAGAACCTGCTACTTCATCAGGATCGCTATAAGCCCGGACTTTTTCGCGATTACGAGCTAGTCCAGCTAAACCAGCTAAACCTAGCAAACCTAGCCAACCAAAATTGAAACCGCGATCGCTAGGTCTTTCGGAAGTTACGACGCCTGTATTCCTGTTAGTACCTGTGGCATCAGTGCCCGTGCCTGTGGTATCAGTACCTGTTGTGCCAGTGCCTGTGGTATCAGTACCTGTTGAGCCAGTACCTGTTGTTCCAGTGCCTGAGTCAGTACCTGTTGTTCCAGTGCTTGAGCCAGTACCTGTTGTTCCAGTGCTTGAGCCAGTACCTGTTGTTCCAGTGCTTGAGCCAGTACCTGTTGTT
>NZ_JBALDU010000065.1:0-153796 GCF_036917235.1 Nostoc sp.
TCTCAGTTGCACTCAATTTAATAAATCCTCAACATTTAAGAAACTGGTTTACTAGTTGCTGCTACTGTACCTCATAAGAGCCGTAAATGCTGTATTATATTTCATCTTCCAATTCACTGTTAGTAGTTTAAGCCAAGCAATCCGATTTAAGCCGGGGCTTTACTCAACTTGCAATTGAATTAATAGCACTCGACCAATGGACAGATTCGCAAACACCAACTTTATATGGTGCTGTAACAAATGGAGAAGATTGGCGATTTGGAATATTTTATCGGCAAGATAAACGGGTCATGCAAGATATCAAACTTTATCGCGTTCCAGAAGGTTTGGAAGAATTAGTGCGAGTGCTTGTAGGAATTCTTACCAATGCTAATAGTTAATTATATACTCAAGCCACTGCACCTCAAAGGATACTACGAGTTAACCAGTCCCAGTTAATTATTATCCCAAATAGTTTCTAAACGCTCTTGTGCTATTTTGAGAGCTTTGTCGGGAGATTCATCCAGCAATGTAGCCTCGATAGCTCGACCAAGACTGTCAGAAAGACGGCTATATCCGGCAATAATCGGTCGAGCGCCAGCCAGAGGAATTTGTTCCATAAACACTTTTAACCAAGATTTTTGGTTGAGGAATTGCTGATAAGCTTCACTTTGTGCAGCTTTAAGATTAACTGGTAAAAAACCGGTACCGATACTCCATTCTTTTTGGAATTCTTCACTCAAAACATATTCTAAAAACTTGAGTGCAGCTTGCTCTCTGGCTGGTGTAGTCTTCATCACATACAGATTTCCGCCACCTGTCACCGTAGCTTGACCAACATTTGTAGGTATGGGAAATGCGTCGTAATCAACGTTAGATTTCGTAATATAAGTCCAAGGACCCGTAATTTGCATAGCAACGCGACCCGCTATAAAGGCATCCTCTTCATAACCCCGTTCTGGAGAAGAAAGCATTGCTGAACCATCTTTCAACAGCTGCTGCCAGAATTGTAAAGCTTTCAGCGCTCCACCATTCGTTAAATTCGGTCGGTTATTTGTCAGTACTTCTCCGCCAGCGCTCAATAAAAAAGGAAACCAGCTAAAAACAGTCCATTCTCCCTTCCCTAAAGGCAGTAGAATTCCGTACTGTTCTGGTCGATTGTCGCCATTGCGGTCTATGGTTAATTTTTTGGCAACATCCCTCAATTCTTCCCAAGTCTTGGGCGTTTGTGTAATTCCCGCAGCTTCAAAAAGCTTAGGTCTGTAAAAAATACCGATGTTACTTGTATATAATGGCGCTGACCAAAGATGACCATCTAATTGCAATTCTTCAAGTAGGTTAGGGGTGATTTCTGACTTTAGGGGCAAATTTTTCAACCAATCTTCTAAAGGTATAATTGCCCTTAAATCTGCTAATTGACCTGTAATTTGCGGATAGAATGCCAAGATATCTGGAGGCACATTACCCACAACAGCTGTTAATATTTTTGGCAAGTGGGGTTGAGCTAAAAAGACAGATTCTACCTGCACATCAGTATGAGTCTGATTAAATTTGTCTACCAATTTTTCAAACACATCCCGATTAGCAGGGGGATTGATTGCTTGCCATAGGGTTAAATGAATTACTCCATCATCCTTCTGTACTAGTCCCTGACAACCAGATAAAAATATTAGGAACGAACTTAGAAAAATCCCTAGAAGTAACATCTGCCAAATAGAAGCGATGACTCGGCGAGAATAATGGCTTATTTGGGATAGAAAAAGGATAATCTTCATACTAAGTAGTTAATCAGATTAAGAAATATTTTCCAAAACACTTTTGGTAATACTAGTTTCTGCTCTTGTGTAAATATAAGTTTGGGGTTCAGTTACTTTTTCAGTTCTGAATATTTTTGCCGCCCGATACCAAAAGTCTGTATCCTCTCCGTATGCAATATTATTAAATCCTTTCACCTCAAAAAATACCTGTCTCTTTCCAAAAAATGTTGGGCCTAAAACACATTCTCGTAAATTAATTTTTTGACCTGGTTGAAAATAATCTGCAACCCAAACCTCTTCTTCTGTAGCGAATCCACCTTCAATCAAATCAATTTCTGGATTAGCTCTCATATATTCAATTCGCGCATCGAGATGATTTACTTTGTACGCATCATCGCTATCTAAAAATGTTATATATTTGCCGAAAGATGCCTGTATTCCAACATTTTTAGCATACCATAGCTTCCTGTTTTGATGTTTCAAATACCGGATATTTTGAAATTTTTGAATATAAGAATTGACAATTTCAAAAGTATTATCTTGGCTGCCATCATCAACTATAATCAGTTCCCAATCTTTAAAACTTTGAGCAATAACACTATCAATGCAATTGTTTAGATATTTTGCCCGATTATAGGTACAAAGGATAATTGACACTTCATGATTGAAATCAAAAACTACAGTTTCCATTTTTAAATCATCATCGTAATTGTTCGCATAAGAATCCCAGTAACAAAAGAGGTATTTTTAATTACTCAGGAGTAAAGTATTAAGCTGTGTTGAACAGAACTAAGTTATTAACAGTCTGAAAAATTACTCCTTAGCTGTGTAAATTTATAAACTCGTGCATAATATCATTATAATGATAAATTATCCGGCTATAATCAAAGTTTTCTCGAACATATTCTAAAATTTGTGGCCGATAATATTGGTTTTTCTCAATCATCTCGCTAATTGTATCAGTAACAATTTTGTGAGCTTCTGGTGTGGTGTCAGTTAAAATATTATCTGGCAAAATTCTAATGAATTCTTGGTGATGCAAATTAGCGCTAGCAGATTTAGAAACAACTATACATAAACCTGCTGCCATTGCTTCTAATACTACGAGTGGTGCAACTTCTCCTTCACTAATTAAAACTAAACAGCTATAATCTGTGAGCCGAGAATAAACTTGCTCTAAACTCCATACGCCTAAATGTTTTGTGGTTGTTCCTTCAACAAAATCAGGGTCATCTAGAGGGCCAACAAAATCTATTGCAATCTTTCCATCTATAATTTTTGCCAGTAATTTCTGCTGTTTTCTTGGCTGAATCCAACCTAAACAAATAGCTTTATTATTCCCTTTAGGTTGGAAATTTACTTTCTGAGTATCAATACCATTTACTTGCACTGCTATGTATCCAGAATACCCTGCATTCAGTAAAAAATCTTTTGTCAAATGAGAAAGAGCAACTATCCCAGGTGTATTAAAATAATGTTGATATGCTTCTCTAAATTCTTCATTCCATTTATCTGTTTTAAACAAATAACCATCATGACAGGTAAAACAATACTTCTGTTTAAGGTTTCGATTAAATTCGCTGACAAAACTATAGGCGTGTAAATGCACAAAATCATAATTATTATTATTAATATATTCTATGACTTCGTTAACATCTTTCTTGTTTAAGATATCGGCTTGATGTCCAATTGTTTCTAAAAAATTTTTGTATTCATTTATCACAGTTAAAACAGAATGTGATAAGGGGGGTTCAGGAATATAACCCCAAGCTACAAGAGCAATTTTCATAAATAATTTAATTTCTCCTCACACTTTTAGATTTACTTTTCAGCCAAAATACAAGTTGCGACGGGATAATCTGGATGGTAAGCGTCTAGTTCTTCAGATGTTAGTTCTTCTACGGCTATTCCATGATAACTAGCTATGACACTGGTAGGGTTGCCATAGACATACAGCTTCTGCTGTGAGAAGTTTCTAAACATCCAGGCGAAAGCATCAGGTAAAGGTCGCCAATAGTCAACGGGAGTAGCATGAACTCTAATCGCACTTGGTACCATTGCAAAACATTTTCCACCAGGTTTTAGCCAAGTGTGGATATTTTCCACCACTATCCAGGGGGCGTAACAATGTTCTAAGACGTTAAAAATGATCGCTGAATCAAAAGATTCTGGTTTAATAACGGATACATCGTGAGCATCCCCAACTATATCTACTCCTGGGCCTGCTTCTAAGTTGAGAATCTGATATGATGCGCCTGGATTAATTTGATAAAAATCTTTATCTTTTGGTGTTCCTCCTATTTCTAAGATATTGCCACCAATTTGGGTTTGAATTTCTTTCAGAAATTTGCTGAGGTAGTATCTATCGACGGGTGTACCTCTTGTCAATCCAAATGCTTGGCAAATGGGAACTGTTTTTTTCAAATCACCCCAATCTATCGAACCTGTAGCAGGTGATAGTAAACCAAGACTTTCTAGATGTTCTACTAATTTACGAAATTCTTCTATATTTTTAATAGATTCCAGGTCATCTTCTAATTGATATTGGGAAAATAATTGTGGCAATACTTGGTAAGTTTCTCTACTTAATGAACCAAGTTCATATTGCATTTCCTTTTCGATGAAACTCCGAAAGCCTTTACCAAAAATTGTCAGGCTACCATCTGCTAAAAAAACTAGGGCGTTTTGAAGAAGCTGCTCATATTTTTTGATCTCCTGAATAACTTTCTCTGCTATAGGTTCTAATTTAATTTTTTGAAATATTTGGTAAGCTGTCTCTAATGAATGTTCGTGAATAAATATTTCCAGTATTGTCAACCATGATTTTGATGGAATAATTTCTGCGGTTCGCTGACTCCAAGCAAAAATTGTATATAACTGTGAATCTTCAACTTTTAAAAAGGCATTAGGTACATATTGTTTTGGCATATAGTTAATAACTCAAATTTTTATAATCAGGAGGATGACTTGGATATTATAAACTATTTTCGATTTTATTTATAATGGCATCGCATTTATTTTAAGCTTGGCTGAAAATAACAATTTAGCGTTCCTGGAAGATCCGCTTTTCCAACCCTTCCCAGATTGCAAGAGGCAAGTGTTGCTCTAATTCTCTGGTAAGTAAGGAGTCTGGAGGATTAGGTTTGTGATTCCTGAATCGATGCTCTGCTCTAATTGCCGCAGTACCACACTAGAGGCGATTACCTTTACTTGGATAGTCAAGTTGGTCTTAGTATTAACTATTGAACCATAGTATGTTACTGTTAATACTAATTTCCGTAATTTAATTGGTAAAGCTAACAAAACTAGTACATAATTAATCTTGGGAGAAAAAATAATAATGGCAAAAACTAATGAAGTTGTTCCAAATATCTCTTTGTCTAGTTGGGACTATATTTCACCTGAATTTGAGATAGTTCATCCTGATTCAGCTTTCCCCAATATGATTATTGGAGACATCAATAACTGTTATTGGTCTTATTTACGTCGAGATATTCCCCATAAATGGTATGTGGATATAGATGAGCCATTTATAGGGTTCCTCAATAGAGATGAAGCACATATTTTATATAATACGGCACTCAGATTTCCCGGAAAAAAAGTTTTAGAAATTGGTTGTTTGCGGGGTTGGTCTGCCTGTCATCTGGCATTGGGTGGAGTGGAATTAGATGTAATCGATCCTTTTTTAGCCAGAGAAGATGTTTATGAAAGTGTAAGTAATTCCCTACGACTTGCTAATGTTATTGACTCAGTTAATTTAGTAGCTGGTTATAGCCCACAAAGAGTAGAAGAGTTAGCTAAAGAATTACAACACAAATGGTCATTGATTTTCATTGATGGCGATCATGAAGCACCTGCTCCGCTCAATGATACGATTGTTTGTGAACCATTGGCAGAGGACGATGCTTTAATTTTGTTTCATGATTTAACTTCCCCTGATGTAGCACAAGGTTTAGACTACTTAAAGGAAAAAGGTTGGAATACAATCATTTACCAAACGATGCAAATTATGGGTGCTGCTTGGCGAGGAAATGTTGAACCAGTAAAACATCAGCCAGATCCGAAAATTAATTGGAATTTACCAAAGCATTTAGAACATTATTCTGTGAGTGGATTATGACTGTTTAACCAGAAGCGGATCTGATTTTAACTTAGATGGGGATGCGCGATCGCTAATATTCCCGCATCCCCATCTAAAGTTACCTCTACACCCACTGGTAAGGCTGCATTGGGACTATCATGCCCAAAAGGCAAATCGGAGACAATCGGAATACCCAAATCACTCAAGCGATCGCGCAATACTTCTTTTACACTAAAACTAGATATAGTTGGCGGCGCTTCGCAGCGAGTAAAACCGCCTAAAGCAATACCGCAGACTTGTGACAAAGCGCCACTCAAACGCCACTGGGTCAGCATCCTATCGATGCGATAAGGTGCTTCGGTAACATCCTCGAAGGCCAGAATCACACCATCCAGATGTGGCAAGATTGGCGTACCCAAAAGGTGAGTAGCCACCGTGAGATTACCTGGTAATAAAGCGCCAGTAACCACACCACCACCCCAACCGCAACCTTTGAGAGGCGTGAAAGAACTACCTTCTACCCAATCAAATAATCGCTTAATTGACCAATCTGACTCATCTGCCAAAGTTGTCATTACAGGTCCGTGAACGCCGGAAATTCCTGCTGTATAAAGGCTCCATAATAAAGCTGTGATATCAGAAAAGCCTATGAGCCACTTAGGAAGCCCTGAGTTTGGCCAATTCCAATTTTCTAAGATGCGGGTACTGCCGAAACCACCTCTGGCACAGAGAATACCACGACAATCAGGATCTTGCCATGCTGCTGCTAGCTGCTGACGGCGGTTTTCGTCTGTCCCAGCTAGATAACCCCATTTGTCATCTATCTGAGGACTGACTTGTAATTGATAACCACGCGATCGCCAAATTTCTAGACTCTGTTTAAATTCCTCAAATTCTCGCAAAGCACCACTAGGGGCAATTACTCGTAGTAAGTCTCCAGGTTTTAAGGGCGGTGGTAAGATTTTGGATGGCATGAAAAAAATTAGGAGTGAAAAGTTTTAAATGGGCGCAAAATCAAAGGTTTGCTAACCTGCGTTCGCCCTTGGCGTTGCCGCAGGCTAGGCAGGTTTTGTCTGTATAGCCGCGACTTCTAGTCGCCCAGGTAAATATTAACAATGCTGCAACTGTGTTAACAACACAACAACTTCATCAATTGCCTGCCGTATTACTGTTGCAGACTGATCCGACTGATTGACGATAATACTAAAAACTAGCGGCTCATATTTCGGCGCATTCATATATCCAGATAAAGAAACTACACCCGTTAACGTACCTGTTTTTGCTTGCACAATGCCCTCAGCAGGTGTATCTTGAAAGCGGCCTTTCAGAGTTCCACTTTTACCAGCCACGGGTAAAGATGCGCGATATATATATGCTGTTGGGGTTTTTGCCATTCCCCGCAGAGTTTGGACAAAAGCTTCTGGTGTCACTAAGTCACGACGTGATAAACCTGAACCATCGACCAAAATGTAATTAGCTGGATCGACTCCCAATTTAGTTAAACTTGCTTTGACAACTTCTAAACCGACATCAGCACTAGTCTGATTTTTCAGTCTGGTCTTTTTCACAGCTAATGCTCTCAGCAATGCTTCAGCATAAAGATTATTACTATTTAAATTAGTTTCTGCTAATAATTCAGCTAAAGGTGGCGATTCTACAAATGCTATTTCTTGTTGATTCACACCACCATTTACTACTAATGTTTGTCCCAAGTTAATTTTTTCTGTTGCTAAGGCAGTACGGAAACGTCGTAAGAAGTAATAATTAGGGTCAACTACAGGCAAATCTATTAAAGATTCTTCAGAATTAGTTGCCAGTTGTCCTTGAATTCGTAATACTGTTCCTGATAATTCGCGGGTGACATTGACGTAGCTCGGTTGATTTTGAGCGACGGTTATTGACTGATTAATTATCCGCCACTGTTTTGCTTCACCAGGATCAATCCACAGCACTTGCAAAGATTTACCTACAGCCTGTGGTACAAGTTTAAAGCTAAAAATATTTTTATTCAGAATAAAGCTGCTGACTGGTACGCCATCACTTGACTGCACATCTTCCCATTGCCAGGTGGGGTTAACAATATCACCTTGAATATAACTATCATCAGCACTCAACTGCTGAATTTGGGTAATCCTTTTCTGTTTTAACTGCTGTGCCAATTTTTGCAGTTCAGTATCACTTAAGCTAGGATCTCCCCTGCCGACAACACGTAAAATACCATTGCCATTCTGATAAATAGAGGTGCGAATCCGAAAATTAGCACCCAATTCTTGCAACGCTGCTGCTGTTGTCAGCAATTTGAGGTTAGACGCAGGAGTAAAATATTTTTGAGCATCTCGACTGTAAAGAGTTGGCCCCGTTGACAGAGGTTGTATCAAAATTCCCCAGCGCCCCCGACTAAATAAGGGACGATTGATTACAGCATCTATAGCTGTTCCCAGTTGGCTAGAGCAAATTGATTTTGTGGTAATTGTTGGTGCAACTGGGGTTTGTGCTTTTGCAACCCTAGAACTAAATCCTATTTGGCTAGTCAAAAATATTAACAAAATACTCAGTGGTTGATTTAAAGTCTTAAGTCTCACCAATTTTCCTTATCCCAAAGACAGATATTTTTACCTTGCGAACAATTTCTTTCCGGAGAGAGAAGACTTGGCTCAGTAAAGTTACTTAATTAGTATAAGGAAGATGTTCACATTTTTCATACATGGGCGATGTCTACGACGGGCTGCGCCTACGCACAAACATAATTTATGGGACTACAAAATAGAAACCCAAGTCAATCTGCACATACAGAAATACGAAATCGAGGCAATGGTGTGAGTACATTTTTATCTGGTGTAGCTGTATTACTCTCTACTTTGGCTTTGGGATGTAGCGGCTATGTAGCTTATGAAGTTTTTACGTTGCGGCAGACACTAAATGCTACTAGTACAGCTAGTAACACCATTCCTACTCAAGTCCCAAGTCCTACAGCTACAATTTCTCCACAAGCAACAATATCACCATCCCCAGCTAGTGCTACAACTTCAGCAATTAGCCCTGGTCAATTTGTGCAGCCTGCTTTTGGCAAAAAAGCAGAAGTTGAGTTGCTTTCAGCAAAACGAATTAAAGATCCAGAAACCGGAAACCGTGATGTGGTAAATCTGCAAATGCGCATTCGTCGCCTTGCCACAGACGGAGTTGTTGGTGGCGATATTATATCGGTTGCTAGTACAACAGCCCGCAATCCTGACACTAGCGTAACCTACAAAGGAGTTGCTCTTAATCGCTCAACAGGAACCGTTTCTTTGTTCCAGGTACGTCCACAAGCCTCCGCAGATGCTTATATCTGGCTAAGAGTTCCCGATGGTATCAATAATTTGGACATTTTTGTGCCAGATACAGCCGCATTTAAAAATGTACCAATTTCATTTTAGCTAGCTAACTGATATCAAATGACTCCCCCTAATGAGGGAGTCATTAGTCGTTGATTATACAAGAAAATACTTTGCTTCTTTAAACAGTAGCCTGCAACCGTGAGCAGCAGTCTGAGACATAATAAAATTTCCAAAACTTTTTTTAATTACTTTCTCTTCACTTCAGGAGGAATGTCGTTGACTGCCATTGATGCAGTTTTAGTGTTGCTTCTAACTGTGGTTGAAGTTCTTTATTAACCATTTGTAAGAGCGTATCCCAAAATAATTTTAAATATTTTAAATAAACAAGAATTCTAACATCACAAGGTTAGCGAATAGGTAACACGGAATTCTAATTAGTATCAATTGTCTAGTATAGAAAATAATCGGATGCACTAACATCAGCAGTTTTGCAGCATAACTGTGATTTTCAGCAGTAATCAGGGAAATATAAGTTTGATTAACTTTGCAATTATCGCAATGCTGGTTCGGGGTGTTATCAGAAATGTTAACTCAAGGTTAAGGATTTAAAGTATGTTGGCTATATATAGCATGACAAATGCTAATAATCTGAACTTGCGATTAGAGTCTACTTTACAAGAATTACCACTTTGGTCTGTTTACGTCGAAGCAGATAGTCCAACAAATGATTTGAATACACTCTTTAAGCAAGAACCTTTACTACCAGGAATTATCCTGGTGAAAAATCATGACTATCTGGGGATGATTTCTCGACAAAGATTTTTTGAACACATGAGCCGTCCCTATAGTTTTTCACTATTTTCTAAACGACCTGCGATAAATCTGATTAATTTTCTTCAGCCAGATGTGTGTATAATTTCTGAAGAGACGCTCATTGTAGAAGCAAATAAGCTAGCTTTGCAGCGAGAACCTAAATTTGTATATGAGCCGATTTTAATAGAAACTCAGTTAGGTAACTATAAGCTACTAGATTTCCATCAGTTACTTTTAGCCCACTCTCAAATTCATATTTTAACATTAGCCCAACTAGAGCAAGCACAAGAACAATCTAGAATCACCAAATTAGGTTTTCGTACCCTTAAGAATAACTATGCGCGATTAATTCAGAATGAAAAGATGGCGGCTTTAGGACAACTCGTTGCTGGTATTGCACACGAAATCAATAACCCTGTCAACTTTATTGCTGGCAACCTTGTTTATGCAATTAACTACACTCAAGATTTACTAAAATTAATTAGCTTATACCAACACCATTATCCTGCACCAGTGGCAGAAATTAAAGCTGCGATCGCAGAAATGGAACTAGAATTTTTAACTGTTGATTACCTCAAGCTTCTTGATTCTATGAAGTTTGGTACTGAACGTATCCAAGAGATAGTTCTTTCTTTACGCAACTTCTCTCGCCTGGATGAATCTGATAAAAAAATAGTTGATATTCATGAAGGGATTGATAGTACTCTAATAATATTACAAAGCCGTCTTATAAATCAGCAAATATGTCAGGTAATTACTATTGATAAAGAATATGGAAATCTCCCTTTAGTAGAATGCTATGCCGGGTTAATAAATCAAGTATTTATGAATATTATCACAAATGCGATCGATGCTATCTTCGAGAATTTTGAATCAGTTTATTCAACTCAAAAATCACCTGTAATTCGTATTCGTACTGAAGTGACAGACAATCGGCAAGTAGTTATTCGCATTGCCGATAATGGTACTGGAATTCCCAAGGATATACAAAAGCGATTATTTGACCCCTTCTTCACCACAAAACCCGTTGGTAAAGGCACTGGGTTAGGGCTATCTATCAGCTATCAAATTGTTGTGGAAAAACATTGTGGTCAACTGCAATGTATATCTACTGTAAAAGAAGGAACCGAGTTTATTATTACAATTCCTATCGAACTTAATTCCTGAAAAGTTAGTTAAAAAATATCTATTTTGGGTAAATACTAATCGCTCAAAGATATTTTACCTTTTTGTTCGACTGCTTCGCCGTGTAGGTGGCTGTGGTGGCGGTGGTTCTTGAGATTTTAACTTGTCATCATCAGTTAAAAATTCTACATGGAAACCCTTTTGGTGATAGTGCCAACCCAAGATGACAATGCTAGCATCACCCATATAAGTCTTTTCTACAGCTTGATTCGGGAATTTAGCTGCTAATTCTTTTAATCCTTCTTCTTCCCAGAGGACAATTTGCTCACGGAACTTAGCCCAAGGTGTGGTTTCATCAGCTGCATAAGTTATGATTTCAGCAAATTTATGAGATGCTATACGTTTACTTTCTGAATTTGCTGTTTTAGCCTGTGCAATGTGATTACCTGTTTCTATAACAGCAGCTAAAGGAAGTACCAGCGTTGTTGATTTGTCGATTTCTGCCTGAATTTTTTGATTTACACGCTCAAAATCCCATTCATTATTACCAGCAGTTTCTCTACCTGGAACTTGTAACCAAATGCATAAAAGCGATGTATCGATGAGTAGCACCTTTCTCATATTAGTAACTATTCATTATGAGAAAGGCTTCTTTCAATTGCACCCTTAGTTGTCATATCACCCAAAGAATATGATGCAAATAACTTAGAAAAATTATCAATATCTTCTAAAAGTGTAAGCTTGCTTTCTCCAGTTTCAGAATCACGGTGTGCGACAACCACAAAAGGAACTATCTCTGGGCCTAAAGCATCAAGTAAAGCTGGGTTATGGGTAGTAAGTAAAATATCAATTTTTCTTTTACTGCCAATTTCTCGCAGTATTTTGACTAGTAATCCTGCACGCGAGGGATGAAGCCCATTATCTATTTCTTCAATTACTATTTGACTACCTTCTGGCCGAGTAAGTAAAGCTGTAATAATTGCTATAAAACGGAGAGTTCCATCTGACATAGTTTTAGCATCTATTAGTGTCATCTCTCCAGGTTTCCATTCTTCTTCACAGTAGAGCATTGCATCAGTTTTAAGTCTACCAACTGGCTCTGCAAATACTCTTTTAATATCACCTTCTGGTAAATCTTTGATGTAGGCTGATAGAGTTGACTCAACTTTGGCTTTCTGCTCACCATCCAATGCTGCTAGTACACCAGCAATATTAGAACCATCGCTTTCTAAATTATCAGAGAGACGTGAATAATCCCGCATTTTATAAGGAACTGGATTGAGAACTAAAATGTTTTCAATTGTTGGTAAAATTATATTGTTAATTATCTTAACGCTATTCTTTTTGAAATAACTTGACTGATATAATTCTTTTTTTGATGGTTCCGAAAGAAAATTAGATTCAATAAAATGTAATGGTAGTCCATAGAAATCACTACGATTAAGCAAGAAACTTCTTGCAGAAAATTTATCACCTGATAATCCAAACTCTATGGGAAAATATTCATTATCGTCTTGAAAAATAGTTATTCTCTCTGTTAAATTATTAAGAGTTGGTCTTGCTTTTAATGTGATTCTGTAAAGATAATCTACTTTACCATCATTATCTGCAACTAGTATCTTTAATGTAAACTCATTTTCACCATTTCTTGCAGCCCATTCTACACCACCGCGAATAGATGAAAGTGTTTTATCTCCTGCTAAAGCTGCTTCAATATTCTCACCTCTAGCAATTCTTTGTAAAAATTCCAAAGCTTCAACTACATTAGACTTACCACTTGCATTTGTCCCAATCAGAACAGTCAACGGGTCAAGTGGAAGCTCGGCATAACGGAAACTTTTCCAATTTTCAAGAATGAGTTGCTTAAGCACGATCAACTCCAAAACTCTACCTACTTAAATTTAGCTCCTAACAGTAACGTTGGTAAAGCCCGCCGCAGGCATCGCACAATTTTTTTATCCTTCAAATCCCACCCAAAAAATAGAAAAACCAGCAGACAAAGTAAAAAATTGCGTCATTACTCTATCTCACTGGCTAAATTTCACTATATTTTTGGCGATTTATCTTTCTGGCGGTAAATCTACACTGTAAACAGTCTTCCCAGCCAAATTACGCAATGTTACCGTCATCACCTTTGTATTTTCATCAATTTTAACTCCTCCAAAGAATTGCAAACCTTCACTTGGCGGTCGATTTGCTTTTGTACCTGGAGGAAGGCTTTGAAATATCAATTGTGGCCCAAAGGTATTTTCCAATTCGTTTGGCCCAAATGTACCAGAGTTAAGCGGCCCGGCAACGAACTCCCAAAAAGGCTTAAAGTCAGTAAACTGTGCTTTAGCGGGGTCGTAATAGTGAGCTGCTGCATAATGTACATCAGCAGTTAACCAAACAACATTCTGGATATTCTTGTTTTTGATAAATCGTAGTAAATCGGCAAGTTCTAATTCTCTTCCTAAAGCTGGGCCATCTCCATTCGCCCAAGCTTCAAAATTAGTGCTACCGTCTCGAACTATCAGCCCCAAAGGCATATCACTACCAATCACTTTCCATGTTGCTTTTGATGACAGTAATTGCCTTTTCAACCATTGCACTTGTTTTTTGCTCAAAAAGTCTGTTTCTTTACTTGGTACTGGCTGATTATTGGGGGAATTTGGCCCCCGGTAGGTGCGCTCATCTAACATGAAAATGTCTAATAATGGGCCATAGTTGAAAGAGCGATAAATTTTCGCTTTCTCTGGATTATTGCTTTCATATCCAATAGGCAGATATTCTAAAAATGCTTGTCTTGCCCTTTGAGCTAGCAAGTTAACATCCTTAACTGTATAACGGTCATCGTTGAGGATAATTTGCCCAGGATACCAATTGTTTCTTGTTTCGTGGTCGTCCCACTGTGCCAATATGGGAACTTCAGCATTGAAACGCTTGATATTTTTATCTAGCAAATTGTAGATATAGTTACCACGATATTCTGTGAGAGTTTCTGCTACTTTTGATTTTTCTGGTGTGGTGATGTTTTTCCAAATAGTGCCGTCGTCTAAAGTTACTTCTGATTGAATCGGGCCATCAGCATAAATATTATCGCCAGAATGGATGAAAAAATCGGGATGAAGTTGGCGCATAGTTTCGTAAATTTTCATTCCACCGAAATCAGGATTAATCCCCCATCCTTGACCGGCAGTGTCGCCACCCCAAACAAAGAATATATCTCGTCCAGATTTGGGGGGAGTTCGGAAAGTACCATAAAAAGGAGCGCTGTAGGTGCGTTGATAATCTAAATCTTGGAAAATCACCCGATAAAATAATTTTTGGTCTGGTGGCAGATTCTTCAGATAAAGTCGTGCTGTAAAGTCGCTATTTTTTAAAGCATTGGGACCCACAACGCGCTGCACGTTGCGAAAAGATTCGCTAGTAGAATATTCTACGATCATTTTGGCGGGGCGATCGCTCCGACTCCAAATCACGATACTATCGTTAGATATATCTCCGCTAGCTACACCATAAGGTATGCCAGGACGCATTTTCTCAGAGGTGATAATTGCAGGTGCTTCGCCAAAAACTGGTGATTTAGCGACAAAATTTGTCGAAATAATTCCACCGACTGTGATAGCTGAACGTAGCAAAAACTGACGCCGATTTAGCTTCAATGGGTGATGAGATTCCATACTAAATAACAGCAACCTTAAACTAAAGTATTACAGGATAAGTGTTTACCACACGTTGTTATGTCAACAAGTAAAGATTGAGTTATCTAAGGGTTAATAAAATATATTTAGTTTGATGTAATCAGAATGGTAGTCTTGATTATGAACTGGTGTGAGCAAATTTATCCATGACCGAACAGAAAATGATACAGAGCAACTAAATTTATTTATGAGTTTGTTAATTTTAAATTTTGAATTTTGAATTCGGAGCGAAGCGACGTGACTGCTGCTGTCTTTCTAGAAAATGTCTACAAGTTTTACAACAATGTACCTGTAGTCAATGACCTGTCATTCCAAATTGAAGCGGGGGAGATATTTGCTCTACTTGGCCCGAACGGTGCGGGGAAATCAACCACAATTCGGATGCTGACAACACTCACCAAACCCTCCCAAGGACGCATAGAAGTAGGTGGATATGATGTGACAAGGCAAGCAACGTTGGCAAAACAGAGTATTGGCGTTGTCTTGCAACAAGTCAGTGTGGATAACGATTTAACCGTCTGGGAAAATATGGAACTGCACGGGAGGCTACATCACATTAGTAACCCGCAGCGACAAAAATTGATTAATCAATGGCTAGAGTATGTTGAGCTAGCAGAAAAACGTGATGATTTAGTAAAAACCCTGTCTGGGGGTATGAAACGACGGTTGCAAATTGCGAGAGCCTTATTGCATCAACCGCAAATTTTGTTTTTAGATGAACCAACCGTAGGACTAGACCCCCAAACCAGGCGACGCCTCTGGGAAATTATTCGGGATTTAAATAAACAAGGGATGACGATGCTACTGACGACCCACTATATGGATGAGGTCGAATTTTTGTGCGATGCCTTTGGTTCTACCAAGCCAGGACGCATCGGTATTATGGATAGCGGCAAGCTGATTTCTTTGGGAACTTTACAACAGCTGCGTTCTGCTCACGGTGAAGGTTTGGTGATGAAACAATTAGGTGTATCTAATGTGGGAAGTGATGGCTCTCGTAATTGGGAATATCTGTTTTTCCCATCCTTGGAAGCAGCAAATATCTACTTGAATGAACAGCCCGATAAAACCGGCATGATGGTGCGTCCCTCTAATCTGGAAGATATTTTTGTGGAATTAACGGGACGCCAGTTAGATTAACCTCATCCTCCTAACTGCCGCAGCATGGCTTCTACCCTTTCTACGCCATCTGAGTCATTGCGCCGTTTGTACAAGTCACGGGCTTTCTGAAGCAAGCTGTTTGCTTGTTTGGCTTGTCGTCGCTGTTTATACATCGAACCCATCAACTCATAAGTCTGGGCGTTGTTTTTATCCAAGTCGATTGCTTGTTGGTATGCCCAGGTAGCAGCATTATAGTCTCCCATACGCGATTGCGTCACAGCCAATCCTAAATAGGCGTTGACGTTGTTACGGTTAAGCTGTATTGCACGACGATAACCTTCTTTTGCCCCACGCGTGTCGCCCAAATTGGCTTTGATGTAACCCACAGCGTAGTAAAAATCACTATTGTTTGGGCTGATACCGATCGCTCGACGATAAGCTGTTAATGCTGCCTGGTAATTTCCCTGTTGGGCGTATAAATACCCAATACCTGAATGGATTTTAGCATTCTTCGGATCTAAACTAGCTGCTTGCTGATAAACAGCGATCGCACCACCATAATCCCCGGCATTCACTAACCTCCGTCCTTCCTCCAGTAATTGCTTTAACTCTGGGTTTTTGGCCTGCGCCACTAATACCTGAGCTTGGGCTACTGAAGGTATGGTGAAAGTAAAACATCCTAGTAACACCACACTAAACATGAATGATGTTGGTTTGTACACAGTAAATTTCCTGAAATTTTAGAGGACTTTTTTCTTGTACATTAAAACAAAAATATGGACTTTTGAAAACTGTATTTCTTCGTATTGATTCAGATGTTAATAGTTCATTCTTCTTTTCTTTACATTTAGCACTACATAACAGAGTTTTTACTGAAGGATGAAGTGTAAGCGATCGAGCAGCAGGTAAAAGTACCCTACATATAAACCAGTACTATAGCAAAACGAACATTTTTTAATCAGTAGTTATACGTGTTATCCAGAAAAACTCAACAGGCATTTGACTTAATCTTAGATTCTGATGCACTAAGCTTATAGGCTTTGACATTTATTCCTATTTTTATTTCATTTCAGAGTTTGCTGATTCTGTATCCAATTTTTCTGACATTGTTAATCATTGATACTACCATTTGAGAAGTTATCATCTACGCATTTACATTCTTTTTGGTCATTCAAAGATAAGATAAATTTAAACTGTCAAATGTTGGATTAATCTGTTTAGGACAACACTAAACCCCAAAGCGCAATCTAAAATTGTGTGAGAGGATGTTTATCAAACCTGTATTCTGTAATAATAGTTATAATTATTAAAATATTTATCCAAATACTTTAATAATAAATATCAAGATATATCCCATATAGGAGGTTAATTTATGATTATAACTACCACTGATGTCATTCAAGGAGCCGTGATTGAGTCATATTTAGGCATTGTGACAGCAGAAGTAGTCTACGGCAGCAATTTCTTGCGAGATTTTTTGGCTGGGATTCGAGATATTATCGGTGGACGCACTGCTAGCTATGAGCGTCTATTTGAGCAGGGTCAACGCAAGGCACTAGAAGAATTAGAACAACGCGCACAACGTTTAGGAGCAAATGCTGTAATTGGGATTGAAATTGATACTGGCACAATCAATCTTGACCAGTCAGGAGTGCTTTTGCTGATTACTGCCACAGGTACTGCTGTGAGGATGCGTTAGTGTTTGATGATTTTTACTTTTGACATTCATTACAAAGCTTTAATTAGATTAAGTCTAATGGCATACATCGTTAAAGCTGGTTTCTGATAGCTAGATAATAGTTATATTTTAAGTTAAAAGTTTTTAGATGGAAATTTTAGGAAAATACATAAATAAACACTAAGTTATATTAAAAGTTGTTAAAGAAAGTTTGTTTTTTCTCGCTAAAGATAGACCTATTAAATCTTTCTATCGATAGAGATTAAAACAGAACATTTAGTTATTTAATTTGAAGCATAAAGATGAATATACCTGAGCAGGAAGTTTGCTGAAACAGCACTGGAGAACATAAGCGATGTCATACGTAAATCGGACAGGCAATGACGTTATATCTACTGATACTGCGGTAGCAGGTCGAGTAGCTGAATATCACGATCGTGTTCGCTGGGGGCCAATTATTGCTGGTTTGTTGGTTTCTTTGGCTACACAATTAATTTTGAGTTCTATCATTGCTGCGGTTGCGGCAGGCACAGTTGCGGGTTCAGGTGCACCTAGAACAATTGCTCCTAACGCTGCGGGTAATGCGGGGCTTTGGTCAACTATCGCTTTACTAATTTCCCTATTTACTGGTGGTTGGGTTACAGCCCGTGCTTGTGGACCGATGAACCGCAATACAGCTCTTCTTAACGGCGCAATTCTTTGGGCAACGACTTTGGCAGTTAGCTCATGGCTTTTAGCAAGTGGAGTATCTGGTGCTTTTGGTGTTGCTGCTTCTAACGCAGGAGAAGTCATAAACCAGGTACAACAGCAAGGTGGTGTTAATGTACCACAAGCAAACATAAGTGCCCAACAAGCTCGTGAAACGGCAGCTAATATACGTTCGGGATTGTGGTGGTTTGTGTTTGGTTCTTTGTTGGGTTTAATAGCCTCAATGATTGGAGCCGTAACTGGCGCTCGTAGTCCTCGGACTAACAATTACAATGCTTAAATAATTGTTTGAAAAATCAAATGTTATTTATTTATAAATAAAAGCACCTTTTTAAAGGTGCTTTTTGTTTATAGCACAATACAGTTGTTAAGCCTAAAACTCAACTTATACGTAGGTTGGGGAGCCACTGCGTTGGGCGGGTTTCCCGACTTGAAGCAAGTGGCGTTTGAGGAACGAAACCCAACACTTCCTTGACTTTGTTGGGTTTTACTTCGTTCTACCCAACCTACAATTTTCTACAATTTTCTTAACTGAACATGAAATGCAAACTTTACTACCACAGTTCACCATTTCAGATATGAACCTTCAATTCCCTGCTCACGACGAATTTTGCCATCTTTTTCAAACCAGGAAATTACTTGCTGTGTTGTCAAATCTTCAATAGCAACACCGTATTCTTGGGCAATATGCTTCAAAAGCTTCAGTGATGAAATTGTCAATCTTGTTAAAAACTTTTCTGGAGAAGACAACAACGCCGCATCTACTTTTGCTGACTCTTCCAGGGTTAAAAATTGTGCTGATGGTTGCTGTGGTGGTACATCCATAAATAATGAAAAAATGAAATGCTATCTAAAAGTTAGCTGGGTATTGGGCATTAAAAAAAGGACAAATGACAAATGACTAATGACGAATTTGTACTAAATAGCCACAACGGTGTTCGCCATCAATAATCCAGTGGGTGCGTTCTACGGTACAATCTGGTAAGACGGCAGCAAACATTTCTAATTCGTGACCACAGATACTCGGAAAAGATTCGGCAACGTTAGAAATGGCACAGTTATGCTCCATTAAGATAAAGCGATCGCACTCAAAGCTGTCATTGACATCAACGGGGTGATACTCGGCCATGAAGCCTTCCGCTTTTCTTAACTCTACTAAGTTGGCTACCCGTTCTCGCAGTGAACCGTTACCGACGCGATCGCGGTATTCTTTAGCTTTGCGCTGCCACTGTTTCTCTAAAATCGATTTAAATTGGTCGTGTCCTACCGTTTCGGCTAAGGTGTCTAGCAGCGAAACCGCAAAATTTCCGCTTGCATCACCAAAGCGATCGCTCATTGTTCGATGCAAGCGATCGCGTCCTTGACGACTCAGTTGATAAAGGTGCTGCGGACGCCCCATCCCCACCGCTTGCACTGATGTCGAATACAAAACTAGCTCCTCCGTCTCCAAATCTTTGAGATGGCGACGAATCGCTTGGGGGGTAACGTCTAAAACTTCAGCTAGCTCCAAAGCCGTTGCTTTTTCGTGTTTGTGCAGATATTCTAGGATATCTTGCTTGGTTGAGGACTGGTGGGTAGTCGCCATCTTCATGTGGTGCGAGACGTTCAGCGAACGTCCCAAAAATTAATTTCTTTGAAAATTTGACCGTACCGATTTTGGATTTTGGATTTTGGATTTTGGATTAAAAAAGTTTTCTGGTATATCCCCCGCTACGCTATCGTCAATCTAAAATCATTGAGCCAAGCACCTTTGTGCTCTCTTTCAATCCAAAATTGCAAATCTAAAATCCAAAATTGTTTGACTTTGACAACATTGTTGTTGTTAATTTAGCGTAAAATGAAGATAGATTAAACAACATAGCTGTTGTTTTACTCTCCACCACTATTCTAGCAGCCGTGTAACCATTCCGTAACGGTAGATGGGAATCGGCTAAAGAAACCCCGTCTCCCATCCTAAAAGAGTTCAGAACACGAGAGATTATTACTGATGAGTGCCACTGTCAAAACCTTAGTCAACCAACCCTACAAGTACGGCTTTGTCACAGACATTGAGTCCGACACCATACCGCGTGGACTAGACGAGGACGTTATCCGCTTGATCTCCTCGAAGAAGAACGAGCCGCAGTTCATGCTGGACTTTCGCCTCAGAGCTTATCGCCAGTGGCAAAAAATGACGGAACCAACTTGGCCGAATGTCAAGTATCCGCCAATCAATTATCAGGATATCATTTACTACTCAGCGCCGAAACGTAAGAAAGAAAAGCTCAACAGCCTGGATGAAGTCGATCCAACCCTTTTAGAAACCTTTGAAAAGTTAGGCATTTCCCTATCTGAACAGAAGCGGTTGGCAAACGTCGCCGTTGATGCGATTTTCGATAGCGTCTCTGTGGCTACTACATTTAAAGAAAAGTTAGCGGAAGATGGTGTTATTTTCTGCTCCTTTTCGGAAGCGTTGCAAGAACACCCGGAATTGATTAAAAAATATTTGGGTAGCGTTGTTCCTATTGCTGACAACTATTTTGCCGCCTTGAATGCCGCCGTATTTAGCGATGGTTCCTTTGTCTATATTCCTAAAGGCGTGAAATGCCCAATGGAACTATCTACCTACTTCCGCATCAACTCTGGTGATACGGGACAATTTGAGCGGACTTTGATTGTCGCCGAAGAAGGTAGTTATGTTTCTTACCTCGAAGGTTGCACCGCACCGATGTATGACAGCAACCAATTGCACGCCGCAGTGGTGGAACTCGTCGCCCTCGATAATGCCGAAATTAAATACTCCACTGTGCAAAACTGGTACGCTGGCGATGCCAATGGGAAAGGCGGTATTTACAACTTTGTCACCAAGCGCGGTTTGTGTCAGGGTGTAAATTCCAAGATTTCCTGGACTCAAGTAGAAACAGGTTCGGCAATTACTTGGAAATATCCTAGCTGTGTGTTAGTGGGTGATAATTCTGTGGGTGAGTTTTACTCGGTGGCGCTGACAAATCATCAGCAGCAAGCTGATACGGGTAGTAAGATGATTCACGTTGGGAAGAATACCCGCAGTACAATTATTTCTAAAGGAATCTCCGCAGGTAATTCTAGTAATAGTTACCGGGGTTTGGTGAAAGTTAATCCGACAGCTAAGGGGGCGAGAAATTATTCTCAGTGTGACTCAATGCTGATTGGGGATAATGCCCATGCGAATACTTTCCCTTATATTCAGGTGCAAAATAACGGTGCGAAGGTGGAGCATGAAGCTTCTACTTCTAAGATTGGGGAAGATCAGTTATTTTACTTTGCTCAACGGGGTATTTCTTCAGAAGATGCTATTTCGATGATGATTAGCGGCTTCTGTAAGGATGTTTTCAATCAGCTACCGATGGAGTTTGCTGTGGAAGCTGATAAGTTGTTGAGTTTGAAGTTGGAAGGCAGTGTTGGATAAATGGAAGCAAGGATAAACACAGGGACATCGGCGTTCTGTGTTTATCTTTAGGAAGAGTAACGAACCGCAAAGGGCGCAAAGGGCGCGAAGAGAGAAGGGAGAGAAAATGATTATTGAAAATAGTGAAATTGTGCTGTCGGTACGGGATCTGACGGCTAATGTTGATGGGACACCGATTCTTAAGGGTGTGAATCTGGAGGTGCGATCGGGTGAAATTCATGCGATTATGGGGCCGAATGGTTCTGGTAAGAGTACCTTTTCTAAGGTGTTGGCTGGGCATCCGGCGTATGAGGTGACTGGCGGTGAGGTGATTTTCCAGGGACAAAATTTGCTGGAGTTGGAACCGGAGGAACGCGCTAGAAGTGGTGTGTTTTTGGCGTTTCAGTATCCGTTAGAAATTCCAGGTGTGAGCAATTTGGATTTCTTACGGGTGGCGTACAATTCTCGCCGTAAGGCACAAGGTTTAGAGGAAATAGACGCTTTTGATTTTGACGATTTGATTGAAGAAAAGCTGGATGTGGTGAAGATGAATGCCAGTTTTCTCAGTCGGAGTTTGAATGAAGGGTTTTCTGGTGGCGAGAAGAAGCGGAATGAAATTCTGCAAATGGCGCTGTTGGAACCAAAGTTGGGAATTTTGGATGAAACTGATTCGGGTTTGGATATTGACGCGCTCCGAATTGTGGCGAATGGGGTAAATCAATTAGCAAGTCCAGAAAATGCCACAATTTTGATTACTCACTACCAACGGTTACTCGATTATATTGTGCCTGATTTTGTCCATGTGATGGCACAAGGGCAGATTATTACGAGTGGTGGTAAAGAACTGGCGCTGGAATTAGAGTCTCGCGGTTATGACTGGGTGCTGGAAGAATTTGCTGCTGAGGTGGGTGTGTAATGAATATTCAAGTATCTCCTAGTGCAATACCTAATTCAAACGCAGTCAGTTTGACATCGATGTTAGATAGAGATGATTATCTGACTGGGTTGTTAAATCAAGTAATAGCAACTAAAACAGAAGGTTGGTTGCAGGAATTACGCCAAAGTGCTGCAAATTGGGTACGTCACTCGATTCTTCCGACTACCCGCGAGGAAGAATGGCGATTTACTGATTTATCGTCTCTGCGAAAGGTGCAATTTAATGTAGAGGCGGGAAATTTTGCGTCTCTAGAATTTGATATTTTGCCAGAAGCGGCTAATAGTCGTTTGGTATTTGTGAATGGCGTTTTTGCACCGGAGTTATCAGCAGTTTCAGATTTGCCATCTGGAATTGTGGTGAGTAATTTGGCTGGTTTGTCTGCGGTTGAGCAGGAGGGTGTACGGCAGTATTTAGCTCAAGCTGAGGGAGCGCAGGAAGTTTTTACTGCTCTCAATACGGCTGGGATAACTGATGCAGCTGTGGTGTGGGTGAAGAAGAATGTGGTAGTTGAAACGCCAATTCATTTGGTGTTTATTTCAGGTGAGACGCTGACAATTTCGCAGCCGCGTTGTTTGGTGGTGGCGGAAAGTGGTTCGCAGGTGACGTTGGTTGAGGAGTATGTGGCAGGCAAGATGCCTACCCCACAAGAGAGAGGAGTTTATTTAACTAACGCGGTTACGGAAGTTTGGGTGGGTGACAATGCCGAGGTGAGTCACACTAGGGTTGAATGGGAAGGTGCAGAGGCTTTTCATATTGGGAAAACTGCGATCGCACAGGCTCGTGATAGTCGATATACTTGTCATGCCATAACTTTAGGTGCGAAGTTGTCACGGCACAATTTAGAAATTTTGCAAACTGGTGAGCAGACACAAACTACTCTCAATGGGTTGACGGTGATTTGTGGTAAGCAGTTGTCTGATACTCACAGTGCGATCGCACTTAACTATCCCCACGGTACAAGTGACCAATTGCATAAATGTATTGTAGGCGATCGCGCTCATGCGGTGTTCAATGGTAAAGTTTTTGTACCCAAACTAGCGCAGTTAACAAATGCATCCCAGTTGAATCGCAATTTGCTACTATCATCAAAAGCTAGAGTTGATACCAAACCCCAATTGGAAATTACTGCCGATAATGTCAAATGCGCTCACGGTGCTACCGTTAGCCAATTAGAAGATGACGAAATATTCTATCTGCAAAGTCGGGGAATTGATGAAAATGATGCTCGGAAGTTGTTAATTAACGCCTTCGCTGCTGAAGTTATCAACAAAATACCAGTTCCTTCTCTGCGAGAAATCCTTTTAAACACAGTGAATAATCTCAAGTCCCTGACTAATGAGTAATAACTAATCTACCAATGACTTTTACTCCTACCAAAACCCTTGCTGATAAAGTTCGCGCTGACTTCCCGATATTGCATCAGGAAGTCAATGGGAAACCCCTGGTTTATCTCGATAATGCTGCGACATCGCAAAAACCTTTATTCGTATTAAATGCCCTGCGGGACTATTACGAGCAATATAATGCTAACGTACATCGAGGTGCCCATTCTCTAAGTGCTAAAGCTACCGATGCTTATGAAGGTGCTAGAGATAAAGTTGCCAAATTCATTAATGCTGCATCCCGTCAGGAAATTGTTTACACCCGCAACGCAAGTGAGGCGATTAACCTAGTAGCCTACAGTTGGGGAATGAACAATTTGCAGCCGGGAGATGAAATTATTCTCTCGGTGATGGAACACCACAGTAATATTGTGCCTTGGCAATTGGTGGCACAAAAAACGGGTGCAGTACTGAAATTTGTAGAATTAACACCAGAGGAAACCTTTGATTTGGAACAGTTTAAAAAGCTGATTTCCAAAAAAACAAAGTTGGTGTCGGTGGTGCATATTTCTAATGCTTTGGGTTGCATTAATCCAGTGGAAGAAATTGGTGCGATCGCACACAAATATGGTGCTAAATTTTTAGTTGATGCTTGCCAGAGTGTTCCCCATTACCCTGTCGATGTGCAGAAGATAGATTGTGATTGGTTGGTAGCATCCGGTCATAAAATGTGTGCGCCAACTGGGATAGGATTTCTGTATGGCAAGTTGGAATTGTTAGAATCAATGCCGCCATTTTTTGGTGGTGGTGAGATGATTGCAGAGGTGTATTTAGACCATTCTACTTATGCAGAATTACCGCATAAATTTGAAGCTGGTACACCTGCAATTGGAGAAGCGATCGCACTTGGTGCTGCAATAGATTATCTTACTAGTATCGGCATGGATAAAATCCACGCCTACGAAGCAGAATTAACAGCTTATTTGTTCCAAGAATTAGAGCAAATTCCCCAAATTAGAATTTACGGCCCCAAACCAAATGCTAAAGGGGAAGGTAGAGCCGCTCTTGCGTCCTTCACAGCCGGAGAAGTTCACGCTAACGACTTATCTACATTATTAGATCAAGAAGGCGTTGCCATCCGTTCTGGACACCACTGCACACAACCATTACACCGTTATTTAGGTCTTGCTGCAACCGCACGAGCAAGTCTATCTTTCTACAATACCCGCGAGGAAATTGATATTTTCATCAAAGCACTGAAAGAAACTCTCGACTTTTTTGCAGGTTTCCTTGCTTAGAGTTACAAAATATTTAGATACTGATTGTGCCAAATATTAGTAACATATCTTGCTAATAATTGGCACAATTTAATTATCTGGATTTTTTACAGGAGTAACTAAAGTGTCATACAGTGACTTTACTTTAGACAGAGTTAGAAAAACTTTTGGCTTAACAATTTCTGATAAAACTGATATATTTGCATCTATACACGAAGTAGAGTGTCCACCATTACTTGCAGAAGTATTGCGGGAAAATGTACCTTTAGCTCTTGCTAGTAATACAGAAAAATCTCGATCAGAAATGATTATTGCACCAATTTTAATTGCTGTAAGAAAATATTTAAATAATCAAATAAGTTTATTTTCCGGTATCGATTTTACTGTTGATTCCGCACAAGGTTTAAATGGAAATTGTGATTTTATTATTAGTCGCTCACCAGAATTATTAATTCTTAACGCACCAGTTGTCACAATTGTAGAAGCTAAAAAAGAAAATATTAATGCAGGATTAGGCCAGTGTGTAGCAGAGATGTTAGCAGCTAAATTGTTTAATGAACGTGAGGGTAATAACATTGAGCCAATTTATGGAACTGTCACTACAGGAACCATCTGGAAATTTTTAAAGCTCATTGGCCAAGTAGTTGAAATTGACTTGAGCGAGTATTATATTAATGACATAGGTAAAATTATCGGGATTTTATCTACTATTGTGACGGAAAAAGTATTGTAATATGCTTGTCAAGTCAACCCTTGCAGAACAAAGAACAGTGCTACATAAGATTAGCTGGGAAACCTTTGAAGCCTTGCTGAGAGATACAGGTGAAGATAGAGGTTCTCGGTTTGCTTATGACTGCGGTGTTTTAGAAATCATGACTCCACTTTTTGAACACGAAAATCCCAAAATTCAATTTGACCGTTTTATTCTAGTTTTAGCTGAAGAATTAGGAATTGAAATTAGAAGCGCTGGTTCTACAACATTGAAGCGGAAAATATCAAAGCAGGGAATAGAACCAGATACTTGCTACTATATCCAGAATGAACTAGCTATTAGGGGTAAGCAAACTTTAGATTTAGAAAATGATCCGCCGCCTGACTTAGCAATTGAGATTGACATTACCAGTAGTTCCGTTAACAAATTGGGGATTTATTCAGCGTTGGGTGTAACTGAACTTTGGAGATATGATGGGAAAAATTTAAAATTTTATCATTTGATAGAAGGGCAATATGTCGAGTGTAAGTTTAGTATTGCTTTTCCTATAGTTTCAGTGAGTGAGATAAGTAGATTTATTGGGCAGAGTAAAACAAGCGGGGAAATTGCCTTGCTGAAATTCTTTCGGGCTTGGGTGAGGGATAAGATAGGGTAGTTTACAAGAGCTACTATAAACTAAGAAAATTAACACTAGCTTTGATAAAATATTGTAAAATAATACAAATTTAGGATATTTTTATAGTTAGCTATTAATGGAAAAAGTTCTTATGATAAAACTCAAGATAGATATTGACTGGATAATAGAAGTATTAAAAAACTATAATGAATTGGGTGAATTGATTATAGATATGCAAAGCAAAGTCATCTACTTATCTAGTGATAGTGAAATTAATGATTTAGATTTTGAAGAATTAGAGTCTGGTAATCGGTATCTCCAAATACCAGATTTATGTGATGGTAGCAATGATATGGAACTTTTCATCGAAAATCTTGAAGATCCTACACTGCGTTTACAGGTGAAAAATGCATTTAATGGAGGAGGAAGAGGACATTTTAAACGAGTCAAATATATTGTTGGTGATACTTGGACAGAATTTGAAAATGAACAAATAAAAAAGCGTTTAACACATTGGTTAGAATCAGTAGGCATTGAGATAATCACTGATGATGCATTAGATCAAATAATAATTTATAGCAGCATTTCAAATAACAGTCAAATTCAAGAAGAAATTCGAGAGCCTAATAATACTGACACTTTAGATAATATTATTGATGATTTTGATCCAGAAAATATTCAGGATGCTAGAAAAAAATCGCTACATCAATTACTCGTCGCCAAGGTCAGCCTAAATTTCGTCAGCAGTTGCTTATAACTCATAACGGTAAATGTGCTATTTCTGGAAGTGATGTAGAACAAGCTCTGGAAGCAGCACATATTATTCCCTATCTTGGTTCTGAGACTAATCATCCTTCCAATGGTTTGCTTCTTCGGGCAGATTTACATACTCTGTTTGATCTGAATTTGATTGCAATTGACCCAGAAGAAATGACGGTATTAATTGCTCCAAGTCTACGCGGTAAATATTGTGAGGAGTTTGCAGGTAAAAAAATTTATATTCCTGAAAATCCAATGTATGCACCGAGTAAAAAGGCATTGAAAAAGCGTTATGAGCAATGTGAGTGGCTCAAAAAAAAACTCCTTTACCATCTGAATGTGTCGCCGTAGTATGGCGATTTACAGGTGATTATGAAGGAGAATATTGTACGGTTATATTTTGCTCTGTTCGGCTTGTTGATTACGAGTCTCTTTATTGGTGGACTAATAAATTTCTTGGCTACCAGTCTAAAGATTTTGAAAAAGTGAAAAAGCAATCGATTGAAATAGCCGAAACTAATAAACTTCCTTTACTGTGGGGTGTAGGTCACTTGGTTAAAGCTGGAGAAGGGGTTTGTGCATCTGCTAGTCATCAGCCTATGTCACCTCAAAATGGCTTTGATTACTGTATACGTAATTTTTATCCAGTAGATGAGCAAGGTAATCAACTTGAATTCAAGTCAGCAACAACATTAAAAGATGAACTGGGTTTAACCCCAAAACAAATCAAGCAGTTGGGAGAGCCAGATGGGATCAGAAAAAATCCATATTACAAGAATGGATATCCAATGAAATTGTATTCGGTAGATAGAATTAAAAAGCTATTTTACATTTCATGAGAGGTTTACTCTACATTACTAATCAATATCAATATAAATCCAACGCATTCCAGCGCTTACAGGGTCAAACTCTTGAGGAAATTTAGTAAATCTGTTGTAACAAGCATCTTGAAATTTGGTATCGACAATTATTGCTTCTTTAAGACTTGCAAAACTTAAATCTGCTCCTGTTAGGTCTGCACCAGATAAGTTTGTCTGTAATAGTTCTGCACTATCAAAGGATGCTCCCTTTAATGTTGCTCCTTGTAGGTTAGCTTTCTCCAAATGTGCATCAGTCAAGTCTACCTCTGTTAAATCTGCCTCACTTAAATCGACTTCAAATAGTAATGCTCCGACCAGTTTTGTCCCTTGCAGTGACACTTTAGGAGCAATTAAATACATTCCAGCACTAACTGGGTCAAAATCTTCAGGAAAACGAGTTTTTTCGTTATAAAAAGCGCTTTGAAAAACTGCATCTTGAAGTTCGGCGCTACTCAGGTCAGCTTCAAATAAACGTGCTGTTTTCAGGTTAGCTTTTCTCAGGTTAACTCCTTGCAGGTTTACCTTCTCTAGGTTTGTCGTCTCTAAGTTAGCGCCTTGCATATCTGCTGCAAGCAAGTCTGCCATACTTAAGTTTCTAACACCTCCTAAATCTGCTTGTCTCAGATTTACCTCTTGTAGGTTTGCTCTACGTACTTCCGTCCCGATCAACCTTGCCCCTTGCAAGTTAGCTTTTCGCAGATTAGCCCCTTCTAAATTTGCTTCTGATAAGTCGGCTTTTTTCAGGTTAGCTCCCTCCAGGTTTGCTCCTTGCAGGTCTACCTCCTGTAAGCATGATAATTGTAGGTTTGCTCCTCTCAGATTCACCTCTGACAAATTTACGACTGCGAGAGATGCTTGTTTCAAGTTTATATTTTGAAAATCTCTTTTTCCGTCTGTATACAGTCTCAGTAACTTATCTACATTCGTCTCTGGAATAAACCCTTGTCCCATACCTGTGCCTTCAAGTCTTTTGTAATGGTATTAAATATATTTAACCAGAAAGATTACCAAAATCTACACTTGTATTTGTTTGTCCGAACTTACTTAACTTAAAGTATTGTATTCTTGTATCTCTAGATTCAACTGTTGACTACTATAGAGAATAGAAAAATTAGTAGTTGGTGGACAAGAAGAAAATTATCATGCGAAAATGTGTGTTGATTTGCTGCAATAGACCTCTTGCATAAATCAAAAATAAGAAAGAACCCCACCCCGCCAAAGCTACGCTTTGTCTCCCCTCACCGCTTGCGGGGAGGGGTTGGGGGTGGGGTGTTAGGGACTTTTGCAAGAGGTCTAATGTTTACTAGCTGCTAGAACATTTACCGAATCAGGTAAACTTGATGCTTTACTTTATTGGGAATAAGATTAAGTCATTTATAATCTAAAATAAAATTAGATTGAGTAACTACATTAACAACAACTATGCATCCCATATTAAACTTCGATATTTCCGAACTAAGTGTATCTGAACGTATACAGCTTGCCGAGGACTTATGGGACAGCATTCTTACCACACCCGATGAAGTTCCTCTCAGCTATGAGCAAAAACAAGAATTAGATAGACGCTTGGAGATGCATCGCCAAAACCCAAACCAAGGTTCAAACTGGCAATCCGTAAAGCAAAGACTAGGTTTAACTGAATGAGCTATCAGTTAATAATTAGTCCAGAAGCAGAACTAGATATTCAAGATGCTTAACCAAACGAAATTTCCTGGCTGTAATACATATTCACCATTTACAAAGCGATAAACTTCTAAAGGTGGTTTTCTCCGGCGTTGGAGATTGTAAACAACATAATACAAAACCTCTATATCCTCTTATTCTCTCGATTTTCACAACTCATTTAGGATTGCTATAGTTAGAAAAACCTTTAGCTTAACAGAGTAAAAAAGATAAGATCGGCAAAAATGTTAATTGCTGAGTTGGGATGTGCAATCAAATACCAGGGGTCTTTCTAGAAAATTGCTGCAACTGTAATTTTGGGAATGTTTTTTGCTATGGCATTCACGGCATCCATGCCATAACCTATAAAGAAATATATCGAACCCTCATCGACAATTGAGTACCACAGGGAACGTAGATCCGACTCTTTTTCATAACTACATCTAAAGTGTAGTCTTTGTAAATATCGGTGGCGTAAGCGCAGCCCCTCATAGACATCGCCTAGTATATTCCCCGTGTTCTGCTTGTGCTATCTAGTTTGTACTAAAGGTAACTTTATTCAATCGAGAATTACTAGTTGACGGTTAGTTGCTGTTAGTACTAGCAGCAATGACGCTGCTATTAACTCCAGATAGAAGCATATTGAATAAAACTGCGGCGACTAAGGCGATAAATTGCTATCGATGAGGGTGATAACGGATTTATAAAACAGTATGATGCTCTCTCCTATCTGCCGTTGTAGCTGAATCTAAAAGTACATTCTAGAATCAACTTTTGATTTACTAGAGAATAGGGTTGAATTTCTAAAGCACGTTGAAAAGCTCGGATAGCTTGACCATACTCTCCTAGTGCTGCATAACATAAGCCCATACCATGAAGTGCGCCAAAATGTATTGGATTTATCTGCACAACCATCTGACAATCTGCCAGAGATTTTTGATAATCGCCAATACTGTAATAGAGGAAAGCTCGACGATTCCAAGCTTCGGCAAAATCTGGCTGGTCTTTAATTAATGCCGTCAGTGATGTTTCAGCTTCAGCAATTTCACCTGCATCCAGTAACTTTTGACTGCGGTCAATTATTTCCAGCCCATAGATTCCCTTTTGCTGAAACCAGATCCGCCAGATTTTTCTGGTTGCCTTGTCGCGCACTGTGGCATCCGGGTTTTTCAACTCTTCAAGTAAGGAATTGATAAATAAAGAATCCATGAATTTGAGATCAGTGAATATACCTTTGTATTAACTTTCTCACAAAATATATCGATTAAATCATTTTTAAAGTCATCTTTAAATTAGGCGTGATTAATCGCTAATTATGAAATTCCTGTGTGATTGATTGTCTTCAACAATACGACTAATACCACACTAGATATTTACTGACTAGAAATAGCTGACAGATCCCTTTGGCACTATTACTCAAGCTCACATCAATCAATATGCCAGAACTGCAAGATACACTAGACAAAGGTTGTTTGCAGGTAGATGGCAAGATTATGAAACCAGGCGGTAATTTGGTTATCATCAAAGCCGTAGTTGAGTTAGTTTGGTATTTACCAGCAATTGCCAAGCGCTTTGGCATTGCAGAATCACAGTCAATACTTTTCGGATAAACCCAACAATCTCTCTTTTGGGCTGAGTAAAGGTTACTGGGGCTGGGGTAAAGGTAAATTCAAACCCTTTCCTTTTTCCCTTTCCCCCTTAACCGAAAAGTGTTGGAATTACAGTTGCTTCGGCCGTACAGAATGTGTCGCCAGAGTGGAAGATATGAGCTTCTAAGAATTAATGCCAAATATGTTGTATTGGTTTTTCACAAATTGTCTCAGTGGCTAACACACTCTTTATTAGAACCTAAGTTTGTCTGCTTATTCGCTGTACTGGAAGGTATAGAGAGTTTTGTAATGTACATTACATTCTGATGTGACGCTGTATGCGGCTGCCATTGATGACCATTTGGATGGAGATGGCTATATTATTCTTGGCTTCGGAGATGGAGGCACGGCGGGCTACGCGGGAGCTTATTTGGCACAAAATAAGCTAATTACCTATGAGCAAATGACGATAAAATCCAGTTATTAGCTGAACACTGCATAAATCGTTAGTTAACAAATTTTACTCCGTCAAAATTGGAAATATTCTTAAATAAATGCATACTAAATACATCACATTGATACACCAAGTTCATATAAAATAGTGATTGATTTTATCAGACTATTCCATAATCATTTACTATAATGTTGGATACTTAAATTTTTCGCTGATAGCAATAAATATTACATAGTAGGTACTAATGGGACAACCGACTATTGGACAATTAGAAACAGAAATATCACAGCGGATTATAAATTTATATAATGATAGACTAGGGAAGTCTCCTAGCCAAATCATTTGTCATTTTTTTGATACTGAAATCGTAATTTCTTTAGAAAACTCTGTTACTCAAGCTGAACAAACTTTACTAAAAGGAGGTTATGATACTTTAGCTGAACAAGTACGATTATATTTAGAGAAAATAATTAAACCAGATTTAAAAAATTTGATTGAGGAAATTATTGCTCAACCTGTCCTTTACCTGATGACAAACACCAATTTAGCAACAGGCCGTACTGGGATTGTTGTAATTCTCAAGGAATTACCTGAACGTGGTAATCCCGAATCTATTCCTAAGATAAATGTTAGGAATTTAGCTGACTGATGTGGCGACTGATTACCACTTCTAATTGATTAAAATTATAGGGTTTAGTAATGCAATCATCAAATGCTGTGAGCATCGTGGAGCGATCGTCTTGTACTGTTCTTAGAGGTGTGACTGCAATGATTGGAATGGTAGCAGTTTTTGAGTCATGCTTGAGATCGTCAATGACTTGGTTTGCACTCAAGTTAGATAGCTTCGTATCTAGCAGGATTAAATCTGGTTGATGAGTTTGTGCCAACATCACAGCCCTCACCCCTTGTTTGGTACAAATACATGAAAAATTTAATATTCCTAGATGAGAATTAAGTAGCTCTAAATCATGTAAACTCTGTTCAACAACCAAAATTAAAGGCTGTCCATTCATAAGCAGTTAGTCCTGTCCAAGAAAAGCTATTCATCAAAACTCCACCCATCAGAAAAACCTGAAAGTCTTTGTTTCTAATAAGTGTTTAATTTAATGTACGAGAGTATTTTAAGGCAAGCAACTAAAGCATAAAAATGAATAGGTTAGTCTATAGTTCATTCGGTTATCCATCGGTGCTAAATTTTAGGAAATAACATAGCAAAGCAGTGCTAACATCAAGCAAATAGTAGCATAATTGATGTATGTAATTGCAAGGATTGACTATAAAGATGGGTATTTTATGGTAAGTAGGGGATACTTAAGGTACTTGAAGTTGCAGATTTATTAGCCTTAGCCAGGAGTTGCCAAAATTGCGTAGGCATCGCCTTTGGTACATTACCATAAATTAATTAAGTATATTTAACCATCAAGTAACTGACGTGCATAAGCGATCGCCTCTGCTGGTGTTGAAAGTTTCCCCTCGGCTTGTGCTACACCAATTTCAGTCAGCAGCTGACCGATAATTGGCGAAGCTGGAATATCTAATGCTACGATCAACTCCTTCCCGCTTACTAGGGGAGTGGGATGAGCGATCGCATCGTTAGGGTTGAGGTAGCGGTCGATCAAAGGTGCTAAAATTTGGTAGCTCAAAGATTTAGTTTCCACTGCTGTGTGTAGTGGCTTGTCACCAGATATTGCCTCTACAAAATTATTAATTGCTACAGCTAGCACTGCCGTAGCGGGGAACACAATATCTGCGTTATGAAACAAAAAGTATTGTTCTCGCAACGACATATCAACTACTTGAAATTGCGGTAACAATTTCAGAGCAGTAGTTACACCTCGGATTTCGGCACGACTATAAGTTAGTTCCTGTAGCTCTATTTCTGCTAATTCGGGATCTGGGTTGACGAGACAAGCAAGTTTGGCAATAGCTAACCAAGTAGTTTTAATACTATCGCGGACATTTTCTTGCAGTTGTGCCCCTAATTGTTGCCAATTTTGGGTAAGTAAAGCAGCTGCTGTGTCAACTGCTGCTAGTTTGATCAAACTTTCAGGGGTAGCATTTTTGAAGAAAGGGACAAGTAAACCATCTTCCCAAGCCGTTGCGATCCAAGGAGTACCCTGAGAATTTGCCAGTAGATAGCCAATTTCTACCCTAACTCTTTCGGTTGCAACTTTGCTGATATGCGATGCCAAAGAACGAATTGCGGCTTGGGTAGCTGGCTCAATAGTAAAACCTAGTTGAGCGGCTTGGCGATAACCTCGCATTAACCGCAAAGGATCATCTTCTAGGTTCGCGGGTGATACCATTCGCAAAATGCCTTGTTGTAAGTCTACATAACCTTGCAGAGGATCGATAATTTCTTGCGTATGGGGATTATAAGCGATCGCATTTACTGTAAAATCCCGTCTGTGCAAATCAACTTCTAAACTATCTCCTTCCTGCTGGGCAAAGTCAGCCGTGGCGTGGGGAAAAACCACACGCGCAATTTGTCGTTTTGCATCAAGT
This sequence comes from Nostoc sp., assembly GCF_036917235.1. Classification (GTDB taxonomy): domain Bacteria; phylum Cyanobacteriota; class Cyanobacteriia; order Cyanobacteriales; family Nostocaceae; genus Nostoc. The sequence goes on from NZ_JBALDU010000065.1 coordinate 34,342, forward strand.
AAGACAAAACCAGCTTTGTAATGATGAGCGATCGCTCTCGCTACCTTTACCGCCTTGGATGGTATAACAAAATCTAGATCCAGATATTCGCGAGTTCTGCCCAGGATCGCATCTCGGACAGCGCCACCTACCATGTAAGCGGGTTGTGGTAGGAATTCCAAACTAAAAGGCCAATTTTCGGGAGCGAGGGTAGAAGGAATTGATTCGTGCATTGTAATAAAAATCAACCCAGCAACTCATGAATAACAGTTGGGCTTACGTTAGATTAACAATAAAGGCCCCTGGAGTTGGTTCTATTATGTGTATTTGCGTGAATTGCCACTATGTAGACAGCTGTGTTACCTATCATGCCGTAGAAGGGCAGCACCAACAGCCTCACTTGACTGAAACACCAAATTTTGATCCCAATGAACCTTCTATCAATGTCAATATTCGGACTACAGATGATGTGATTGAAATGGAATGGGATGTTGTTGGTTGTCTGAGCTTCAAGCGGGAAACGGGTAAGTGGTCGAAATTGCGTCCTGGTGAATTAGTGCCGACTTGAAACGTCAAAAGTAGTATGTTATGTTTGTGCCCATTAATAACAGAACGTTGACAATTCAATCCCAAGTTTCGCGGTGAAAGCAAAAGTATTTATTTTGACTTTACACACGTAAGTTTTTCGCGGGGGTATAGCGATCGCTAAAACCTTTTTCCTTCGTTAAACTCCACGAAATGCTTGCGGTGTAAACAATTTGAGGAGCGTAGACTGTTATCTTAACTTATTGCCAATAATTTAGGCTTACTGACAGATAAATTAGACCCAACACTAAAATGACTACTTCAAAATCAGTCATAGTAAGGGTTCTAGAAGAGTAGAGTTTTTTAATTGCTTCCCCTTATGAGAATAGAAACAAAGTGAAAATTCAGAACTATCATGTGCTTGAATAGATATATCAAGTCAACTATAGAAAAATCAATAAATATTTTAATTAATTTTGACCACAGAACTAAAATCTCTAACAACCAAAAAATACGCTCTCTCCCTACACACCACCACTCCCGAATTAGGACTAGCAATTAGTAATTTTGCAGACGATACTCGCTCTCAAATTTGGAGTTTGGGGCGTGATTTATCTAGCTTAGTGCATCAATATTTAATTGAATTTATCAAACCACAAACTTGGGCGGATTTTTCCTTTATCGCAGTTGCAAAAGGCCCTGGTGGCTTTACGGGAACTCGGATTGGTGTTGTTACTGCTCGGACTTTAGGGCAACAGTTAAATATTCCTGTATTTGCGATTTCAACTTTGGCTGCGGTAGCTTGGTCAGAAGTAGGCAAAAGTCAAAATATAAAAACTTTGGCTGTGGAAATGCAAGCCCAACGAGGTCAAATTTTCGCTGCTATTTATGAGTTTGAGCCAGATACTTCTAAACTAAAAGTGTGTTTGTCAGATAGAGTGTTGACACCAGAAGCGTGGCAGGAAACTTTAGCAAATTGGAATACTAATTATCAGCTGATTCAAGCTCAATCTGGGCTAGCAGCGACAGTGACAAGTATTTTGGAACTAGCTAATCTTGATTGGCAAGAGGGCAAATTTCCTAATTGGTCAGAGGCTTTACCATATTATGGGCAACATCCAGTAGAGGGTGCATAATGCTTGTAAATTTTATTTCCACCTCTTTTTTTTACAGGGGTAAGATTTATTTTTTCAAAACACGTAAAATACATAATCTCATAATTTACAGAGCAAATTTATTTAACGCGAATTAATTACTGAATTTTAAAAAACTATTTGTTTAAATATATATAGCTCTCTCTGAATAAGGATTTTAGCCATTTTGAGAACTAAAAAAACGTCGTTTAAATATTACCAGCATTAAAAATCTGTTTTACAGTTAAATTAAATTCTGAGATAATGCACTCGCCATCACGGAACTGGCGGATTTGGTATTCGCCTTCTACCAATGAGTAGATTGATATTGTTGGCTTTTGTAATTCCAACAACTCCTCTATTATCAACCCAACCTATATAAGTATTACCCCCATAACAAACTGCTCTAGGATTTCTAAAGAATGTCCATACGCCATTTTGACGAACCATAGTACCTTCACAAGTTGAAGTAGAACCTTTCACTGTTAAAACATTAGAAGGTGTTCCAACTCCTGAAGCATTTATAGCACTAACCCTAAAATATACTTCTTCAATGTCAATTGAAATATTGTATACTTATTATTGATGTTTTCTGTGTTTCTAACTGTTGTCCACCCACTAGTACCATCAACACTACTTTCAATTAGATAACTTGTGATTGCCCCACCTGAGCCGCTAGAAGCAGGAGCTTTTCATTCTAGATGACATTTATTACTTACTGTGTCAGTAAAAGTATAGTAGGGTAAATTGAGTGGTGAATCAGTTCTGGCTGGGGTAAATGACCTGATATCTAGAGATGTAGGTGCTGTTGGTGTACCTGAAGTTGGCGTGACTGACATAGTACTTGAGTTATAACTACTACCAATAATATTAATTACCCTTACTCTGAAATCATGTCCAGAGCCACTTAAATATACCCCTGTAAGTGAATATTGACCGAATTTACAAATGCGATCGCATCACAGTGCATAAATCCAAAATCAAAATAGCCATAGCCAAATAGGGAGAGTAACCAGCAATACTATAGCCCCAGCAGCTAAGGCAGTAACTGCCAGATCGCGATCGAGATTGAATGTCTCAGCAATTACCAGTGTGCCGAAAGCTGGAGGCATAGCCATTTGTAAGACAATTACCTTTGCTGTGGAACCAGTTAATCCAAACAGTGGTAATATACTGCCCAATATTAAGGGAACCAGCAGCATTTTGATTCCCAAGCTCATCCCTGCTTGTGGTAGGCTACCCCAAGATTTAAGCAGCCCTAGTCGCATTCCGATTAAGACCAGAGATAAAGCTACACAACACCAAGCAAATTTCTCCAAGCAGAATTCTACTACTGTGGGAATTGTCGCTTCTCGAACCAGCAAGCCAAATCCGAAACTCCATAAGGCAGGATTAATTAAGATGGCCTTAGCAGTCTGCCAATGATTCTGGACACCAACGCCAAAACGCGCTGCTAGCAACACACCCAAGCCATAAGTTCCTGGGAATGAACCTAACAAATCGTAAAATAGCGCCCAAGCAAAGTATTCCTTGCCTAACATTGCTAAGGTAATGGGAAAGCCAAGATAACCAGTATTACCCAACATTGCGGCTAATATCAAGCTAGCCTGAGTTGATGGTTGGGGGACAGTATTTCTAAAATAGGCTTGTCCTTTAATGGCTAACCAAGCTAAAAATGCTCCTAGTAAAATAGCTAGGTAAGCGATGGCAGGTGCAATCCAAATTTGCCCTGATAAACTAGATTGACGCAAAAACGATACTATGCTTATGGGTACTCCCACCCAAAAAAGAAACAGTCCCAAGCGTGTAGGAACTGTCACAGGTAGTTTGCGTCCCAGAATAAAACCTACTAGGACTAATCCTCCCAGCTTGACGTATAGTTCTAAAAGGTTTGTCAAGATTGCGCCTAAGAACCACAGATGTAAAATGCTACCTGTTACGTTTACTTTTGTCCAGTGCAAAATCTGTTATGGCTATTCCACAAAAACAGGAGTTTACCTTTGAATAAGGCAGGGTTTTCTGGAAAACCGCAAAACTCATCGAATGACCTTGGTGATGATATTCCAGTGGCTGTACGCGATACCCCTGTTGCAGCACCTAAAATTTGGTTGCAACCCCGAATTATTTTGATTGGGGGAGTAATGGGATTTGTCTTGCTCGCTTTAATAAGCGGTTTTTTGTTTTTCGTCACTGCACCCAAAAAAACCGCTGATTCTCAATCTTTACCAGCTACTTCTGCTCCTAGAACTCCAACTCCGCCAGCATCTAATAATTCCAGCGATACTGTATTAGGGCATTTTCCATACCCAGAAGCCCCTGAGTCAGAACTAGTAACCATCTCCGCAAATAGGGGCATTAGAATGCGAAAACCTGCTGCCCAAAAGTTTGAGGAGATGGTAGCAGCAGCCCGGAGTGCAGGTGTCATTGTAGTGCCGATTTCTGGCTTTCGCTCAGTCAAAGACCAAGAGCAGTTGTTTTTTGCTGTCGGTGCCCAACGAAATCAAACGCCAGCACAACGGGCTGCCCTCAGCGCTCCTCCTGGTCATAGCGAACATCACACAGGTTATGCTGTGGATGTTGGAGATGGAGCAGTACCAGCAACTAATCTTCAAACAAACTTTGACAATACCAAGGCTTATCGGTGGCTGCAAGCAAATGCACCGCGTTTTGGCTTTGAAATGTCTTTTCCCAAAGATAATGTTCAAGGTGTGAGTTATGAGCCTTGGCACTGGCGTTTTGTAGGCGATCGCAATAGCTTAGAAATGTTCTATAAAGCCAGAAACTTAAAACCCGCAAAGATATCGCCATAGGAGTTACTCGATTTTAGATTTTTCTTCAATCCAAAATTCAAAATCTAAAATTGGCAGAGTCAGGAGTAATTGGTTTTACTCCCTCTCCCCTAATGGAGGTTGAAGCACTAGTTCCGTAAGAACTGGACAGTAGTATTCAGCAATTTTCTTAGCGATCGCATCTGATCGGGAAATTTTATCTAGATTGCACAGTAAAATTACGGTAATTTTGTCATCAATAAAGCGGGTAATGTTACTTGCAAATCCTAATATCGAACCATTATGACCAACTACTCGGCGATCGCCATAATTAAATACCCACCAACCTAAACCTGCAACATATCTCAATTTTTCCCAATCATCACCCTGATTGGGAAAATGAGGAGTCCACATCAAATTCAGGGTTGATTGCTTTAGCAAAGTTTCACCACAAAGCGCCTGTTCCCACTTCACCATATCTTCTACACTGGAAAGTTGACCTCCAGCAGAATAGGTAACTGAGGGACTGTAATAAGGTTTGTTAACAAGCTTGCTGTTTAGTAACCGATAACCAGCAGCCCGGTGCGGCACTATGTCACTGGGATTATTCATTACGGTTGCATTCATTCCCAAAGGAGCAAAAATACGCTCTTGTAACAAATCTCCATAAGATTGTCCAGTTACTTTTTCTAGGAGCAAACCCAGTAGATAGTAGCCTGTGTTGTCGTAGGCGCTAAACTCACCTGGTTGGAACTTGAGGGGTAAGTGAGTAACTAGAGCCAAAATTTCAGACTTAGATAAATCAAGATGAGTAATTTCCCAGTAGTTTGGAGCATCGGTATAGCTAGGAATTCCAGACTGATGAGACAGAATATACCCGATTGTGACATTTTGCCACATTATGGGTAGACAATCGAGATATTCTGCGATCGCATCTTCTAGCGAAATTACCCCTTGTTCCACCAGCATCATTATGGTTGTAGCGGTGAAAGTTTTACCGACAGACGCAATTTCATAAACTGTGTGTTCAGTACCTGGAACAGAGTGTTCAATATTCGCCAGTCCATAGCCCTTAACTAAAACAGGTTCACCTTCCTGCACCACTGCAATAGAAAGTCCAGGAATCTGATTTTGAGTCATTACAGCTCGAATATAGTCGTCAATCATAATTGACCTAATTTTTGTTTGATGATGGGGAGATGAAGGCAAAGGATAAATCAATCAACGTCCAATGCCTCATATCTAGCTTCATCTGCTGTTTTATGGACTCTTAGGCGCTGGTTTCTGATACTTACCTGGATACTTGCGCTGAAAATATTCTTCCATAATTTGTAAGATCATCGGCGCAGCAATGCTACCACCACCACCGCCGGAATGTTCAGCAAATGCCACGATCGCAATTTCTGGATGTTCAGCAGGTGCATAAGCACCAAACCAAGCGTGATTTTGCTTAACACGATCCTTCCAGGCTTCGGCGGTGCCACTTTTACCAGCTACCGGAGGAATTGTTGGCTGCTTCAAAGCTTTACCAGTACCTTCAGCTACTACTTTCCGCAATCCCTGACGGAGAACACTTATAGTTGTCGGCTTCATATTTAAAGATTCTCGCCAGCTTTTTGCTTTTTCATTATCTTTAAGCAAATGCGGCTGGACTCGGTAGCCACCATTAGCGGGTACGGCGAACATGATAGCGACTTGCAAAGGCGTAGTTTGTAAAGCACCTTGACCAATTGACATATTAATGCTGTCACCTACAGTCCAAGGTATCTTCCAAGTTTTCTGCTTCCATGTCTCATCTGGCACTAAACCTTTTGCTTCTTCGTTGGCAAACTCAAACCCGGTTTTTTTACCAAATCCATACTTGCGAGTCCATTCAATTAAAGTTGGGCCGCCGACTCCGCGACCAATTTGATAGAAGAAGGTATCACTACTCCACTGTAATGCTCCGACAAAACCCAACGGCCCGAATCCGGCGTGATTCCATTCACCAAATCGGGTGCCGCCAAAACTTAAGGAACCGTAGGTTTGCAGGACTGTGCTAGGAGAAAATTTACCTGATTCTAGACCGGCTGTGGTGGTGACAATTTTGAAGGTGCTAGCGGGTGGAAAAGCGCTGAGGGCGCGATTTACCAAGGGATGATCGGCACCTTGGACAAATTCCCAATCTTTTTGGGTGAGTTTCTGCTTCGAGAAAATATTTGGGTCAAAGGTGGGATGAGATACCATTGCTAAAACAGCACCATTCTTTGGATCGAGTGCCACGATCGCACCGTCGCGATCGCCTAAAGCTTTTTCTGCTGTCTTTTGCATATTTAAATCTATGGTCAAGTGCAAATCGTTACCAGGTTTTGCCTGTTTCTCACCCAAAACCCGGAGCGGGCGACCAGCACCATCCACTTCTACCTGCTGACCGCCCCATTCGCCCCGCAGAGTTTTCTCATAAGCTTTTTCAACTCCCATTTGACCAATTACATCACCCAATCTGTAGCCTTCCTGCTTCTTTTCTTTTAACTGACCGCCGGTCAGTTCTCGCGTATAACCTAATACATGGGCTAATTCTTGGGCGTGGGGGTAGTAACGAACGGCTTCTGTATGAATTTCTACGTCTTTAAGTTCAGTTTGATACTCTTTCAATGCTGTGATCTGCGCTTCGTTTAAGTCACGAGCAATTCGGATGAGTGAAGAAGAGTTAGCACCTGCCTCTTCTAGTTTCTTTTCCATCTCTTCTTGGGGAACATCGAGAATTTGAGATAGACGCGCTCCCACTAATGACCACGCTGGTTTGGTATGTGCCATCGGCCACAAATATACAGAGCGAGGATAGCGAGTACTGGCTAAAAGTTTGCCGTTGCGGTCAAAGATATTGCCTCGTTCTGGTTGTTTAGGGATCATCCGAATTCGATTTGACTCGGCTCGTTTTCGGTGGCTTGCTCCTTCAGTAATTTGCAAATATGCCAAGCGAATGCTGATTCCTGTCAGCATCAATAGAGTAAATATAATTAAAAATATCGGCTGGAAACTTTGTCCAACAGTACGTGTATTTTTCTGTCCGCCAAGTGGAGATGGTTTCAGGAAAGTCATAAGGAAAAGAGGATTTCAAAATTAAGATTATCTGTAAATAACTCTGCTAAATTCTTAGCAGGTATTTAAGGGCAAACTAATTGGCAGTAATTACTTGTTTTCAATTGATATCATAAGCTCATCTCTTCTATTGCCTCGACCAAAAGCTTCTTGAATTTTAAACTTTGCACACTACTGGTCTGTCCCATTAATTTTGATGAGTTTGTAGTAATGCACTTCAGTGCTTAAAAATCTAGGACTAAAGTCCTTACTACGAACTTTTTCACCCATCAAAACTAATGGGATAGACTAGAAACTCTTACGCTGTATACCTGTTTGACTTTTGACTTTCGCCTTGCGGTACTAATCTCCAGTGCTATGTCCTGAACTTTGAGTTTTAGCTTCTGATGGATCGGGCTGAGGTTTTTGATACTTACCTGGATACTTGTGCTGAAAATAAGCTTCTAATACTTGTAAAACCATTGGCCCGCAAATAGTACCGCCATGTTCGCCAGTATTTTCCCCAAAGGCCACAACCACAATTTCTGGCTTATTACTGGGCGCATAAGCACCAAACCATGTATGATTTGGGCGACCAACACCAGCTTCCGCTGTGCCACTCTTCCCGGACGCTGGGGCAATTGTCGGCACGTCTAAGCGCTTACCAGTACCTTCACTCACCACCTTTCGCAGTCCGTCGCGGAGAACTTTGATAGTTGTCGCCTTCATATTTAAGGATTCTCGCCAACTTTTTGCTTCTTCGTTATCTTTAAGCAAATGCGGCTGAACTCGATATCCACCATTAGCAGGGACAGAAAACATAATCGCTGATTGCAGAGGTGTCACTTGCAAAGCGCCTTGACCAATTGACATATTAATGGTGTCGCCAACAGTCCAAGGCGTTTTCAAAACTTTCCGCTTCCATGTTTCATCTGGAACCAAGCCTACTGATTCTTCATCACGAAATTCAATACCAGTTCTTTGACCAAACCCGTATTTGCGACTCCATTTAATTAAAGTTGGGCCACCGACTTTTCTGCCAACTTGATAGAAGAAAGTATCACTACTCATAGCGATCGCTCTGGGAAATCCCAATGGCCCGAATCCGGCGTGGTTCCACTCACCGAATGTCACCCCACCCACAGTAAGAGAGCCAAAGGTTTGTAGTATTGAGTCAGGAGAAAATTCACCTGATTCCAGTCCAGCTGTCGTAGTGACAACTTTAAAAGTACTGGCGGGTGGAAAGGCACTCAGAGCGCGATTCACTAAGGGATGATCTTTACCTTGGACACTTTCCCAATCTTTTTGAGAGAGTTTTTGTTTGGAAAAGATATTTGGGTCAAAGGTGGGGTAAGATACCAACGCTAAAACAGCACCATTATTCGGATCTAGTGCTGCGATCGCACCTCGGTGATTTCCTAAAGCTTTTTCGGCCGCCTTTTGTACATCCAAATCTATGGTTAGGTGCAAATCATTACCAGCTTTTGCCTGTTTCTCCCCTATAACCCGGATTGGTCTACCCGCACCATCCACTTCCACTTGCTGACCGCCCCATTCGCCCCGTAGAGCTTTCTCATAAGCCTTTTCCACGCCCATCTGACCGATGACATCTCCCAGTCGATAGCCTAACTCCTTCTTGCCCTTTAACTGGTCGGGGGTCAACTCTCGTGTATAACCTAATACGTGCGCCAATTCCTTGCCGTGGGGATAATAACGTACAGAATCTGTATTTATTTCCACTTCTGGGAGTTCATTTTTATACTCCTTTAATGCCGTGATTTCTGCTTCATTTAAATCGCGAGCAACTCGGATGAGTGAAGAAGAATTAGCACCAGCTTGTTCTAATTTCTTTTCCATCTCATCTTGGGGAATGTTGAGAATTTGCGCTAGACGCGGGCCGACTACAGACCAGGAAGGCTTAGTATGTGCCATCGGCCACAAGTATACAGAGCTAGGATAGCGAGTGCTAGCTAAAAGTTTGCCATTCCGGTCAAAAATATTGCCCCGTTCTGGTTGCTTGAGAATCAGCCGAATTCGGTTTGCTTCGGCTCGTTCCCGGAGTTTTGACCCTTCAACTATTTGCAAGTAAGCCAAACGAGCCTCAATCCCACCGGCCATTAATAGGGTAAATATGATTAAAAATATTGATTGGAAACCACGTCCAACTGTACGTGTATCTTTTTTGCTGCCAAGTGATGGGAATAATGACATAAGTATCAATTCAAAATTCAAAATGAATAAATGCAATTCCAGCCAGACTTTTAGCAATTGCTAATATGCAATTTTAAGGTTTGTTAACTTAATCGCAGAATCTCTAAGTGGTAAAAATAGTATATAAATTTACCACAATTTTATTTTCGTTACTGGGTATGAAAGAATCGGGCGGGTATATTCTTGAACAATTGTTTTTGGCGGATACAATAAACCAAAGTGTCAAATATAGTCTGCCCAAAAGACTTGAGCAATTGACAAAATAACGTAATATCACGGCATTCTACTGAGGATTATGGCTCAAATTGTCATGCAAAATCAGAGGGGGATAACAAATTTTCAGCCACTTGATGTTGAACTGCGTAACGTCTTCAAGTTTTTTAACCAAGAACCAGCAGTAAATGGAATTGATTTGGATGTCAGACAAGGAGAATTTTTTAGTATTTTAGGCCCCTCCGGTTGTGGTAAAACAACAACACTGCGCTTAATTGCTGGGTTTGAAATTGCTGACGCTGGTAAGGTGTTTATTCAGGGTCAGTCCATGACTAATGTGCCCCCTTACCGCCGACCCGTCAATACTGTATTTCAAAGTTACGCTCTATTTAACCACCTGAATGTCTGGAATAACATTGCTTTTGGACTGCGGTTAAAAAAAATACCCAAATCGAAAATTGAAGCTAGAGTCCAAGAAGCTTTAAAACTGGTGAAAATGGAAAGTTTGCGATCGCGCTTTCCCAATCAACTTTCTGGTGGTCAACAGCAGCGAGTAGCTTTAGCAAGGGCCCTAGTCAACCGTCCCACCGTGGTACTACTGGATGAACCTTTAGGGGCGTTAGATTTAAAACTACGTAAAGAAATGCAGGTTGAGTTATCAAATTTACACAAAGGCTTGGGGTTAACCTTTGTAATGGTGACACACGACCAAGAAGAAGCATTGTCTTTGAGCGATCGCATTGCCGTGATGAATCAAGGCAAAATTGAACAAGTTGGCACTCCCAGCCAAATTTACGAACGTCCCTGTACATCCTTTGTTGCTGATTTTATTGGTGATACTAATTTATTCAGTGGTGAAATCGTCGCGGTAGACTCCTCTAATATTAAAATTTCCACAAAAATGGGACTATCAATCGTTATTAGCCGCGCTGAAGATACACCAACTGAATTATCACAAGCTGTAGTAGTGAGTGTGCGTCCAGAAAAAATACAGCTTTCTTTGTATCCACCTAATTTGCCAGTGAACTGCTTTGAAGGACGGCTTGTTAACGTTATGTATTTGGGCACACACGTTAATTATGTTATGGAATTAACAAATGGCATTAATATTAATGTGTTGCAACCTAATACTCTTGGCACTTTACCAGACCGCGACACACCTATTTATGCCTGGTGGGCAGAAACTGATTGTTTAGCTATTAGTCAATAGTTAATGGTCATCCAAAGCGGCGGCAAATCAGTACTGCAAGGCGGAAGTCAAAAGTCAAAAGAATTTTATTCCAAGCTCTTGTACCATTTGAAATGGTATGTTTATTTCCGAGTGCTGTATTAGTACAACTTCGTGGTTAAAAAAGCTACGCTTTTAGCGTCTCGTAGAGAGCGTCTTGATTCTGACTGGAGGCGGAGCGTCTCCAGCTCCGCTCCTGAATTCTTCTTCATTGCCGTACTGGAATTGCGATCGCAAACTCTGTACCTTTTCCTGGGGAGGAGTTGCAGTGTATTGAACCACCGTGTTTTTCCACAACAATTTGACGGGCGATCGCTAATCCTAAACCCGTTCCTTTTCCTACAGATTTCGTCGTAAACAAATGGTCAAATATCTTTTGCTTGACTGCTTCATTCATGCCATTAGCATTATCAGCAATCGTTATTTTCACCTGATTATCTTGCAATGAGGTTTGAATTTTAATCTTGTTAGGGTTTTCTTGGATTTCTGCAAAATTCCGCCCGGTATTCGACTCATCTAAGGCATCAATGGCATTAGCTAGGATATTCATAAATACTTGGTTTAATTGTCCAGGAAAACATTCAACTTGAGGCAAATTACCATAATCGGTTATTACTTCAATTGCTGGACGTTGCTCATTGGCTTTGAGGCGATGTTTGAGAATTAAAATTGTACTTTCAATCCCTTCATGAATTTTAAATAGCACTTTATAATCTTTATCAGCGCGGGAGAAAGTTCTTAAACTAGTGCTGATATTTTTGAGGCGATCGCACGCCATCACCATTGAATCTATTGCCTTGGGTAAATCTTCTAAACTATAATCTAAGTCAATTTCTTCTGCATGGTCAATAATTTCAGCACCCGGATTAGGTAAAGTTTCTTGATAAAGTTTCAAGTGTTGCACAACATCAGCAATAGTGGGTTTAGCTTGTTTGAGACTTGCAGCAATAAAACCCAAAGGATTATTCATTTCATGGGCTACGCCAGCAACTAAATTACCCAGTGCTGACATTTTCTCACTTTGAACAATTTGTAATTGGGCTTGTTGTAAATCTTCTAAGGCTGTTCCAAGGGCTTGAGATTTTTCTGTAACCGCTGATTCAGCTTGTTTGCGATCGCTAATATTAATAGTTGTTACAACTATGCGATAAACTTTGCCCGTCTCATCTTTTAATGGACTGAGTGTGGTTAACCACCAAGTTTTTTGATGATTAAATGTTAGACATTCTTCATAGGTGATGGGTATTCCGGTTTGGAAACAGCGCAGATGATTTTGAGATACTACTGCACCTTCATCACCATGCAAGTCTTGGGGAGTTTTACCTAGTACTTCCGAAGCAGGTATACCAACTGCTAATTCGCACGATTTACTCCATCCTGTGTACTCAAACTTACCATTATCCCGGACATCAATCACACAGATCAGACAACCAACACCTTCGTAAATACTACTGAGGAACTTTTCTCGCTCCTGGAGATGATTATATAACTGGGCATTTTCCAAAGAAATTGCGGCTTGAGTGCAGAGGAAATTTACAAGAGAAAGGCGATCGCTAGTAAATACCCCTTGAGTCAGTTGATTTTCTAGATAAAGAATCCCTACTAAACGCCCTTGATTAAGAATCGGGGTACATAATACACTCTGGGGTTGTGTTCGCTGCATATATTCCCCAATCAACCCAATAGTATCTGTTTTACAATTGTCTATAACAACTGTTTGTTGAGTATTTTTGACGTAATTGATAATTTTTACGGGAATATCTTGACAATTAGCGAGTGATTGTGGCTCCAGAATAGTTTGTATTTGGTCATGATTGATAAAGGTAATTGCCCTAACTTGCCAATTATCACCAGACACTTTCTTCAACAAGGGTTCCCCCCGCACGGCAGTGTCCTCATCTTGGGGAAGAATTAGTACAGCTTTCTTGGCGCCAGAATTTTCTAAGATAATCTGAGTCAAGCTGGCAATGAGTTGATCTAATTCCAGAGAACTGGAGATAGCTTGAGCGGCTTTGAGGACAGAGGTAAAATCTAGTGCATGAGAAATACTAGTGCTGCCAGTGGTAGAAGTGCGAGTAGATGAGGAAGTGCCACGAAAGCTAATAGTTTCTAAGGTATTGAAGTTGATTCGTTGCTGTTGCAGAATCGATTGGAGTAGTTGGGGATAGCGTTTTTCTAGGTCTTCTATTTTGGCTTTTGCACCCCAACGAGCGTAACAGTAGTATGCTTCTTGCATATATGCTTGGGCAACTCTTTCTTTACCCCAATCGAAATAAAATTTGGCTACTAGTTCATTGCTAAGTGCTTCTTCTTGGATGTAGCCGTTGGCTTTAGCTAGAGTTATGGCGCGATCGTAATTTTCAAGTGCTTCTGCTTTCTTGCCCAACACTCGTTGTTTTTCAGCCTCAACTAAATGCCATTTATGCAGATGATTTGTGGGAGCATTTTGCGCACAACGGTACAGAGTGGTTTGATGGATTTCTACCTGGGCGAGAATTACGGAAAGTTCAATTTCTGGCTGGGTGGAAAATAGGGCTAGGTGCGTTAGGGCTGCATAAAAATGGGAAATTGGAACAAAAATCAATCCTGATACGGCAAGTAAATACTTTTCCCCTTCCTCAATGTAAGCGATCGCAGCTTTGTAATCACCAAAAGAATAGGCAAGCAACAGTTTGTAGATATATAACTCAGCCATCACCGTGAGTTCATTAGCCTGACGATGTTTGGGAATCATCACCGTTTCATCGTAGATAGTGCCGCTCAAACAATCGGGCTGAATTTGGGTTTCTCTGAAGTTCTGTGCCGCCTGCCGCATAATACTTACATAAGTCTGGGCAGAATGTTGCTTCGCCTGAGTTAAAGCGGCGTTGTAACTTGCGATATCTAATTCCAAATTGCTAAGTTCAGAGCCACTCCAAAAGACCGCATAGCTGTAACAACATACGTTATAGCCAGCGTGTAAAAAATCGCCAGTTTCCATACCAGAGGTAAAACCAGCTTTCAGCAACGGTATCGTTGCCGAGAGAGCTTCTTGGTGATGCTGAATAAAGCCACCAAACAACATGGAAATTATGGATTTGAATTCCCGCACATTGAACCGATCCAGCAAATTCAATGCCAATTGCCCAAAACCGTAGCCCCCTTCAACCTCTCCCAAAAAGGCACACAGCACCATTCCGTGCAGCCCATACCCCACAGTGGAGGCGGGCGTATTCCCAAACTGAAGCGATAGAGTCACCATTGTGCAGCTAATCAGGGGCAATAAACCCGGCATTCCCTGAAAAACAGGTGCAAACAACATTCCTAACAGTTGCATGGCTGCCTGTGCTTGAGGATCGGCCATCATTGGTAAGTCAGCTAGTTCCTCAATTCGTTTGCCTGCAAGTTGATTAGCAAGGACTTGTAAAGCTTTACCAATCTCAGCATTGTTTGGCTCAATGGGTAGCTCAACTCCCAATTGCTTTAAGGCATCTCTGCCAACTGCGATCGCTTCTAATAGTCTGCTCTGGGCTGTCTGGGCAGCAATTTGAATTTCGTAAATTTTAACTTTGTCTAAAATCGTCTGGGCTGATTGCAACACCTTTACTGCTATCTGTTCCATGCCATCAAAGTCAGCATTTAAGTAGGCGGCTTCGGCGGCGGCAACATAGAGACTCAGGGTCAATTCATATTGATCTTGCCAGCAATTCACTGTGAGTAGCTCAATCCCAGTTTGTAAATAGGCTCTGGCAGCAGCATAAGCAGTAGAATTTTTAGCTTTACCTGCTGCTGCTAAGTTAAGTCGAGCCAAGGCTTCTCGCTCGTTTGATTGGGCAATCAACTCTTGCCCTAAATTCAAATGTCCAACAATATCAAACAGTTTTTCTTCTTGTTCTATTTGAGAGGAATTTTGTAGAAGTAATTGACCAATTTTGAGATGAGTTGCTTGTTTCTGGTTATCAGGAATTAGAGAATAGGCAGCTTGTTGTACTCTGTCATGTAAAAATCTATATTTGGCTAATTGTTTATTGGTATTCCCAGTTGACAGCGCCAATCGATCGTGATTTTCTCCCTGATAAAATTTATAAACATCACTAATTGGTAAAATCAACCCTTCTTGTAAAGCTTTCCATAAACTAGCAGCTGTTTCAATTTCTGATGACTCCCAAACAATCGCCAAAGTTGCTAAATCAAATTGATTGCCAATGCAAGCTGCTAACTGCAATACATTTTGAGTTGATTGAGGTAGTTTCTGTAATTGAAATACCATGAATTTAACAACATCATCTGTCACCGCTTGCTGATTTATTTTGGTGATATCACATTGCCACCCCCCTTCACTTCCCCCCTTACTAAGGGGAGCCAGTGCGTTGTGGGTGTCTCCCCCGTTGTAGCAACTGGCGTGGGAGAAAGGGGGGTAGTTAAATTCAATTAATCCATCTTGGTGTAATGCTTTGAGAAACTGGATGGCAAAAAACGGATTACCTTGAGTTTTCTGAAATACCAATTGAGAAACAGGTAATGCCGAATCTTTTGTACATTTAAGTGTGTCAGCCACTAATTGATTCACTTGCAATTGACTCAGAGGCGCTAAAGTAATTGTATTAATTGTGGCTGCTGTTTTTTGGATATCATTCAAAGTCAACATTAATGGATGTGCGGAATTGACTTCGTTATCACGATAAGCACCAATTAAAAAAAGATGTTTTGTATCAGCCATTAATAACTGTATTAACATCAACGATGCTGAATCTGCCCATTGCAAATCATCTAAAAACATCACTAATGGATGTTTTTCACTGGTAAAGACTTGGGTAAATTTCTGAAATAATAAATTAAACCGATTTTGAGCGGCATTTCCTGATAATTCTGTAGCAGGTGGTTGTTTACCAATAATTCTTTCTAATTCGGGGATAACTTCAATAATTACCTGTCCATTATCACCTACAGCAGCTAAAATATTGGTTTTAAATTGCTGGATTTGAGCATCGCTTTCGGTTAATAATTGCCCCATTAAATCGCGGAAGGCTTGCACAAAAGCACTAAAGGGAATATTTCGTTGAAATTGGTCATATTTCCCTTTGATAAAATAACCGCGTTTTTTGACGATTGGTTTATGAACTTCGTTAACTACAACGGTTTTACCAATACCCGAAAAACCAGCCACCAGCATCATTTCTGTCGCACCTGTACTAACTCGCTCAAATGCTTGCAGGAGAGTTTCTACTTCTGTTTCTCGTCCATAAAGTTTATCAGGGATAATAAAGCGATCGCACAGATCCCGTTGAGCAATTGGGAAATGCTTAATTTCACCAGTTTCTTGGAGTTTAGATAAACAAGTTTCTAAATCAAATTTCAGTCCTAATGCACTCTGATAGCGGTCTTCAGCATTTTTTGCCATCAATTTCATGACAATATCTGACAACACTTGCGGAATCTCTTCACTTTTAACTTTTGACTTTTGACTTTTAACTTCCTGAAGGGATGGTGGAAGTTTTGCTAGATGACAATGTACCAACTCCATCGCGTCGTTTGAATGGAAGGGTAATTCACCCGTAAGTAGTTCGTAAAAAGTGACACCTAAAGAATATAAATCAGTCCGATAGTCAATCCCCCGATTCATTCTTCCTGTTTGTTCAGGAGAAATATAACCAAGTGTCCCTTCCAAGACATTGGGATTAATTAGTGTTTGCGTTTCTCGTGGTAGTAGGGATGCAATACTAAAGTCAATTAATTTAACTTGTTTGGTTTCGGGATTAATTAAAACATTGGCGGGTTTGATATCTTTATGAATAATCCGCTCTCGGTAGAGTATATCTAAGGTATTGCACAGTGCGATCGCTATCTCCAAAAACTCTATCAGAAATTCTACGCTTCCCCCCATTCTCCACTCTTTGAGAGAAATTCCCCCAAAGTCTTCCATCACTAGCGCATAACCATTTTGATGCGGTTCTAGGCTATAGGTTTGGACGATCAGAGGTGAGTTGAGATTCTTAGCTATGGTGTACTGATTACGAAACGACAAAAGTTCGCTGAAACTCGGATAAGGATTTTTCAGCAACTTAATCACTACGGGTAATGAGTCAGTCTCTCGATACCCTCGATAAACAATGGTTCTAGAACCATTGTAGAGTTCTTCGTTAACCTTATATCCGGGAATATTGACTCTCGTACTAACCATACTGCTAAATCTTTAAGACTCCAGATATAGTGTTCCCAGATATAAAGCGAACCCGTCGCTTTACGACTTGAAATTTTGAGGATTTAGAGTCAAAGAAAATCGGCGCTAATCCCATCCCTTCTCTACGAGACACGGTGCGAACAAAGAGTGTCCGAGATTCATACCGGAATTTCAATGGTAAATTCTGTACCCTCACCTAGAACCGAGTTAAAACTTAATTTTCCGCCGTGGGTTTCTTCAACGATTTGCCGAGCGATCGCTAACCCTAACCCCGTTCCTTTTCCGACAGCTTTCGTCGTAAATAAATGGTCAAATATTTTGGATTTGACTTGTTCATTCATCCCCTGACCATTATCAGTGATGGCAATTTTAACTAAATCATTTTCGATTGAAGTTGTAATTGTAATGCAGTTAGGATTAGCTTTAATTTCTTCAAAGCTGCGTCCATGATTAAATTCATCTAATGCATCAATAGCATTCGCTAAAAGATTCATAAATACCTGATTTAATTGACCAGGGAAACATTCTACTTGAGGTAAATTACCGTAGTTGGTGACAACTTCAATTGCGGGGCGTTGTTCGTTAGCTTTCAGACGATGTTTGAGAATAAGAATAGTGCTATCAATCCCTTGGTGGATATTGAAAGGCACTTTGTAATCTTGGTCTGCACGAGAGAAAGTACGTAAACTGGTGCTGATGTTTTTGAGGCGATCGCAGGCCATCGACATAGAATCAATCATCTTGGGTAAGTCTGATAAGCTATAATCCAAGTCGATTTCTTCGGCGTGGTCTTTGATTTCCTCATTTTTGTTGGGTAAACTTTTTTGATATAGTCCGAGATGTTCAACAATATCAGCTAGGGTGGGTTTAGCAAGTTTTAGACTGGCAGCAATAAAACCCAAAGGATTATTCATTTCGTGAGCTACCCCTGCGACTAAATTACCCAACGCAGACATTTTTTCACTTTGCACTATTTGTAATTGGGCATTTTGCAGTTCTTGCTCTGCTCGTTTGCGTTCGTGTAGCGCAGCTTGCTGTTCGCTAATATCCAAAAACAATCCATCCCAAACCATAGACCCATCGGCAAATCTTTGGATTTGAGATTCCCCATGAATCCACTTGATAATTCCTGATGGGGTGATAATTCGCCCTGACCAGTGCCAGAGAGATTCGGTTTGAATGGTGTGAGTTTGGGACTGTAGAAAACTTGCGATGTCATCTGGATGCACCATATTTTGGAAAAACTGCCAATCAGACATAGCTTGCTCTGGGGTAATTTCCAGTAAGCTGTAACAGTCAGCACTGATGTAGCTCAACGATATAACCCCATCGGCACTCATGGGATATTGAAAAACTACCCCAGGCACATTGTTTACCAAGCTATGGAAGCGAGAGTTACTCGCACTCAATGAGTTGAGTGATTCCTCTAGCTGTTGGGAATATTCTAGCGATCGCTCATAAAGTCGAGCATTTTCCAAAGAAATCGCGGCTTGGGCGCAGAGTAAATTCAGAAGTTCGACGCGATCGCTTGTAAACACCCCCGTTGCTAGATTATTTTCTAGATATAAAATGCCCATCAACTTCCCTTGATGCAAAATCGGGCTACACAAGATACTCTTGGGCTGCTGACGGATGATATAGGGGTCATTGGCTAAGGTGCGATCGGCACTGGCATCAACTATTACAGCAGTTTGCTTCTCATGCAAGACTTTGTAAATCAGTCTGTGGGGAATGTCCTGGCTATCTTCAATGGGAATACGCTGCAAGACAACTGGCTTTGAATCTGTGGTAATTGACCCTTTGATTAACAGGCGCGAGTCTCGCATAAGCATTAATACGCATTTATCAGCCCCCGCATTTTCGATGACGATCGAAAGCAACGATGAAAGTAGATTTTCCAGTTCGATTTCACCGGAAATAGTATGAGAAGCTTTGAGAATACTAGCTAAATCTAAAGCCAGAGAAACATTACTACTGGATGTGGCTGAACTGGTGGAGGTGACACTACCCAATGTGAACAGAGTTTCGTGAGTTGAGAAAGGAGAACGGGTTTGCTCTAATATAGGTGTAAGTAGTTGCGGATAGCGTTTTTCTAAGTCGGCTACTTTGGCTTTTGCACCCCAACGAGAATATGCATAGTAGGCTGCAATCATGTATTCCCCGGCTATGCGCTTTTTGCCCCAATCTAGGTAGAATTTTGCTGCCAGTTCGTTAGCAAGTGCTTCTTCTTGGGTATATTCGTTGGCTTTGGCTAGAGTTATCGCCTTGTCGTAAAACTCAATTGCTTCGGCTTTTTGCCCTAACACTCGACATTTTTCCGCCTCTACCAAATCAACCTTATGTTGATAATTCATGGGTGCATGATACGCCCATTGCTGTAACTTGGTTTGGTTTTCTATGACACCCTGCAATTCTTCTGATGCTTCATCTAACTGTGGATTTAATTGTGCCAGAGTTAGCAGAGAATCATAAAGATAAAATACTGGTTCGGTGACTAATCCCGCACCAGCCATAAAATAGCGCCTGACTTCAATAGCATGATTTTTCGCTGGCTCAATTTCTCCAAACAAGAAACAAAGCATTAGTTTATACAAATGGAAAATATACAATCCATATCCATCTTTGGCAGACTCTAGCTGCTGGAGAAATTCTGTTTCTTCAAGGGCTTTCCCAGACAAAAGGGTGGTATGTTCTGCAACACCTAACAGATTTAAAACAGGTTGCCAATAAATCCGGCAATAATTTGCGGTTGTTAATTGATTTAATTGCGTCAAACTATGGCAGTAAGCGCAAATATCCTGCTCTAAGGTAGCCAAGGATTGACTGTACCAAAAAGAATTGAGACAAAAAGTGTGCCCGTTATATCCAGCAAGTACCAGGTTTCCAAATTCTAAGGCACTGGTGTAACCCTCTTGCAAGAGGGGTAGTGTTTCTTTAATGTGAGATTTGCGGTGTACAATAAATATCCCCAAGATCATCAAAACATCTGTTTTACTTGCTTTGGCATCGAGTTTTGAAATAATCTGGAGTGCCAGGGAACCAAACTGCGATCCTGTATCTATGGCTTGTAAGAAATTGAAGAGAATATTGCCATAGGTCGCATAGCCTAAAGCAGAAGTCGATGTGTTACCGTACTGAATTGATAGTTTAACGGACAAACTATTCAGCAATGGGTACAGTGCAGAGCCAGAGAGATAAGCTGCCGGGATAAGGAAATTGACAATTTTAAGAGTACCAAGTTTTTCTGCATCCGTCATCTCAGGCAAGTGAACCAAATCAGCGATTTCCCTATCTCCAATGAGTTCCTCAATCTGTTGGATTTCCTGTTGAATATCTGATGGTGTCGGTGTTTCAGGAAAGGTGACACCAAGCTGTTGTAAAATTGGTTGGGCGATCGCGATCGCTGATGTCAGTTTACTTTGGGAAATATGAGATTGAATTCTAATACAGTAAACATTGACTTTTTCAGGTAAGGAGCGTGCTTGTTGAATGACAATATCAATAAACTGTTCCATCGCCTCAAAGTTGCCATTTAGCATTGCTACTTCCGCAGCTAATTCATATAAGGCGAGGGTCATTTCATACTGCTGCTGCCAAGTATTTTCTGACAACAAAGACAATCCCACTGTCGCATATTCACGCGCTGCTTGATAGGCGGTTGAAGTTTTAGCTTTGCGACAGGCAATTAAATTAAGTCCAGCTAATTCTTCTCGTTGAGTTGGTTGGGTAATTAAAGCAGTTCCGTGATTTAATTGATTGACCACTTCAAAAATCCGGTCAACTCTAGCTTGTGTGGAAATCTGTTGTAGAAGCAGTTGTCCGATTTGGTAATGAGTCGTTTGTTTTTGGTCATCAGGAATTAGGGAATAGGCTGCTTGTTGAACGCGATCGTGTAAAAATTTGTAGGTAACATTTTGAGACTTTTCTGAAGTAACGGCTTGACTTTCTGCCCCTACATAAAATTTATAAACATCACTGAGCGGTAAAATCAATCCTTCTTGCAATGCTTTCCATAAATTGGCTGCGGTTTCTACTTCTGAGTGTTCTGAAACAATTGCTAATGTTGTTAGCTCGAACTGATTGCCAATACAAGCGGCTAACTTCAGAATATTCTGGGTTGCTAAAGGTAACTTCTCTAATTGCAACGCCATAAATTCTACAACATCATCGGTCAAGGCTTGTTGATTAATTTTGGACAGATCGCATTGCCAACAGCCTAACTCCAAGTTAAATTGAATGAGATTTTCTTCGTGTAGGGCTTTGAGAAATTGGGTGGCAAAAAATGGGTTGCCTTTAGTTTTTTGATAGACTAATTGTGAAAGGGGTAATGCCAAATTTGCTGTACTTTTTAGGGTATCAGCGACTAATTGATTGATTTGGGATTGACTCAGGGGTGTTAAAGTAATAGTGTTAATGATTGCTTGGTTTTTTTGGATTTCACTCAAAGTCAACATTAATGGATGGGCTGGATTGACTTCGTTATCTCGATAAGCACCAATGATGAAAAGATGACCTGTATCAGCCATTAATAGCTGCATCAACTTTAATGATGCTGAATCAGCCCATTGTAAATCATCTAAAAACATCACTAATGGATGTTCGGCGCTAGTAAAGACTTGGGTGAATTTTTGAAACAATAAATTAAAGCGATTTTGGGCTGCCGTTCCTGATAATTCTACTGCTGGTGGTTGTTCGCCAATGATTTTTTCTAATTCGGGAATGACTTCAATAATTACCTGACCATTCTCTCCAACAGTTTCTAATATTTGATTTTTCCATTGCTCTAGTTGGACATCACTTTCGGTTAACAATTGCCCCATTAAATCCCGAAATGCTTGTACAAAAGCAGAGAAGGGAATATTGCGTTGAAATTGGTCATATTTTCCTTTGATAAAATAACCGCGTTGCCGAACAATTGGTTTATGAACTTCGTTGACAACGGCGGTTTTTCCAATACCCGAAAAACCTGCTACCAGCATCATTTCTGTTGCACCAAGACTGACTCGCTCAAATGCTTGCAGTAAAGTTTCTGCTTCGGTTTCTCGTCCGTAGAGTTTGTCGGGAATGATGAAGCGATCGCACACATCCCGTTGTCCAATCAGAAAGTTTTCAATGGTACCAGAAACTTGTAGCTGATATAAACATTTTTCTAAATCCAATTTCAGTCCCAAGGCACTCTGATATCTCTCTTCCGCATTCTTCGCCATCAATTTCATGACGATATCTGAAATCACCTGGGGTATCTCATCTCTAGTAACTGAAGGAGGTTGTTTTGCAATATGACAATGCACCAACTCCATTGGATCGTTTGATTGAAATGGCAAAACTCCAGTCAGTAATTCGTAGAATGTCACACCCAAAGAATAAAAATCAGTGCGGTAGTCAATTCCCCGATTCATTCTTCCTGTTTGTTCTGGGGAAATATAAGCGAGTGTCCCTTCTAATACATTGGGATTGATTAATGTCTGCGTTTCCCGTGGGAGTAAAGATGCAATACTAAAGTCAATTAATTTAACTTGTTTGGTTTCGGGATTAATTAAAATATTGGCGGGTTTGATATCTTTATGAATAATCCGCTCTCGGTAGAGTATATCTAAGGTATTGCACAGTGCGATCGCAATTTCTAAAAAATCCTGTAGAGATTGCCCCCTTGCCTTAACTTCCCAATCCTTGAGAGAAATCCCCCCAAAGTCTTCCATCACCAGCGCATAGCCATTTTGGTATGCTTGGAGGCTGTAGGTTTGGACGATCAGGGGAGAGTTGAGATTTTTAGCAATGGTGTATTGATTCCGAAACGACAAGAGTTCGTTAAAATCTGGATATGGATTTTTCAGCAATTTAATGGCTACAGGTAATGAGTCAGCCTCCCGATAGCCGCGATAAACTACGGTTCTCGAACCATTGTAGAGTTCTTCGCTGATGCGATATCCGGGAATACTGACAAGAGTGCTAACCATACTGCTAAATCCTTAGATTTCCAGGTTTAGTATTCCCAGATATCTGAAGCGTGTTTAACATTAAATACAAAACTTATACTGGGATTTCAATGATAAATTCTGTACTTAGACCTATAACTGAGTTAAAACTCAATTTTCCGCTGTGGGTTGATTCGACAATTTGCCGAGCGATCGCTAACCCCAAACCTGTCCCTTTCCCGACAGCTTTCGTAGTAAATAAATGGTCAAATATTTTTGATTTTACCTCTTCATCCATCCCCTTACCATTATCCGCGATCGCAATTCTAACTAGACTATTTTCGATTGAGGTTGTAATTATAATGCAGTTAGGATTGAGTTTAATTTCTTCAAAGCTACGTTCCTGACTAGATTCATCCAAGGCATCAATAGCATTTGCTAAAACATTCATAAACACCTGATTTAATTGACCGGGGAAGCATTCAATTTGAGGTAAATTACCGTAATTGGTGACAACTTCAATTGCAGGACGTTGTTCGTTAGCTTTCAGACGATGTTTGAGAATAAGAATAGTGCTATCAATCCCTTGGTGGATATTGAAAGGCACTTTGTAATCTTGGTCTGCACGAGAGAAAGTACGTAAACTGGTGCTGATGTTTTTTAGGCGATCGCAGGCCATAGACATAGAATCAATCATCTTGGGCAAGTCTTCTAAAGTATATTCCAAGTCAATTTCTTCGGCGTGGTTAAGAATTGCATCAGCTTTGTTGGGTAAACTTTCTTGATATAGTTTTAAGTGTTCGATAATATCGGCGAAAGTTGGTTTAGCTTGTTTTAGACTGGCAGCAATAAAACCAAGAGGATTATTCATTTCGTGAGCAACACCTGCAACTAAATTACCCAACGCAGACATTTTCTCACTTTGGATCATTTGTAATTGGGCGTTTTGCAGATCAGTTAGCGCTTGTTGTAAGGCAAGTTCAGCTTTTTTGCGTAAGCGAAGCTCGTCGTAGACATCGCTAATATCTCGAGAAATCGATGCCAAATAAAGTGGCTGATTGGTGAGAGGATCTTTGATCGTAAAGAGTAAGTAATCAGTAGGAATCAACTCCCCAGTTTGGAAATGGCGAAAGTTACACTCTCCATAACCAACACCCTGCTGCATCACGCGAGGTAGGATTTCTTGCTCGATCCGCTCAAAGTCTTCTGATGCGTGAAAATCGCGCATATAAAAGTTGGAGATTTCGGCATTGCTATCAAGTCCAACTAACTGTCGTCCGGCTGTATTCAGATAAATGGCTTGTCCAGTCAGCGTGGCGATGCCGATAAAATCAGTGCTGGTTTGCACTAAGGCTGCCAATTTTTGCTGTTCTCGCAAGGCTTGTTCAAGCTGCTGGGCGTAGGTTTGTGATTTTTCATACAATTGAGCATTTTCCAAAGAAATCGCCGCCTGAGCGCAAAGTAAATTTAGTAGTTCGACGCGATCGCTCGTGAACGCCCCCGTTGTTAACTTGTTTTCTAGATATAAAATGCCCATCAATTTACCTTGATGCAAAATCGGGCTACACAAGATACTCTTAGGCTGCTTACGGATGATATAGGGGTCACAGGCTAAGGTTGGATCGGCGATCGCATTAATTAGCACAGCAGTCTGCTTGTTGTGCAAGACCTTGTAAATTAGCTTCAGGGGAATATCTTGACTCTCCTCAACCAGAAGGCACTGCAACACAACTGGTTCCGAACCCTCAATAATTGACCCTTTAATTAACAGGCGCGAGTCTCGCAACAGCATTAACACGCATTTATCAGCCCCGGCATTTTCGATGATGATGGAAAGCAATGATGAAAGCAGTTTTTCGAGTTCGATTTCGCCTGAGATAGCTTGAGAAGCTTTGAGAATTGCAGCTAAATCTAAAGC
Organism: Nostoc sp.; assembly: GCF_036917235.1. Lineage (GTDB taxonomy): Bacteria > Cyanobacteriota > Cyanobacteriia > Cyanobacteriales > Nostocaceae > Nostoc. The sequence goes on from NZ_JBALDU010000065.1 coordinate 59,452, forward strand.
TACAGAAACACTGCTACTGCTGGAACTAGGGGAACTAGTGGAGGTGACACTCCCCAAGGCGAAAATAGTTTCGTTAGTTGAGAGGGGAGAACGGGTTTGCTGTAATATAGGGGCAAGCAGTTGGGGATAGCGTCTTTCCAAGTCAGCAACCTTGCCTTTAGCACCCCAACGGGCATAGGCATAGTAGGCTTCAGTCATGTATTCTTGGGCAATACGCTGTTTGCCCCAGTCGAGGTAGAATTTAGCTGCCAATTCGTTGGCTAGCGCTTCTTCTTGAATGTATTCGTTGGCTTTGGCTCCAAAAATTGCCTTGTCGTATAGCTCAATTGCTTCACTTTTCTGTCCTAAGACTCGACATTTTTCAGCTTCTACCAAATCAACCTTATGCTGATAATTCATCGGGGCATGATGCGCCCAGTGCTGTAGCTTGGTTTGGTTTTGCGCCACCCGTTCTAGTAAGGTTGACACCTCGCCTACCTGTTGACTTAACATTTCCATAGAAATCAGAGAATCATAGAAATAAAATGCAGCTTCACTGACCATTCCCGCAGTAACACTCAAATAGCGTTTCGCCTCAAGCGCATGGTTGTTAGCCGACTCAAACTCGCTAAACAAAAAGCAAAGGGTCAATTTATACACATAGAAGTGAGACAACCCAAAGAGGTCATTGGCAGACCGCAACAGAGCCAGAAATTCCGTTTCTTGGAAGACTGACCCAGATAAAATGGTAGGATGCTCTGCGAAACCCAGTAAATTTAGGATCGATTGTAAATAGATCAGACACCAACTAGCCGATGTTAATTGGTTAATTTGCACCAAACCATTGTAATAGGCGCGTGTATCCTGTTCCACAGTGGCAAGGGGCTGACTGCACCAAAAAGCATTCAGGCAGAAACAGTATCCACTATATCCGGCGAATTGCAGGTTTCCAACTTCTAGGCCTGTTGCATAGCTCTCCCTTAAGAGAGGTAACGATGCTTTGATGTGAGATTTTCGGTGCAAGACAAACCCTCCCAATATCTCTAATACTTCAGGTTTAGTCGCTTTCGCATCGAATTTTAAGACTACATTCAATGCCAACTGGCCAAACTCTATGGCTGAATCCACATCTTGCAAGAAATTACACATAATGAGGGTATAGCCAACATAGCTAGAAGCTGAAGCAGAGATGTTTCCGTACCGCAGGGATAATTTGACTGATAGGGCAATCAGTAATGAAAACAAAGGAGAGCCACAGGTTACAGCTGCTGGTAAGCTGCTATTGGCAATCTGGATAATAGCAATTGTGTTCGCATCTGTCATCACTGGCAGGTGAACAAAATCTTCAATTTTCCGATCTCCAATCAGTTCTCTAATCTCTTCAATTGACTGTTGAATATCTTCTGGTGTTGGTGATTCGGTCATCGTTACGCCCAACTGTTGCAGCAGTTTTAATCCGATCGCAAGGGCTTCAGTCGATTTATTCTGGTAGATATTTGCTTCAATTCTAATGCGGTAAACATTGGCCTTTTCTAGTAAAGAGTGTGCCTGTTCAATGACGATCTTAATGAACTGTTCCATCGACTCAAAGTCACCGCCTAGCATTGCCACTTCCGCTGCTAATTCATGGAAGGCGAGGGTCATTTCATACTGCTGTTGCCAACCGTTTTCCCGCAACAGAGATAATCCCACTGCGGCATATTCACGAGCCGCTTGATAGGCGGTAGCGGCTTTGGCTTTGTGACAGGCGATGAGGTTAAGTTGTGCTAGTTCTTCTCGTTCTCTTTGTTGGTTAATTAAAGCAGTTCCATAATTTAATTGATTGACCACTTCAAAAATCCGGTCTTCTATTCCTGATGAGGAAATCTGTTGTAAAAGCAGTTGTCCGATTTGGTAATGAGTCGTCTGTTTTTGATTTTCAGGAATCAGAGAATAGGCGGCTTGTTGGACGCGATCGTGTAAAAATCGATAAGTTGGATTCGCTGCTGTATCAGCAAGCAATGTACTGTCAGACTGAATAAAGAACTTATAGATTTCTGTATTCGGAATAATCAAACCTTCTTGTAAGGCTTTCCATAAATCATCTGCGATTATTTCCGGGGATTTTTCTGAAACAATCGCCAGGGTATTCAAATCAAACTGTGCCCCAATACAAGCAGCCAGTTTCAGAGTATTCTGAGTTGTCAGCGACAATTTCTGTAATTGTAGTGCCATAAACTCGACGACATCATCTGTCAGAGAAAGCGACCGGACTGCCGCAATATCGGATTGCCAATGTCGTGTTTCCCAGTTAAAAGTAATGTATTGATCTTCATGCAATGATTTGAGAAACTGGGTGGCAAAGAAGGGATTACCCTGAGTTTTTTGGTATACCAATTCGGTCAAAGGTTGCGCTAAGGATAATTCGCAATTTAGCGTATCTGCTACCAAATGATTCAGATTGACTAAATTTAACGGTTGTAGTGTAATGGTGTTGACTACTGCGCCAGTTTTGACGATTTCATCTACAGTGAGAATGAAGGGGTGAGCGGGTGACACTTCGTTATCTCGATACGCACCCAATACCAATAAATGTCCGGTTTCTGCTATCAATAATTGTAGCAATTTCAGCGAGGCTGAATCTGCCCATTGCAAGTCATCTAAAAACATCACTAAAGGATGTTCAATACTTGTGAAGATTTGCACGAACTTTGGCAATAACAAATTAAATCGATTTTGGGCAGCCGTTCCTGATAATTCTGTAGCTGGGGGCTGTGAGCCAATAATATTTTCTAATTCAGGAATTACGTCAATTAAAACTTGTCCGTTGTCTCCCAGTGCGGCTAATATTTTATTTTTCCAGGTTTGTATTTGCCGATCTGATTCTGATAGCAATTGCCCCATCAAATCCCGGAATGCTTGCACAAAGGCACTAAAGGGAATATTGCGTTGAAATTGGTCATATTTGCCTTTGATAAAATAGCCACGTTGTCTGACAATTGGTTTATGAACTTCGTTGACAACTGCTGTTTTTCCAATACCAGAGAAACCTGCGACGAGCATTATTTCTGTTGCACCAAGGCTGACTCTTTCAAATGCTTGGAGTAGAGTTGATACTTCGGTTTCTCGTCCATAAAGTTTATCGGGAATGATGAAGCGATCGCACACATCCCTCTGTGCAATTCCAAAGCTTTCAATCTTACCAGAAACTTGTAGCTGATGTAAACAATTTTCTAAATCAAACTTCAGTCCTAATGCACTCTGATATCTATCTTCTGCATTTTTCGCCATCAATTTCATGACGATATCTGAAATCACCTGCGGTATTTCATCTCTAATAACTGAAGCAGGTTGTTTTGCAATATGACAATGCACCAACTCCATCGGATCGTTTGATTGAAATGGCAAAACTCCAGTCAGTAATTCGTAGAATGTCACACCTAAAGAATAGAAGTCTGTGCGGTAATCAATCCCGCGATTCATTCTTCCTGTTTGTTCTGGGGAAATATAAGCAAGTGTCCCTTCTAAGACGTTGGGATTGATTAGTGTTTGCGTTTCTCGTGGTAGTAAAGATGCAATACTAAAATCAATTAATTTAACTTGTTTGGTTTCGGGATTAATTAAAATATTCGCTGGTTTGATATCTTTATGAATAATCCGCTCTCGGTAGAGTATATCTAGGGTATTGCACAGTGCGATCGCTATCTCCAAAAACTCCATCAGAGATTCTCCGCTTCTCCCCACCCTCCATTCCTTGAGAGAAATCCCTCCAAAGTCTTCCATCAACAGCGCATAGCCATTTTGGTGTGGTTCTAGGCTATAAGTTTGGGTGATTAGCTCTGAGTTGAGATTTTTAGCGATGCTGTACTGATTGCGAAACGACAAGAGTTCCGAGAAGTTGGGATAAGGGTTTTTCAGTAGTTTAATCACTACTGGTAATGAATCAGTTTCTCGATATCCTCGATAAACCAGAGTTCTGGAACCATTGTAGAGTTCTTCACTAATGCGATATCCGGGAATATTGACAAAGATACTTACCATGTTGCTAAATCTGTGAAACTTCCAAATTTAGTATTCCCAAAAAAGATCCCCGACTTCGCGAAGTCGGGGATCTGAAACTTTTGGTGGAGAACAATTCAAAATCGCCAAAAATCATACCGGAATTTCAATGATGAATTCTGTACCCTCATTTAGAACTGAGTTAAAACTTAATTTACCACTGTGAGTTGATTCGACAATTTGACGAGCGATCGCTAATCCCAAACCTGTGCCTTTACCAACAGCTTTTGTAGTAAATAAATGGTCAAACATTTTTGATTTGACTTGTTCACTCATCCCCTGACCATTATCAGTAATGGCAATTTTAACTAGATTATTTTCGACTGAGGTTGTAATTGTAATCAAGTTAGGATTAGCTTTAATTTCTTCAAAGCTGCGTCCATGATTAAATTCATCTAATGCATCAACAGCATTCGCTAAAAGATTCATAAATACCTGATTTAATTGACCAGGAAAACATTCAATTTGAGGTAAATTACCATAGTTTGTGATAACTTCAATAGCAGGACGTTGTTCATTGCCTTTGAGACGATGTTTCAAAATCAAAATAGTACTATCAAGACCTTGGTGGATATTAAACGGCACTTTATAATCTCTATCAGCACGGGAGAAAGTTCTCAAACTGGTGCTGATATTTTTGAGGCGATCGCACGCTATCGTCATGGAATCAATCATTTTTGGCAAGTCTTCTAATGTGTATTCCAAATCAATTTCTGACTCGTGAACAATAATCTCCTCATTTTTGTTGGGTAAACTTGATTGATATAGTTTCAAGTGTTCGATAATATCAGTAAACGTTGGTTTAGCTTGTTTTAGACTAGCAGCAATAAAACCGAGAGGATTATTCATTTCGTGAGCTACACCAGCGACTAAATTGCCTAGTGCAGACATTTTTTCACTTTGCACCATTTGTAATTGAGCTTGTTGTAAATCTTGCAATGCTTGTTGCAAATCTTCTGATTTTTGCTGTGATTCGGCGAATGACTGCTCTAGCTGTTGGGCATATTCTAGCGATCGCTCATACAATTGAGCATTTTCCAAAGAAATCGCCGCCTGAGCGCAAAGTAAATTCAGTAGTTCGACGCGATCGCTTGTGAACGCCCCGGTTGCTAAATTATTCTCTAGATATAAAATGCCTATCAACTTCCCTTGATGCAAAATCGGGCTGCACAAGATACTTTTAGGCTGCTGGCGCATGATATACGGGTCATTTGCTAAAGTCAGATCGGCACTTGCATCAACTATTACAGCAGTCTGCCTGTTGTGCTTAACTTTGTAAATCAGCTTTAGGGGAATGTCCTGATTTTCCTCAATAGGAAGGCGCTGCAATACAACTGGTTCTGTCCCCAGAGTAATCAATCCTTTAATTAGCAGTTGTTCGTCTCGCAACAGCATTAACACGCATTTATCAGCCCCCGCATTTTCGATGACAAGCGATTTTGGGCTGCTGTTCCCAATAGCTCCACTGCGGGTGGTTGCGAGCCAATAATTCTTTCTAGTTCGGGGATAACTTCAATAATTACTTGCCCGTTTTCTCCCACAGCTTGTAAAATCTTATTCTTCCATTGCTGGATTTGAGAATCACTTTCGGCAAGCAATTGACCCATTAAGTCTCGAAATGCTTGGACAAAAGCACTAAAGGGAATATTGCGTTGAAATTGGTCGAATTTTCCTTTGATGAAATAACCGCGTTGCTTGACAATAGGTTTGTGAACTTCGTTGACGACTGCTGTTTTTCCAATGCCGGAAAAACCTGCTACCAGCATCATTTCTGTCGCGCCAAGGCTTACTCTTTCAAAGGCTTGCAATAGAGTTTCAACTTCAGTTTCTCGTCCGTAGAGTTTATCGGGGATGAGGAAGCGATCGCACACATCCCTAGTAGCAATTTCAAAGTCTCCAATCTCACCAGTTTCTTTTAGCTGATCTAAACATTTTTCTAAATCAAACTTCAATCCCAATACACTCTGATATCTATCTTCAGAATTTTTCATCATCAGTTTACTAACAATTTCTGAGATAATTGCCGGAATCTGTGGATTAATTTTATCTACTAAAGGTGCTGTTTTAGCAAGATGAGAATGTACCAATTCCATTGGATCGTTTGATGCAAATGGTAACTCACCCGTGAGTAATTCATAAAAAGTTACACCAAGGGAATAAAAATCTGTGCGATAATCGATTCCCCGATTCATTCTCCCTGTCTGTTCAGGAGAAACATAAGCTAGTGTTCCTTCCAACACATTGGGGTTAATAAGGGTTTGCGTTTCTCGTGGTAGAAGTGATGCAATACTAAAGTCAATTAATTTGACTTGTTTGGTTTCAGGATTAATTAAGATATTGCTGGGTTTGATATCTTTATGAATAATGCGCTCACGATACAATATATCTAAGGCATTGCAGAGTGCGATCGCAATCGGTAAAAACTCGTCTAGAGATGCAATATATCGCCCCTGGTCAGAGGTAAAATAATTTTGAAGAGAAATCCCCCCAAAGTCTTCCATCACCAACGCATAGCCATTCTGATAGGCTTGGAGGCTATAGGTTTGGACGATTAGTGGTGAGTTGAGATTTTTGGCAATGGTGTACTGATTGCGAAACGACAAGAGTTCGTTGAAACTCGGATAAGGATTTTTCAGCAGTTTAATCACTACGGGTAATGAGTCACTCTCTCGATACCCGCGATAAACTAGGGTTCTCGAACCATTGTAGAGTAAATCATAGATGCGATATCCAGGAATATTAACTGTTGTGCTAACCATACTGCTAAATCTGTGAAATTTCCAGATTTAGTATTCCCAGATATCTGAAGATGTTTACCAAAAGAGCCTAAAATTATACTGGAATTTCAATAATAAATTCTGTCCCCTCACCTATAACCGAGTTAAAACTCAATTTTCCACTGTGGGTTTCTTCAACAATTTGACGAGCGATCGCCAACCCTAAACCTGTACCTTTACCAACCGCTTTCGTAGTAAATAAATGGTCAAATATTTTTTGTTTAACTTGTTCATTAATTCCCTTACCATTATCCAGAATGGCAACTTTAACGAGATTATTTTCGAGGGAGGTTGTAATTGTAATGCAGTTAGGATTGGCTTTAATTTCTTCAAAGTTGAGTCCATGATTAGATTCATCTAATGCATCAATAGCATTTGCGAGAAGATTCATAAATACCTGATTTAATTGACCGGGGAAACATTCTACTTGAGGTAAATTACCGTAGTTTGCAACAACTTGAATCGCCGGACGTTGTTCATTGGCTTTGAGACGATGTTTGAGAATGAGAATAGTGCTATCAATGCCTTGGTGGATATTGAAAGGTACTTTGTAGTCTTGATCGGCACGAGAGAAAGTTCTCAAACTGGTGCTGATGTTCTTTAACCTGTCACACGCCATAGACATAGAATCAATCATCTTGGGTAAGTCTTCTAAGCTATAATCCAAGTCGATTTCTTCGGCGTGGTCTTCGATTTCATCGCTTTTGTTGGGTAAACTTTCTTGATATAGTCTGAGATGTTCAACAATATCAGCGATAGTAGGTTTCGCTTGTTTGAGACTAGCAGCAATAAAACCTAAAGGATTATTCATTTCGTGAGCTATACCAGCAACTAAGTTTCCGAGTGCAGACATTTTCTCACTTTGCACCATTTGTAATTGGGCATTTTGCAGGTTTTGTAAAGCAGTTTCTAGCTCTTGTGCTTTTTGTTGAAGTTGGACTTGGGCAACTTTGCGATCGCGTAGCGCAGTTTGCTGTTCTGTAATATCATCTGCTAGGGAAGCAACTCCGATTAACTCGCCATCTGCACTTACAAGCGGATTGTTATACCAAGCACAAATGATAATTTTACCATCCTTTGTCACATTTTCATTGATACTGTAATTACCGCCCTCCTGCGATATTATTTCGCCGCTGACTCGCTCCATTTCTGCTTGAATTATTTCAGGAATAATGAATTTGAATCCACAACCCAAAGCCTCTTGTTTGCTGTAGCCAAAGATTCTTTCTGCGGCTGGGTTCCAGTCAGTAACTTGATAATTGGTATCCCACTCTATAACTGCTAATGGAGTTTGCTGAACCAATAGCTGGAGTCGTTGCTGGGATGATTGTAAGACAGACTGTGCGATGCTTAACTCCTCAAGCGATCGCTCTAGCTGTTGGGTATTTTCCTGAGATCGCTCATAAAGTCGGGCATTTTCTAAAGAAATTGCCGCTTGAGCGCAGAGTAAATTCAGGAGTTCGATGCGATCGCTAGTAAACGCCCTCGTTGCTAAATGATTTTCTAGATATAAAATGCCTATCAACTTACCTTGATGTAAAATCGGGCTACACAAGATACTTTTCGGCTGCTGACGCATGATATACGGGTCGTTGGCTAAGATCGGATCGGTGCTTGCATCAAGTATCACAGCAGTCTGCCTATCGTGCTTCACTTTGTAAATCAGCTTCAGGGGAATGTCTTGACTTTCCTCAACGGGAAGGCGCTGCAATACAACTGGCTGCATCCCCACGGTAATTGACCCTTTAATTAGCAGGCGTTCACCTTTGGCATCGCCTAGTAAATCCTCTCGCAACAGCATGAACACGCATTTATCAGCCCCAGCATTTTCAATGACGATTTCAAGCAATGATGAAAGCAGTTTTTCAAATTCAATTTCGCCGGAAAGAGTTTGAGAAGCTTTGAGAATAGTAGCTAAATCTAAAGCAACAGAGACACTGCTACTGTGGGAAGTGCCGGAATTCGTGGATGTAACGCTTGCTAACGAGAAGATTGTTTCGTTAGTGGAGAAAGGAGAATGGGTTTGCTGGAGGATAAGGGCTAACAGTTGCGGATAGCGTCTTTCCAGATCGGCAACCTTGGCTTTTGCCCCCCAACGTGCGTAACAGTAGTATGCTTCTTGCATATATCCTTGGGCGACTTTTTCTTTGCCCCAGTTGAGGTAGAATTTGCCAGCAACTTCATTGCTTAGGGCTTCTTCTTGAATATATGCATTCGCTTTTGCAGAGGCGATCGCGCGATCGTAGTAATCCATTGCTTCATACATCTGCCCCAATACCCGATACTGCTCTGCTTCAACCAAATAAAATTTGTGTAAATGGTTTGTGGGTGCATGGTTTGCCCATTGTTCCAGCTTCTTCTGGTTGTCAACAACTTGCTGGGGCAGGCATTCCTTACCTTGAGCGTTGGGTAACATCGCCAGATGAGTCAATGAATCGTAAAAGTGAAATACCGGCACCATAAAACAACCGGATACTCCACTTAAATATTGTTTGGCATCAGCCGCCACTTTGATAGCTTGTTCCCACTCATTAAACAAGTAACAAAGAATTAATTTATTGATATACAGTGTTCCCATTGCGTAAAGATCGTTTGCCTTCTGATGCAAGGGCAACATGATTTGTTCGTCATAGATTACACCTTGAATTTCCCAAGGGCACTTGCTCTCTGCGAGTAAATTTAAAACGGATTGGTAAAAGACTCTCAGATAGTTATGAGCAACTTCCTGTTTGAGTTGAGCCAATGCCTGATTGTAAACCTTCATATCTGGTTCTAGGATTGACAAATCTTTTCCGAGAAAATAGGATAGCGAACAGTAATTGTAGGCACAGTAGGCAGCATATTCTAAAGTACCCATCTCCAGACCGCTGTGGTATCCGTCGAGTAAAGGAGCGAGTGAATTTTGAATATGATGTTTCCAAGGCTTCACGAAGGGATAAACCATGTTAATCGTGCTGGCTTTAAATTCTTTGCTTTGGAAGCGTGATAGTAGTCCCATTGCCAGTTCACCAATGCGATCGCCTAAATCTATTTCTCCAATACCACACAAAATCACTCCATACCAAGCATAAGCCTGTGCTGATACCGCAGCATTACCATATTCCACTGATAACCTAATCTGCTTACACACGATTAATGGCAGTAATTCTGGAACCGCTTGATAGACTGCTGCTGTCACCGCCGCTAAAATTCGGATCGCTGCCAGGGCTTGGAGGTCTGTCATTTGGGGCAGTTCCAAGAAATCTTCTAAATGTTTTCCTTTTAATACATCCTGAGTCTGTTGCAAACTTTCAGTAATATCTGCGTCAGTCGGCTGTGGAAACAATACTCCAAATAATTCCAAAGTCGAAAGAGCGGTTTTAATAGCTTTGGGCTGTTGACTCTGGGCTACCTCAGCCAAAATTCTCACTTCATAGACCTTCACTTTGTCTAGTAATTGACGAGCATTTTGCACTACTTCGTCAACTATCTGCTCCATTTGCCTAAAATCACCACTCAGACAGGCTACTTCTGCGGCTAAATCATGCAGAGCTAACGTTAGTTCATAGCATTGCTGCCAACAACTTGTTGTGAGAAGTTGTATACCTTTAGTGGCGTATTCAATTGCTGCGACGTAAGCGGTTGCAGATTTAGCTCTTTGGGCAGCAATTAGATTTAGTTTTGCTAATTCCTCACGTTCAGTTTCTGCAACAATTAAATCGGCTCCTTTATTTAATTGATTGACAATCTCAAAGATTTTTTCCTCTTTTTCCGTCTCGCTCATTACACTTAAAAGCAATTGCCCAATTTTTAAGTGCGTCAGTTGTTTTTGGTCGTCGGGAATCAGAGAATAAGCGGCTTGTTGGACGCGATCGTGTAAAAATTTGTATGTAACAGTCTGAATATTTTCCGGTGTATATGCAAGAGTTTCTTGCCCAATATAAAATTTATAAACATCACCGTTAGGTAAAATCAACCCTTCTTGTAATCCTTTCCACAAAGCCGCAGCCGTTTCAATTTGAGATTGTTTAGAAACAATTGCCAAACTTGCTAAATCAAACTGATTACCAATACAAGCAGCTAGCTGTAACACCTGTTGAGTTGATAGCGCTAGTTTTCGCAATTGAAAACCCATAAAGGCAATAACATCATCTGTAACGGCTTGAGTCATCACTTGGGTAATGTCACATTGCCAACAGCCTAACTCAATATCAAATTCAATCAGATTTTCTTGATGCAATGCTTTGAGAAACTGGATTGCGAAAAACGGATTTCCTTGAGTTTTCTGATAGATTAATTGAGAAAGAGTCCATGCCGAAGTTTCTGTACATTTAAGTGTGTCACCAACTAATTGATTCACTTTGAGTTGACTCAGTGGTGCTAACGTAATTGTATTAATCGTCGCTTTGTTTTTTTTGATTTCACTCAAAGCCAACATTAATGAATGTCCTAAATTGACTTCATTATCACGGTATGCACCAATTAACAAAAGATGACCTGTATCAGCCATTAAAAGCTGCATTAACTTCAATGATGCCGAATCTGCCCATTGCAAATCATCTAAAAACATCACTAATGGATGTTCAACACTGGTAAAAACTTGGGTAAATTGTTGAAATAATAAATTAAATCTATTTTGTGCCGCTGTTCCTGATAATTCTATGGCGGGTGGTTGTTCGCCAATAATTCTTGATAATTCGGGGATGACTTCAATAATTACCTGTCCATTTTCCCCAACAGCATCTAAAATCTTGCTTTTCCATTCCTGAATCTGTGCATCACTTTCTGTTAACAATTGCCCCATTAAATCCCGAAAGGCTTGTACAAATGCACTGAAGGGAATATTCCGTTGAAATTGGTCGTATTTGCCCTTGATAAAATAACCGCGTTGGCGAACAATCGGTTTATGAACTTCGTTGACAACCGCAGTTTTTCCAATTCCCGAAAAACCTGCTACCAGCATCATTTCTGTTGCACCAAGGCTAACTCTCTCAAAGGCTTGGAGTAAAGTTAATATTTCGGTTTCTCGTCCATAAAGTTTATCAGGAATAATGAAGCGATCGCACACATCCCTACGAGCAATTTCAAAACTCTGAATTTCACCATCAACTTGTAGCTGATGTAAACAATTTTCTAAATCAAATTTCAGTCCCAAAGCACTCTGATACCTATCTTCGGCATTTTTTGCCATCAATTTCATTACAATATCTGACAACACTTGTGGAATATCTTCACTTTTGACTTTTGACTTTTGACTTTTGACTTCCTGAAGGGATGGTGGAAGTTTAGCAATATGACAATGCACTAATTCCATTGGCTCATTTGATGCAAAAGGTAAATTTCCTGTAAGTAACTCGTAAAATGTCACACCCAAAGAATAAAAATCAGTTCGGTAGTCAATCCCCCGATTCATTCTTCCTGTTTGTTCTGGGGAAATATAAGCGAGTGTTCCTTCTAAGATATTGGGATTGACTAGCGTTTGGGTTTCACGTGGTAGTAAAGATGCAATACTAAAGTCGATTAATTTAACTTGTTTGGTTTCGGGATTAATGAGAATATTGCTAGGTTTAATGTCTTTGTGAATAATCCGTTCGTGATATAATATATCTAAGGTATTGCACAGTGCGATCGCTATTTCTAAAAACTCCTGTAAAGATTTTCCCCTTCCCTTGATTCTCCATTCCTTGAGGGAAATCCCCCCAAAGTCTTCCATCACTAGCGCATAGCCATTTTGATAGGGTTCCAACTTATAAGTTTGGACGATTAGCGGTGAGTTAAGATTTTTAGCTATGGTGTACTGGTTCCGAAACGACAAGAGTTCGCTAAAAGTGGGATGAGGATTTTTCAGCAGTTTAATAACTATAGGTAATGAGTCAGTCTCTCGATACCCTCGATACACAATGGTTCTAGAACCATTGTAGAGTTCTTCGCTAACCTTGTATCCAGGAATATTGACAAGAGTGCTAACCATACTGCTAAATCTTTAAAGTTTCCAGATTTAGTATTCCCAGATGCTTGAAATTGTTTACTAAACGAGTCAAGATTACACCGATATCTCAATAATAAACTCCGTACCTTCACCGATAACCGAGTTAAAACTCAATCTTCCACCGTGGGTTTCTTCAACGATTTGACGAGCGATCGCTAATCCTAATCCTGTTCCTTTACCGACAGCTTTGGTAGTAAATAAATGATCAAAAAGCTTTTGTTTGACTTCTTCATTCATTCCCTTACCATTATCTTTAATCTTAATAATTACTTTTTGCTTATTTTCACTAATTTGAGTAATAATTGTGATAAAATTAGGACGAATTTTTATCTCTGCAAAACTGCGTCCAATATTTGACTCTTCCAAAGCATCAATCGCATTCGCTAAAATATTCATAAACACCTGATTCAACTGCCCAGCAAAGCATTCTACCAATGGTAGCTGACCATATTCTTTGATAACTTGAATTTCTGGGCGGGTTTGCGAAGGTTTGAGACGATGTTTGAGAATCAAAATGGTGCTGTCGATGCCATCATGAATATTGCAAGCAACGGGGCGATCGCTATCAGCACGAGAGAAGGTTCGTAAAGAAGTACTAATATCCCGAATTCGCTTCACACCTTCTTGCATAGAACCCACTAACTTCGGTAAATCTTCGCGGATGTAATCGAGGTCAATTGCTTCGATTTCATCTTGAATTACTCCACTGGGAGGAGAATATTCCTGTTGATACAAATCAATTAAGCCAAATATATCCTTGATATAATCTAAGGCAGGTTGAATATTACCGCCCAGGAAGCCAACAGGGTTATTAATTTCATGTGCCACCCCTGCTACAAGGTTTCCCAATGCCGACATTTTTTCACTTTGCACCAATTGCACTTGAGTGCCTTGAAGTTCTGCTAATGCTTCTTCTAGATTTTGTTTTTGTTGTTTGAGTTCTTCTTGTGCCAGTTGACGTTTGGTAATGTCTTCTGTCACCAATAAAATGCCGAACACATTTCCTTTGGCATCGCGTAAAGGCATCTTGCTCGTATCTAACCAAATTTTCTGACCATCCGCCCGTTGCCATTGTTCAATTATGTGGAGTTCTGCTTTACCAGATTCCATAACGCGGCGATCGCACACACGATACCAATCACATTCTTCTTTACTGATCAGTAAGTCATAGTCAGTTTTACCCACAACTTCATCAGGCGAACTTAAGTTTAATACAGTAGCCAAACTTTGATTACAGCCCAAATAAACTGAATTGATATCTTTCCAGGCTACCCAGTGGGGAATAGTATCAAATACTAAGCGCATCAATTGTTGAGTTTGTTTGAGGGTTTCAATCGATCCAAATAGTTCCTGGGTTCGTTCAGTGACTCGTTGCTCTAGTTGCTGGGTGAGTTGTTGCAGTTCTGTATTTCTGGCTTCAAGAGACTGACTCAAGTGGTTAAGCTTTAAGTGCGATCGCACCCGCGCTAACACTTCACCTTGTTGAAACGGTTTGGTAATATAGTCAACGGCTCCTAGTTCAAAACCTGTGACTTTATTCACCGATTCAGAAAGGGCCGTGATAAAGATAATTGGAATATTTCGGGTTTTCAGATTGGCTTTGATGCACTGACAGGTTTCAAAGCCATTCATCCCCGGCATCATCACATCCAGTAAAATCAAAGACACTGAAGTATGTTCCAATTGTTGTAGCGCACTTTCACCACTAGTGGCGATCGCAACTTCAAAACCAGCATTGGCTAAGGTATCTGAAAGCACCTTCAAGTTATTTGGCACATCATCGACAATCAGGATAATGCCATTGTCAAACTGGTTGGTAACGGGACTGTTAAATGTAATGGAATTTGTAGAGAATACTGTCATAGGAAAAATGGGGATTGGGGATTAGGGATTAGGGAAGATATTGTTCAATCAATGCTCGGATTTTTTCAGTCTGGAAATTATCTGCATACTCACGTACTGCTTTAACAAATGGTTGGTATCGCTCATCTGTTTTTTCCACAGTTTTTAGCTGTTGCTCAATGGCCATCAAGCGTCCCTGCAACGCCAATGTGTGCAACTGTGACAAAACCTCCTCAGTTGGGGGGACAATCTCATCTGGGGTGGATGAAGATATTGCCTCTGAGTTGGCTTTCATCGGCTCCACATCAATGGAATTTTGGTCATAAATCCATTTTAGATTCAGGTATTTTTCCAACAACTTCAGCAGCGCTGGGGCTTCTACAGGCTTGGGTAAAAACGCATCGGCTCCGGCTGCGATACTCTCATTCTGATTACTTTCAAATACACTAGCTGAAGAAGCGATCGCTGGAACATTCTGCAACTCAGGAATCTGCCGCAACTGTCGCAGCATCTCGTAACCATCCATTTCTGGCATCATCAAGTCTGTAATAATCAGGTCAGGATGAATCTCCTGCGCCTTGTCCAATCCTTCTCGACCGTTGCTGACGGCAATCACTGCAAAACCCAAAGGTTCCAGTAAACTAACCAAAACTGACCGATTCTCCCAACGGTCATCGACTACCAGTAGCTGGCGCTTGCTGCCTTCAAATCCTATAATCTTCCCTTGCTTAGTTGTTCGCAGACTTGCTGCCCATTCTTGAGCTTCGGGAAGTTCAACTTCAAACCAGAAGGTGCTACCTTGTCCAAGTTGGCTGTCCACATTTAGGGTGCTACTCATCAGAGAAACGATTTGCAGACTGATTGCTAGTCCTAATCCAGTACCTTCTGCTTGTTTCTTCACATCACCCACTTGTTCAAAGGGTTGGAAGATTTTTGTGAGTCCGATTGGCGATATCCCGACCCCTGTATCTTCAACCTCAAAGCGAATTTGATAGGTTGCAGTTTCCAGTTTGTGAGTTTTAACGCGAAATGTAACTCCGCCTTCGTCAGTAAACTTAATAGCATTGCCCAATAAGTTAATCAACACTTGGCGGATGCGTTTTTCATCGACTGTAATGCCAACAGGTAAATTAGAATCAGGTTGATAGGTAAAAGAAATTCCTTTTTGACCAGCACGCACGCGCATCATCTCTGCAATGCCTTCTAAAAGTGCCGGGAAATAAGCATCGTCAGGATATAATTCCAACTTGCGGGCTTCGATTTTGGCGAGGTCAAGGATATCATTAATCAGATTAAGCAAATGATTGCCGCACTGATAGATGATATCTACACCTTTTTTAGCTCGTTCTGTTAAGGGTTCACCATTTTGGAGAATTTGGGCATAGCCCAGGATGCCATTGAGCGGAGTTCGCAGTTCATGGCTCATGTTAGCGAGGAACTCACTCTTGGCAAGGTTGGCAGTATCGGCTTTTTGTTTTGCTTCTGCTAGTTGTAGTGTGCGTTCTTCTACCTTTTGTTCTAAGGTGGCAAAGGAGGTTTGCAACTGTTTGGCCATGCTGTTAAAAGATACGGAGAGTTCTCCAAGTTCATCGGTGCGATTGCTTGGTAGAGTGGCATTCCAATTCCCCGTTTCTAATTGCTTGGCAGCGCTATTGAGTTGTAAAATAGGTAGCACTACCAGCGATCGCGATAGCCAACGCACTAAAACTACAGTTACTAATAACACAGCTAAAAAATTTATCAGAGCAAATCCGGCTACCGAATATTCTTGGCGAACTACAGAACTTGCATCCAGTTCAACCACCAAGAATCCATTCACCCGCCCCTGGAGATTGGTAATTGGGGCATAGCCGTAAAGAATGGTTTCACCATTTGTAGTTTGGCGAAATTCCTGCTCAACAAACGGTGCATTGTGGGCAATGGCGGCATACAAATCATCTAATGACTTTGTGTAATCCATGCCAATCAATACACCTTTGCCTCGATCGGCAGGGTCGTAGTTTAAGACATAGACAAATTTTTTATTTGGTTGTTGGCGTACCGTATAAATACGTTTAATATCTTTACTGGTTGCTTGAATTGCTACAAGTTTATCTTGATTAATTTTGTAAAAGGCTGAGGTGCGATCGCTTGGTTTAACAATCAATCCGTGATAATCGCTATCGATTTGTGGAACAGCTAGACTGACAACCGCCAAAAGACGATTACGGATTGCCTGTCGTTGACTAGAGTACAACTGCCAGTACATCCCCGAAGCTATTGTTCCAGCCATTACTGCGATTAGCACTGAATAGGAAGCAATAATTTTTGTGCTCAGGTTCCAATTTCGCACTAGCGTGGCTCCTTTTACAGTCTCAAGCTACTGATATTGGCAGTGTATTACAAATCATATTCGAGATAATTTTTACTCAATTATTTTTAAGATGCCCACTTCATTTGTGAAATGAACAGCTGGGTTGAAAAAGAGGTAGGGGAGCAGGGGACAAGGGGTGGGATGGATTTCACTCGGGGTTTAAATCCCCCGGAGTTGCTCCTCTTGGGGAGACCCCAAGACCGCACTCCTCTTCTCTGCGAGACGCTACGCGAACGTCTGAAATGTCTTTAATTTTGAATTAATTGCTCCCTCATAGCCCAAGGCTAGCGCGGTAAGCGGCGCGTTGAGACTCACGCCCCACTTTATTGGTAATCTGCTCCCATCCCTGTTCAATCTGCTGCATTGTTTTCTCTGTGGTAAGTTTGTTCGCCAAAAAATCAGATACAGCCGCATCGAGGACTTCAAATTGATATTCCTGATTATGGGGAATGCTCAAATTCAAAACTATGTTGGGGCTGTTCAAGCTGACCCCAATTGCTCCAAGATAGTTGTTGGCAGCTTCGGACGACAGTCCTGCTTTAATCCAGGGATCTGAGTTTTCAAATTGCGAAATTCGGTAGGGATTGAAGCCAGTTGTACCAATGGTTACATCTACATTGGACTGAGTAGGTTGACTCATATAGGAGAGAAACGCATATGCGGCATCCTGTACCCTCGGTGCTGCCTTGGCATGAATCACACCAGTCCAACCGACGTTGGCAGCGTAGGGCGCGTGATTGACACCATCAATAGCATAAGGACAGGTAAACTTATCACAGGCGACCAATTTGTTGGTCTTGCGATCGAGGACTTGAGTAGTACCTGGAGTGATGACAGCACCGACTTTATCCATCACTTTAGACACAGACAAATCTATAGCTAGAGGCCCGACATCGCCCCAATCAATAGTCAGAGCGCACCTGCCAGTGATAAATAATTCTCTAGCTTTAGAACCACCCAGATTTTGATCTTGGGGAACTCCATAATCCATAGTTTGTTTGTAAATATCCAGTGCTTTGGCAAAAGCTGGATTGTTCACTAGGGGTTTCATCGTATCTGGGTCAAAAAATGCCCCTTGTGCTGTTCCCTGAGATTGCAAAAAAGGAGTAGCAATAGATATCAACATACTTGTGCTATTTTCATGAGCGCGTTTTGAAACACAAGAGCCATAGTCTGGTTTCCCGTCGCCATTTAGGTCTTTGGCGTGAAACCGTTTAGCGATCGCCAAATACTGATCCCACGTTTCTGGAGGCGTCAAACCAACTTCCTTTAACAGATCGCTGCGGTAATAAACCATGTGAAAATCGCCATCCAACGGAATACTGTAGGTGCGCCCTTTATAAGTCGCACTGACATTCCGAAAGATCGGAGCGATATCATCCCACTGCAAAGTAGCATCAGTCTTCACTCGTGCAGTTAAATCTTCCAGATAGCCAGCATTGATAAAGTCAATCAACCATTGAGGCAAGATAACTGCCATATCGTACTTTGAATTGTTACCAGACCAGTTCTTTTCCAATATGGTGTAAAGATTTTTAAAGGGAATACCCGTTAGATTGACCTTCGCTCCAGTCAGCGATTCAAATTCAGCAATATGTCGCTTAGTCCCCGTATAAATTGCTTCATCATGGGTAATGACGTTAATCGTCACACCGTCAAAACGTTGTACAGCCGGGTTGGTCTGGGTAGGCCCAGGAGATGAAGCTGTTTGAGAATTGGGTGGGGAAAAACTGCAACCTGGAACCCCTAAGCTCAACCAGAGGGCAGCCAAGAAAATCAGACAATATCGAATTTGCTGCCGCAGGTTTTGCCAATTAAACATTTGTATGAGTCCTCCTTACATTTATGAATCCAAAACTCCTGTCACAGTTTTAACTGGTAAGGTAAGGACAAACCCTGTGATTTTTGCTAGTACAGAAGTGCAGTACAGCTTGCCACACTGAGTTTCCTGGATAATTTGGCGATCGCTCGCTTTGTTAATTTTTATAACTCAAGCTTGATTAAAAACCGTGCCTAACATTAGCTAATACCATTTCTTTGTGAGGCTGCGCCAAATTTTCTTTCTTCCTTTGTGTCCTTTGCGGTTCGTTCCTTATATAATTTGGCGCATCTTTATACAGAATTGGTATAACAGGAGTAACTTATTAACAGTTGCACAGGTAGATACACTTAAGTTAATCTTTAAACTACCTATGGGCACTCCAATTAAAGGCATATTTAGAATCAATCGGCAACAATACAAAAGATGATTAACTATTAACTTAATGACTAACAGACGCCAATTTTTAAAAGGGGTGGCAGCACTTTCTAGCTTATCTTTAGGTGGTTGTGGCTGGAGGCTGGCTGAAGTACGTGCTAATTCTAATACGAATGGTCAGCGTGACCAACTTTATGTCTTTACCTGGACACAATATACTGACAACCAATTACTGAAAACTTTTAGCGCCCAAACTGGCATGAAAGTGCTGGCAGATGTGTATGATTCCAATGATGTCATGCTGGCTAAATTGCAAGCTGGAGGCGGTGGCACTTACAGCATCATCAACCCATCTGATTATATGGTGCAGAAGATGGTAGACAAAGGCTTGTTAACAGAAATAAATCACAATCGCTTAATCGGTCTAGAGAATTTATTTCCCCGGTTTCAGAATCCTAGTTATGACCCCAATAACCGCTACAGTATCCCTTTTAACTGGGGGACAACAGGTTTACTTTACAATTCCGAAAAAATTAAAGATGCACCACAAGACTGGGATTATCTTTGGCAAAATCAAGAGCAACTGAATCAGCGGATGACCTTGCTCAATGATGTTCGAGAAGTTATGGGTGCAACCTTACGAATGCTCGGTTATTCTTACAACTCAAAAAATGAACAAGAAATTAAACAAGCTTATGAAAAATTGAAGTCCCTAAAACCTGCGATCGCCCGTTTTGACACCGACGCTTGGCAAAATCAAATTCTGGCAGGAGATTTACTATTGGCAATGTGTTATTCCGCAGATGCCGTGAAAATCTCTCAAGAAAATCCTAAACTCAAATATGTGATTCCTCGCAGTGGTTCTTCATTATGGACAGACACTATTGTAATTCCCAAAACAGCCCCCAACCAATCTGGAGCTTATGCTTGGATTAACATGATTTTGCAACCAGGAATCGCAGCCCAAATCACTCAACGCCTAAATATTTCTACGCCTAATAGCGCCGGATTTGAGCAATTGCCAAAAACAATCCAAAACAACACTAACTTGTTTCCATCAGAGTCCCTGTTAAAAAATTGTGAACGTGTTACACCTGTAAGAGAATTTGAAGAGGTTTACGATCGTTATTGGACTCAATTAACTAGCAGTTAATTGAGTTAGGAGTTAGGAGTTAGGAGTTAGGAGTTAGGAGTGATTAATTTGGAAAAAAATGAGATTTCTAAAATAGAAAAATTGCAGAACCCCGTCAGAAATTGGCTGCAACCTTTGGTATTGCTGGCACCATCTGCGATTTGGTTATTACTTTTGTTGGTGCTGCCATCTTTGATAATTTTCGAGTTAAGTTTAGTTGCAGACATCCGACCAGGAGATTTGGTCAATCCCAACGGGTTCAAAAACTACATCCGAATATTTGACTCACTTTACGTGCAAGTAATTGGGCGATCGCTATTTTTTGCCTTTGGCACTACGGTAATTTGTTTAATTTTGGGCTTCCCCGTCGCCTATTGGATTGCTCAGATAGCGCCGCAGCGTTGGCGAAATTTGCTGCTATTAGCCTTTGTTCTACCTTTGTGGACTTCTTCCTTACTCCGTTCTTATGCTTGGATTACAATTCTTCGTCCTACTGGTTTATTGAACAGTTTATTCAGCAATTTAGGCTTGCCTACTTGGGAATTACTCAACAATAGTCAAGCTGTATTAATTGGCATGAGTTACAGTTTATTACCTTATATGGTTTTGATTTTATATGCTTCTCTCGAAAAGCTAGATAAGCGCTTGCTAGAAGCTGCGGCTGATTTAGGTGCAAATCCAGTGGAAACTTTTTTCCAAGTAACCGTACCGCAAATTTTTTCGGGAATTGCGGCTGCTTCTATGCTTGTATTCATCACAGGCTTGGGGGATTTTGTCGATCCAGAATTACTTGGTGGTGCTTCTAGTATGACGGCGGCGCGGTTAGTTTATAACCAGTTTCTTGGAGCAACGCAAAATTGGGGATTCGGTTCAGCCTTGAGTATGACGTTAATTTTGTTTGTTAGTATTGCGATCGCACTTTTAATTAAGTTTGGGGAAGCTGCACCCAAACGCTAAACTTTTGTTGGCTCATTTATAATAAAGGCATCAAACGCCAGCGAGACAACGGTTATGCTCTCACCCGATCTCAAAAATGCGTTACCAACTACCGACGAACTTCCGTGTTCAGACGATACCCCAGTGGATAACGAAGATCAAAACTTTTTGCCCAATATTTTACTTTTCTTACTTAACTCCATTTGGGCAAATCGCATGGATTGGTACTTCGGAGTAGATATGGGAGTGTATCACACCACAGGAGTAAATCCCAGAGTACCTGTAGTCCCAGATGCTTTTTTAAGTCTGGGAGTAGAACGGAAAAAGGGTGGTAAATCACGCAAAAGTTACGCTGTTTGGGAAGAAAATGGGATAGTTCCAATATTCACATTAGAAATGGTATCCCATACTCCAGGAGGTGAATACGACGAAAAGCTAGATATATATAGAAAACTCGGTGTATTGTACTACGTAATTTATAACCCTGAGTTTTGGCGACGCGACCAACATCAACCCTTTGAAGTGTATAAGTTGATAGATGGAAGCTACCAACTACAAATAGGTGAACCTTATTTGATGCCAGAGGTTGGATTAGGTATTGGGCGACACCAAGCTGTAATTGCCGGTATACAACAGGAGTTTTTATGTTGGTATGACGAGCAAGGAAACCGCTATTTTACAGATGCAGAACAGGCACAACAAGAGCGATCGCGGGCTGAACAATTAGCCGAGTATTTACGTTCTCTAGGTGTAGATACAAATAATCTACCGGATAATTCGTAATTCGTAATGACGCTCTCTACGTTCCCTGCGGGACGCTTACGCGAACGCGCAGCGTATCGCAGACAGAAGCTGCGCGTAGCTTGCAACTTTTACAGAGTACGCGGACTCGCTACCGCTACGCTAACGTAATTCGTAATTACAAATTGTTAATTATTTTTCACTATGAGTAAATGATCTAAATCATTTGGATTATTGTTAATTAACTCCTTAATTTTAGAGATAAACTCATGCTCTAAAAAAGGTTTGGTTAAGTAAGCTTTTGCACCCAATTCTTGGGCAAGCTGGCGATGTTTTTCAGCACTGCGAGAAGTAAGAATCACAACAGGAATTTTTGCTAAATTTGTGTATTGGCGGAAATTGCTCAACAACTCAAAACCATTCATTCGTGGCATCTCTAAATCGGAGACGACAACTTTAATTTCAGGATGTAACTGCAATTTTTCTAGAGCTTCTACACCATTTTGAGCTTGTATTACTTGATAGCCAGATTTTTGGAGAGTTAGAGAAAGGGTTTGCCGGAGACTAATTGCATCATCTACTACTAAAACAACTTTTGGTGATTTATAATCTGGCTCTTCAGAATAACTGGATTGGGTTTCTATAGTTGTTGTGGAAGTCGATGCCGCAAGTAATGGTGTAGATGAAAAAGTATGCCCTGATATCGGCAAGGCTTTTTTATTTGACGAAGAAGCTACTGGTAGCGCCCTGATGTCAAGTGTTGTTTGTTGGATTTCGCTAGATTTTACCAGTAACAAAGCATCAATTACTAAGATGAGATTACCATTGGCTAAACTACTACAACCATAAATGTATTTTGGCGGTGCGATCGCATTTCCTAAAGGTCTGATTACCAGTTCTTGTTCGCCGATTATTTGGTCAACTTCTAAAGCAACTTTTCCCTGATTTCGCTGTAGCAAAAGCACCGGATTTTTCGCTACACTTGGGTTGTGAGTATTTGAAGTGTTGTATAGAGTCTCATTATTAATGAATGAACCATTATAATTAATCAACTTTGAAAGTTGACGAAGGCTAACCATAGTCTCATCATTGTCTATATTCCAATACAAGACTTTTTTGCCTTCAATTTCTTTAATCTGTTGTTCAGAGGGAATCAATATTCTTTCGATACTGTCTAACATCAGACCATAAACAACACCTTTGGCTTGAACTAGCATTAACTTTTCTGTAGTCATAGAAAAAGGAATTTTGAGTATGAATATTGTTCCTTGGTTGGGTAAGGATTGAACTGAAATCGAGCCGTGGAGTGCGTGCATCTGAGTACGCACAATATCTAAACCCATGCCACGCCCAGAAATTTCACTTACTTTATTTGCAGTAGTAAATCCAGGCGAAAATATCAAATCTAAAAGTTCAGGTTCAGCCAGACTAGAAGCATATTTTCTAGTTTTTTCTTCAGTTTGTATGGGATAAAGTTCAGCAGCTTTTCTGCGAATTCTCTCTAAATTCAATCCTTGGCCATCATCACGAACTTCGATAACAGTTTGGCTACCCTGATGATAAGCGCAGATTTCGATTAAACCTTCTTCTGGTTTACCAAGCTCTCGGCGAACTTGCGGAGCTTCAATACCGTGGTCAAAAGCATTACGCACTAAGTGTAACAAAGGATCGTAGAGCTTTTCTGCGATCGCTTTATCTACTAGTACTTCACTACCAGTAAGTTTCAATTCTACAAGTTTGGCATGAACATTCCCCAATTTATTTACCATGTGAGGGAAGCGATTCAATATATTGCCCAAAGGCGCCATTCGTGCTTCGACTAAGCTATCTATAATATTAAGAGTTAAATTCTCTTGTTTATCACTAATTTGAGTAGCTTGTGTCAGAAGCAAATCGAGAGATTCTGTGGTTTCTTGTAGTTGCAGTGTTTCTTCTATTGCTTCATGCAATGTCATGTGAAATTCTGTATATACATCCATTTCTAGAGAGTCAAAATCCACTGCAAAACTTTGCGTTTGTTGTGAGGTAATATTTTGTATTTGTAAAGGTAGATCGCGTAAATTGTTTAAAGTTGTTTGATGTCTAGTGAGTTGCTGTTCTAGTTGCTCAATTATTTCTTTGACCTGTTCATCTTGTAAACTACGCCGTTTTTGGTAAATCAGCAATTCTCCTGCTAAATAATTGAGGTGTTGCAGTCTCTCTGTATCTACCCGAATAAATGAAGGTTGACGAAAGTTTTTAGTTTGAACATACTCTGATTTATCGTCTATTTCTTTGTTAATTTGTGTAGCTATATCAGGGATGACTTCAATAGCTGTTTTCGGAACGTCTATAACTACCTGCTCGCTGACAGTTAATGAATCAAGCTTTTCTGAAGAATTATCAGCCTGGGTTGTCACGACTTCAACAACAAGGTTCTGCCTAGCTTCTTCTCCCCATATTGCTTCTAGTAAGTTATCAGTTGATTGAGAAGATACAATCTCTTTAATAACTAACAGTTTTTGTAACTTGGGGCTATCAAGCCAATTTTTCTCTTCACTAGTAACAGGAGGATAACTTTTATATTCTTTTGCTAATTTATGAATTTGGTTTTGTAATATTTTAATTGCTGAGAGGTAGCTATCAGATGCTTTCAGAGAATATTGAAATTTTGCAACTGCAAATAAAATGATTAAGATAATTCCACGTCGATAAATACAAAGACTTTGACTATCTTCTTCATCGCGAACGAAATCAAGAAAGTCTTTCAGCCAGTTTTCGATATAATTCAGCAGACTTCTTCTTTCTAATCTGGGAACTAGTAAAGTTAAATTTAGTTCCACCTCTGGTATTTGCATCTGGTGATTAAACCAGCCAAAAATGTAGCGAATTACTTTTAAATAGAATTTGGCAGTTGTTGGCTTTACCGATTCATTTTTATTGTTATCAGATGTAGTGAGAAATTGATAAAATTGTTCTACATTGATGATAAATGTGTTAGTAAATGAATTATTTGGCAATTCTTCAGATAACTCATTATTTGCCACTACTGCGAGTTTTTGCAAACCTGATGAAGGTTCTCCACCAGATGTGCGATCGCCTTCTAATACTAATTTTTTTGCTTGTTGTAAATCTACCAGGGCAATTTCTGCAATTTGCTGTACCTGACTGGGATTTGCTTGCAATGCGGAGAGAATCGTTTGGGAAATTTCTCCCAATCCAGGCAAATTTAAAGATTCTGCCAAGCCCAGAAATACTTCAGCTTGAGAGTGTAAAAACTCGATAAATTTGTCATTATTTGGTGGATTGTTAATAACTTCAGCGATACTGTTTAGACGTTGTTCTACTCCTACTTCAAAAACAGATTGCACAATATCAAATCCCAATTCTTCAGAAGTGGGAATATGAGATTCAGCACCAAATGCATCACCCAGATTTTCTTGTAACTGTGCAAACACTGAAGTCGCTCGATGAAGCAGTTCTTCGTCATTAACAGTACTGCCTATTAGCTCAGTATTTAATGCTATACTCAAACACTCATAAGCTTGTAATAAAAGTGTTTGAAATTCTGCATCTACGATTACTTTTGGATTGTATAAAGCCTTAAATACATCTTCTAAAAAATGAGCGATCGTCTTAATTAATTCTAGCCCAACGTTAGCTGCACCACCTTTAAGTGTATGAGTAGCCCGCATTAAATTGTGAATTTTAGCAATGCTATAATCTTCGGATAAGCTAAATAGTTCTTGTTCAATAATTTGGACTAATTCTGGGGCTTCAGCTAGAAAATAGATGTAGCCTTGTTCTCGAATTTCGTTATCTGTAATCATATTTTAGATTTTTGATTTTAAATTTTGGATTTTGGATTTGTTGCGTAAAGTTTTAATTGATGCAACTGTCATTGCCAGAATTTCGGTATTTTCTAACATCAAGCTTTTCACTTTTTCCAGTGGTAATAAACCAACCTCAACAACAAGTTCCATCCAACAAAGACTTTCATCGGCTTCTTCCTCTACCAAACTGAGTTTAGCAATGACATCGGCGGTTGACTTGCCACAACAAGCTGACCGATAGTTAGCTCCCACAGATGTTGCTGAACGGATTAGCTGCTTGCCAATTACATCTGCCGTTCTGCTCTGTGGGAGAGCTTCTACTAAGCGGATTGCTCGCAATGCTAGCTGCTTTGTTCTCCGCTTAAAATCCTCCTCATTCATAATCCAAAATCCAAAATCTAAAATCTAAAATCTAAAATTCATTTCACTTTAAACTTACTAGCAGTTGTTAATAACTCTTGCGCCATTCCTGATAAATCTTGGAACACAGTCGCAATTTCTTGAGATTCAGCAAAAGTTTTATCGGCAATTTCTGCGACATCTTGCATTGATTTAGTGACTGTTACAGATTGCGCCATTTGTTTTTGAGTCGCTGCGGTAATTCGCTCGATTAACTGACTAATTTCGGCAGTCGCAGAAACGATCGCATTTAAGTTTTGGCGAGTGTCGCTAACAAGATTAGTACCTTCTACTACCTGCTGAATACCAGTTTCCATTGCTACTGCAACTTCCCCGGTTTCTGCTTGAATCTCCTGAACTAATTTTTCAATTTCGATGGTTGCTGCTGCTGATTGGCGAGATAAAGAACGGACTTCATCAGCTACAACTGCAAAGCCTTTACCATATTCACCAGCACGAGTAGCTTCAATGGCTGCATTCAAAGCGAGTACGTTTGTCTGTGTGGCAAAATTACCAATCAAATTCACCACTTTAGAGATTTTTTGTGAAGATTCGCTGAGGCGTTTAATCTTTTTGCTGGTTTGAGCAACGGTTTCACGAATTCCTTGGATTGCTTTTACAGTCAGGTTCATAGCAGTATCGCCAGACTCTACAGTTTGATTGGCTTTTTGCACTGCTAGTTGTACTAACTCAGCATTCGCTACTACAGCTTGAGTAGAGTCCACCATCTGTTGAATGTCATCTAAGGCTGCGGTAATCTCCTCAGATTGTTGTTGTGCCAGATTGGTTAGTCCCGCTAATGAAGCCTCGCTATTGCTAGAAGTTTGAGCAACTTGTTGAGCAGCCCCTTGTACTTGAACAACAATTTGCCGCAGTGCTTGCAGAGTATTATTGTAAGCATCAGCGATCGTGCCTAGCTCGTCTTCTGTAATCGGTGCGCGTACTGTTAAGTCGCCGTTAAGGGCGGGTCTAAGGGCTTTTAAGAGTTGAATCGATCGTTGTTGGAGTAACTCCTTAGCTGCCTTTTCCCGTGTTGCGGCTTCTGCTAATTTTGCCGACTGCGCTTGTACTTGTTGCAAGTATTCGGTATGTTGTAATGCCAGTCCTAACTGGCTGCCAATACGTGCTAACAAAGTGACTTCCGATTCTTCCCAATCACGAGTTCCCGAATTCTGATAAGCTGCCAGCAATCCCCACAATTGTTCCCCAGCAAATACAGGAACAATTACATAAGCTTTGGCTTCAAATTGCTCTAAAACTTCAATATGACAAGGAGAATGACCTACCTGATAGATATCATTGACAACAAAATTTTCCCCTTGGGCATATCGACCTCCTTGAGTTTCTTGTAAGTGGGTATCTTCCCAGACAGTTTTGATATCGGGGCTTACGAGTTTTACCCAAAGATGACCTGCTGACTCTGCGACAAATTCACCACTCCAGTTAGGATTGAAGCAATACACGGCGACGCGATCGCATCGCATTAATTGCCTAACTTCTTGAGTAGTTGTTTTGAAGATTTCTTCTACATCTAAAGATTGCCGGATGCGGTTACTGATCTTGGTGACAGCTTTCTCTTGTTCTGCTATTTGAGCTAGTTTTTCAGATTTGACTCGCACTAATTCCAAATAGTCTATCTGTGATTTAGCTAAACTAAATTGCAAGCTAGTCTGAACTAAAAAGTTCACTTCCCAGCTTTGCCATTCACGGGAGCTAGAATTTTGATAAGCTGCCAGCAATCCCCACAATTTATCCCCGAAAAATATCGGAACAATCATGTAAGCTTTGGCTTCAAACTGCTCTAAAATCTCAATATGACAGGGAGCTAATCCTACTTCATAGATATTATTAACGATAAAGTTTTCACCTCTGATATACCGACCTCCCTTCGTTTCTTGCAAGTAGGTATCGTCCAAAACGGTTTTGATATCAGGGCCTACCAGTTTTGTCCAACCAGTACTCACAGACTCAGCCACAAATTCACCACCCCAGTCAGGGTTAAAACGATAGACAGCGACGCGATCGCATTGTAGTGATTGACGCACTTCTTGAGTAGTTGTTTTAAAGACGCTTTCTACATCTGAAGATTGTCTGATACGGTTGACTATCTTAGTGAAAACTTTCTCTTGTTCAACTATTTGAGCTAGTTGGTCAGATTTTGTCTGCACTTGTTCGAGATATTCCCCTTGTGAGATAGCTACACCAAATTGCAATCCAATTTGAGTTACAAAGGTTTCTTCCCAAGGTTGCCAATCACGAGGCCCAGAATTTTGATAAGCTGCCAACAAACCCCATAATTTTTCTCCAGCAAATATGGGCGCAATGATGTAAGCCTTCATTTCATACTGCTCTAAAATGTCAATATGACATTGAGAATGGCCCATTTGATAAATATCATTGGCCACAAAGCTTTCACCCTTGGCATAACGTCCTCCTTGAGTGTCTTGTAAGTGGGTATCTTCCCAGACCATGTAAAAATCAGGGCCGACCATTTTTATCCAGCCATTACCCACTGACTCAGCGACAAACTCGCCACTCCAGTCGGGTTTGAAGCGATAGACACCGACGCGATCGCATTTTAGTAATTGACGTACTTCTTGAGTGGTTGTTTGAAACAGCTTATCGACATTTGATATCCGCAAAATTTTGTCGATGACTTTGGCTACCGATTTTTTTGCTAGTAGCCGCTGTTGCTGTTCTTTTTGGAATTCAAAGCTTTGTAATTTGTAAATTAGTTCTGTTGTCAGTTGAGATAGTAGGCTAATTTCTACTTCTTGCCACTGCCGCTTTGAGTAGCAATTATTAACTACTAGTAAACCCCACACTTTACCTTCTACTACAATCGGTAAACTCAAACTAGCTTTAATTTGAAATTTATCTAGCAGTTGCTTTTGATAAGGGGTAAGTTGAATCTGATTGATATCGTCAATAACTACAGCTTCTATATAGTCTTGATTAGTATACAAGCCAAAAATAATTCCAGGAATATTTTCGCCTAAAGTTGGAGTCCAACCTAGTGTTCTCGATTCGGCTAAAACATTACCTGATTCTCGCGAAGTAAACTGATAAACTAAGGCGCGATCGCAGCCAATCTTTTCTCTAATTTGTGCTACAGTAATTTTCATTAATGTATCAAGGTCTGGGGCTTGGCGCATATGAGTTGCGATGTCTTTCAACTGTCGCCGCCAAGTTTTAAATTCTAGAGCTATCGCATTTAATAAAGATATTTCACTACTAGCAATATTTGCTATATGAGCGTTACCATTCTCATTTTCTAATTCAGAGATTAGATGCTCGCTCTCATGGCTATTGTTATACAAAAATGTCATTTGATTAACCTCAAAATTGTGATTGGTAATAACTGGATATGTGGCAAGCGATATTTATCTGGTATTTACTCATTAAGGATTAGGAGTTTTCAAAAAAATCTACCTAATCACACTTTACTAAATATTCAATTATGAATTTCCCATGCTGGAGATTGAATAATAGTTGTGGCATCCAAATTAAAAATTATCTCCTCCGAATCATTAATAAAATACCCCTGTAAAAAAGGTGATATTTTTGGATAAAATAATTCAGCACTTGCGGGTTTCATTTCTTTAGTATCCAGCCATTCAATATCTATAAGTTGTCGTACTAATAGTCCCAAATACTTACCTTTATTTTCTATAACAATTGCCATCATTCTTGAAACTAAATTTGACCCTTGTGAAATTGGAGGATAACCTAACATTGCCTCTAAATCGACTAACCAAAGCATCTCACCGCGCCAATTATAAATACCCAAGACACTACTTGGCATCTGAGGAACGCCACATATTTCTGGTAATGATACTTGCAAAACTTCTGCGATGTGTTGTAAAGAAATTACGGCTGTATCAGTTACTCCCAAATTAAAACTTAAAAACTTTTCCTGGGTTTCCAAAGCTATCGATCCTTTGTCCTTGATTATTTATCTTTAGCCACATTTGCAGTTATTGTTTATTCTTGGAGAGATTAATCTAAAAACTAGTGACTTCTATGATTTGTTAATTTATGATATTTTCACTAATTAAGTAATCGCTTTAAAATTACTACTAGTTCCTCGCGATCGATCGGTTTTGATAGATAACCATCAGCGCCTAACATATTACCCCAAATTTTATCTACATCACTATTTTTTGTAGAGCAAAAAACTACAGGGATATTGCTAGTGTCAGGATTATTTTTCAGTTCTCGGCAAATTTCAAAGCCACTTTTACCCGGTAAAATTACATCGAGAAATATTAAGTCTGGCTTATTTTCATCTATTTTGTCTTGAGCCTCTTCACTACTAGTGGCGCTAATTACAGAATAACCTGCCTGTTGCAAGTAACGGCTGATTATTTCCATATCTGTTAAGCCATCTTCAACAACTAAAACAGTATTCATGGCAATTACTCGTTAACTTTTTCTCAAAACGTAAACAAAATAGACAAATCCTAAATGATTCCTCAAAAAGACATGGAAGGGACTAGAGACTAGCCCTAACCCCTTTGCCCTAAACAATATTCACAAATCAAATAGGACTGCTATAAATACAAAAATTTGTATTTGTCTAATTTTGATTCAATCTTTATGTATCAACCTCAGAGAAAGTACTTAATAAACATAACTTAATATAAGTTTTCTGAATATAAAATAGTTTGATAACCTAATTTTAGATTTTACATTTTGGCTTGAACATTCAAAATGTAAAAATGACTGCCAGCAAAAGAATTTAAAGATGATAATATATCTAAAATCGCAAATACCTGATTTTAAAAATAGAGTTAATTTAAAATTATTTAACCTCAATAATTTAATTTTTACTGAGGTGGAAAAGTCTACAAAATTTGAGGAATAATTCAGAATCAAAAATTGCCTCTAACTTTCCCTAATTACAAACTTCTAAATTAGATTTACTCTTTTTATTTGATACAGTCTGTGTAGGTAAATGTTTACGTATTATACTCATTACCTTATCAGTCATTACAGGTTTAGTGAGAAAATCTGTAGAACCAACTACTTTGGCACGAACTCTATCTAAAAGACCATCACTGCCTGTTAATATAATTATTGGTGTGTTGGAAAATGTAGATATTCTTCGTAACTGAGTACAAATTTCGTAACCACTAGCAACTGGCATAATCAAATCCAAAAAAATCAGGTCTGGTTTATCCTGAATTAGGGTTGGTAGAGCTTGTACAGCATCTTGAATTTTGACAAACCTAAATCCATTGGAAGTGACAATATCCTCTACCATTTTACATACTTGAGGGCTATCATCGACGCAAGCCACTAGTGGAGCAATCCGCTTCTTGGCTTGTGTGGTGGTAGAGTTATTGTTGACTTCAGTAATTCCTAAAGGCAAGTCAGGTACTTCTACCAATTCAATGATTCCTTTAAGGATATAAGGAAGCAACGAACGGGTGAGTGGTAGTACACTCTGCTTCATTTTCATGGCTAAATCTCGCAGAGTGAATTTGCCATTGATTAAATTTACAAAGTTTTTGTAGACAGATGGACTTACCATCTGCTCAAGTTGTTCTGGTCGCCGTAGAATTGGTGCTAAGTCAGGAGAAAAATTTGCTAAACCTGCTTCTGACCAAATTTTCCATGAGTCTTGCATGTGCTTTACAGACATTTCTGCACTCGTGAAGCTCATTGGGGTTTCTAAGATAACTTCTTGGTTGCGATTGCAACTTAGAGAAGCAAAGTTTCCTTGCAAAGCTAGGTCAAATAATAGTTCTGCTATCGTATTTTCCGCAATAGATTGAATCTGCTCTCTCTGAATTTTCTGTTTTTTATAAAATACTTCTATCAGTTTATAGTCCCAGTAATCAATTGATAGGTCTTGCTCACGTAACTGCAACTTATCAACATCAATCTGGGGACAATTCTGGGCTATATGTCTACGCCAACGTCGGAAGGGATGAGTTCCTCCTGTTGCCCAAACTATCCGTCCCAATCGATAGTAAAAAGTCCATTGGCTGCCCTTGGAACTTTTAATATTTAACTTGCCATTGTATTGCAACTGAGTACAAGTTTTAAATTCATTTACTAGATTATTTGAAATAAGTTCTTGATGAGCCATAGTTTGTTCCTTTTATTAAAAAGCTAGCCATTAAAAACCGATACTAGTAGAGCAAGGTGTCAATTCACCTACCATCTCAATTAACCAGACAAATTTCTGAAGTAACTTGTTAAAGGTAGGCAACACTTCTGTCACAGTGTTCTAGCTATATAGCGATTGGCAGATTATGTTAATCAGTGCAAATGGATTTGTTATATAGCAGTCTAAATCAAGATTATTAAAAGCAAGGCAGATGTTAAGATAGCAAAACTATTGCTAGTAAAGAATTTATCTAGCATAAAGTCTTTATTGACAGAATTTACTTTTCTGCTAATATTTATGACTAAAGTAAGTTGCCATAGTCGATATCATGGTGTATCAATATATCATTTTAATAATTTTCATACTGAATCATATCCGTATAAGTTCTGAATTTTTGTTTAAAAATGATTAGCAGTCTCCAAATAGACTTGCTTTAGTTATTCACATTGACAATATAGGTTAAAATATTTATTTAAGTTTACTATTCTTAACTATGCTAATTAATAGCAGCTTTTCTAAAGAATATTATTTAAAAAAAAGGCGTGTTACTAAAACAAGTAACAGCCAGATTATAAAGTATTTATTTAGAAAATTTATTCAAGGTTGCTTATGATTTTGATAGCTGAGAACAGCTGCCCTGAGATTACTTTGGTGTTCTGAAAGTAGACGATCGCCTTCGTCTTTTTCCAATCCAGTCCAGTGCATCAATAGCGCCAGCTTGACCCATTTACCACTACGTTCTAGTAAAAAACCAGCAGTTTCTCGACTTAAACCTGTGAGGTCTTGCAAAATTCGCAAAGCGCGATCGCGTAATTTTTGATTTGTTACTGCTACATCCACCATGCGATTGCCATAAACTTTGCCTAGTTTAACCATCACGCCGCTAGAAAGGATATTTAAAGCTAATTTAGTAGCTGTACCCGCTTTCAGGCGAGTTGAACCGGCGATTATTTCTGGTCCTGTCAATAAGCGAATGTCAATCTCGGCATCAAAGCTAACTTGTTCAGCAGGAACACAAGCGATAAAAATAGTTATGGCTCCTCGCTGACGAGCAGCATGAAGTGCGCCGTGGACATAAGGTGTTGTGCCGCCAGCGGTAATGCCAACTACGACATCTAATTGGGTAACGTGCCGCCCTGCGATCGCAGCCTCGCCATCTTCAATGCTGTCTTCTAAATCTTCCGAACTACGTACTAGTGCGGCAGCACCACCAGCAATAATCCCCTGTACCAACTCTGGGGGTGTACAAAAAGTAGGTGGACACTCAGCAGCATCTAAAACCCCTAACCTGCCACTTGTACCCGCACCGATATAAAATAGGCGCCCTCCGTGGCGCAAACGCTCTGCGGTGCGCTCAATTGCCTCTGCCAACTGAATTCTCGCCGCTGCAACTGCTGCGACAGCCTTTTGGTCTTCGTCATTAAACAACTCCACCAATTCCAGAGAACTGAGCTGATCTAAGTTCAGACTGTTAGGATTTACCAGCTCAGTTAAAAGATGCCCGCGTTCTTGCAAATTTGTCATTTATCATTCGTCCTTTGTCATTTATCATTCGTCCTTTGTCATTTGTCCGTTGTCATTTGTCATTTGTCAGTTAGCGACCAGTGACCAATGACCAATACTTCTCTACGAGAGGCTCCGCCAACGACTACGCTCAGTACAAGTGACTAATGACTAATGACTAATTACAACAATCCTTCCAATTTGCGACGCATCTTCTCTAATTCAGAATCAGACAATTCTGGTTCTTCTAGCGGCTGTTGATTGAGAGGGAAAGTGTCTTCAACAGTATCCTCCTTCTGGGCATCTTCTTGCCAGTCAGTTTTTTCGACGTTAAGTTCTGGGGGAGTTACAACTAAATTGCTGTTTTCTGGGATGATTTCCCATTCATATCCAGCACTTTCGCAAAATTCCTTGATTTCTTCAGCATCCATCGGCTCCGGTGTGGGTGCGGGGAAATCCTGAGCTTCTAACATCAGGGCAAAGCGCGTCGCATCGTCTTCTGACTCGAACATCAGAATTTTATTGCGTAGCTTGCCACTTTTGGCATCGCCTTCCCGGATCGTGTGAATCCCCTCATTTTCCGTTCGAGCATTAAAAATTAACACAAAAACACGCATTGGTGTAATCATCTGTCCTTTTTAAGGTTTATTCATATTAAAGTTCGAGATTGTGCCTCAAGGAAAGTCACAGGAATAATTTTCACTCTATTCAGATTTTCCTGAAAACGCCAATATTATTAAGCATAAGTATTGGATCGAGAAAATACCGTAACTCAACCAATGGGGTCTTGGGTTTAGTTGGCGTATCCTGGAAATGGCATACTGAACCAATGTGCCAGTTAATGCTTGTGTGTGCCAGCGACATCCGGCAATTAATACAGTGAAAGCAAATGACTAAATCTACCAATCAAGATATTCATTCCCCCTCCCCTATCCGCAAACGTATGTGGTTGCTGGTGTTGAGCCGGGGTAGCATTGCCTTGAGTGGACTTTTGCTGTTAGGAGTTATCGTTGGTATTTGGCGGTTGTGGACTTTTGTCCAAACAGAGTTAACGCCGTTAGCACAACAAAGTCTCACTACTACACTCAACCGTCCGGTAAAACTGGGAAGAGTCACACAATTTTCGTTGACAGGAGTACAGTTTGGGGCTTCAGCTATCCCAGCCACACCCACAGATGCAGACCGAGCTACAGTCGAATCTGTAGAAGTGGGTTTTGATCTGTTGCAATTAATCTTTAATCGCCATCTAAAGCTAGATGTAACCGTAGTCAACCCAGATATTTACATTGACCAGGATGACCAAGGGCGTTGGGTTTCCACTACCATCACTTCGTCAGGTGGAAGCAGTGCAATTAAAACCGATTTGGACTACCTACGGTTTCGGAATGCCAAGCTGGCCTTGATGCCGGATGAGAGAGTAGAGAGAGATGAGGAGGTAGAGGGGCAGGGGGGCAGCACTTCTCTACGAGACGCTGCGCGAACGGCTACGCTCAGTGACCGGGGAGCAGGGGGGCAGGGGAGCAGGGGGGCAGGGGAGCAGGGGAGCAGGGGAGAATACCCAAATTCTAATTCAGTATCGGCTCAACGCCCTGCTAACACTATCAACACTCAGCACTTGCCTGTGCTATTTTCTCAACTCAACGGATCTGCTCAACTTTTAGCAAATAATCAGTTGATCCGGTTTGAAGTTGGGGGCCAAGCAGACAGTGGTGGCAATATTTCCATTCAGGGAGAGACACGTTCTAAGGTGCTAGCAGGGACTTTCCAGGTGCAAGCACAAGATTTTCTGGCTGAGAATATTACTCGGTTGATTAAGTTACCAGTGAACTTACAAGCGGGTCGAGCCAATGGCGATTTGTTAGTTCGGTTGACACCAGGACAGCAAACTCTATTGTTTGGCAACGCTACTGTGCAAGGGGTAACGTTGCAAATACCCAAAGTCCCGCAATTGTTGAGGAATAGTCAAGGAAACCTCCACTTTCAAGGAACGGAGTTGCAGCTAAATAATGTGACTAGCAACTACGGCAAAATTCCTTTAGTGGCTACGGGAATCGTCGATACTCAAGCAGGCTTGAAGTTGGCAGCGCGTGTAAATGCGGTGAGTTTAGCGAATGCCCAGGAGACTCTTAAGGTAAAATTACCTGTAGCGATCGCTGGACAAGTAAAAGCAGATTTGCAGATTACTGGGTCAACTAAAGAACCAATTCTCTCCGGCTCAGTTGCCACGATTCAAACGGCTCGGATTGATAAAGTTGATTTTAATAGCATCAGTAGTAAGTTTGAGCTTGTTACTAGTTCTTCTTTAATTACCCTGAAAGATATTCAAGGTAAAGCTAAAGTTGGTGGTGAAATCACGGGCACTGGTACAATTAAACTTGGTAAAAGCCCACGACTGGATTTAAATTTCGCTGCCAAGAATGTTCCAGGAGATGCGATCGCAAATGTCTACGAAACAACACCCACCTTTCAAATCGGCAATGTCTCTGGTACAGCTCAACTAACTGGCGCTACCACTAATGTCCAAACTGTGGTACGGTTCCAAGCTCCCAATGGAACTTATCCTGGAACTGGTGAAGTTGCGTTCTCCTCTGGAGTTGCCCCAGGCATCGCTCCAAATCGCACCGTCTCTTTCCGCAATGTCGCTCTGAATGTAAGTGGTGGTACAGTCCGGGCAACTGGTAGTTATGCCAATGAGCGTTGGCAAGCTGTGGCTGTTGCCTCTGGGGTGAAGTTAGAACCCTTTGTAGACAAAAGTCAACTGCAAAATGTCTCTTTGGCAGGGGCACAATTCAATGGTCGTCTCATCCTCTTAGGCAGCACAGCGCCATTTGAAATTGCCACTATTCGCAGTGATGGTGCAGGAGTTCAAATTGGTGGCGGCACAGTTGCAGTTTCTAAAATCCAACTGCAAGACCAAAGCTTTTCGGCTCAACTTGTAGCTAATGGTGTGCGGTTGGGACAAATATTGAAACAGTCTCCTCCAGCTTTAGATAATCCTTTGGCGGGAACGTTCCAAATCGCAGGTAGCAGAGATGATTTTAGTCTGAAAACCTTCCGTGGCAGTGGTGAGGGTCGCCTTGCTATTGGCAAGGGTACGGTTACAGCCTCTAATATCCAAGTGGCGAATGGTGTCTATCAGGCACAAGTTCAGACTAAGAATGTGCCTGTGCAGAAGTTGGCAAAAGTACCAAAGCAATTTCAAGGGGCATTAAATGGTCAGTTCAACGTAGCGGGTTCTGTTAAGTCTTTCCAACCGCAAACTATTCAAGCCAATGGTCAGGCGCGGGTAAATGTTGCAGGTGGAACTATTACAGCCTCTAATATCCAAGTGGCGAATGGTTTATACCAGGCGCAAGTTCAGGCAACTAATGTACCTGTGCAGCAGTTGGCAGCAGTACCACCGCAGTTTCGAGGGAAGTTAACTGGTCAAGTAAAGGTGGCAGGTTCTGTTGAATCCTTCCAACCGCAAACTATCCAAGCCAGCGGTCAAGGACGGGTGGATGTTGGAGATGGAACTATTACAGCCTCTAATATCCAAGTGGGGAATGGTGTATATCAGGCGCAAGTTCAGGCAACTAATGTACCTGTGCAGCAGTTGGCAGCAGTACCACCGCAGTTCCGAGGGACGTTAACTGGTCAAGCAAACGTGGCGGGTTCTGTTGATTCTTTCCAACCACAAACTATCCAAGCTAACGGTCAGGGACGGCTGGATGTTGCGGGTGGAAATATTACAGCTTCTAATATCCAAGTGGCTAATGGTCGCTATCAAGCTTTGGTTAATGCTTCCGGTGTGGAATTAAATCGGTTCAATCAGCAATTGCGAGGTCAGTTTGGCGGTCAGTTGCAATTAGCAGGCAATGTCGGATCGTCCAAATTAGCTGATGTGCGTGCTGCTGGACAGGTGCAATTATCTCAAGGTATCCCTGGTCTTGAGCGACCTCTGACGGCTGCGATCGCTTGGAGTGGTGAAAGGCTGACTATTGAGCGAGCAACGGCTCCCGGTTTAAGTGTCACTGGTAACATATTAGCCAATGCCAAACAAGCAGGTATACCGGAAATTACTGCCCTAAATCTCAATGTCCAGGCGCAGAATTATAACTTAAAACAGTTACCGATTAATCTTCCTAATCAGGTTGCTGTGGCGGGAAATGTAGATTTTAATGGTCAAATTACTGGTAAGCTGCCCTTGCCAAATGTCGTAGGGCAAATCAATTTACGAGACTTGGTTGTTCAAGATATTGCTTTTGAGCCGTTGTTAACTGGAAACATCGATTCAGTACAAGGACGCGGTTTGACTTTAAACTTGGCGGGTAATAGCGATCGCCTATCTTTCAATTTAGACGCCAATAATCGCCCGAAATCTTTCTTAGTTAAGTGGCAGCAAGCATCAGCTACAGGTAATGTTCAAGGAAATGATTGGGCACTGAAACTGGCAAATTTCCCCTTACAAATATTGAATTTGACTCCGCCACTGATTACTCGCCTGGGTGCTGGTAAGATAGCTGGGTTGTTAACTGGGGATTTGCTGTTTAATCAGCAGACATTGGCAACAACGGGGAATTTAGCGATCGCCAATCCCCAAATTGGCCGGGTTAAAGGCGATCGAATAGCTGCTCAATTCCGCTACGGTGACGGTAAAGCTACACTCACTAATAGCGAATTTGTCAAAGGAAAAAGTAGCTACGTCCTTGTTGGTACTGTGGCTCAAAGCCCTAAAGGGCCCAAAATACAAGGTAAACTGAACGTCAAGCAGGGTGAGATCCAAGATGTTCTAGCTGTAGCAAAGGTATTTGATTTACAAAATTTGCCAGGTGGTTCACCAGAAATCTACGGCACCGCAGCGGATTTGACTACCAACTCCCAAGGAACGCCAAATGAACCCTTATTAACCCAAATCCAACGGTTTTCTGAAATTGAAGCTTTGGTGGCAGAACAGGAAGAACAGCGACTTAATTCCACTCCAATACCAGATTTGGCAGACTTAAAGGGGACTTTCAATGGGGAAGTGGCTGTAAATACAACTACAGCCAATGGATTATCAGTAGATTTTAATTTGAATGGACAAGACTTTGCTTGGGGTAAAAAGGAAGAACGAAATCGTTTTTATACTGCCGAAAAAGTGATTGCCGAAGGCAACTTTGAGAACGGTGTTTTAAGTTTGCGACCATTACGAATCGAATCTCAAAACAGGCTGATTGCGTTTACGGGTAACGTTGGTGGTGATGAACAATCTGGTCAATTGCGGGTGAATAATTTTCCAGTACAACTACTAAATAATGTTGTCAAACTACCAGTTGGAATCACAGGTAATCTTAATGGTACAGCAGCTTTAGCAGGCAGCATTGCTAATCCCCAAGCTAGAGGGGAATTGCAAATCACAGAAGGAATATTAAATCAGAGCAAAATAGAATCAGCAACAGCAAGTTTCAGCTATGCCAATGGACGCTTAAACTTTGGTAGTACTGTAGCAGTTGCTGGGCCAAAACCTGTTGATATTACTGGCAGCATCCCTTATAAATTACCTTTTGCTTCCGTCGCACCAGACAGCGATCAAATCAGTTTGGATATGAAGTTGGAAAACGAGGGATTGGGGCTGTTAAACGCATTGAATAATCAAGTGTTATTTGAGAAAGGTGAAGGAGAAGTAGACCTCAAAGTGCGGGGAACATTGCAAAAACCCGAAGTAAATGGAATTGCTACTGTCAATGATGCTACTTTTTCAGCCCAGGCTTTGCCACGTAAGCTGAGAGGTGTCACAGGTAGAGTTCTGTTTAATTTTGACAGCATCTTAGTAGAAAATCTTCAAGGTAGATTTAGCCGTGGGACGGTAAAAGCTGCTGGTGAAATTCCCATCTTCAACAATGAGAACGTAACTATCAAAAATCCCCTGACTGTTAATCTCGATCAGCTAGCATTGAATCTCAAGGGACTTTATCAGGGAGGCGCTAGTGGCAATTTGCAAATTACTGGTTCTGCCCTTAATCCCATAATTGGCGGTAGAGTAAATTTATTTGATGGTAAAGTATTGCTGGCAGAATCTACCGATGCCACAATATCTGAAAATGGTAGTATTGGCGTATCACCCACAAAAGACAATAAGCAGAGCAAATCTGAAGTTGGAAATGGCACGGGAAATACTAATGCCAGATTTAAGAATTTAGATTTGGAACTAGGTAAAAACGTCCAAATTACCCGTGACCCTATTCTCAACTTCCGCGCCACTGGTAATCTCATCGTTAACGGCTTAATCAATCAGCCGATACCCGATGGCACCATCCAGTTAGAAAAAGGAGGGGTAAATTTATTTACTACCCAATTTAACCTTGCTCGTGGCTATAAACACACTGCAACTTTTAGTCCTTCTCAACCCCGCGACCCCAACTTAGATATTCGGCTATTTGCCAAAGTACTGGATGTAACTCAAAGTAATGACTTCAGCCGGGTAAATTCCACAGGTTTATCAGCGTTAGAGAGTGTTCGAGTCGAAGCCACTATTAACGGTTTAGCTAGCAAGCTGAATGAAAATATAGAATTAACAAGTAGTCCATCACGTAGTCAAACAGAAATTGTTGCTCTTTTAGGAGGTGGATTTGTAGATACTCAAGGACGTGCAGACAGTACTTTGGGTCTAATTAACATCGCAGGTTCGGCTGTATTTAACAATTTTCAGTCAGCTTTTAACCAGATTGGAAGTACCTTTGGCTTAAGTGAACTGCGGATATTTCCTACCGTTATTTCTGATAATCCCGAAGCGGGAAGAAGCAATTCAACTTTAGAATTAGCAGCGGAAGCTGGGATTGACATTTCTTCTAAGATATCCGTTTCCAGCATCAAAATATTGACAACAAACGACCCCTTCCAATGGGGTATTAATTATCGGATAAACAATGAATATCGTGTGCGTGCTTCCACTAATTTAACCGATGATAGTCGTGCTGTAGTAGAGTATCAAACGCGGTTTTAAATAAATCTCTTCAATTACGAATTACTTCCTGTTCCCTCTTTTCCTTGTTTCTCAATAGCTTGTTGTACTTGTTTAAAATCCAATTCTAATGCTTCAGCAATTTGCTCTAGACTTAAACCAAATTTAAGTAAACGGGGTATAGTATCGAGCTTTGTTTCTTCCTTTACTTCTTGATAAAATTTAGTTTGTCTCCAATCGGTTAATCCAAACATCGCTTCTAACTCCTGCTGACTTTTGTTTACAAATTTGTAGATAAGCATTCTCTCTACTAATTCTAAAAGATTGCTACGGTTAGCTTCATCTGTTTGTTGTACTTGTTTTATCAAGTTTTTCGCTTGCTGGACGGCTTGATCTTCTGCTGCAACTACTAACTTAATTATGCCTAGCCCAATTGAAGACGATGGTACATTATCTAATTCGTCTAAATAAATTATACGAATTTGCTGTGAAGCTAATGATGTTTGATAAATAAATGGTATACCTGGATCGAGACTACGTTGAGCAAAAAGTAATACTGCTTGCCAGCGACGTTGAGGTTTATATTGATTGATATAGAGGAAAGCTTCTGTAATTATTCGCCAGTAAATATCATCATCGCGCTGAAACTGTACCTCAACAAAATAGATTGTATCTTCTGGGTAGTCAGGTTTGGGTAAGAATAAGCCATCGATACGACGTGCTAATTCTTTAATTTATACTGAAGTAAATTGGTAGTGTAATGCTAAAGCTTGCGATTGTTCTAAAAGTTCAAATAAGACACCTGGAAGAGTTTGGAATAAGGTGTAAAAAATCGTGTCTGTTTTCATGCACTCTCAATATTTAAAGATTTTCAGATTCTCGGAGATGAGAGAAGATGATTTTTATAAATTTATTAAATTGTGATATCATCACCTTGCTGATTAATAGCTAATCGCAAAATTGACAAGCCTAAAATTATTAAAAATAGCACTAGACCAATCGTGCAAGCATAGCTAATTTCCAAGTTATTGAAGGCTTGCTCATATAAATAATAAACAATCGTTTTTGAGCTACTGAGTGGGCCTCCTTGAGTCATAATGTAGACTTCTTCAAACACTTTGGTCGCCGAAATAGCCGAAATTACCGCCACTAGCGCTAGATATGGCTTCATCAAAGGTATGGTAATATCCCAATGTTTGCTAATACCATCAGAGCCATCAATGGCTGCGGCTTCGTACACATCAGCGGGAATTGATTGCAACCCCGCTAAATAAATCACCATGTAGTAGCCTAATCCCTTC
Organism: Nostoc sp.; assembly: GCF_036917235.1. Classification (GTDB taxonomy): domain Bacteria; phylum Cyanobacteriota; class Cyanobacteriia; order Cyanobacteriales; family Nostocaceae; genus Nostoc. The sequence goes on from NZ_JBALDU010000065.1 coordinate 101,470, forward strand.
CACACGGTGACAGCCATGACGCTGGCAAGAGAAATTGGTACAATGCCAAAAATTTTTGCTGGGCTAGTTAGCCAAGGAATACCTTCTGGAAAAAGACCTAAAGCTTTAAATAACTGATTCAGTAATCCGTTTTCTGCATACAGCCATTTCCAAGCGATTCCTGCAACCACCATTGAAATTACCACTGGAGTATAGTAAGCTGCTCTAAACCAATTCACCCCCCGCAGTTTCTGATTTACTAAAATTGCCAGTATTAAAGGAGCAATTACTAAAATTGGTACTACACCCACAAGATATAAAAAAGTGTTTTCCAAGGTTTTCCAAAAAACTAGATCCTTCCAAAGCTTGAGGAAGTTGGCGAAACCTATCCATTGTGGTGGCTGGGCAATATCTTCATAGCTGGTAAAACTGAGGTAAAACGCTTGTAGTGCAGGCCAAAAGACAGTTAAGCCTAAAAGAACTAAGGCAGGTAATAAAAATAAATAAGGGGTAAGCCGCTGTTTGATGAACATCCAATTTTTAGGTATCAATTGATTCATAGAAAATTTAATAGTTATTTTCACTTTGTCAGAAAAAGAATTTGGAGATGTGAGTAGATTTAAGCTTCAATATTTTAAGGGTATTATTTGCTTGTGTAAGCATTGGCGTAGCCTCTCGTAGAGAAGCTCGTCGTAGAACATCACTAATTAATAACTTGGAGATCAACTGCAATGGAAACTCAGCACAATCCGCCAATTGAACATCAAAATGTCCCCATAAACCACCGTGGGCTGCATGATTTTTTGTATAGTTCTGACAACGAACACGCCGCCATTGAGGTGAGTATAACTCCTGAACTAGTAAATAATGGTATTGAAATCATTGACCTTGAGACTTGGAGTGTGGCTGCTCAGAACGCTAAAGTTGCCGGAGTTTACGCAGTATTAGATGCAGAACGCCGCACGCAGTACATTGGCTATTCTCGGAATGTGTTGCTTTCCCTAAACAGCCATCTTCGCCAAAATGGCGAACAAAAGTGTGCTTTTGTACGTGTGCAAGCATTCAAGTTTCCCAAGCGTCAAGAAATGGAAGATTTGCGAGATGCGTGGATAGCAGAACTCGAAAGTACGCCACCTGGTAATGCAAATGATTGCGGAATGTGGGCTAGTACGGTAGGTGAAGCGACTAAGGCGGTAATGTCAGAAGCCCAACTTCAAGCCTACGAAGAGAAAAAGCTAAAACTGCGGAAAGCAATGGCTGATACAACTCTTTCTAAAGAGTTAGAAACAATAGATGCGAGTGAAGCCGAACGTCAGCGTCAACTTGAAGCTGCTGTGAACAACGATGACTGGAGTGTAATTATCGATGCACAGACACAGGAAACTAAGTATTGATTTTTGTCTGCTTGATTGCGCTATCTGACTTTTTGAGTAATACCAATTCAAAATTTTGACCCTTAATAAAACATTTATGTCCCAAAAAACTTTCCAATTCTGGGCAATGTTTAATAAAAATATAACAAGCAAGACTTAAGTAATATTAATAAATATTTATAAGGCTGCTCAATAAAACTTCAAATTCAAAATTGGGGAATAGAGTTGATATTATAATCATCTCTATTCTGTACTTCTCACCCTTTCAAACAAAGCTCGATAGACAGGCTCACCCTTTTTTTGCGTGCCTATTTCCCGTTCTGTGGGTACTGGTAGCGGATTTTTGGCTAGCCATTCTTCTGTACCAACTTTCTGAAAAGCTGAATTAGCAGCAAAGCGATCGCGCATTTCCACAGCCACAAATTCCATATCTGATTGCATAAATACCAATCCTCCAACCGCGAGATAATTAGTTAAGTCTGCCACTAGTTCTGGTTGCACTACACGACGTTTAGCGTGGCGCGTTTTAAACCAAGGATCGGGAAATTGAATAGTAACGCGTTGTAAACTTCCTGGAGGGAGGGAAGATAAAAGTGAATGCAGTGAATTATTCACATTGCAAAATAAATAGTGCAGGTTTGTTAAACCTAATTCAGAACGTAACTTATTCGCCTCTCCCACCAGCGGTTCTCGAATTTCCAAGCCGAGAAAATTCCAGTTGGGTTCTATCTTGGCCATATTCAACAAAAACAGCCCCTTAGCGCAGCCAATATCTAAATGTAGTGGTTGATTTGGCTTTGCATAAATTTTTTCCAAGTCTTGGGGACTTGCTGGTGTTTGATACTTTTTACCAAGTGGATTAACATGCTGGCGGACTCGGACTGCTGCCAAAATCTTTTCTCCTGTACGTGACAATATTCTGTGGTGAAATTTCAGGTTATATCAATTCAAAAAATGTTTGCGACCAAACACCCCACTCTACTGACACGCACCCTCCCCGAAGCCTTGGAGAGGGTTGGGTTGGGTCTTATCTATGTATTGCATTCTTTTTTCAAATTGGTATTACAACGAAGTTTAGCAAAAGTATGCCAAAAATTATCGGTCTATGATTCAATTGCCTACCCTGCAGCAAGTTTTTACAACAGTCTCAGTCAAATACGTCATCCTTACACTGTTTTTTTAGGTTCTCTAGAAATTTATATTTTGGAAGTCCCTCATTTTGCATTAATCTCTAGAATTAAAATGCCTTAGCACATTTGCTTTAGTCGTGGAGGGAGGAAACTTAAACAGTGGATATTTTAGATTTGTTTTATAAGGGTGGGCCAGCGATGTGGCCTTTGCTAATTCTCTCGATTCTGGCTTTGAGTGTGATTTTCGAGCGTTTGTGGTTCTGGCTGCGAATGTTGACTCAAGAAAAGCAAATAGTCGAACGCATCCTGGATGCTGCCCAGGATAATTGGGAAGTAGCTGCGGACATCGCAAGACTTGCAAGCCATCAGCCTGTCGGGCGTTTTCTCTACGCCCCTCTACGTTTAGCGAAAAGTGATGCGGAAACTTTTCGACTAGCACTGGAGGCTACAGCAGAAGACGAATTAGCTGGGATGCGCAGGGGCGAAAAACTTTTAGAAGCCGTAATTGCCCTAGCGCCACTGTTGGGATTGTTGGGAACAGTTTTGGGTTTAATCCACTCTCTGCGCTCAATTCGGATTGGCGATTTGGGAACTGAATCTACTGCTGGGGTAACTACTGGTATTGGTGAATCCTTAATTAGTACGGCAAGTGGGCTAATAGTTGCCATTATTAGTTTGGTATTTTACCGCCTATTTCAAAGTTTTGTAGTCAACCAAGTCAAAGTTTTTCGGAAGGCAGGGAATGAGATGGAATTGCTCTATCGCCAGTCTCCTCCTGACTTTAGCAATAGGACTTCAGCAATTGTGCCAGAAAATTTCACTCCACCCCGCAAGCCCGGAAAGACTAGAGTTTCTGAACCTCCTGAACCTCCGACTACACCTAATTAATAGTCAATAATTCAATCCCTAAAACAAGCTTGAGAGTGAGACATGAAAGTTAATCTACATACACCAATTGAAGAAGTCCAAATTCAAATCATCCCTTTAATTGATGTCGTTTTTTGTATCCTGACATTTTTTTTATTAGCGGCTTTACAATTTACGCGGCAACAGGCGATAAATGTTGATTTGCCTAAAGCCAGCCCCAGTACAGTTTCTGGAATAACATCACAAAGTGGAAGTGTGATTGTGACCATCGATGCTGTGGGCAATACTTACATAGAAAAACAGCCTGTAAAACAGGAAGATTTGAGACAGAGTTTAAAACAGTATCTGCAAGCAAACCCTAATGCCGTTGTCGTGCTGAATGCTTCGCGTACCGCAACTTACAATGATGTGATTGAGACATTGGACTTGCTACGACAAGTAGGGGGCGATCGCGTTTCTTTGGGAATTATTCCTGGCCCATCTCAACCATCCATAAACTCACCTAACCAGCCTACTGTTCCCTCTTTCCCAATCAATCCTGATGCTGCGCCACTTCCAGGAATCAATCCCGAAGGGAATATTACCCCAAAATTCCCCTTAGCACCTAATTCTGCACCCTTTCCTAGCATCACTCAGCCTCCAGCTGGACAAGGCATCAGTCCTATCAATCCTGGAATTTCTCCCGTAGTTCCTAACTCACCAGCGCCTCAAGCGCCTGTAGCACCCAAACAAACTCAACCTCCTCTTAAAAGATGAGATAGGGGCATGGGGCATAGGGCAATAATTAATAGTTCTTTTCCCCCTGCCTCCCCTGCTTCCTCATCCACCACTCCCCACTTCCCCTTCAAGCCTTTTCCCAAACCTAAAGATATCTAGAATAAATCTTGGCTAGATAAAAAAAAACTGCTAATTTACAAATAATTGGTTGAGCTTTAAAGATTTTTCCACCTATAGACTGAGCAATTTATCACCAATTACCATCCACATTTCATACCAAATTGGGGAAGGATGTCCAAATAGGTTAACAGATTGAAAAGCGCTTGTATCAAGCGTCTTTCAGTGTGTCCTAATTACGAATTACAAATTACTAATTAGTATCAGGGATTGTGGCATGAACATCGTAACGCTTTTAATTGTTTGGGTCGTAACCGCTATCAGCTTGTTGATAATTAGTAAGTTGCCTTTGGGAGTTGAAATTGATACTCCTGGTAAAGCGTTCCTTTCTGCCGCAGTACTTGGTATCGTGACGGCAATAGTCAGACCGATTTTAGGCCTCATTTTTGCAGTACCAAATCTACTAACTTTGGACTTATTATCCGGCATTTTCACATTTATGATTGCCGTGGTTTGTTTTAGTATTGCTGCTTGGTTAGTAGAGGGCTTTCGCTTGCGCTACGGGATTTGGAGTGCTGTTATTGGGGCATTTACGCTGACTATCATTAACAGCTTAGTCTACAAAATATTGGGTGTATAAAGCTAAGAGTTAGGAGTGAGGAGTTATTAGTAACTCTAAACTCTGGCAACTTTAGATTTTTAATTTTGGATCAAAGTAAAAATCTAAAATCTAAAATTGTAAGAATTCACAATCCAGAAGTCAGAATTAAGAAGACCTTGATACCCAAACTTAATAATTTTAATAAAATCAAGAAGTTATTACACGCTTGATTTTAAAATTATTCTGGCTCCTGACTCCTGACTCCTGAATTCTTACCTAAAATTGAATAACTCCCATCTCCTAACTCTTAACTATTCGTTGGAACTTGGGGGAGCAACTGGGGTGGTTGATTGTTGTTTACGTTGCTCGCGTTTTTTGCGATCGGCTGAGAGTATATCTGCCATCACCACTAGGGCTTGCGCCATTTTATCTAGGTTAGAACGGTATAACTCCAAATCCTTGTTGAGTTTGTCATCGGAGAGATGCAAGCCAGCCGCGATCGCTTTTAGCGCCTCAGTGAGTTGCTTTTCGTCTTTGACTAATTCGGGATCTGACTGTTCTAATAACGAAAATACACCAATTGCGAACAAACGGTTGTATTTAAAGTTAGGATTATTGGCGATCGCTTGTAGGGTTGCTTGCAAGTCAGCATCTCTATCTAAGTAAGTAGTTTGGCCCAGCCACCCAATTAAATCTTTAACTGGCAAACCTTTAGCTACAGCTTGCAATCTTTGGGCATCCTGTCGATAGCGTTGCGGATCTGTTTCTATAGCCTGACATAAGGCGTTAAAAATTGATTCTTGATCCCGTTCTGGTTGATAGCCTTCCATGAACCGATCAAAAGTAGTGACGACACCCAAGGCATAAATTGGATTGTAGCTAAAATCGATATTTACTGACAGCAGATGCATTTCCACCATCAATTCTTCCACAACCCGACGATAAATAGTGTTAATCGGACGGGTGTGAAGATTATAGAAAGTTCGCTTTGTATCAGAGACTGTACGGACGTTATTCACAAAGAAAAAAGAAATGTTAAGGGCGACGTATCTTTATTTTCTCGCTTAAAGGCTACTTTGCCAAGTTGAGCTTTTAGCGGGTGACGGTTTCATTTACAATATATACACATTAAAAGTATTTTATAAGCTGGTAACTACAGGAAATAAGACCCTTTCTCCTAAAAAACTAGCTAAAAATTATTATCCTTAATGATTTATTTATTGTACTTATGAACTTCTCGCCACAGTTAATTGCTTTAGGTGAGTACCTAGCTGGTAAATTTGATAATCGGGAACAAGCTATAGCAGAACCAGTTTGGTATGTCCACCTGTGCCTGTGGCAAAGACCAGTTAATTTGTTCGCAGAAGATAGCATCACGTTATTTGCCGAACAGGCTAACGTTATTACCTTAGATCAACCTTATCGCCAGCGAATTATCCGGTTGCGTCAAAGCAGCGACTCTGACGCAACTGTGGAAGTTCAATATTATATGCCTCAAGATCCAGGTGCATTAAAAGGCGCAGGTGATAACCCTGCTCTACTAAACACACTGACATCCGAACAATTAGATTTACTACCAGGTTGTATCCTAACAGTTACTCGGGAGAAACTACCTGGCGATCGCTATAAGTTTACCGCTACCCCACTACCAGAGACTAGTTGTAGCTTTACTTATCTTGGCAATAGCATTCATGTTTCTTTAGGTTTTGCAGCTACAGCGGCAGAATTTCACAGCTACGACAAAGGAATTGATCCCGCAACTGGAAAAGCAACCTGGGGAGCGATTATGGGGCCTTATCGCTACACCAAACGAAATCAGTATTCAATAAGATAAACTTATGAGTTATGAGTTCTTGAGTTATGAATTAACTCCTCACTCTTAACTTCTAACTCTTTTTTAACTGGCAATGCTACGAGGTACACCTTCTAAAGCTTCCTCTTCTGTTTCAAAGATTTCAAAAACAGTATCCATCATGGTCACTTCAAACACGAGTTTGGCTTCTGGGTGTACATTACAGATGCGGAAACTGCCCTTGACTTTATCAGCATCACGCATTCCAGCTACCAAAGATGTAAGACCAGAACTATCAATAAAATTTACCTGAGCCAGATTTACAACTACATGGCGACTGAGTTTGGAAATACACTCTTGTAACTTCAGGCGAAATTGCCAAGCCGTGGTGATATCCAGACGGCCTGATGGTGTCAAGACGATAACAGTGTTTCCGTCTTGGGTTGTATAAGTTTTTTGGTCTATATGAATCACTAAAGCCCTCCCCGTGGCATTCATTTTAAGATTAACAAGTGACAGAATTTTCTAATGCTGTCACTTGAGATTAACAAGCTATAGCTAAATTTGTCACCTTTTTTGGCTAAGTGCTTAACTTTAGTAGTTATAACTCACCAAAATAGTGGGGAGTGGGGAGATGAGGGAAATGAGACAGCGGGGGAAGATCGCTTTCTTATAACTCCTAACTCCTAACTCCTAACTCAGCACGGGCTAAACCTTAGCTATCCGCTAACAGCACTCACAACTATTTGGGTGTCCAATTAATCCAATCTTGAGGTTTAAGGAAAGTCTCATACAACTCGGCTTCGGGGGTATTGGGTTCCGGTTGATAGCCGTATTCCCAGCGCACTAAGGGAGGTAGGGACATGAGAATTGATTCGGTGCGTCCGTTGGTTTGCAGGCCAAAAATAGTGCCTCGGTCATAAACCAAGTTAAATTCTACATACCGTCCGCGGCGATAGAGTTGAAAATTGCGTTGGCGATCGCCATACTCTATCCCATGTCGCCGTTCTACAATCGGTACGTAAGCTGGTAAAAATGCTCTGCCACAGCCTTGTACAAAGCCAAACAAATCTTCCCAATTGCGGGTTGCTGGTGTTCCTACTTGGTTGCTATAAATAGCCGCTTCTCCATTGGGATTTGGCCCGCGATATAAAGCACCCTGGCCATCTTGGTAATCAAAAAATAGACCACCTACACCCCGTGTCTCGTCACGATGCTTGAGGTAGAAATATTCATCACACCATTTCTTAAACACTGGGTAATACTCTGGGTGGTGTTGGTCGCAAGCCTGTTTTAACGTTTTGTGTAGATGTGCCGCATCTTCAGCAAAGGGGTAATAAGGTGTCAAGTCAATACCGCCACCAAACCACCACACTGGCCCCGCTTCAAAGTAGCGATAATTGAGATGAACTGTGGGCACATAAGGATTGCGAGGATGTAATACCATTGAAGTGCCTGTGGCATAAAAGCCATGCCCTGCGGCTTCAGGGCGTTGGGTTAAAATTGAGGGTGGCAAATGGGAACCCTGAACTTCAGAAAAATTTACACCTGCTTGTTCAAATATTGCACCATCTCGCAGCACGCGCGATCGCCCTCCTCCTCCTTCTGGGCGTTCCCAACTATCTTCATTAAACTTAGCCACACCATCTAGTTCTGCCAATGATTCGGTAATTTCGTCTTGCAGCTGTTTCATAAATTGACTGACCCTAGTCTGAGCGTCAGGTGCTGGCAAAGACTTTGATGATTCTGCTTCTACAGTTGGTGTTTGCGAGTTGGTCAACATAGATTCCCGAACCTAAATTACAATTTCCAGAAAGCCACAAATTTTTCATTTTAAAATTTGGGGGAAACACGCGCCAACAATCTAGCTCTATTTGCCCAACCCGCTTTTTTCTTCCTGGGTTAAGCATTTATCCGATTGATGGGCATCACTAGAGTTATTTTCCCCCAAATGCGTATAGGCTTGTATATTGAATTAGTTTTTTTTGAAATTCTTAATTGGAATATTCTGGTATAAAGACTAAATTTTAGTCTTAAGCTTGAAGTATCAAGGCTTTGGTTCTACTCAAAACTTTTTTGTCATATTGCTGATATTGGCTGTTAAGATTTGTATCGAATCGAGGCTTGCTATTTTTCAGGCATTTTTGAGAAAGTTTTAATTTAGGGATTGAGCGTAGTTGCACACCATACCAGAGTTACCAGAAAGTGTCTAGGGAGGAGGATTAGGAAAATGCAAGGTTGGTTATCCAAATTCATCCACCGCAAACGTCGTCGGTTTTGCGCTTCTCTAGTGTGGACGTATCGAGAGATTAGTTCTGCTTCTGTAGATGAACTGTGGCAAAAAGTGGTTGACTTAACAGATGTTTCCTGGCATCCACAACTTAAGAGTACTAATGTTCCCCACGGATTAGTACCCAAACCAGGATTAATTTTTCAAGCTGTTACACGCTTTTCGCCGATTCCCATCAGAATTTTTGTGGAACGCGTCAATCCCAGAGAGATGCTGAGTATCCGAGTGATGGCGATTCCTGGAATAGAGGAACGGGTAACTTACCAAGTAGAGTCAACAGTTTGTGGTACTTGTTTGTCTTATTCTGTAACTCTACGGGGTTGGTTATCGCCCCTGATTTGGTCTTTATCCCGTCCTTATGCAAACCGCGTTGCACGATCTTTAGTCGAGGCAGTAGAAAAGACGGCATTACCAGCGGTATCTGGTAAGAAAAAATCCCTTAATGACAGTTGTTTTGATTTTTAGGGACTGGAAACTGGTGATGGTGGGGCCCCCTCTGGGGATAAGGGGTAATGGGGACTGGGGACTGGGGAGACAAGGGGAATAACCAATGCCCAATGCCCAATGCCCAAAGAAAGTTAAGATTCTATTAGGTAATAATGCAATTTGTTAAGTTTTATTATGGCAGTGACAGTGATAACACTAAGCTGACCTTACTTAAGAAAGCATCCAGTTAATAGCTAAGATGTTCGCCACAAGTGTATTTATTCATTTTGAATTTTGAATTTTTATGTACGATGTCCTAGATTCCCGCTCTGTCTTAGAAGTGCTGCGACCAGTGGAAGACCCAGAACTCCGCAAAAGTCTGGTAGAACTGAATATGATTCGCAACGTAAAAATTGACGGTGGTAAGGTTAGTTTCACTTTAGTATTAACCACTCCTGCCTGTCCTTTACGTGAATTTATTGTCGAAGACTGTCAGAAAGCTGTCAAAAAACTCCCAGGCGTGACAGATGTCAGCATAGAAGTGACGGCAGAAACACCGCAACAAAAAAGTTTACCTGACCGCACTGGCATTTCTGGAGTCAAAAATATCATTGCTGTTTCTAGCGGTAAAGGTGGCGTTGGTAAGAGTACGGTTGCAGTAAATGTAGCAGTGGCTCTAGCCCAAACTGGGGCGAAAGTCGGCTTGCTAGATGCTGATATTTACGGACCCAATGACCCCACCATGCTGGGTTTGTCTAATGCCCAAATTGTCGTGCGTTCTACTGAAACAGGTGAAATCCTGGAACCTGCTTTTAATCACGGCGTCAAATTAGTTTCAATGGGCTTTTTGATTGACCGAGATCAACCAGTAATTTGGCGGGGGCCTATGCTCAATGGTGTAATTCGTCAGTTTCTCTATCAAGTTGAATGGGGTGAACTGGACTATCTAATTGTAGATATGCCACCGGGAACGGGAGATGCTCAGTTAACTTTAACGCAAGCAGTGCCGATGGCAGGGGCAGTAATTGTCACCACACCGCAAAACGTAGCTCTATTAGATTCTCGCAAGGGATTGCGGATGTTCCAGCAAATGAATGTTCCGGTATTGGGAATCGTGGAAAATATGAGCTATTTTATCCCCCCCGATCGACCAGATAAGCAATATGACATCTTTGGTTCCGGTGGTGGCTCCAAAACAGCTGCTGAATTGGGAGTGCCACTGTTGGGGTGCGTACCGCTAGAGATTTCCACGCGAGTTGGTGGTGATAGCGGTGTGCCAATAGTCGTTGGCGACCCAGATTCAGCTTCAGCAAAAGCATTAACAGCGATCGCTCTTACTATTGCTGGTAAAGTATCAGTTGCTGCCCTGACATAATTATAAATTTTGATTTCTATCTACTTCCTGGGCTATAGCTTGGGAATACTAGGGACTGGGTATTAGGAAGTGGGGAAGCAAGGGAGCAAGGGAGAATAACCAATGCCTAATTCCCAATTTCCAATTCCCAATTCCCAACAATTAAAGCTAAAGTCTAAACTGGCACAATGTTGTTAAAACGATCGCTCCCCAAAATTCGCTGGAAGTCTTGGGTTAAGCCCTGGCAGCATATAGATTGGCTACTTTTTTGTTTGCCGATTGCTGTCAGTATTTTTGGCGGACTGATGATTCTCAGTACGGAACTGAAGCAGCCAGTAACTGACTGGTGGTGGCACTGGATGGTAGCGGGTATCGGCGTACTTATAGCCCTATTTTTATCTCGCATCCGGTACGAACTCTTGATGCAGTGGCACTGGGTAACATACACACTGACGAACTTCAGTTTAATTGCCGTGATGATTGCTGGTACTAGCGCCAAAGGGGCGCAACGGTGGATTAGTATTGCCGGCTTTAATGTGCAACCCTCAGAATTTGCCAAAGTCGGCATGATTATCACATTAGCAGCTTTGCTACACAGGCGGACTGCTTCTAGCCTCGAAGGTGTTTTCCGCGTTCTGGCAATCACCGCTATACCTTGGGGATTAGTATTTTTGCAGCCAGATTTAGCAACATCACTGGTATTTGGTGCGATCGTCTTAGGAATGCTTTACTGGGCAAATGCTAACCCAGGCTGGTTAATTCTGATGATTTCTCCGGTGGTTGCCGCCATTTTGTTTAGTATATCTTGGCCTTTAACAGAGCCAATAGTTTTATTCAAAGAACTATCTTTTGGCCCATTAGGATTAATTTGGTCAGTTGTAATGGCTATTGTGGGCTGGCAAACTCTTCCCTGGCGTCGATTTGGTTTAGGTGCTATTGGTGCGTGGACTCTCAATATACTGGGTGGCGAATTAGGAGTCTTCGCCTGGAACCATGTTTTGAAAGAGTATCAAAAAGACCGACTAACTGTATTCATGAATCCCGATCACGATCCACTCGGTGCTGGATATCACTTAATCCAATCTCGCATTGCGATTGGTGCCGGTGAAATCTGGGGATGGGGTCTGTTCAAGGGGCCCATGACACAACTGAATTTTGTACCAGAACAGCATACAGACTTTATTTTCTCCGCAGTGGGGGAAGAATTTGGTTTTGTCGGTTGTTTGTTAGTGCTGTTTGTCTTCTGCTTAATTTGCTTGCGTCTACTGCATGTTGCCCAAACCGCCAAAGATAACTTTGGTTCCTTGTTGGCTATTGGCGTTTTGTCCATGATTGTGTTTCAGCTGATTGTCAACATTGGCATGACTGTTGGTTTAGCACCTGTGGCAGGAATTCCCCTACCTTGGATGAGTTATGGGCGTTCTGCGATGCTGACTAACTTCATTTCCTTGGGAATAGTAGAATCGGTAGCAAATTTTCGACAAAGGCAGAAGTATTATTGATTCGTCATTAGTCATTTGTCCTTTGTCCTACCCTGCGGGTTCGCCCTTGGCGTTCTCGAAGAGTAGCCGCTGGCGCGTCTATGTCCTTTGCTAATAACTAATGACAAATGACTATTAACAAGTATTAAGCTATTAAAAGGAAACAAGCGAGGCTAAAAAAAATGATTCTGCCTGGAGCAACTGTTCGCGTCAAGAATCCCGCAGATACCTATTATCGCTACGAAGGACTTGTGCAACGGGTGAGTGACGGCAAAGTAGCCGTATTATTTGAAGGTGGTAACTGGGATAAATTAGTTACCTTCCGCCTGAGCGAATTGGAACTCGTAGAAACCACCGCCGGACGTAAAAAAGCCAAATAAGACTTAGTTAGGAGTGAGAAGTTAGGAGTTAGGAGTTATGATTCCTCAACTCCTAACTCCTAACTCCTAATTCTTAACTCAGCACGGGCTAAACGCCCCGCTATCGCTAACAGCACTCCCATGCGCCTCCCCCTACCACAGTTTGCTACTGGCGATCGCCATCCGAACCACATTGCGGAGGTGATTGAAACTACTAGTACTGAATTTTTAGCTCAGTGTTTAGAGCCAGAAGATTTAAGCTTTCCCTCCATGCCACCCTTTGGTAGTTGGGTCTGTTCTGTAGATGAAGAATCTGGCAATAAAATTTATGCTGTAGTGTATTATGCCACAACTATGCCCATAGATTCCGTACACAGGGCGAGAGCTTTGGGGTTGTCCTTGCAAGACTTACGGGAAGAACAACCCCAAATATTTGCCATGCTCCGTACAGAATTCCGGGCTGCGATCGTGGGATTTGAACTATCTTCGCAAAATCAAAGTTATAACCAAAGAGTATATCAGTATCTTCCACCTCGTCCCCCGCAAATTCATCAAGCTGTTTATCGATGTGAACCAGAAGCTATCATTAAATTTACTGAAGAACTAGATTTTTTACGGACACTGCTGTGTATAAATGGTGCGCCAATAGAGTCTTTAACCGCAGCTGCCATTCGAGATGTATACCAGTTACGCAAAGCTGACCGACAATGGCTAATTAAAGCTGGACGTAGCTTAAGTGTGCTACTAAAAGACGACTACGATCGCTTACGGTTCATTTTGAGTCAAATCCACCCGTAGGTAGTTAATTCTTAAATAATCGCCTAGTTAGTGTAAATTAAGAAGATTTTTGATTTATCGTCAGGTGGCTTCTCTATTTATTCATATTGATCGGGCGATCGCCCCCAAGGTAATCGCTGTTTTACCATAGCCCCTTCAATTTCTATATATGGAACTCATATCACAAGTTCTTGTTCTGGAACCAACTTCCCAAGTTCTTGGCAAAGAACCAATTGTTCCCTTTGCTATTTTGCTGGTGGTCATCTTAGTTATACCCATCATGTTTGAGCGGCTAAGATTACCAGGATTAGTGGGTTTGGTTTTCTCAGGACTGGTACTTGGACCCTCCGGTTGGAATCTTTTTCAGTCTGACTCACCGATGATTAACCTACTATCAGACATTGGGTTAATTTATTTGCTGTTTGTCGCTGGGCTAGAAATTGATTTAGAACAGTTTCGCCGGAAAAAAAGTCGTGCCTTTGGGTTTGCTAGCTTCACTTTCAGTGTACCCCTAGTCATGGGAACTTTAGTAGGGCTGATTTTAGGCTATGGCTGGAATACTTCAATCTTAATTGGCTCTTTATTCGCTTCCTATACCCTTTTGGCATACCCCATAATCAGCCGTTTGGGAGTGGTAAACAACGAAGCTGTTACTGTCACCATTGGAGCTACGATTTTTACAAACATTGGCGCAGTACTGATATTAGCCATTTGTGTAGCTGTCGCTCATGCTGGAGTATTTAGCTTTGCTAAACTACTCACCTTGTCGGGTTGGTTAATTATTTACTCTGTGGCCGTTGTCACAGGCTTTGATTGGGCAGGCAAAGAATTTTTCAAACGGTCTGGAGACGATGAAGGAAACAAGTTTTTGTTTGTATTGCTTTCTGTGTTTCTGGCAGCTGTCGGCGCTCAATTGATTGGGGTAGAAAAAATTGTTGGTGCTTTTTTAGCGGGTTTGGCAGTGAATGAAGCTGTGGGTGAAGGCCCAGTCAAAGAAAAGGTGGTCTTTATTGGCAGTGTGCTATTCATTCCCATTTTCTTTGTTGACCTTGGCTTACTGATCGATTTACCCGCCTTTGTGAATAATCTGAACACGCTCAGGTTAACGCTGTTGCTCGTAGTTGGTTTGATTATCAGTAAATTGATCGCAGCTTTGTTGACAAAACTGGTTTACCGCTATAAATGGCAAGAAATGCTAACGATGTGGTCGCTGTCACTTCCCCAGGTTGGTACAACGTTAGCAGCAACGTTAGTGGGATATCAGGCTGGGTTGCTACCACTAGAAGTATTGCACAGTGTGATTGTCTTAATGCTTGTCACATCCACCTTGGGGCCGTTGATAACCAGTCGAATAGCTGTTGGTTTGAATTTCCCACCAGATGAAGATCCAGCACCACCCCTAGCTGAGGAGAACACATCAGAAACAGACAGTGCTTTTACTATAGTCGTACCTATATATAATCCTCAGACCCAGCAGTATTTGATTGAAATGGCGGCATTATTAGCCCGTCAGTCACATGGCAAAATTATACCCCTGGCGATCGCTACTGCTGCTGCTCAGATGGATGCACCCCAGTTAGAAGCGTCTCTACAACGGAGTGAGTGGTTATTGAATAAAGCCACGACACAAAGTCGAGCCTTGGGCGTAGCCGCAGAACCAATGCTGCGAATTGATGATGCCTTTGCTCAAGGAATTAGCAGAGCAGCCCGCGAACAAAAGGCTAATTTAATTGTTATGGGTTGGGGTAAACGGACTGGGTTACGAGCGCGTTTATTTGGGAATGTGATTGATGGTGTGCTTTGGGCATCCCATTGTCCAGTAGCGGTGACACGTTTAGTAGAATCACCGAAAAAAATTCAGCGGATTTTAGTACCAATAGAAAATTTAACAGCACCAACATTACAACCTGTACAATTTGCCCAGATGCTAGCAGAGGCAAATCAAAGCCACATTACTGTGCTGAATGTGTGCGATCGCCGCACTAGTTCTAGTAAAATTGCTTGGAGGCGATCGCATCTCTCCCTATTGGTATCTAAATTGGCTTTAGCCAATGCCCCAGAAATTCAAATTATCGCTCACGAAAATGTTGCCCAAGCGATTTTGCAGGCAGCAAGATTATATGATTTAGTAGTTTTACCTTTTATACGTAATCGTACCAGTCCTGGAGGGTTAGCCATTAGCGATGTCACAACCCAGCTAGCCAGACAACTCACCTGCTCAATTATCATGCTTGGAGAACCGCAACGCACTCAAAGCACAAATTTAATTATGTCTACTACGGTTAGCAGCATTACATCTGCTGTATGATGTAAGGCAGAATACAGTTAAAGTAAGTGGACTTGGGCTGCGTAGCGTAGTCCGTTGGAGGCATCAAATTTCCGAAAATATTGGCAATAAATGAATCGGCTGTAGGGATTTACATCTGTATTATTTGCATATATTTGTAGCGCGAGTGTCAACCCGATCTCGACTAATTTTTGGTATCCAATTAAAAACGTAATAACCGTAAAAATACTTTATATTTTTGAAGATTTGATAAAGATCGGCTGAACAACAAACAATTTTTAAACAATTTTTGTTATTTTGCTAATTGAATTCTTAAGAAAACAGGTAAAAATATAACAAAACTACAACTGTGAAAAAATAAGTAAGTTCAACAACAATTTTTGATTGAGCCTTGTTCTTTTTTTTGTTTTGTATTTTTGTACCCAAGCTGGGTAATCTAAAAGTAAGTGCAATAGCTACTGAAAATATTTGTAAGTAACTGGGAAACTATGAGAATTTTGGTTACGGGCGGTGCTGGGTTTATTGGTTCCCATCTCATCGACCGACTAATGGCTGCTGGGCATGAAATAATATGCTTGGATAATTTTTACACCGGTCATAAACGCAACATTTTGAAATGGTTAGGCCATCCGTACTTTGAATTGATCCGCCACGATATTACCGAACCAATTCGGTTAGAAGTGGATCAAATTTATCATTTAGCTTGTCCTGCTTCACCAGTACATTACCAGTACAACCCAGTTAAAACTGTTAAAACTAACGTGATGGGAACACTGAATATGTTGGGGCTAGCTAAACGTGTGAAAGCAAGGTTTTTCTTAGCTTCTACTAGTGAAGTATACGGAGATCCAGAAGTTCATCCCCAAACTGAAGAGTACAGAGGTAGCGTCAATCCCATTGGAATACGTTCATGCTATGACGAAGGTAAAAGAATTGCTGAGACTCTAGCATTTGATTACTACAGGCAAAATAAAGTTGATATTCGAGTTGTGCGGATATTCAACACCTACGGGCCGAGAATGTTAGAAAATGATGGTCGGGTGGTGAGCAACTTTATAGTTCAAGCCTTGCAGGGTAATCCTTTAACCGTGTACGGGGATGGTTCACAAACTCGTAGTTTCTGCTACGTTTCGGATTTGGTAGAAGGATTCATCCGCCTAATGAATAGCGACTACATTGGCCCAATGAACCTAGGCAATCCTGGTGAATACACGATTTTACAATTGGCACAAACAGTGCAAAATATGATCAATCCAGACGCGCAGATTAAATTCGAGGCACTACCTTCGGACGATCCCCGACGTCGCCAGCCAGATATCACAAAGGCAAAAACTTGGTTAAATTGGGAACCTACCATTCCTCTGGAAGAGGGTTTAAAACTAACAATAGAAGATTTTCGCGATCGCATTCAAAGCGATCTCAATAATTCAACCACCTGAGTTACGTCTAGCGCCGCTCTAAATTTTCATGCAGGCTAATCCATCAGTAGCTAGTATATTTAGTTGCTGAGTTTTCCCAAATGTGTAAGTGTAAAATTGAGAACTTCTTTTTGAAGATTAAGCCCAAATAAGTGAGGAGTTAAATAAATGCGTGTTTGCGTTATTGGTACTGGTTACGTTGGTTTAGTTACAGGTGCTTGCTTGGCTCATATTGGGCATGATGTAATTTGCGTAGACAACAATGAAGAAAAAGTTAAGTTAATGAAGTCTGGGCAGTCTCCAATTTTTGAGCCGGGACTCTCAGAAATTATGCAGTCTGCCATTCAAACAGAGAAGATTCATTTTACTAGCGATCTTGCTGCTGGAGTTTCCCACGGAGAAATTCTGTTTATTGCAGTGGGAACGCCACCTTTACCCACTGGTGAAAGTGATACTCGTTACGTCGAAGCTGTAGCCCGTGGGATTGGAGAAAATCTCAACGGTGGTTATAAAGTCATAGTGAATAAATCTACAGTCCCCATTGGCTCAGGTGACTGGGTGCGGATGCTTGTTCTAGATGGTGTTGCAGAGCGGCAGAAGACACTGATACCCGCAGGTGGAGTGCCAAGTGATGAGAAATTATCTGAATTTGTAGCCGAGTTTGATGTAGTCAGCAATCCAGAGTTTTTGCGCGAAGGTTCGGCAGTTCACGACACCTTTAACCCCGATCGCATCGTACTAGGAGGCAATAGCCAAAGAGCAGTAGCCTTAATGCAACAATTGTATGCCCCAATTGTAGAACGCAAGTACGCTGAAGATCAATCTTTACCCCCAGTGCCAATTCTGGCAACAGACCTGAGTTCGGCGGAGATGATCAAATATGCTGCGAATGCCTTTTTAGCCACTAAGATTAGTTTTATTAACGAAGTTGCTAATATTTGCGATCGCGTTGGTGCTGATGTCACCCAAGTAGCCAAAGGTATCGGTCTAGATTCACGGATTGGTAACAAGTTTTTACAAGCTGGTATTGGTTGGGGTGGTTCTTGTTTTCCCAAAGATGTCTCAGCTCTGATTCACACTGCTGATGACTATGGTTATGAAGCCCAGCTATTGAAATCTGCTGTCAGTGTCAACGAACGTCAGCGGTTGATTGCTTTGGAAAAACTCCAACAAGTTCTGAAAATTCTCAAAGGCAAAACAGTCGGACTACTCGGACTGACCTTCAAGCCAGATACCGACGACTTGCGAGACGCCCCAGCACTCATCCTAATTGAGCAGCTAAACCGACTGGGAGCCAAAGTCAAAGCCTACGACCCCATTATTTCCCAAACAGGTATGCGTCATGGTCTTTCTGGGGTGTTAGTAGAAACCGATGCTGAAAGACTAGCTGATGGCTGTGATGCTTTAGTACTCGTCACCGAATGGCAGCAGTTCAGCACTCTGGATTATGTGAAGATGGCGAAACTGATGGCCCACCCCGTTATCATCGATGGTCGTAACTTCCTCGACCCCGAAGCAATGATACGCGCTGGGTTTCAATATGTAGGTGTGGGAAGATAGAAAGTTAGGGGTTAGGAGTGACAAATAAAAATTAATTACAATCTATAATTAACAACTCCTAACTCCTTTCAAAACCTAAAGATTTAAACTACCGCCTAGAATCATCTAGGCGGTATTTAATTTGTTTAGAGTACTCCAAGTAAAAAAATGCTAAATTGTCATTGCGTTCGCGTAGCGTCTCGTAGAGAGCGAAGCGAAGCAATGACGGATTTTGGATCATTTATTTTTTGGAACACTCTTAAAGTTTCATTTTAGATTAACTTTTTGCGTGTAATCTTGCATTAAGCGCTATGTGGAATACGTTCAATTTCAGCATATCCACTGAAAATAATTTTTTGACCTTCAGTTTCTAATCGGTTGAGACGCATTTTGACTCCATCAAGGTCAAAACGATCCAAATCGACCATATTATCTAAAATTTCTACCAGCGCTACGCTCAAGGTTTGCGAGATTTCCCGTTGTGCTTCTGGCACTTGGTCAAGTTGAATTTTCGGATCTTTGAAAGAAACTCGCCGCCGTCTTTCAATACCTACAGTTAAAATCATGCTCAGGGGTACGAGTTCGCCATTATTTAAATCTGCTTTTGCTACAAGCTGTAAGCGATTTTCTGGCAATAGCTGTATCTGGACATCTGTAAAGGAGACCGGTTCACCGCCAGATAATTCTGTCAGTGATGGTACGGTGAGGTTAAGCAGGCGCTTTTTCACCAGTTCCGCATTAAAGGCTTGGTTTATCCCTGCTTCTGATAAGATTACTTGAGCGATCGCTTGAGTAGGCTGCTTAAGGCTAAGTTTGCCACTTAAAACCGAGCCGAAGTCAATGGCGACCGCATCAGTTTCAAACGACATCTCCTCAACCGCGAAATCTTTCCGAATCACCAAGCCACGACCGCTCATTTTGAAGCTATCAATGCTGCCTTGCAAGAGCTTGCTGGAGGGGTAGCAGCGCACAAAGACTTCTACTGACTCGCTTTGAGTAAACAGGTGGCGAATCGTTTGGCTGGCGACTGTGTTGAGCATCCGCTCTCCCCAATCTGTGCCTTTAGGATCTTGTAAACCAGTAAGTCCGCCGAACATGTGGTTTTGGGTCTCTAGAAGTTCTTTGTACTTTTGTAACAAATCATGAAGAATCCAGCAAGCGATCCCGTGATTAATTGTGCTGATGGATAGGCATAGGATGGCTGATGGTTGATGAAGTAATGTATTAAATATTACTAATTAAACTGAAGTAGGAAGAAAGTCGCAGCACTCATGACAATAGTAATCATACGCTAAAATTTTATCGAACAGAATTCAGGAGTCAGGAGTCAGAATTCAGTTGGGTATTCTGTATGACTGGCGGATAGCGCCGGCGGCAAGCGAGTCCGCTTACTCTGTAAGAGTTGCAAGCTACGCGCAGCGTCTGTCTTTGCTACGCAACGCTACCGCGAACGACACGCTGCGCGAACGTAGAGAGCGTCTTGATTCTGACCGGGAGCGTCTCCGGCTCCGCTCCTGAATTCTGACTCCTGACTTCTGAATTCTTCTTCAACTGGAAATCCCTCAGTGACTTCCAGTGGCGACACTAATGGAACTGCTACTTGAATTTATCAATGATAGGTGGCTCCCAAGCTGTGTGGTAGCATAGTCGATGTGTGAAGTTCCTCCACGGACAACACTAAGAAAGCATTATGCTGACATCAATTGCTGGATACGCTGTGGTTCTTCTCCTAGCCAATCTGGATTTTGGGCAGTACTGTCGAAGATTGATGAGGTTTTGAACGGCTCAAACTCGCCGCGTGATGCCGCTTCTGCCGTTTTTGCTAAAAGCGATCGCACTTGCTCGTCATTCATTGGCTGGAACGTCCGCACTGCTTCAAAGGCTTGCTCTAGAATTTCCATACTGTCAATTCCGGTAATCACAACCGATGTCGGCAGATTCAAAGCATAATGCAAACACTCAATTGGCGTTACAGTTTTTGACCGTAAAAGAATACCGTTTGCCAAGCTTTTCATTCCCAAAACGCCAATATTTTGTTTCACAAGTTCTGGCACAACCAGCTTTGCAAAGCTCCGGTAGTGGGCATCCATGACATTTAGCGGCATCTGCACTGTATCAAATTTAAACCCGTGAGCCGCTGCAACTTCCAGCGTATGTAGATGAATATGGGGATCTTTGTGCCCAGTAAAGCCGATGTATCGGAGTTTTCCAGCTTTTCGCGCCTCAATGAAGGCAGCATTTGCCCCTTCTGGATCGAAAATTCGATGGGGATCTTCGTATCGAATCATTTCGTGATGCTGAACAAGATCGATGTAATCAACTTGCAAGCGTTTCAGTGATTCGTCTAACTGTTTTGCAGCTTCTTTTTTAGAACGACCATCGATTTTCGTCATTAGAAATACTTTATCGCGGTAGCGATCGCGCAGCGCTTTGCCCATACGAATTTCGCTGACTCCACCGTTGTAATCCCAACTGTTATCCATAAAGGTGATGCCGCGATCGATGGCTGTTCTCACAATGCGGATAGCCAGTTGCTCATCAACATGCTTCAAGGCGATGTGCCAACCGCCCAATCCGATAGCGGAAACTTTCTCTCCTGTGCTACCGAGTACTCGATATTGCATTTCTGAATTTGACGTAGTTCCTGACATGTGTTCTCCAAGTCTTTCAGCTATTACTCAAGTACATATAGCCATCTGCCAATTCAAACACAAGGCAAAGCTGACAATATCTTGCTGAAGATACACTTTTTGAAAAGATTAGGAGAAGAATCAAGAAGCCAAAATACCGATGGCAATGTAAAATGTGTGAGGTAAAGAATTAAATTGATGTGTTAAGCCCAGACGCGTGGGGGTAGAAAATTAGCAGCATTACACTGTGCGAAGGAGTGTCAGAGTTTGTCGCCAGACATCGCTAAAGTATCTTATTTCAACGAACTCCTAACTCCTAACTTTATTTATTTACCACTATAGAAAAAGGCAATTTCTTTCTCTTTTAGGGGTGCGAAACCAGCATCTACGAGTAATTGGTCGAGTTCTGCTTGGGGAATGTGTTTTGCACCAATGCGCACAATACGCGATCGCATCGTATTAGATACACCACTGCGCTGTCTATTGCCTTCTAGCGCCATAACTTTACCATAAAGTTCTAGCTTGGCAGGGGGAATGGGAGAACCATCAAAATCAATTCCCTGTGCGATCGCTTCATCAATCGCATCAGCTCCTGTAGTAGTTTGATTCGCTGGGTTAGTTTCGGTAGGCATGGTGATTTTCTCTTCTTCGCTATGGGTAGATTTTACCAGCCTTGCTGACACCAAAGCTGCCAACCTTCAAACTCAGGTTCGACTAATCACGAGCTTGTCGCGTCACCACACCACCAACAAAAGCCCCTAAGATAGTGCCTGTCCAAAGTCCTGTTGTACTGCCTTGCCACATTGCTCCTGGTGTCATCCAAGCATTGCACATCTCCTTTAAACCCCAAGGTTGGTTTTGGCACTTTTGGCTATGCAGCATCATGGTGATTTGCCCACTGGTGTAAGCGCCAAAAAAACCTGATGACAGTGCCAAGAAAGTGCAAATTAAAATTCTGTTTTTTGTCATTTGTCATTTGTCATTGAGAATGGGAAAAGGACAACTTATATCTTGCACTCTTGCACTAGAAGTCGCGGCTACACAGACAAAAACTGCCTCCGCAGGTTGAAAAGACTTGATTTTGCGTTAGTTTGCGTGGTGCGCGTTCGCGTTGGCAGACTTCTCTGCCAGACGCACTCGCGTTCGTTTGTATAGCCGCAATTTCTAATCGCTAGGGCTAGGTGCTTCTTCCACATTCCCAATCAACCTGTATTTCTCATCCCGGCTGCAATACCATTAATAGTTAACAATGCTCCTCGCAGTAACTCGCCTTTGCTGTAACGAGAATGAATGACTCCAGAAGTAGCAGCAGTATTTTGGGACTGCCGTAGACGCTTGAGTAGTGAAACTTGGATAAATCCCAAGGGGACAATTGTCCCATTACGTAACTGAACAGATCGTTGCAATACCGGATCGCCATCTAACAGTCGATTGTGATCGGTGATTTTTAACACCAAATCCCTTGTCAGATAGAACTCGCTAGCAATTTGGTCAAAAACCTTGCCAAAACGAAGTTGATCTTCTGGTTTTGAGAGTTCTTGGACGTAGTGGTGTGCCATTTGCATATCTACTTTTGCCAAAGTCATCTCGGCTTTAGAAATCACCATCTTGAAGAAGGGCCACTTAACGTAAAAGTAGCGCAGTAATTTCAAGTGTTCTTCTGGTTCTGCGTTCAGGAATTCTTGTAATGCTGTGCCAACGCCATACCACGAAGGAAGTAAAAAGCGAGTTTGCGTCCAGCTAAATACCCAAGGAATAGCTCGCAGACTGCTTAAATCTTTCTTACCAGATGGACGGCGTGCGGGACGGGAACTAATTTGCAGTTGGCTAATTTCTTCAATGGGAGTTACTTCGTGGAAGAAATCAACAAAATCAGGCTGTTCGTAGATTAAAGCACGATAATGTTGACGCGATCGCGCTGCTAATTCTTCCATAATCTCATTCCAAGGTTCAATATCATCAAACCCTGTTCGCAGTAGACTAGCTTGAATCACAGCAGTGGTGATGGTTTCCATGTGGTACAAAGCCAAGTCCACCAAGGAATATTTGGAAGCTAAAACTTCTCCTTGTTCGGTAATCTTGATTCGCCCATTGATACTATGACCTGGTTGAGCCAAAATCGCTTCGTAAGCTGGGCCACCACCTCGTCCCACAGAACCGCCGCGTCCGTGAAAAATCCGCAAACTTATATCATAGTTTTCTGCTATTTGTTGCAGTGATTTTTGAGCTTTATGAATTTCCCAATTGCTGCTTAAAAAACCAGAGTCTTTGTTGCTGTCAGAATACCCCAGCATTACTTCTTGCAAGTTCACAGGGAGAGGGGAGGAAGCAGGGGAGCAGGGGAGCAGGGGAGCAGGGGAGGCAGGGGAGGATGAGTTTTCATCCACAACACTCTCTGTTTTTGTCTGTTCGTAGCCGCCAGCTAATAAAGCACGATATAACGGCAGTTCAAACAGTTTCCGCATAACGCTTCTGGAGCGTTGTAAATCTTCTACTGTCTCAAATAGGGGGACTACTTGAATGGTTCCGACGGCGATGGCGGGGTCAAAAAGTCTGGCTTCTTTGGCTAACAGTAGTACTTCTAGTACGTCACTCACATCGCGGCACATACTGATAATGTAAGTTTGGCAGATGTTGAGACCAAATTCTTGTTGGAGCGATCGCACGACGCGAAAGGTTTCAATTACATCGTTGGTTTTTTCCGAAAATGGCAATTCTGCCGGAATTAATGGCCGACGGGTTTGCAGTTCTCCTGTGAGCCAAGCAACTCTTTGCTCCTCGGATAGTTCGTTGTAAGGTTGAGGTAATATTTGCAGATATTCGAGGATCTCATTGAGTGCGTCGGCGTGGCGGGATGATTCTTGGCGGATATCTAACTGTGTCAAGTTAAAGCCAAAAATTTCTACCTGACAGATGAGATTTTCTAATTCTCGACAACTTAAACCTGTTTCTGTCAAGTTGCGCTGAATCATTCGCAGTTCTGCTAAAAAATCGGCACCCGAACGATATAGGGGGCTATCTTGATTTGTTGGCGTTTCCCGATTGTACAAAGCGAGATTGCGATCGCGAGTATTTTCCAGCCGTTTCAGTACGTAAGCCAGCTTGAGCCGATAAGGTTCTTGTCGATAACGCAGTGCCAGTGCGTCGTAAACTTCACTCAACTGGGACTGATCCAATTCTAGAGATTCCAATAAGTCTGGTAAAACATCACTCCAGTGCATCGACACACTCAACAATTCAATCAGATTTTTCACTGACTGAATATATCTCCCAATCACCATTTTGCGCTGATAGCAAGCTGTTTTCCAGGTGATTTCGGGTGTGACTGATGGGTTTCCATCTCTGTCTGAGCCTACCCAAGAGCCAAAAGAGCAAAAGTTTTTACTCGGTGGTTCAAGCCAAGGAAAGGTATTGGATAGAGTGTGTTTGAAACGTTTATACAGTTGTGGAATGCCATCAAATAAAACTTCTTGGAAGTAGTGCAGGGCATAATCTACTTCATCTAGCACTGTGGGTTTGAACTGGTGAAGTTCGTCTGTACGCCACCACAGGCGAATCTCTTCGAGCAATTGTTCGCGGACATCTACTGCTTCCCAAGGATATGCTCCTGGCGTAGTCCCAGAGTGATTTTCCAAGTTATCCAGTTTTTGCAAAAGTTGTACCACCTGTCGCTGCTTATCTCGGATGGTATGACGAACAATTTCCGTCGGATGCGCTGTAAAAACTAAGCGTACATCCAGATGTGCAATTAAACGTTGAATTTGTTGGGGTGGTACATTCAGTTTGAATAAATAGGGAAACAAGGCAGCAAAAGTACCTTTTGGTTTGACTTGCGCCTTTTCGAGATAATTCTTTTTGAGAAAGGCTGCTGCTATTCCCTTGCTAACAGGCGCGTCATCTTCTCTTTGATTGGAGGAATAGTTAACATTAGACGGTGTTTCCGGCTCTATTTCCTCTGTTTCTGCTTCATAACGGCTCAATTGCTGCCGTTGTTCGTATTCCTGCTCTATGATGTTAATCAGCTGAAAATACAGAGCGAAAGCACGAGCCGCGCGTATTGCTTCGTTGATATTTAGTTGTTCAATTAATTTGACGGCTGAAGATGCTTGGTCATTTGTTGCTTGTCCTTCTGGCGAACATAAATCGCGCAACTGACGCAACAAGTCCACCATATTTTGACCGCATTCTTGCCGGAGAACTGACTCCCACAATTCTTCCACTACCTGGAGACGATGGCGCAAAAATAATTCCGACACCGGGTATATATCAGCAGTTTGAGACGAAGAGTATAAAAGGGAACCCATATTCTCTATTCTTGTAAAGCTAATTACTGTTTACGGTTCTAGGTTTTGCACTTAATGCTCACCGGGTTGTTCCTGAGCAAATAATTATTTGGTGTATATCTTCTCATCTTGATTGATTTCGTGTTCATCTGGGAAGTCTAGATTGGGTAGGCGATCGCCTCGAAATAATTCTTCACTAGCTTCTCCTATTGCTTCTAGTGCTCTTACTGTAGTTTTTCCAGTAATCAGCAGCAGTAATATAGACGCTGTACCTATTTGTAAAAGGAACGATTGAGGAATGGGAAATAAATCCAGATTGGATGCGGGTTTAGGTGAAGACTGTTGGTTGGTAGGAGGCATTGCTAATTTTTGGTTATGGGAAGCATGAGTAAGAAAAAGTTAGGAGTTATGAGTCAGGAGTTAGGAGTTAAGATGACTCCAACGATAAAGGAAGGGAGTTTAATGAGATAAGCTTATTGTTTGTTTCGCCCGTCAGGGGCATTAGAGCAGTGGGACGCAAATCCGGCTTTCAAGGAAAAGTTATCAACCAGTCATATAGAACCTGACTCCTGTCTCCTAACTTTTAACCCCTAACTCCTAACTTCTGATTTCTGACTCCCTATTAGTAAAATAAACGCAAAACTCAACATTAGTCAGACTTGCAACCTATACAAGACTATCTTGTCCGATTTTGTGAGCTACGAAGGTAACAAAATTGTTAAAAAAAAACGTCAGAGTGTGATAGACCTATGGTTCTAGTTTACAAGTGCAGGCACTATCCCCCAACCATCGCTTCCTGTAAAGTTAACTGAGCATGAAAACAGTATTACCAGATCGCCAGCAATCCTTAGTGCAATGGGTGAGCCAAGCAACAGGGATCAACACTTTCGGAGTGAAAGTCCGGTTGCGGGGAAATGACCTTCATATTCTTTGTGAAGGTACAGAATGTCCGCAGCGTTGGCGTACTTTGTCTGATTTGCTGCAAGCACTACAGCAAACAAACTTAGATATCCTCACAAGCAGCGAACAAACTTCAATATATCAAGTATTTGTCTATGGCCGCAGAAAAGGGGAACAGCGCCCCTCATGGTGCCATCGAGTTCACTTGAATCAAATAGATAAGCATCTCGATCAGGTGCAACAAGCGCTGCTAGCAGACTCGGAAAAATCAAAACAACCGGGTGGGGCACTAATTGTCTCTAACGAAAGTTTGGCACGCCAAGGCAATCCAGAAGCGATCGCTCGATATCTGAGCGAAACTCTGAGTACGTTAGGTGTATCAGTACAGGTAAAGATTAAGCTATATAAGCCCAAGAATTCTCAGCCAGAAGAAAATCGCCTGTGGATATTTTGCCAGTCGAGCTATAGCCCTGATGCATCATTGCTGGCGGAACCCATAGCCCAGAAGTTGCGTTATCTGAAGCTTTCTGGTTACCAAGATGCCGTAATTGTTTCTCAGGTGAGCGGCGAAACTGCCCCTGATTGGCTGCTGCGGGTAGATTTGACGCCACCAGAGATGATGCTCAAAGAGTGGGCGCGTTGGGGGGATATCCAAGCGATCGCTCGATTATTAACTGAGGTACTATCAGGATTAAAAGTTGGTGTCCAAGTTTCTTTGAAAGAATCAACGCTACATATTTTTTGTATCCCAGCTTTCGATCCTTTAGGAACTGCCCCGATCCCAGACAAAGCAGTGTGCTTAGAGGCGATTTTACCGCAGCTAGAAGCGATCGCTCCTCAAGGCATTCTCGCCGCCACTATATACGGACAAAAAGCAGGCGACAAGGAACCCACTTGGATTGATTGGCTGGCTTTACCCGCAGCGAACTATCCCGCCTTTGCCATATCACCACTTGATTTGGCAAATACTGGTGATGAATCAGCGATGGTATTTTTACTAGAGCGCTTACTCAATCCCGATCTGGATTGGCGACTATTAACAGGTGGAATTCGCGTACTTATACTGAACAAAAATGGTTTATTGCACATTATGTGTGATGCACCTGTTTGTCCACAGCGACAACAAGTAGCGAGTAAAATTACGCAGTTTATCTGCCAGTTAAAAATTTCCGGTATTATAGGAGTACGTATCTACGGTCGCCGTGCTGGGAATAAAGAACCTTTTTGGCATTATGGCGTCGATCTTGAACATCGCCAACGTTTAGTACCAGAAGCAACCCCAGAATTTGCTGCTACTTCTATATACATCAACGATTTAGTAACATCTGAGACTAGTGAGCCAATTTTGCGCCCAGACTTAACGACAGAAGAAGTTCAAAATTTTGTAACAGAAGTAGCGCGAGATTGGATAGCAACGGCGAGTTCAACTGCGAGAAAATTCCTGTTGAAAAGCCAGCTATTTACCGAAAGCAACGAGTCAGCGGAACCTAACCACAATGTTCAAGGAATTAAAATTGCTCTAGTTTGGGGAACACTGGGATTATTGCTCACCCTCCAAACTGATTGGGTATTGGGTCGAATTATTGCATTTAATACGCCCACGCCAAAAGTAGCTAGTGCCACCCTCCCATCTTCATCTTCCGAGCAAAAGGCATCTTTGACATCTGGGAAAAATCAGACTGAGAAAACGACATTTTTTAGCAGCACTTCCAAGACAAAATCTCCTCCAAATCAGAGTTCTGTATTTAATGCTTCGGAATTTACCCAGAGTGATGATACCCCAAAAAATAATTTAGCAGCCGCACCACTGAAGGAAAAAGCAACCGCAACAGCTATTCTTTTAGCAGCGCGATCGCAGATGCCAAGTTTTAATGTCAGGCAGTTAGACGAGCAACTAGCACTCTATAAACAGCGTTTAGCTAGAACTGGTACTCCCCCAGATGTATTGATTATTGGCTCCTCCCGCGCCCTCAGAGGAGTAGATCCCGCAGCACTTTCTAAAGCTTTAGCAACTCAAGGCTATCCAAATCTTGACGTGTTTAACTTCGGGATCAACGGTGCTACGGCACAAGTTGTAGACTTTGTGATTCGTCACGTCCTAGAACCATCAGAACTACCCAAAATAATCATCTGGGCAGATGGGGCGCGTGCTTTCAACGGTGGACGCGAGGATATTACCTTTAAATCGCTTGCTACATCCGTTGGTTATAAGCAAGCATTCCAAAAAACACCAACAACGGCAAATAGCAATGATTTGCCAGAAAATACAGTAAATTCGGGAGAAGAAAAGACAAACGAAGAAAAACAGGAGATTAGTACTTATGAAGCCGTCAATCAGTCGTTAAATCAGGCTCTAGCATCTGTTTCTACTAGCTATCAAAACCGCGACCAAATTAAAAGTTTACTGCAAAAACAACTGCTCTTATTTGGTAATAATCAGACAGTTAGATCACAAAAACAGTTGACAGACGGTACTTCAGATGAAAGTATTTCCCAGCAAGCCGTTGACTTTGATGGCTTTCTACCCTTGTCTATTCGTTTTAATCCCACGAGATACTATCAAAAACATTCTAGAGTTCCCGGAAATTATGACAACGACTATAAATCCTTCCAAGTAGAAGGACAGCAAGATACTGCTTTTCAAGAAGTGCTTCAGTTTACCCAGTCTCAGAAAATCTCCTTAGTGTTTGTCAATATGCCTCTGACGGCAGATTATTTAGATCCAGTACGTAAACAATATGAGCAACAATTTCAGCAATATATGTTGCGTTTGGCTACTAATCCCAACTTTATTTATCGTGATTTGAGTCAACAGTGGCCAAAAGTAAATGATTTCTTTTCCGATCCTAGCCACCTCAATCGGTTTGGTGCATACGAAGTCTCGAAAAAGCTAGCTAACGATCCGATGATTCCTTGGCCAGTGAAGTAGGAAGTAGGGAGTGCGGAATGGGGAGACAAATGACAAATGACAAATGACTAAAAAATGAACTTTATATCAATTTTTTATGGGCTGTTCTTATTGAGTGTGTTAGGAATTTACTGGTCTTTAGCACAACATAAATTGCGATTGTGGACGCTGCTAATTGCCAGTTTGGTTTTCTATTCATCTTTGCACATCCAATACATACCATTACTATTAGCATTAACGTTTATTAATTTCCGCATAGGGCTGGAAATTGGTAACAACACATCACCAGGAAAACATTCTCTTGACTGGCAAATTTCTAATGAGGAGTGGCAATTTGCTCAAGTTGATTGGAATCGTCGCCGTCTAAAGGTTTTGTGGGCGGGTATAATTTTAAATGTTTTACTGCTATTAGCTTTTAAGTATTTTACCCCTTTATTCAAGTTTGTTTTTCATGTCCAAACAAACTCACCAGATAGCTCTTTTAAGTTAATTGCACCTTTGGGAATTTCATTTTTCACCTTTGAATGTATTGCTTATTTAATAGATGTCTATCGCGGTGCCCCTGCTACTGATAATTTTCTTAAATTTGCTACATACAAATTATTCTTCGCCAAACTGATTTCAGGGCCGATTACGCGCTATCACAACTTAGCAAATCAATTTAATACACTAGAATTACCTAGTACTAATAGAGTTGCTGAAGCGCTGTGGTTGATTGCTAGAGGCGCAGTCAAAAAAGGTATTTTTGCAGACCACTTGGGAATTTTTGTAGATTTATGTTTTGGTAATTTGCAACGGGCCGGTAGTACGGATCTCTGGTTAGCTACATTCGCTTATGGCTTGCAGTTATATCTAGATTTCAACGGTTACGTAGATATTGCCCGTGGTAGTGCTATGCTTTTCGGTTTAGTTCTACCTGAAAATTTCGACTTTCCTTATTTCAGCACCAATATTTCCGAATTTTGGCGGCGCTGGCACATGACTCTGGGAGATTGGCTACGTAACTATGTCTACTTTCCGTTGGGTGGTTCCCGTCGGGGTTTAGTCCGTACCTGCTGGAATTTATTTATTGTGATGCTAATTGCTGGTATTTGGCATGGTGCTGCTTTGGGTTATGTCGTTTGGGGCATACTCCACGGATTAGCTTTGGTGGTTCATCGACTTACAGATAGTATGAGCGATCGCGTTGAAAAACTAGAACAATTCTGGCAAAATCCTCTAGGGATCTTTGTCGCTTGGTTCTTAACTCAACTGATGGTTTTTACCTCTTGGATTTGGTTCCGTCTACCTAATCTTCAAGACTCTTCTTTGGTATTTCGGCATCTTTGGGGTTATCCGGCTGACGCCCAGTTTGCTGAAAAGGTCTATGTGGAAGCCTTAAATATGAACCAATACCAACTTACTTGCGTACTTCTAGCTTTAGCTATCCTTATGGCTGTAGTCTATGCCTTCAACCGAATGCTGAAGTTAGAGTTGAGCTGGCCACTTAAGCTTGTCTTTGTCCCTCTATGTTTCTACGCAGTTTGGTTATTAGCTCCTGAAGGCAGTTTGCCCTACATCTACTTTGATTTTTAAAGTCAACTTGAATTGGCACTTCCGACTCGGATACTGGCTGTAACCTTTGTCTACGACTAATATCGATCATCTCTTTTGATTTGTATCTATTCCCTTATCCCTTGTCTGCTTAGGGGTTGTAGTGGTAGTAACCTCCAATTCATCGTACTTTTTGACTTTGTAGATGAAAGTCGAGAGTAACCAACTTAATACAAAGATGCCAATGATCAAGTAGCCAATTGTGCCAAAATTATCACTTAGTTCACTAATAAAATCCCAAAACCAACCTTTCAGTTCTAACTGATCGCCAATGATGCTCAGAGCTTCAATCCCTCCGATGATTACAGCGACTAATACAGAAACAAAGGTAATGGTCATGTTGTAATAGAGCTTGCGGATTGGTTTGACGTAAGCCCAGCCATAAGCACCAAGCATTAAAATGCCGTCAGTAGTGTCAACTAGAGACATACCTGCTGTGAACAAAGCCGGAAACAATAAGATCGACCAAATCGGCAGACCTTTAGCCGCCTGACTTGCAGAGATCCCAAGCAATCCTACCTCAGTCGCTGTATCGAAGCCTAAACCGAAAAGAAACCCTAAAGGGTACATTTTCCAGCTACTATCTATCAGCCGAAACAAGGGACGGAAGAAGCGACCTAACAGCCCACGTTGGTTCAAAAATTCATCTAAGGACTGATCATCGTAGGTTCCTCCCCGCTTTACGCTTTGGAAGGTTTTATAGACATCCCAGAGAACCACCATATTAATCGCTGCAATTGCCAGTAGGAAAAGTGCAGAAACAGTAGTGCCAATTAACCCACCAACCTTTTGAAAGTTAGGAAAGTCCTTTTGGATGGTCGCGGCGGTCAAAGCGATCGCAATAGAGGCTAAAACAACAATGGTGGAATGACCCAGTGAGAAAAAGAACCCAACAGCAACAGGTCGTTTGTTCTCCTGCATCAATTTACGGGTAACATTGTCAATCGCCGCAATATGATCGGCATCCACAGCATGACGTAGACCAAAGCTATAAGCTAATACGGCAGTGCCAAGCAGAAGAGGGTAGCTGTGGAATGCAATGAGGGCAACTACCCAAACCAAAATATTCACGCTAATCAGAAATGCATAAATATTGATAACTTTACGTCTAACGTTTCTGGAACTATCGTTGAAAACACGCGAAAAACCTGATAACATGCATTTCCTCTTGAAAGACAGATTTATTGTCTGGTGAAAACGAATCGGACTGTATTAGCAGCGAAAAACTGAGCCTAACTATTTCCTTTAGATTCGTAAAGTTTATTTAAGAGACGTAACTTTTTAATAAAACCTATTAGGATAAAAACTGCAATCCTCTAGGGGGGCATTTCAAAATTTCAATTTATCTTGTTACAAATCAGCAAGACTTCAAACTTTTTTTCTACAGGATGATTATAAAGAAGTGTAAAGGTAAGTAACTATTACATACAGCACGCAGACAATTGATCAAGCCCCTTGTTAAAGGTAGACAAACTTCCGCCACAGTCTACTAGGCGATCGCGTCATTGAAAGTGATAGCTAGATTGTATTTAAAATGGCTTAAAAGCCTTAATCCATTACTTTCATGACTATTGTTTATAGTAGAAAAACTTTATAGTTCGATGAGCTTTGTTAAAGTATTTTATTACAGAGTATTAAGTCACAGATCGCGTCAAAGTAAATTCATGTAGACTGTATTTCAACAAGCAAAAATAAACTCAGCTTGTTCCATATTTAACAACCCATTGCACTTATAAAACAATGACCACAACCTTACAACGGCGCTCCGACGCTAACGTATGGGATCGCTTTTGCGAGTGGATCACAAGCACCGACAACCGTATTTACATCGGTTGGTTTGGTGTTCTCATGATCCCAACCCTGCTAGCTGCTACTGCTTGCTTCGTAATCGCCTTCATCGCAGCACCTCCAGTAGACATCGACGGTATCCGCGAACCAGTTGCAGGTTCTTTGATCTACGGAAACAACATCATCTCTGGTGCAGTTGTTCCTTCTTCAAACGCCATCGGTTTGCACTTCTACCCAATCTGGGAAGCTGCTTCCTTAGATGAGTGGTTGTACAACGGCGGCCCTTACCAATTGGTAGTTTTCCACTTCTTGATCGGTTGCGCTTGCTACCTGGGTCGTCAGTGGGAACTTTCTTACCGCTTAGGTATGCGTCCTTGGATTTGCGTAGCTTACAGCGCACCTTTGGCTTCTGCTTGTGCAGTATTCTTGATCTACCCAATCGGTCAAGGTTCTTTCTCTGATGGTATGCCTTTGGGTATCTCTGGAACCTTCAACTTCATGATTGTGTTCCAAGCCGAACATAACATCTTGATGCACCCCTTCCACATGTTAGGTGTGGCTGGTGTATTCGGCGGTTCATTGTTCTCTGCAATGCACGGTTCCTTGGTTACCTCTTCTTTGGTTCGTGAAACCACCGAAACCGAATCTCTTAACTACGGTTACAAGTTCGGACAAGAAGAAGAAACCTATAATATCGTTGCAGCCCACGGCTACTTCGGTCGTTTAATTTTCCAATACGCATCATTCCAAAACAGCCGTCAATTGCACTTCTTGCTCGCAGCTTGGCCTGTCGTCGGTATCTGGTTCACCGCTTTGGGTATCAGCACGATGGCATTCAACCTGAACGGTTTCAACTTTAACCAATCAATCATTGATTCCCAAGGTCGCGTCATCAGCACCTGGGCAGACGTAATCAACCGCGCTAACTTGGGTATGGAAGTAATGCACGAGCGTAACGCTCACAACTTCCCCCTAGACTTAGCTGCTGGTGAAATTACTCCTGTAGCAATGACTGCTCCTGCTATTAACGGTTAATACTGAAGATTAGCTAAATAAAAAGCGCCCTCCAGAAATGGGGGACGCTTTTTAATTGTAATTACTTTAAAACGAAGCGTTTAATAAATCCTGTAGTAGATTTTATTCTATAGCGATGTTTCCACATTACAAAGCTAGTAATGAACAAAATCAATGGTGCAAGTCCGACAAATATATAGAGTATACGGGTTGGTAAGCCACCAAAAGTGCCGTAGTGCAAAGGAGTAAAGGAGTTGAGGACGCGATCGCCCAACGGCATCTTTAAAGCATTATCAACTCGCAAAACCTTACCACTGTACTGGTCGAGATAAACATTACTATCACCGTAATTTGAACTTTCCTGCGGTAACTTCATGCGAATTTGTAGAGCATCTTCTGGTTTACCAGGGAAGTAAATGCTTTTGATAACAGCACCAGGTAAGGCAGCATCGGCAATTTTCAATTGTTCTGTCAGTCCGAAAGCCGATTTACCAGGAATTGGCTTGGATATTCGCTCAGATGGTTTTGAGGTCAATGTCACAGCGTAAATAATTGGTTCAGTCAAATCGTAGAAGTTCCAGCAAAAGCCCGTAAAGCCAGTAAAGAATAAAAAAACCACACTGACAATGCCAGCCACTTTGTGAATATCGAAGTTTACCCGCTTAGGATGAGCATCAAACTTAATTTTGAAGCCGGTAATTAGCTTACGCCAACCGGGCCAGAGAACTAAACCTGTAACGGTGAGGATACACATTAGAAAGGCAGCAATGCCAACAAACATAGTTCCGGTTTCGCCTGCCATCAGGCTAACGTGCAGTTTCAGGAGCATACCTATTAGAGTGTTATCCGATATACGCTCACCGATAATTTTGCCTGTATAAGGGTTAACAAAAACCTCTATCCTTTGCTCGTCAGTTGATGACAACTGCCCCACGTAGGGAGAAGAAGGAGTATCTGGCAAATAAACCCGAAAAAGCTTGAGGTCTCTTCGCGCAGCCTCAATTGTATTCACCACAGACTCTGGGGATAACTGCACCTGTTGGGGAGTAATCTGTCCATACTGTTGAGTAATCATCAAGCGATCAAAATCTTGCTCGAAAACTAACAGGCTACCTGTCAAGCCAACGATAACCAGCACCAGTCCAACAAAAAAACCGATATATTGGTGCAGGTAAAAAACGATATCGCGTATTTTTTTTCGGTTCATAATTCCCACCAGAGCAAGTTAGATTTGTTACCCCCTTTTATCCTGCCCATGCATTGGGGGGAAGAATTACACTGCCGAAGCGCGAGCATCGGCAAGAGTTAGGGTGAAATCAAAACTGCACAGAAACCGTCCCTAAAACAGTTAACGGCGCTCCAGGACGCAGATAGTAGCCCTGAGACTCGTAATAGTTGGTATCGAGAAGATTCTTGAAGTTGAGACCGACTCGCCAATTTTCTTTTTTATAGAAAACAGAGGCATCAGTTCTGACGAAAGAGGGAATGACAACTTCATCGTTTGGGAGATTGGCTTGGTTATCACCTACAAAAAACAGCCCTGCACCAAATCCAAATCCCTTAAGAGAACCACTTAAAAATTCATAGCTTGTCCAAAAGCTAGCAGTATTACTTGGCACACCTACCAATCTGTCACCCACAGGTAAGTCAGTATCCTTGCTGACATACGTATCGTTATGGGCAAAAGAAGCAATCACATTCCAACCCGGCAAAATTTGCCCAGCGATATCCAATTCAATGCCTCGACTTTTCACTTCACCAGCAGCAATTGAGATATCGCTATTACTTGGATCGGTTGTAACTACGTTGGTTTTTGTAATCTCATACGCAGCCAGTGTTGCCGAAAGCTTGCCATCCAAAAACTCAGTTTTAATTCCAGCTTCATATTGGGTTCCACGACTCGGTTCTAACGCTTGCTGACCAGGTATTGCGTTAGTATTGTTGGGTACAAAAGACCGACTGAAGCTCGCATATAAAGAGATTGGCTGGATGGGTTGATAAACTAGACCGACGCGAGGTGAAAAAGCTTCATCGTAAAACTTATCTTTAGAAAGAAGTTCACCATTATTATTCAAATCTACGTTTTGATTTTGGAAGTTGATAAAATCGTATCTTCCACCAACCAGTAACTTCAAATTTGGTAGCAATGTTACTTGGTCTTGCAAGTATATACCCACAGTATTACTATCGTCTTTACCTCTGTTGGCTGTGTCCACGTAACTAGTTGGCAGCGCAGCACCATACACTGGATTAAAAAGATCAATTCCCGGAGCAGGAGTCCGAAGGTAATCACCACCATGAGATAGCCAATTTAATTCCAAACCTACGAGCAACTGATGATTAATAGAACCAGTTTTGAACTTGCTGACTAGTTCATTTTGCAGAGAAAAGGAGTTACTGTAACCATTACCTCCAGCAAGCGTTCGCGATACTGTCCGACCATCCTCTTCAAGCGATCTTGGTCGGACGACTTGAGAATCAGGAGAAGTGGTGAAGTATGCTAAAAAAGCACTGCGAAACTGTAAGTTGTCACTAAAACGATGGTCTAAAGTTATAGTGGCTGCATCAGTGTTAACTTTGAAAGGCTTGCTGCTTGGTTCTCCTAAAAAACGACTGATGGGAACCTGAAAAGATTCACGAACAGGTAGCAGACCATCATAAAATGTTCGGTTGACGGTACTATGCTCATATTCCAAAGTCAAATTTGTATTGTCGCTGATTTTATAGGACAATACTGGTGCTATTGAAAAGATTTCCCCATCAACGAAATCTACAAAACTACCAGAATTTTCATAAGCAACATTCAAGCGAGACAACAACTTTT
This sequence comes from Nostoc sp., assembly GCF_036917235.1. Classification (GTDB taxonomy): domain Bacteria; phylum Cyanobacteriota; class Cyanobacteriia; order Cyanobacteriales; family Nostocaceae; genus Nostoc. The sequence continues at coordinate 137,917 of NZ_JBALDU010000065.1, forward strand.
TATCAGAAGTAAGTGGTTGAGAAATATCTAACGAAGGACGATAGAAATCATAACTGCCGACCGTGAATTCAGCTGTATAAGAGGGAGTGGAAAGCGGTTGTTTGGTGACATAATTGACGATACCACCCGGTTCAAACTGACCATACAAAACCGAAGCCGGACCTTTGAGAACTTCGACTCGTTCAACGTTGATCGGATTGATGTAGTTATCTTCAACTCTAAAACCATTTCTCAGGTTATTGAATGTTGCAAATCCTCGGATGATATAAGCATCTGTAAGAGCACCATAACTACCTTGTAGTGAGACACCACTGGCATTGCGTAAAGCTTCGCTAATCCGGGTGATTTGCTGATCTTTGATGACTTGTTGGGGGATAACTTGAATTGACTGGGGAATGTCACGGGTTGGGGTATCAGTTTTTGTCGCAGTTGTGCTATCTGGTACACTATATCCGTCTTGTTCACCCGTTACTACCAACTCAATCGGTTCATCACTCGCAGCTGATGGTTTTGGCTGTGCTTGATTCTCTGGCTTTTGTTGTTCAGGAGTTGGTTGAGTTTGCGGTTGTTGTTGCGCCAAGGATGCTGCACTAGTCACAGAGAAGATAAGACCCTCATTCGGACTATCAAACAACTCGACTGTTGGTACACTCCCCTCACCAATCACTGTCACTCGGATAGTATTAGCATCAAAGTTAGTAACTGCGATCTCAGTTATACCCGCAATTGGTTTTTCAGAGCGGAATGTGAACGCATCACCCGATGGTAGGCGGAGTTGAGCATTGGGAATATCAGTGATGAAATTGCTACCAGCTGTGTGATTGACTAGTTGCAACTGTTCCCCTTTAGTAGTCTGTAAAATAATCTCCAGACCTTTATCAGTGGGATTTGCTTTAACTGAGGTAACTTGCACAACTTCAGTTAATGATGCTGGCGACTGTACCAGTAACATTTGGGCGCTGGTAATAGCGGGTTTTACCTTACTTAGTTGCTTAAGCCGATTAACCAATGAATCAGGTTTAGGAATATCTTGCGCTTTGGTTGGCTGAACCACCAAAACTGTTAAAAGTATCAACAGCCACTCCAGTCTGCAACTGGAGATTTTAAATATTCGCTTGCTCATTTTCTCCCCACACACCGTAGTATCCCAAATTACACCAATCTTTATTTAGGATTTATTATCAATAGCATAGGGGAATTTGTAGCGAAAAATCCTATCAAGGTATATGCCGAAACGGATTTTTTTAGGTGTTTTTGGCAACAATAAATCTATCTAAGTATTGACTTGGTTGGATGCCAAAGCGCTTTTTAAAAGCCACAGCGAAACGACTAGGACATACGTAACCCACAATCTTAGCTATCTGTTTTATGGTCATTTGTTGACTCATGAGCAGTTTTCTGGCTTTCTCCATCCGGTGAGCATACAAATAGCCAAATACTGTTGTGTTAAAAACCTGGCGGAACCCGATTTTGAGTTTATAATCGTTTAAACCTACTTGTCGCGCCAATTCTAGCAACGAGGGGGGATTGTCAAAATCGCGGATTAAAATTTCTCTGGCATGGTAAATTTGGTTAATATCATCTGTTCGCAAAATGCGCGATCGCATTAGTTCCCGTTCCCCTGCTGTATCGGGTTCCAACTTTAGCGCCATTAATTCTAGGCATTTTGCTTGCAAGTAAATATCTTTAATCAAACCGTGGAAAGGACAACTAACTATTTGATGCAAAATAATTTGCATTTCGGGTGTAGTTTGCCCAATGCGAAAGTAGTTGAGAAAAGATATGTTGTCAGTTTCTAGATACAACTGGAGTGATTTGGGTAGAAGATCTAAGCCACTAACTTCATGTCTGCAAAAAAATTGTTGGGGGTTGATTCCAACTTCTACGTGCAGAATGTGTTGATCTGCGCGTAAATAAACTCCATTACCAGGAATCCCCTCATCGAAATCAAAATATGTTGCCGTACAATTATGTCCAACAGGTATTATTTCTGACTCACCACTATTGGCAATTACAAAACTAAATGCCATGAATGGAAGATTATAGAAGTTTGTCTCAAGAATTAAATCCTCAGCTAAGTCGAATTGTGACACTAGCAAGTTGATACCTGTGGGGAAAGCTATGACGTTTTCGTAACCCCGACTTTGCTGTTTAGGATCGTCCAACACTGCTTGATATCCAGTGTTATGTGAGTTGATTTTTGTAGCTTCAGAGGCTGGAGTAGTATTTTGCTGTTGTCGATAAGCTTCTCTAGCTGAAAGAAACAGGGTCATTTTCGTAGCTTATTGATATTTTATCCTAATTATTATATGGCGATCGCTTAACCAGCCACGAATTTGAGCGTCGTTATACAGGAACCTATCCCACTAATAATTGACATAACTCATTTTGCAACTTTTCTTTTCCCAGATATTAACTCTACCTTCGGAAAATAACGCTGCCAGATTTGCCGCCCTAGCAAAAGTAGACTGATAATTTGCCGCACTTGTTGAATTTGTATTTGTAGCGCTTGATTTCTCTGCCGTAAGTTATAAATATTCTGTTGGCTGAGATAAATATTTTCGGGTGCTTTATTCAGTGCTGCATTGGTACAACTTTCATAGGCGGTTAACCTATCTGCTATATATGCTAGCTGCTGCTTAAGTTGCCACACCCGCCAAGCCACATAGAGTAGTACCAGTGAAATCAGGGTGTTAATTATGACAACTAAAATTACCATTGTTTATCTTGACCAATATTAGCTTTGAGGAATTGTTCTATATACTTGATTTGGCTCTTATTTAATCATGAAGAAATTAAAGGATAAAATTTATGGCACAAAGTACATCTGTATTCTGGCAATAAAAAGTAGTTAGATAATGCTCTAAGCGATATTGAAAGACTTTACTAGGTGAAAATTAGTGTAACAAAGGCTGATGGCTAAAAAATCGCCAATTTGCCAATTTTGTAACAATGATATGTCCACACCTCGCAAAACCACAGCTACAATTGCCTTAGATTCACGACTTGGTTTGCGAAATCAACCCGTATGCTCCATAAGCCCCATCATTACTACCTCCCACTCCTTAATCTGATAATCCTAGTCAATTTGAGAGCTTTGTGGGATGTAAGCACAATGGTATAGACCCTTCAACAGATGGTGAGAGAACTACACTACACTCCTTGGAGACTCCCCAGCATTGCCTTTATTATTGTGCTTCTACCTCTACCAGTTTTCCAGTCTGTCATGTGCAGTTAACTAATATTTTGCCTGTAAAAACCTCACTAGTGGTTCACTAACCAAAAATTGCTGGGTGTGGACTTGGGAAACAGATAAGTGATAGAGGAGAAAGTCTCTTAATTCCTCTTCCCTTAACCTTTACCGAAGGCTTCTCCCTCAGCCATTAACCTCTTCCATGCTGAAGACTTTTCCCTGGTATTTTACTAATACTTTACCAATAATGATTATCTTTTTTTATACATCCAGTAGGAGTTGAGGATGTCAAAAAAATCACCATTGAATAATTTCTTCCCAGCTATTCTTGCTGCCTTGACAATTGGATTTGTTGGGTGTGGAAATCAAGCTGTAAGAACTACATTCACTCAGACTAACACCCAGGTAAATGAGAATCTTCCCCAAGTTGTAGCGACTACAAGCGTACTGTGTGACTTAACCAGGCAGGTTGCTGGAGATACAGTTAACCTCACCTGCTTAATTTCTCCTACCGCCGACCCCCAATTTTATAAACCAAAACCGGAAGATCGTAAAGCCATTGAGCAAGCTAATCTTATTCTTTATAATGGCTACAATTTTGAACCAAATTTGATCAAGTTAATTAAAGCGACTAAAAACCCTACAGCAAAAATAGCTGTTGCTCAACTGGCAGTGCCTAAGCCACAAAAATTTCAGGCAGGTGGTAAAAATATAACAGATCCTCATGTTTGGCACAATACCAAAAATGCTATCAGAATGGTCGAGGTAATTAATAGTAATTTGAGAAAATTACAATCTAGTGATGCAGAGGCTTATAGCAGTAATACTAAAAAAATTACCACTGAACTCACTCAGTTAGATAGCTGGATTAAGTCCAGAATTGCCAGTATTCCTACCAAAGAACGTAAGTTAGTTACAACCTCTGATGCACTGAGTTATTACGCCAAAGCATACCGTATTTCATTGGCAGGAGGATTGCAAAGTATTAATACTAACGAAAAACTGACGGCAGAACGAGTTAGCAATTTGGCTACCAACATTAAACGGGCTAAAGTATCAACGATTTTTTCTGAGGTGGAAATCAATCCTAATTTGATTCAATCTGTAGCAAGAGTTGCTGAAGTAAACATTTCTGACAGAAAGCTATATGCTGAGGGACTTGGTGAACCAGAAAGCGACGCGGACACTTATCAGAAAATGATGATTGCCAATACACGCACAATTGTAGAAGGACTAGGAGGGACGTATTTGATGTTTGAAACGAAAGCTGCTAGGTAGCTAGAACATCAATTCAGTAATTCTAAAAACTCAGTTTATTAGTAGTAAGTTGGATTGAAGAACAAAACCCAACATTTAATCCTTGTTTATGTTGGGTTTCACTGCCGTACCCCTACGGGGAAGCAAGCTACAACCCAACCTACATTGATAGATTTTATTATCCAAAATTTAAAATCGTTAGACTCAACGCTCACGACAAGTCCAAAATCTAAAATCTAAAATTGACTCACCATCCCCAAGTACCAGGAGCGCCTTTAAATGGCCCTACAATATCACTGGTTATCCAACCACCGTAGAAGTTACCTGGTTGTGGTTGCACCTCTTCGCCATTCACGTAGCATTTATCCATTAAATGAGCATAAAAAGCTACATAGTCCTTGATAGATTCAAAGGCTGGTGTGGGTTTGGGGTAGAACCAGGCAGCATTGTGGACTTCTTTATCACCAACTCGGATTGTGTAGTAACCAGCACTTCCCTTCCACTCACAAAAGCTAGATTGCGGAGTCATCTGTAGATATTCCATTTTGATATCCGCTGGGGAAATGTAGTAAGAAGGAGGATGACTAGTTTCTAAAACACGTTTGGGGCTGTGAGTATCTACAATTACTACTCCGTTAAAAATTATTTGGATATGTTTGGTTGTGTCCTCCAAAAGAGGAGGACGGGGATAATCCCAAACTGATTCTTGTCCGGGAGCGGGTTCGATGCGTTGAAAATTAACCATCATCAAGAGTGTGGAGTGCTGAAAGAGAAAAAAGTACTCAGTACTGATGTACTTAGTGAAGTAGCAACTCTCCTTGTAGAGTCACTGCGGTCTTTTAACTCAACCCTCTTTATCGTACCTCTTTAAGAGCGTCAACTTGCTTGGTGAACAACTCCGTGAATAAACTAAGCACAGTCCGTTCTTCGCGCACTTTTATATTGGCACTGATGGACATACCTGATTGCAAGTTAACTTTTTTGCCTTTAATCACGAGGGATTGTTTATCTAATGAGACTTTTGCCGGAAATCTGTAAAACTGATGGGTTTGGTCTGGCGGTAATGCGTCTGACCCTATCCCAGTCACTTCTCCCTTGATATCGCCAAACTCGCTGTAAGGAAAGGAGTCAATTCTGACATCTACTTTCATCCCTTTTCGCACAAACCCAATATCTTTGTTAGTGATGAAAACTTCAGCGATATAGTTTTCCTTGGGGACAATTTGCAACAGTTTTGTCGTGGGAGTTGCGACAAATCCAGGATTTTTTGCTTGCAAATCGAAAACTGTTCCAGCTACAGGTGCGCGGAGTTCTTGATATTTAACGTTTAACTGCGATTGAGATATTTTACTATTGACATCTGCCAAACGCTGCTCATTTTCCAGCACAACTTTCATGAATTGGCTATCGATTGTGGCAATCTGCTGTTTGTTCTCAGCTATCTTATCCAAAATGTTTTTATCAGAAACAGCCACCGTATTGCTTAACTCTTGTTGTCCTTTTTCTATATCAAACTGGAGGCGTTTCAGTTCTTCACCTAGTTGCGCTACTTCTGCTGTGCGGTTTTGTACTTCTTGTTGCTGGTTGAGATACTGAAGTTGAGAAATCCCACCTTCTTCTGCTAATATCTTCAGCTTATTTAAAATCCCCTCTTGAATAGCTAAACTTGATTTACTATCTTCCAGCTTAATTTGATTTTGAATCAGTTGTTTTTTGGTTTTTTCTACTTCTAATCGTGCTGCGGAAGACCGAGAGTCTAATTCCTGTTTGGCAACTCGTAGAAGTTGTTGTTCATCAATTCCTACTCCAGAATCTTGACCGGAATTTTTTAATTGAGTGCGGAATAATTCATTTTCTGCTACTAATCCTGCCCGACTTTTCAACAGAAAAGCAGTTTCTTGTGGCAAATTACCGCGTAAATATAACAGTTCAGATCCATTGGCAGTACTTGCATTCATCAATCGGCGATAAATCTGGTTTTCTTTCATTAATGCAAGGCGAATTTTATTCAAAGAATTTAATTCGGCAACAGAGGCTATGGAATCAAAAGTTAGCAGTAAATCACCTGGCTTTACTTCTTGTCCATCTTTTACATTAACTGTTTTCACCACTCCACTAACAGGAGCTTGAACTTCTTTGACTGTTCCTTGGGGTTTTAATTGCCCGGTTGCTGGGACGACTTGCTCAATTTTTGCAAAATAAGCCCAAGCAATTCCAAAGCAGGCCAGCCCCACTAGTGTAATCATGATTGTACGCGACCAAATTGGAGATTGGCGCAAGACAATAGATTGCTCAAATTCCTGATTGTTTAAGTTAGTTAAAGACTCTTGAGCAGCTTTCTGTTGTTTTGTCAGTACCTGTGAATCGTGCTTCACTCCATTTTTGTGATTGCCGTTTTTGTGATTGCCGTTGAGGTGATTCCCATTAAGTTGAGTCATAACGATTTTGGGTTTTGGATTTTGAATTTTTTGTGGATTGGGCAATGTTTCCCGATGCCAAAAACCTTTGCCCTCAAGAATGACTAATTACAAGTTTACATCTTGTTGCTGATACAGGTAATAATAATGACCTTTAGTAGCCATTAATTCTTGATGGCTACCTTGTTCTATAACCCTGCTGTTATCCATCACAACAATCATGTCTGCATTACTGACGGTGTTCAGTCGGTGGGTAATAAAAAATACTGTATCACCCTTGAATGCTTTGGCTAAGTTGAGACATATTTGCCGCTCTGTGGGATAATCTAATGCACTAGTTGCTTCATCTAAAACTAATAATTTTGGTCGTTGTAAAACAGACCGAGCGATCGCAATTCTTTGTCGTTGTCCACCTGAAAGTGCAGAACCCCGTTCTCCTACCCGCGTGTTGTAACCGTTGGGTAAGTTCATGATAAACTCGTGGGCGCACGCAACCTGAGCCGCTTCGATAATTTCTTCGGTTGTGGCATCGGGATTGGTGAGAGCAATATTTTCCTGAACGCTACCGTCAAATAATAATGTTTCTTGGGGAACTACGCCTATTTGTCGTCGTAACGAATAAAGTTCTACTTTGGCAATATCATAACCATCAATCAAAATTCTGCCAGACTCCGTTTCGTAAAGTCTCAGCAGTAATTTCATCATCGTACTTTTACCAGATCCACTTTGTCCCACAATGCCGACAAATTTCCCTGGCTCAAATTCGAGGTTGACATTAGAAAGTTGCAGAGGCCCACTTGTGCCAAAACGGAAGGAAACATTTTCATATTTCACTGCTCCCTTAATGGTAGGTAAAGGTATATTGTAGCGGTCTGTTTCTCCTTCTTGTGGGGTATCGACAATATCGCTTAAACGCTCTAGAGACAAGGCTGTTTCTTGGAAGCTTTGCCAGAGTTGAGCTAAACGTAATATTGGGCTGGTAACGTAACCCGATATAATCCTAAAAGCAATTAATTCTCCTAAAGTTAATTGTTGTTGCAGTACTAAATAAGCTCCTACCCACAAAACTAGTAAGCTACTGAGTTTGTTGAGAAAGTTGCTCGTAGAGTTAGCAAGGGTAGAAGTCACAACTGTTTTAAAACCAGCGGCGACAAATCGGGCGTAACGCTCTTGCCAGGAAAAGCGCGATCGCAATTCGATATTTTGCGCTTTTACAGTTTGAATGCCTGACATCACCTCCACTAAATAAGATTGAGTTTCGGCGTTGCGTTCGGCTTTGGCACGTAACTGTCTGCTAATGGTGGGAGAAGCAATTAAGGTGATTACCACAAACACCGGAATTGTGCTTAAGCCGACTAAGGTGAGTTGCCAACTATAAATCAGCATCACACCGATATAAACTACCGAGAACAGAGCATCCAACCCCACTGTTAAGGCAGTACCCGTGAGGAATTGGCGGATATTTTCTAGTTCGTTGATGCGAGTGGAAAGTTCACCCACCGGTCGGCGTTCAAAATAGCGCAGTGGTAGACGTAGTAAGTGGTCGATGATTTCCGACCCTAAACCCATATCGATCCGGTTAGTGGTATCGACAAATAGGTAGGTTCGTAAGGTAGTCAACACTGCTTCAAATAGCCCGACAACTAAGAGTAAAACCCCCAAAATATGTAGTGTGCCAATACTATTTTGAGTGATAACTTTGTCGATAATTAACTGAACGACTAGGGGATTTGCCAAGGCTGCCAACTGCACGAAAAAGGAAGCGACAAAGACCTCTATCAGGACTCGACGGTGCTTTGACAAATAGGGCAGAAACCACCGTAAACTAAAGCGTTCTTGGGGTGTTTGGTTGGTAGCAGTCAGCAGTAATACTCTAACTTTGGGCGGAAAGTCAGTTGGATCGACATCTAATTGTTCAACCAATTGAGCGGGTTTGCAGCGCACAATTCCTTTGGATGGAACACCTACAACTACGGTATTGGCATCTACTTCATATAAAACGGCAAAATTATCACCATAGCGAATCAGCGCTGGTGTAGGAATGCGCGTTACTGAAGCAACTGGTAGCTCTATCAACTGCGCCTTAAGCCCGATTAACTCTGCCAAGTAAGCAGTAACTTGAAATGATATAGTCCCCTGACGTTTGACTTGCTCAGTTAAAATACGGCGAACCACCTCTCGACGAAACGGCATTTCTAGGTGCTTCGCGATCATTTGGAAGCAGGCGAAGGCTGAATTTAGTTCTCCTTTACCGCCAAAAAATGGGTATTTCTGTTTTGATGAGTTCTTTGAATTTTGGGGGGGTGTCTGTGGAACTATTTCGTCTGATGCGTAGGGAATAATATCTAGGTCGTCAGCGCTATCTGTATCTACTCTGGTTTCAGTTACCGCAAGTTCTATCTCATGACTATCTTCTAAGATCAAATCTGACGGATGTATACCAAGCAACCGTGCGGGGTTTTGACCGATAACCTGGATCTTGTCTCGGTCATCTTCTGATTCTAGGCGATCGCTAGGTGAAAAATTCGTGACTGTACCACCGCCACTCACAAACCAAACGCTTTTGCTATCGAGTTGGTTGAAGGGAGTTTTTCCTGAAGGGAGATAATGTATTTTCGCTTGTGGTAAGGCTTTTTCTGCCAGTTCTCTGAGATTTAAGGTAGCGATCGCTTGCTTTTGCCAATAGGAACCGAGAATATCGAAAACTTCTACCAAATAACTGCGGTTCTTCCGAGCTTCGGCAAAAGCTGGGTAGGAAGCCAGAAAGCTAAAATATGCTGATGCACTCAAGGTTAAACATACTACTTCGGTGGAAGCGATCGCTGTTTCACAGGCAACATCGCGCAACAAGCCAATTTCGCCGATAATTTCCCCAGGTTGTAATAATTTTAGGGTGATTGGCAATTGCGTCTGGGGGTCGTATCCCAACAGGCGTACTTGTCCCTCATAAATTATGGTGATGCGTTCCGGGAGACTTTCTTTACCAATGATCTTCTGTCCTATGCGATAGCGCCAGGCTTGCAGTTGTTCTGATAGATTAGCGATCGCTCCATCTGGCAACTGCTCAAACCCCTCTAGGGTGGTGAGAAATTCGGGAAAAGTGTTCTTAATATAAGTCATATAAAACGAGTTAAAGTGAGTAATTAAGTCGAAAATATTAGGGAGTATCTCTTTTACTAACAGTGGCAGTGTTTGGTTTTATGCCAGCAGTGACAAGACTTCTGTGGAATTTAGGTGTTTAAATGTGTAACAGCACAGAGGGAAATTTAGTCTAATTGCCGACCTGTATTTATATCACACGGTTACGATTGTTACGCGTTTTTCAAAATAAAGCATACTGTAAATAGATCGACGACAAGTTATCACTTGGTTAACGCTACATAATTTATACAAAATTAAAATCAATATCAATCAATATTTAGTATTGCAACTATGCAATATGGATACTCATCATCAAACCAAGACACATAAACGCGGTTGTTAAATTTAGCGCTGCCTATTTTACTTTATGATATTCAACATGAAAATATCACAGATGCTTTCCTAAGTAAATATCCTAGTTAAGAATTATGTAATAAAAAAAACTTTAATTTTCTGAATGATTTTTGACAAATTCTTGAATACAGGGATTGACAATATCATTAATGGCGAAAACAGGAGCTTTCCTCCTTAAACATCGCCTATACCTAATTATGAAAGAATTCTCCATCACTTTTTTGCTAGCTTAATTTAATAAAAATTAACTGGTAAAATAAAGATTTTTTATCACCTTAAAGGAGTCAACTATTAAATTTATAAAGGAAAGACAATAACTGCCTTCAGTAAATTTACTAATTTAATTAATAGCGAGTCCATTTAATCACCATGCAGAAAATAACCTCATGCCGCAACCGGGATGAGGTTGTTTAATTTTTCTAAGTAATTACTCACCTTTGATACTAGGCAAGATTGGTACTCAAATTGACTTGCACAATCACATCGTTGTAATCTTTGTCACCACCATTTGGTAAATCTTCAAAACCAAAGGTATTATTTCCCAACAGCCGAATGTGATCTACCTTATCTGAATTAGCACCCAAGAATGTGAAGTAAACATTTTTATTGGCATTGCCATTGAGAATTGCATCGGGTCTGCCATCCACAACAATAAATGGTGCAAACAAAGAGTTCGGCCCGAAAGTGCCAGTGTAATTTGCAGTACCTTGGTTGTCCACTGCCAAGTCAATGCCTCCAACACGCCCACGCAAAGCTGCTTCGGTGTAACCAGCCTGTCCAACAAGGATATCTGCTGTGCCATCACCATTGGTGTCAATACCACCATTCTCATCAGCTACCTGATAGAAGCCGACAAAGTTGTTGTAAGATGCTTCTCTGTTGACTACAAACTCAGCTGTTACCGATTGTGTCACACTACGTAAATCAATCAGTTCGCCTTGATATTTGCCTTGCAGACCAGTACCTAAAGATACCTGTTGATTGGTTGGCTGAATATCTACAACCAAATTCTGAAAATTGAGAGAAAATCCTTGATCTTCTATGTTGTTATTTGTAGCTGAGGAAAAAAGCACATTTGAGAAGGGGGTTTTTCCAGGCAGTACAGCCTGAGTAGTACTGTTAGATACCAGATAAAATCTGAGTTTGGTATCAGAGTCAAATTCTAAAATGTTTTTCAGGTCGGCGGGATTAAAACCATTAGGCAAATTGGCAAGAGTGGAGAAAACCACCTTTGAACGCAAAAGAGCCGCTTGCGTATAGCCTTCTGCACCAGGGGCTATGCCGTTAATCCTACCTTCTTCATCGTCAACAGTAAATACACTTAGTTCATTCACCTCTTTAGAGGTGTTGTTTTTTATCTTGACTGAGAGTTTTCCTGTATCACCTTTAATGTTCAGCTTAGTCTTGACACTAAAGATATCGCCTGTAATTTGTGTCACTACAGCAGTATCGTCAGCAACCGCAAGTTTAAACACATCATTGGCTTGCTCTCCAGCAACATCCTTAGCTGTGACTTTGATGTTCAAACTACCTACGTCCTCATTCTCAGGAGTACCACTGAAGGTAAGGGTAGTAGGATTGAAGTTCAACCAAGTGGGTAGTAGGTCATCATTTTCCAGGGTTGCAGTGTAGGTGAGGATGTCTCCTACATCCGCATCACTAAAGGTGTCAGCTGGGATGGTGAAATTGAAGAGTGTGTCTTCAGTAACTTGTTGGTCTGCAATTTCTTTTACCAAGACTGGAGGATCGTTGACATTATTAATCGTGATTTTAAACACATCACTGGCTTGCTCTCCAGCAACATCTTGAGCGGTAACTTTGATGTTTATACTACCTACGTCCTGATTCTCCGGAGTGCCACTGAAGGTACGGGTAGTAGGATCGAACTTCAACTTATTTGGCAGAGGATCATTGTTTTCTAGAGTTGCAGTGTAGGTGAGAATGTCTCCGACATCTGGATCAGTGAAAGTGCCATCTGGTACAATGAAACTGAAGAGAATACCTTGGGTGGCTTGTTGGTCTGCGATCGCCTTGGACAAGACTGGAGGAGTATCAACAGTAAGTTTAAACACATCACTGGCTGTTTCTCCACCAACATCCTTAGCGGTAACTTTGATGTTTAGACTACCTACGTCCCCATTATCGGGAGTACCACTGAAAGTCTTGGTAGCAGGATTGAACTTCAGCCCATTCGGCAAAGGCGTATCGTTGTCCAGAGTTGCAGTGTAGGTAAGGCTATCTCCGACATCTGGATCAGTGAAAATGTCATCTGGTACAGTGAAGCTGAAGAGAATACCTGGGGTGGCTTTTTGGTCTGCGATCGCCTTGAACAAGAGTGGAGCAGTTAGTACTGAAGCGTAGGCTGCCATTACTTCTGGCTGAAACGCCAGAGTAGGAACAATTGCCCTCGTAGAAACTTTTAGTTCCCAGTCACCACCTAATGCAGTACTCCCCGTTAAGTCATCAGACGCCGCTACTACTGCACCTGTTAATTCACTCAGACGCTGTACAAATGCTTTACCTTGCTCTGTTTGGCCGACTTCGCAGCCATACAACAGCAGTTGTGCATCTGCACTCAAAACATTTGCCCAGTCCATGAGTTGCCAAGCATAATGGTTGAGGGTTTGGTAGCTGAGTTGACTGTTTCCCAGGTAGATTTGCCCTGGTGCGCCGTGAGAAACAATGTGTAAGCTGTTGATTTCCCGATGAGTTGCCAGCACTTGGCTAATTTGTTCAATGCCATTCTGGTCAGGGTCTAAGACTACAACAGAGGTGTTCGGCAATACACCCGCTACCAGACTTTGGTAGTTCTCAACCTGTGAGTCGATGAAAACTAAGTGAGTAGCAGATATTGGCTCATACAAGTCTTGAGTTGGCTCTTTTGCGATCGCGATCGGGATGGTGTCTGACATAATTACTCTTATTAATTAATAGTTTTTTCGTTGCAGCCGTTGCGTGCTATGTCCTGGAAATCACGTAGAAGCAGGATTTTTTTGGCATAGCCAAGGAGTCAATTATTAAACTGATATAAGAATCATATTTGATTTCTGAACAAGATTTTAGATAAAATCCTGATAAAATGGGCTTTTCAGTCTCAGGATGTTTTCAAAAATTAAATCGGAATCCTAATATAAATATAAAAAGCTAATGGTAAACTTCAGTAAATATACTGCCTAAACTTTCGGCTCGATATTACCATACCATCAATAATAATAAATGGCGCAAACAGAGAATCAGCTTTGAAAGTCGCGGTGTAATTAACTGTCTTTTGGTTATTCACCGTCAAAAAATGCCTGTAACACGCTGATGCACAGGTTTAGGACTGATGCAAAGGTTTTATTGGCGATCGCATTTATACATATATGAGTCTATGTAATCACCATGCAGAAAAGAACCTCACCCCTTAACCGGGATGAGGTTGTATTATTTTTCTAAGTAATTACTCGCCTTTGATCTAGGCAAGATTGACACTCAAATTTATTTGTACAATCATATCGTTGTAATCTTTATCACCACCATTGGCTAAATCTTCAAAACCAAAGGTGTTATTTCCCAACAGTCGAATGTGATCTACCTTATCTGAGTTAGCACCCAAAAATGAGAAGTAAATCTTCGGATCGTTATTGGCATTATTATCGAGAAACTTATCCGCTTTACCATTGATAATAATAAAGGGTGCAAATAACGAATCAGATCCGAAAGCACTGGTAGATGTTGCCGAACCTTGATTGCTTACCGTCAAGTCAACGCCTGTAACACGCTTACGCACAGCGGCTTCGGCATAACCTGCTTGTCCAACAAGAATATCTGCTTTACCATCGCTATTGGTGTCAATGCCACCATTTTCATCAGCCACCTGATAAAAACCGACAAAGTTGTTCAATGCAGCTTCTCTATAAACCTTAAAGTCAGCTTTTACCGATTGTCCTACACCCCGTAAATCAATCACTTCGCCTTCCTTTTTGCCTTGTAAATTTGTACCCAAAGATATTTCTTGATTTGTTGCCTGAACCGTTACAGCAAAATTTTGGAAGTTGAGAGAAAAGCCTTCCTCTCCTGTGTTGGTATTTGTGGCTGAGGAAAAAACGACACTTGAAAAAGATGCTTTTCCAGACAGTACAGCCTGAGTAGTACTGTTGGATACGCTATAGAATCGGAGTTTGGTATCAGAGTCAAATTCTAAGACGTTATTCACATCGTCATGCTTGAAACCCTTGGGCATATTAGCAAGGGAGAAGAAAATCACCTTGGAGCGTAAAAGAGCAGCTTGTGTATAGCCTTCTGCACCAGGGGCTATGCCATCAATCTTACCTTCATCATCATCAACATTAAATACACACAGTTCATTCACCTCTTTAGAAGTGCTGGTTTTAATTTTGATGGAGATTTTTGCTTTATTGCCTTTAGTCTTCAGCTTAGTCTTGACACTAAAGATATCGCCTGTAATTAATGTGAATAGAGTAGTAGGAGTATTTTTATCGGCAACCCCAAGCGTAAATATATCACTAGCTTGCTCTCCAGCAATATCTTTAGCAGTGACTTTGATGTTTAGATTACCTATATCCTTATTTTTGGGAGTCCCACTGAAGGTAAGAGTAGCAGGATCGAACTTCAACCAAGTAGGCAGTAGGTCATCATTTTCTAGAGTTGCAGTGTAAGTCAGGGTATCTTCAACATCTACATCGCTGAAGGTGTCAACTGGAAGGGTGAAGTTGAAGACACTATCTTCGGTGGTTTCTTGGTCAAGAATTTCATTTGCCACCTCTGGCGTATGATTGAAAGGCGCACTAAACAACGCCACCGCCGAGTCATCATATCCAGCAGTATATAGATATTTGCCATCGGAGCTGAGAGTTACAGAAACCGCACCACCAAGTCCATCGACACTATCTGTATCATCTTTTTGAACTTCTACAAAACTTAGTTTGCCTGTGGTTGTATCCCGCTCAAACACAGCTACAGCCGAGTCATCATATCCAGCAGCATAGAGGTATTTTCCATCGGGGCTGACAGTAATGGAAGAGACACCACCAAGCCCATCGACACCATCTGTATCATCTTTTTGAACTTCCACAAAACTTAGTTTGCCTGTGGTTGTATCCCGCTCAAACACAGCTACAGCCGAGTCATCATATCCAGCAGCATAGAGATATTTGCCATCGGGGCTGACTGTGAGGGATTTAGCACCAGCAAGTCCATCGACACCATTTGTATCATCTTTTTGAACTTCTACAAAACTTAGTTTGCCTGTGCTTGTATCTCGTTCAAACACAGCTACAGCCGAGTCATCATATCCAGCAGCATAGAGGAATTTGCCATCGGGGCTGACGGTGAGGAATTCAGCACCACCAAGCCCATCGACACCATTTGTATCATCTTGTTGAACTTCTACAAAACTTAGTTTGCCTGTGCTTGTATCTCGCTCAAACACAGCTACAGCCGAGTCATCATATCCAGCAGCATAGAGGAATTTGCCATCGGGGCTGACGGTGAGGAATTCAGCACCACCAAGCCCATC
>NZ_JBALDU010000066.1:0-3499 GCF_036917235.1 Nostoc sp.
TTGCTGCAATGAATCAATTTAAACCCTGTTATGCTTCTGGATAATTTCACTTATTTATTACTTGCTTAACTCGGAGAGTGACAGAAGAGGGGTATACCGCGAATTGTATCAACGAATTGTCCAAACAATTCTTGACCTGGAGTCAGATAGTTAATATCTGTTTGTATTTGTTCTTGCCATTTTTTACAGTCTTTATTAATAAAATCTTGCCAGGATTGCGGGCTATTCCCGCTATCAATAGTTTGAATCTTCTCTAAACAAATTCTGTAATTAGTAATATTAGTAGTAATTGCTGTGTGGTGCGTTTGTAAATCTTGCAAGCATCTGGTGTAATCAAAGCTTTTTTGTGGAATTTTTCCCATTAAGTTTTTTAATCCAGATAATTGTGTTTGATTTCTAGATATCAGTTTGTTAAAATTTTGGATTTTATTTTCTAAATCACTGTAAATTTCTCTCGCTTCTCGGTAGCGTTGACGCGCTAATTTATAAATATAAAGTATTTTGTGGTAGCTACATAGTAAATTTAGTAACCAGTTATAGGCTGCTTCTGCAAGCGTTCCTGTTGTAGCTTGACTATTATTAATGAGTATTAAAATATGACATTGTTTAGCAAGATTATCTGGTTCATTCGGGTCAAGTGCTTGGTATTCAAATAAAAGACTAGCAAATAGTTCTCCTTGTTGTGTTGGTACAGGATTTAAATTTGTGCCAGCTACAAAGGCTATGGCTAATTTTTTAGCTAGTGTATCACAATCTTCACTTGGATCTACTTCTCCATAAATCAATAATGTTTGTCCTAGAGATGCTTGAATATTAGATGGTAGTAGAGAACTTGGTTTAAAATGTTGCAGTTGTGGTATGTCTATGGAAATATTTGGTGATTCTGGAACCAGAGTTAAATCAACGGCGTAAGTATCGTTAAGCAAGAAAGGCTGAAGATTAGCATTAATTTTAAAGCCTTCTGTTGTGGGGAGACTACCCAAATCTAAATCTTGAGCATCAATTAACCGTTCTGATATTCTTCCTATTTCCTGCTTGGGGTCGTATTTACCATTTTGATAACAAATTAATTTTGAGCGTAAATCTTTCAACCCGACAAAAGTCAGCGAACCTTCACCCACTTTCACCAGATTTTCCCACAAGAGATTAGCATCAGCCACAACTTCACCGGGAAGTTCAGTTAGGGTGTGGCAGAGATGAAAAGCATAGAGGCTGAGGCTGAAATTCTTCACTATTTTTTGTCGGCTTTGGTGTTTTCAGACAAAGGAGAATTGTTTTTTATGGCGTTATCTACAAGTTCCTTTGATGATTCACTAGGTTGATTGACTGGAGTTTGTGATTTACTATTAGCTATTCCTATGTTTCTATCTCCGTCAATAGGAGATACAACAGTGAGTGATTTCAGGTTTTGCTTGTAGGCTTCTAGAAGTTGACTACGAGATTCTGGTTGCAACCAATTTTCTAGGATTTCTGAAATTTCCTCATTGTCTTCTGGTAACTGATTAGATAGTTGCTGCAATTCATTCCAGTCTTGAGTAGGAATCAATTTTGATTGAGAGTCAAGCACTTGAATAAAAGCTAAGACGCTATTTTTATAAACTGACATTTTCTAAACTCCTTTACCTATGTTACAAAAAGCAGCCCAATAAAAAGGTGATTCAAAAGGTTTAGTTGAGGCATTGTCATGCTTATCATCAAAGTATTGATTTAGTTGTGTTTGCCAAACAAGACTTAGTGAGCAATTATTCAACCAACCTTGAAAACCTTTGACTGTCGTCTCTCTTAACCAACGTTGTGCTGTATTTAAAGCTAATACAATATTACTTTGCTGCTGTAGTTCTTCGTAAAATTTTATCATCAATAATGCTGTAGCTGTCGCGCTGACTGTCCAAAGGCTACTGACTACATTGGTACTACCTGCTAACAAAAATCCACTGGGTAAACCAATGTATTCATCACTGGTGCTTGTGAAGTCGGTAAAACCCGTTTCGCAAGCAGAGAGAGTGACTAGGCGACAGTTTTCTAGTTTGAAGTAAGTAATGATATCTGCTAAAGTCAGGTTTCCATCAGCTAACTGTAAACCAGAATCTTGGGGAGAAGCAGAGTTAAAGTATCCATGACAGAAGAAAAAAGCACAGTTAGCTTTCAGCAATTTTTCATGCAGTGTGACATTGTGAGGATTTTCATTAATACAGATAATTGCTGATTTTTTGGCTTGGTCTTGCTTCAAAATATTAACATCAGTAAACTGTTTCTTAATGGCTGCAACGGCTCCTAAATCTTTTTCGTAGCCTTGATATAAGTCTTCTGTGGGGTTTTGGATAGCAAATAAAGATTGAAAATCAGGACGTTGACGCAGTTGGACTTGTTGCAGAAGTTGACAACTGGGTGCATAGCCTACGCCGTTGGGGAATAAGTCAATTAGGTATGATTCTTTGACAGGTAAAGCATGGAGAGGAAACAGGTGTAAGTAGCGATGAGGAATAAGGATTAATCTGTCGTATTGTTTGGGTATTTGGTTTAAGATTTCCTTAAGATGCAGAATTTCTGCTAACTTTTTCAGGCGTTCTTCTAGCTGATTCTGCCATTGGATTTTATCTTTGTCTTCCGGGTTGTAATAGTCGCGTAGATATTCATTTGTCCAATTGATTAAGGCATTTAAGTCTTGTTCATTAGAATGCCAGATTATTGGGTTATTGTTGTCGTGGGTGATGATGAAAGCGCGAAAACAATTATTAAAAATGTACCACTGAATGATTACAGTTTCGTTGTCTAAGAGGTTTTGAATTTCTGAAAAGTGGATTCTGCTGCCAACTAAAGGCAAATTTTATTGATTTATTAATGTTGCTTTAGTTAACAGTTCTACTAAATTGCGGGTTTTGCTACGTTCAATATATTCTATTGCCTCCGTTTCTCTTCCCAATGCTAGGCAAACTTCCACCATGCGTCGATAAAGTTGATTCCATTCTTCTGCTTGTTTGCGCTTAACTTCTTCGCCAGAAACAATTTCACCCCGCAAAGCTTCCACTGTTTCTATTGCTTTAATAAAGGTATTGTAAGCTGAGTTAAATTGTTCTTCACCTTGGTATAAGCTGCCGAGATTTAACAAAGTTTCTGCATGGTATTGAGGAAAGGCGCTGTGGGTTCTAACTTCGAGTGCAGCAGAATAAGCAGCGATCGCAAATTCAATATTCTCGGCTCGTTCTCCAAATATTCTGTCACCGTAAGCAGTCCCCAGATTAGTTTGCGTACCTGCCCAATTTTCCGGAAAGGCGCTGCGGGTATATACTTCGAGTGCAGCAGAATAAGCAGCGATCGCAAATTCAATATTCTCGGCTCGTTCTCCAAATATTCTGTCACCGTAAGCAGTCCCCAGATTATTTTGCGTCGTTGCCCAATTTTCCGGAAAGGCGCTGCGGGTTCTAACTTCGAGTGCAGCAGAATAAGCAGCGATCGCAAATTCAATATTCTCGGCTCGTTCTCCAAATATTCTGTTACT
>NZ_JBALDU010000067.1:0-133157 GCF_036917235.1 Nostoc sp.
AGCTGAGAACATCGGAAGCTGGGTGCGGTGAAAATCGCACGCCCAGATTTAACAGAGAGGTGCCCCGGATAATACCGGGCATCGACTCTACCATACGGAGTAGATACTACAACGAGCAATATAGAAGCTGTCCAAGGCGTATCCATTGTAATATTGGCGGTGAAGCCGCAGGTTCTAACCTCTGTTATGGCTATGCTTAAGGATAAAATTTCACCTGATGCTTTAGTAATTAGTATTGTGGGTGGAGTGGGTATTGCATCTTTATGCCAAGGGTTGAATCATCCTGCTGTTGTGCGTACCATGCCGAATATTGCAGTACAAGTTGGTCATGGAACTACGGTGTGGAGCGCATCATCAAGTGTGACAGAGGTACAGCGATCGCATACCCAAGTTATTTTACAAGCATTAGGTAAGGAATTTGCTACTCAAAATGAGCATTACCTTGATATGGCAACCGCTTTGAGTAGTGCCGGCACTGGATTTATATTTCTATACATCGAGGCGATGATTGATGCTGGCGTGCAGATGGGTTTAACTCGCACACAAGCTCAAGAACTAACATTGCATACGATTGCTGGCAGCGTAGAACTGATGTTTCAGACTGATGAACATCCAGCCGTCTTACGCAACAAGGTAACGAGTCCTGGGGGAGTTACTGCTGCTGGTCTTTACGAGTTAGAAAAAGGCGGTATGCGAACCGTCATTTCTAATGCAGTGCTTACTGCTTTGAGTCGGACTCAACAATTAGGTAATTTAAAAAATTAGTGGTAATTAAAATTTTTTATCAGTAATTATGACTGATTATTCAACACTCAAAAGTTTAAATAATTCGGAATTCGTTATAAAGTTTTGTATTAGCGAGTCCGCGTACCCCTAAATACAAAAGTTACCGATTATAGAATCGGGGGACTTAAAACCCACGGAGCTTGCTAAATATAATTTAAAATTATTGAAATTTATTTCCCTAATATGTCAACCCAAGTTGTTCAAGCTAAATCCTCAACAAATGCCTTTTCCGACTTTATTCAATTCTGGAAAGATGTAACAGCGATCGCTGGACATTGCTGGTATCCAACCTCGCCAGGGCAAAGAGCATTCTCAGACGTAATTCGTGCATGGGGAATGCTTATTCTCTTAATTTTACTAATAATTTAACTGGTAAGTATAACTGTTTTTAATAGTTTTATTAATCGCTATTTGAGCGATATCATTGTTGAAGAAAAAGATTATTCTAAATTTATTGAAATATTATTATTTTATGGTGTTGGACTTGTCTGCATAACCCTTTTAGTAGGATTTGCTAAATTTGTTAGACAACAAATCGCTCTTGATTGGTATCAATGGCTCAATAATTCAGATTTTAGATAAATATTTGAGTAATCGTGCTTATTATAAAATTAATTTTAGAGCCGATGTTGATAACCCAGATCAACGTTTATCTCAATAAATTCAACCCATTACCAGTAATGCTCTTAGTTTTTCAGCTACTTTTTTAGAAAAAATCCTGCAAATGACGACTTTTTTAATATTGTCTGGTCAATTTCACAACAGATAGCTTATGCCTTGTTTATTTATACAATTATAGGTAATTTGATTGCTGTTTACTTAGATCAAGAATTAATTAAAATTAATCAAGACGTAGAACTCAAAGATGTTTTGCAACAAGTAAATCTGCAAAACTTGCTCAGTCGAATTGAAGGCAGTGCATTAACGAACTATTCAGTTTCCACTATTAGAAGTAAGGGAAGTAAAGGGGAGTCTATCACTACTAGGAATGGCTTAACCTATCGCTATGATAAAAATACCAACGTGTTGAAATGGGTAAGAGTTTAGCGAACTCCAAAAAACAAATTTATAATCTGAGAAGAGGCTATACTTACTCTTTTTGATCGCTGCGAGCGCCAAGTTTTTAATACCTTAAATATAAGATAAAAAAGTATTGTAACAAGTGAATAATTTTGTAAGAAAGTAACTTAGTTTTCAGGTTAAATAATTACTATCTTAATTAGAACTTAAGAAAGCAAAAATAACTTTAAGGCTCAATTGCTAATTTTAGTTACTGTTAAGACTTTCATTTGACGTTGATTTTTATCATTTGCTGTTTTAAAAAAACTTAATTTACAAGAAATTATGAGTGAGAAATTCAACATGCTAAGAACAATCAAGTGGCAAAAATTAAATGACTGTGAAATGAATAATCAAAATTTCCAGGCATTGCTGAGAAACGAGATTCCATCAATTCGCATTCCTAAATTTGCTTCATCTGAAGAATGTAACAAATTAGCTCTAGCAATTGAGAAAGTTGGCTTTGATTTTTATAGAAATGTGGAGCCTCCAATAGGAAGAATTGGAATTACTCAATTTGAATATAGAAATAGGGATAAGTTAGGATATTTTGATGGAGTTAAAAAAGCCAACACAACTTATAATCAGGTAACTTCTTTATCTTTTGACCCGCTAAAACGCTTGGCAACTACTCTGCGCCAGAATGTCTCAAGTAAAGTCAAAATTGCTTATGAAGATGAAGCTTATGGGGATTATTTTGCAGGATTAATCCGTCAGATTAATATTGCCTTGTTACACATAGACTTTGCTCAATTAGATGCTCCAAATTGGGGAATAGGAAATATTACTTCACAGCTAGTATGGAATCTTTATGTAAAAGCGCCTAGCCAAGGAGGTGTCTGCAAAGTCTACAACCGACAGTGGCAGCCCGAAGATGAAAAATATAAAACTCCTGGTTCGTATGGCTACGATTCTTCTTTAGTAGCTAACTCAGAAGTAAAACATAATATTCCACTCATCGGAGATTTAGTCATCTTCAACAGCCGGAATTTTCATGAAGTATTACCAGGCATTGGAGAACGTATAACAATTAGCTCTTTTATTGGAAAAATGCCAGGAGGTGATTTAGTTTTTTGGTCGTAAAGGCAAATTAGAACCTATAAGTAAGTGGGTGTTAATATTTACAGCTAATTTATATTTATTCATATACATTGAATTTTCCTCACCGACTTACTTAACTTGTAATAGCTTAATACAATTGCTAGAATACACTAAAACTTGAAATTTCGACTACTGTATGTCTTCATTCCAACTTAATGTGAGGATTTCCAAATCTCTGAAAGATAAGCTTAATTAATGTTTACGTTCATCGCACTAGTGAATCGAGAAATGAGGTAGTAGTGAAAAGAACTTACCTGTTGTAGTAAAAATGCTTTTAGCCTAAGTATTAACTGGGTATTTAGGTAGTTTATTTATTGTCTTTTCTTTTTTTCAATAATCGTTATTAAAGTCAAGTAGAGAGATTTATCTATGTCCACAGTACTTGCTTATCTTGAAGACACGTATAAATTTACTGATACTGCTCACATTGAGTATGTTACCAATGATGACCGGGGTTATTATTGTGTACTCGATAGGACTGTGTTTTATCCACAGGGTGGTGGTCAGCCCTCAGATATAGGCACTATTGAAGCAAAAGGAGTTCAGCTTCCAATCACTTTCGTAAGCTTTGTAGATGGAGATGTT
The DNA here is from genome assembly GCF_036917235.1 of Nostoc sp. GTDB lineage: Bacteria > Cyanobacteriota > Cyanobacteriia > Cyanobacteriales > Nostocaceae > Nostoc. The sequence continues at coordinate 3,532 of NZ_JBALDU010000067.1, forward strand.
CGTCATTATGGAGATTTTTCATCTATATCCTTAAAAAAAGGCGAAGAGGTAACTTTATATATTGATGAAGCCCGTCGTATGCAGAATACTAAGGCTCATACAGCTGGACATCTTATGTACACCATAGTCGAATCCCTTGATAAAAATCTAATCGCAGTTAAAGGGTATCATTTTCCAGATGGTTCCTATGTAGAGTTTCAAGGAAGCCCTTCGTTTGAAAATACAGAAACATTTATTGCTGAAGTTAATACAAAAATTAGTGAAGCTTTAAATGAAGTTAGCAGTGTAGAAGCTTCACTAATTACGCCTGAAGAATTAGCAGTACGTTGGTCTAATATCTCTAATAATTTACCTCCAGGGAAACCTTTGAGAGTAGTGACAATTGCCAATCTTCATCCAACTCCATGTGGGGGGACTCATTTAAAATCACTTAATGAATTAAAAAATGTAGTAGTCACTAAAGCAAAACGTCAAAAAGGAAATCTCAAGGTCAGTTATAAATTTGAGTAAATTCAGGCTTTTTATTACGAGGTAACAATCGCATTTCCTTGATTTAGAATAATTGCCTTATTATTTTAATTTATCAGTTTGCTACCGAGACTTAGACTAGTTACCGGTGTTAAACTGTAAAGTCATGGTTTTTACATCTATGTTTACAGATGCAAAATATGAGGTTAAAAAAAAATTCATTTTTGAGTTCAAACCATAACTTACTTACTTTTTTATTAACTGTCTTAACTATCTCAAGAATTTACTTAAATGCCTTAACTTTCCTTGATTTTTATTTTCAGCTAAGAGAAGATAAGTCTGCACATGATAGAGCGATCGACTTTGGCACTATCTCTTGAGCGATTATTCTTTAGTTATATAAAAATATATAATTTTTTCTCAAAAAATTTGCTTTCTTCATAGGCTAATTTAGTTATCATTTCCCACTACACGTTTGCTGTGAAAAATTATGAACTATATTGTTACGTTTAAATATAATATTGGTTACAAAAGTACAAGCATCACTATTTATAGTAATTGACTTGACCATGAGATATCAGGTTGGTGGTAGCCTGAAGTATGATGACTCTACATATATTGTCCGTCAAGCAGACGAACAACTTTATACTGGATTAAAAACAGGAGATTTTTGTTATGTCTTCAACTGCCACCAATCAGGCAAATCATCTCTGCTACACCGAACTATTCATCGCTTAGAAAAAGAAAATCATATATGTGTTTATCTGAGTTTAGCTCTATTAGGTACTAATCAAATTACACCTATACAATGGTATAAAGGCATTATTTTCAGCTTGTTTCACAAGTTAAATCTGACAAAACAGGTCAACTTTGAAAGTTGGTGGGAGCAACAATCAGAGCTTGATCCTGTACAACGACTGTATCAATTTGTTGAACAGGTGTTGCTGAGAGAAATTCAAAATAATCGCATTTTCATCTTTATTGATAATATTAATAGCCTGCTAAGTTTGAATTTCCCGGTCAGCGATTTTTTTATCTGGATTCGTTACTGTTATGAGCAGCAAGCACACAACCCAAGTTTTCAACGCTTGAGTTTTGCTTTGTTTGGTGTAGCCAGTCCATCTAACTTAATTGCCGATCGACATCGAACTCCCTTTAAGATTGGTCAAGCAATTAAGTTATGTGACTTTCAATCAGATGAAGCTATGCCCTTAGCTGAAGGTTTAGAAGAAATAGTCAGCCAGCCACAGGCAATATTGCAGTATATTATTCATTGGACAAGAGGACAGCCGTTTCTCACCCAAAAGCTTTGTCAGTTAGTTGTGCAAGTTGCTTTGGAAAGTTATAAAAGAACGATTACTATACCGAACGGAGCTGAAGGATATTGGATAGAACAATTGGTGCGATCGCACATTATTCAACATTGGGAATTCCAAGATGAACCTCAACATCTTCGTACCATAAGAGATCGCTTACTTTTTGACGAACACAAAGCACGAAAGTTATTAAATATTTATCAACAGGTGTTAAAAGTAGAGGAACTAAGGAATAGGAACCCGATAGAGAACTTGATACCAGCCGATAATAGTGAAGAACAGACAGAACTGTTGCTATCTGGTTTGGTAGAAAATTATAACGGCTATCTAAGAGTTAAAAATCCGATTTACCGGAGTGTTTTTACTCCTCAATGGGTATCAAGACAGTTAGAAAATCTTCTCTTTTCTTAATAGGAACTAGTAATCAGAATACATCTGTTAGATAAGTTCTGCATTGCTTGTCTGAAAAACAAGTATAAATTGCTACTAAAAATACATCATCTAGTCGTATATCTGTGGACTTTGCTTGTGCATAATTTCTGCCAAGTTTTGATTATAAATAGTTATACAACTATTAATACTCAGTATTTAGAGTTATACTAAAGCGATAATATTTTTGCAACACACCAACAAAAAAGTCATAAATTATATAAGTTAAAAATATTACATTATTTAATCACATTTGTACAAATTCAGGCAAATACAAGTCCTTTATTTCTTCAGAGAGTTTTTGCAAAACTACCATCCAAACACCGAGTTGAAAAGTGGGAAAAGTGGGAAAAGTGGGAAAAGTAGGATAAATAGATAATTGATGTCAGTCTTTACTATCAAGCTAATATAATGTAACTTAGTTTATCAATGAAGGCAGGAAGAAAACTGCCCTCTGTCTCCTGCCCGTGACCGCAGGGAACAATAATGTATCAAAAGTTGCTCCGTCAAATTCCAGTTTCAGTAGGCAAATAGAAAAAATTATTGCTTGTGGCACTCATTTATAATAAATACTTGTAACAGCAATGTATAAAACTAAACGCAGACGAGGAGTTGTACTAACATCCACAGGAATTAAACGGTTACAATCAGCAATTCTTTCTGTGGAAATAGTAGAAAATAAAGGCGGACACTTGAGTTTAGAAGAAATAAGTTCGCGCATTCATGTTTCTAGTAGAACTTTGAGCAAATTATGGTCTTTAAGTGAAAGTGTAGATCAAAAAACTATAAAACTCTGCTTTAGTGCTTTTAATCTAGAATTACACAGCGAAGACTACACCATAGTCAACAAAGCAAATGAAACTGAAACATCTGAGTTATTGTCTATTGCAAATATAGAAAAAGATTTATCTCAACGTTCCAAATTAACCTCATTTGTCGAAGAACATCACACACAAACTGAACAGATAGAAAGTCTTTGGTCATACCCGGATGGACCCGTACCTTTAGATTCTCACTTTTATATTGAACGTCCTCCACTAGAGAGAAAGGTTTATCGAGAAATAACTCAAACGGGCTGCGTGATTCGGATTAGATCCCCCAAACAAATGGGTAAAAGTTCTCTTGTGTTGCGGCTTTGTGCCTTCGCACAGAAACTTGGGTATCAGACTGTGAATCTAAATTGCTACCAATTCGATAGTGATTGTCTAACTGATTTAAATAAACTGTTGCGTCGTCTTTGCTGGAAAATTGCAACAGTGTTAGGTATTGAACCCAACCTCAAAGAAAAATGGAATGAAGAAATTGGTTACAACTTGAGTAGCGGCTTCTATTTAGAAAACTATTTGCTCGAGCAATGTCAAAGCCCAGTAGTTTTAGTGTTGAATGAAGTTGACCGTTTTTTTGAATATCCTCACATTTGTCACGAGTTTTTTGCATTGTTGCGATCGTGGTGTGAGGAAGCACGACACAATCCCAACTGGCAAAAACTGAGGTTAGTAATGGTTTACTCAACCGAAGACTATATCTCTATGGATATTAACCTCTCTCCTTTTAATATTGGTCTACCTATTCGTATGAACGATTTTACTCAACCACAAGTAGAAGATTTAGCTAGGCGGTATAGTTTAGACTCGTTTAAAGCTAAAGATTTTACTCAACTAATGTCACTATTAGGAGGACATCCAGCACTAATTCAGATTAGTTTGTACTATCTTAAGTCTCGAGAAATGACCCTGCAAGAAATAATAGAGGAAGCGATGGCCAATGGTGGCATCTACCGCGATCATTTATGGCGACATTGGCTCAAACTGCAAGAAAATCCTAGACTGGCAAAGACCTTTGCTGAAATTGTGGCAGCAAAGCAAGATATTTCTCTTAATCCGATTGACACTTACAAGCTTGAAGGTTTGGGATTAATTCGCTTTGAGGGCGATCGCATCTTACCGCGTTGCGAACTCTACCGCGCCTATTTTGCAAAACAGCTATCGGTAATTGTTGGATAAAGCAACTATAGGGCACTCACTTGATATCAAGTACTGCATAGGCGCAGCCCGCACTTCTCTACGAGACGCTGCGCGTAGCTTGCTTCCACGTTCGCGCAGCGTCTCGTAGAGAAGTGGTACGGCAAAGCTCAATGACCACCGTAGGCATCGCAGTTTCGTTTCTTGCGCGGTACGGTATTACGTAATAGTTGTGCTAAGTGTAACAAACTAACTACGCCATTGAAGTTTCGATTTTGTCCTTATATAGCATCTCAGAATTCTGAATATCAAAGCCATCACTGTTGATTTTAGTATTATTTATTACTTTTAACCTGAATTACTCAAGTCAAATTTTCTCCCTTTTCTAAACTAGACCTCTTGCAAAAGTCCCTAACACCCCACCCCCAACACCTCCCCGCTCTTCGGGAGGGGGGACAAAGCGTAGCTTTGGCGGGGTGGGGTTCTTTCTTATTTTTGATTTATGGAAGAGGTCTACTGTTTAATTTGGACTTGATAATTGGCTACGGTGATTGCATTACTGAACTTTAATAAATTCATGTATGAATTTATTTAACTCAATAGTTTGAACAGTTGTAATTGCTACTGTGTATAAGTGGGCGATACTGGATTTGAACCAGTGACCCCATCCGTGTGAAGGATGTGCGCTACCCCTGTGCTAATCGCCCAAGATCTCCAATGTAGTAAGCATTTAAGCTATTTAATCTACTTACCTGAATTTGTCTCTTAACTGATTCTATGTCAATTTATGTCAGATTTCAGCAAGACAACTATATAAAGTTATGTAAAATATTGAGTATTTATTGACACTAGAGTTGTTGCTGGTTATGGTTGATACGGATTAAACATACAGATAAATCAGTAAAGGGCTACCATGCTAAATAAACAGCTTCTAGGAATAATAGGCGCTTTAATGTGCATACTGGGAATTTTCTTACCAGCAGCAGTTGATGGTCATTGTGCAGGTTTTTTTAAGTTTGACTGGGAAAATCCCTACTTTACTAGATTTACCTGTGCAGCTTCTCAGCAGGGAAACATATTAGGTTGGTGGGGAGATAGAACAGATTGGGGTTCAGCAGGTACTGAAAGATTAATAAGTGCCTTTTTAGTAGTGGCAATATTTGGACTTACTACAGCAGTAATTACCAAACTATACCCAATCATTTGGGTTTTAGTACCTATAATGATTGCTTGTACTATCAATTTACATAGTAAAGTAGTATATCCTTATGTAGTTTGGCACGCTTGGATAGCTTTTATGTTTGGGTATATTTTACTGATAATATCAGCGTGTACCAAAGAAACAAAGTCTATTTAATAAATTCAACAACCATAACTTAAATATAAAATTAAACCGCCATACTAATTAAGAAATCTACGGCATCATCCTCTTCAATATAGCTATCATCACTTTCTCTTCGCTTCCAAGCATAAGCAGCTAGAGCTAATGCCATTACACAATCTGTAGGTAAACCTTTATCTTCTAGCTTGTAGAATCTCATTTCAGTTTTAAGTTGCTTTAACCTATCCTGTTCATCATAAGGAATAACTAACTTAGCTTTCTCTACAATCCCTGCCAAGTTGGATAGCATCATAGTTTTGTGATTGTGCTTATTATGTCTAGCTGGCTTTTTAGTAGAGTTAATAGGTATACAAAGTAAACATTCTTCTTCAGTTAATTCTTTTTCAAGTGCTTCTTTTAAATATTGCCCAGCTAATGCAGTGGCATCATAGTAAAGTTCACCAGGGAATTGAGCCAACCTTCTCTTAACCCTTTCAATAGTTCCATTCTGGTCAAACAGTGGAGTCTTACTAATCCTTTCAAAAGCTACTATTCTAAGTTCTCTATCAATATATTGAAGTGTAATCAGTACAGTAGAGTCACTATTAGTACAACCTGCTACATCTACACCAGTAAAGAATTGTGAGTTGGGGCCACCTTTAGACAAGTAGGGATAATCATCAGAGCTACCATGTTCAGGTAAACAGAAGCCTGTAACTGGATCATCATAAGGGAAGAAGCATTCATTTCTTTCACCTTTTTCTATAGCTATATCTAAATAATTTCCAGCAAAGAATGTGGAACCGTAGTTAGCAAATTTACCATAGACTTCTTCTCTAACTTGAGCTTGAGTCATGTTAATCATGTTTGCCCTAATGGTTTCTTCAGGGTTTACTGGATTATCAAATTGACTAAACTCTGCGATCACAACAGATTTATCACCTTTAAGTTTTCTTTCTTTAAATTCACTCCATAACTTTCTAAAATAAATAGCACCTTGGCCAGCAGTTTCTCCCTCGCCCTGTGGTGTCGAAATAAAATATTTACGCCCACTAACTTCAGTTCCTCTGACATTTAATATTTTCATCCTTAAATGTTCTAAAGCATATTCACTAGCTGACTCATCTAATGTAGCTATATCTAGATAGAAACCTAAAATGAATCTTCCTCTTTGAACAGTAGCTTGAAACCAAATAATACTGTTTAAACAAGTTTCTATAAAAGGTGCTTGTCCATCAGAGATATGCTTAATAAACCCTATGCTAGTCAGAAAGGGGCTATCATTAACTAGATTGATTATTTCATCCTTTACTAACTTTGCTTGCTTTAAAGAGGGGGCACAGTTAATAGATTGAAAACGCTTACTATAGTCACCAAAGAAGGGGGAACTGGTAGGTCTTTTTCTATAGAATAAAAACCACAGGTGCATGAGAGCAGTAACAAATGTTTTACCACTTCTAGAACCTGCTTTAAGCACTCCCTCCTGGGCATTAACAGCTTGTCTTAACCATTGACGTTGTTTAGGATGTCCAACTATGGTATCTCCTGTTTCAGGGTGTATACGCTCTAATTCATTTAAATATAAATTAACCTTTTCCCCTAAAAAATACTTAACAAATAATATAGGGTCATTAGCTCCAGCTATAAATTGATTCCTTAATGTCTCAGATTTAAGAATCCCTTCAAGGTCAGAAGGGATGTTAGTAATATTCATTAGTCATCATCTCCCAACTCATATTGGATTTCTACGTCAGCAGGTTTAAGAGATAATAGCTCATCTACTTTAGTCCCAGGATTAGCAGACAAATAACCTTGAATCATATCCTGAATCAACTGTTTAGGTTCTACACTAAGTTGCTCATATAATGCCTTTAATGTAGATTCATTTTCATTTCTATCTCTAAGTTCTTTTCTCGTTTTTAAAGTGGCATTCATCTGAACTTGATGAATTTGAATAACTTTAGATATATCAGTAATAGCTTTGCTTAATCCATTAATGTTATTAGTTAATACTTCAATATCTCTAGCTTGCATACCAGTAGGATTAGCCATTGCTAATACAGCAGCATCATACCTATCAATAATCTGTGACTGATGTTCAATAAGTCTGCCTAACATAGCATCAGAAAGCATTAAGCTATCATCCAGTAAGCTTTCTTTAGAGTAATCAGTAGCTAATAGTTCCTTTCTTTCTTTAGTTGATAATGATTTAATAGCTCTCATATTTTGTTGTTTAATTAATATTGAATGTTGACCATGAGTAATTTTAGATTTAGCTCCTTTACCACCATGAGCAGCGCAGCATTTATAACCTATCATTACTTTATTTTTACACTGAGTACCATCTTTTTTAATACGGGTACATCTTTCAGGTAGTGCTCTATCCCCTTTTAAATATCTATATTTATAAACTGCACTTTCTTTATAGAACCCATTTGACATCTTATGAGGTTTTGAATTAAGGTACTCCTCAGCATCTACAATCCAATGCTAATGGCGTATTCCAGCAACCTCACTGATGCAGAATGGGAAATTTTTGAACCCTTATTGCAAGATATCTTACCGATTAAAAAGCAGACTAGACCGACCAACTGGACAAAGCGAGAGATATTCAATGGAATTCTCTATCAACTGAAAAATGGGTGCAATTGGCAAGACTTACCCAAGGATTTTCCGCCTTATTCCACCGTCTATTGGCACTACAAACAGTGGCGAGCGGCTGGGGTATTTGAGGAACTGATGAGTGTCTTACATGGAAAAGTGCGTGAACAGATTAAAAAAAACCGCACTGGACGACGTTGATCATCATTGACTCCCAAGCGGTGAAAAATACCTGCAATGCCAGTGTGGAGTCGAAAGGTTTTTGTTTTTACAAAGCCACCAACGGTATTAAAAGGCATCTGGCTATTGACACACTTGGGTTTCCCTTCTTTACACACTGCACTCGAGCCAATGTCTCGGATGATGCCGGATTAATTGAGATGCTTACTCTCAACATCGATTATTTCAAGTCAAAACCTCTTGATATTCCCAAGAGCACCATCCTGCTAGATCATGGATATCACCCAGAATATTTGACTCAGGAGTTAGAGCGGATTTACCCTGAGATCATGACCAAAATCCAGTTTCAACTTTCTACGAAACCCTCAAAACAAGAGAAAGCTGCACTTGGAAAATCTGGATTTGTTCCGGCAATAGCCAGATGGGTGATCGAACGCTCCAATGCTTGGATGGAGCGTTGTAAAATTCTGGTTAAGAACTTTGAACGAACCCTCGCTGGTGCCACTGCCAAACTCAACCTCTGCTTCATCAGGTTAATGATTAAAAGGCTTGCAGTCCCTTCCTAAGATGTCAAATGGGTTCTATATGAAGACAAAAAGATATCCTCCAATTGTTTATATAATTAAAGGATATCATATTAAAAATATAGATAAATAGGCTGATTACATCTTTGATTTATTGATTACAATTATTTTTATTTCTTTAACATCTAGTTCAATTGATTCTAATTTAGCAACTATTTTAGAATGAGCTTCAGTAGCATCACTTTGTAGAATAATTAAGTTTTTTTAATCTCTTCTGAATTAGAATTAATAGATTTAATAAATTGTTCTTGAGTAGATAAATAAGATTTAAATTCAGGAACTACATGTCTACTTATAAATTCAGTTAACTTTTTAGCTAAAAAGAATACTCCTATACCTACAATTGATAATGTAACTAATACTGTTAAAGCATTAGTTGTTACTGAATTTAAACCTATTTCATATATATCCTGTTGAATATCATGTTTATTAATCTTTTGAGTTTCAATTATTTTATTTAATTTGTCTATGCCAGGGTGAGAAGTAGATTCTTGTATATCCATAAATTGTATATATATTAATAATTCTATTTTTAAAGATTAAGCAGTCAGTATGAAGCCACATCATTACCCCTATATTAATTGTGCTTAATGCTGAAGTAGGTGCAGTACTAGGTAAAGCAGCGTATGTAAAAGTATTTCTTAAAGTAAAACTAGGAGTGGTAAGGGCTATTGAAGATGAACCTATAAGGTAACTACCTGCAAATACATTGTTTTCACAATATAAACCAGGTGCGCCGCTAGAAGCAATAGCAAACCAATACCATCCAGCATTTAAAGCTAAAGTTCCAGAAGATAAGCCAGGAGATCTAGTTCCAGTACCAGCAGTAGATTGATCTCCAACATCAACTATTAAAGTGTCAGGTAGACCAGTAGTAAAATTATTTGTATATAAGCCCCATCTCATAAATTGACTTGCTAAAGTTGTACCTTGTTGCACAGCTAAATTATCAATAGTAATATTATGAGCAATATAAAATGGTTGATAATTGATAGTATTAGCTATACATCCTGTAGTCAAATTAGTTAATCCTTCACTATAAGGATTCATTGGATAATATAAACCTGAACGAAAACCAGGATGTAAATCAGCAGCAGTTATAATTCTTCCGCTATTAGTAGAATTAATTGATAGTAATTGCCCATTTCTATTAATACTAGGACCATTTAAACCAATCTTGAAGGAATCTAAACTTGTTCCTTTAATATCAAAAGTTGAAGCCATATTTTATATTTATCTATTTAATAGTCATGAGGATATCTAATGTACCCTCATGTTAATTTAATTAATATTATTAAGCAGGATTACTATAATAAACTAGGACTCTTGCAGCACCAGCAGTTGATGTACTAGCAGCATAAGTAATAATCAAAGATTCAGCAGAAGCATTAGGTTGCTCATTAGGAGTAGAAACATATTTATCTTTAGCAGTTCCATACAAATCTACTAAATTACTTCCCATATATTTAGAAGTTGTTCCACTAATCCCTACTGTCGTTGTAGCAGTTCCAGTAGTCCAAGGAGTATCAATTATTACTTCCACTTGGCTAATAACAGCGTTAGCAGGGAGAGTAAACATGGATACACTTGATGCACTATTAAAAGCTAAAGAGGTAGTATCAATAAGAACACCATTGGTAGTGCCACCACCACTAACTGTTGTCCAGCTTGTTACACCAGAACCATTGGTAGTAAGGACTTGGCTAGGGGAACCAGCACTAGTAGGTAGTGTTAAAGTATAATCTGCGGTTTGACCACTAGCAGGTCTAGCAACTGTAATCTTCCAATCTGCACCAGTAGAAGCTGCATCAGAATTAATTACTAAAGCAGTATCATTAGTTGTTTCAAATTGAGAAGCAGTAACTTTCTTAAATGCACTATCAGCAGAATCTTTAACTTGTAAATCTCCTGCATTATTTTTAAGTCTTACACCTGCTTTTTCAATTTGAATAGAAGGTAAAGAAGTCCCTTTTAAATCTAAAATCTGAGCCATATTATTTATTAATAAGTTTTATATTATTTACTTTCAATTATAATGTATCCACTGCCACTAGTAGCTCCACTTCCTGCATCTAAGGTTAAGTTAATAGCAGTAGATGAAAGGTATTTATAAGTAGGATTAGTGCAGTATTCACCTATTTGATCAATATAAATTTGTGAGTTATTAGCTAGTCGGAAAGTATTAGTTGAATCACCTATTGAAATAGAAGCACCAGTTCCATTAAAGTTAAACCTGAGTGTGTTTGTTGACCATTAGAAGTATTGTTAATATAACAAGTAATACTTGCATTAACACTTCCCATATTAAGAGTATAAGTTACCGCAGAAGTGGTTGCGGGACTATCTAATATTTCTGCGGTTATATTACTATTTGTAGGGACTTTTATTTCATGAATAATAGTAGTACCTCTTTTAATATTTATATATATATTAGAAGCCCCCATAGTTGCCACTAAACCATTAGCAAATATTCTGACTAATACTTTACTAGTAGAACTTGAAGGAGTAATAGATGCTGTATAAATAGTACTAGTTCCTAAAGCAGCTCCTGTATAAGCTACTTGACCAGCATCTTCTACTGATTTAATTTGTATTACTCCAGCAGTAGAAGGACTCTTAGGTATATAAGCACCACTAGCTGAAACATAGGTTAGTACCTGATTATTTGTAGGAGCAGTAGTATCTATTGGTATACCCCTAAATTGAGAAGCATTCCATTGTGCTGTGTTATTACCTACAGTTGCAGCAGTAACATCTGCTGATCTTGCTATAGTAGAAGGAATCTGAGCAACAGGAATTAAAGTACCTCCGTCTAAACTTGCAACACCATTTTGAGCACCTCTAGTAGAAGTAGCTAATGCTCCAACTTGAGCAGCAGTTACAGAGTGAGGATTACTGGTATTACTTGTGTGAGTAGTTAAATCACTATTCCTAGCAATTGTTGTAGGAATTTGAGCAATAGGAATTAAAGTAGATGCATCAAGTGAAGCCACACCATTAGCAGCAGCCCTAGCTGTAGTTGCGATCGCGCCTACTTGAGCAGCAGTTGTACTATGTGGATTACTTGTGTTACTGGTATGAGAAGTAAGTGAACTTGAATCAGCTTTAGTTGATAAACCAGCACTTAACTCTGTATCCCTTGTGATTGAGTCAGGTATTTGGGAATCAGGAATCTTAGCACCAGTATCTAAAGTAGCAACACCATTTGCAATTCCTTTATCTGTAATAGGTATTGCTCCAGTTTGTGCAGCAGTTACTGAGTGAGGGTTAGATGTATTGGTAGTATGCGTAGTTAATGAAGTACTAGAAGCAGCACCAAGGGCAGTAAGAGCAGCAGATGCAGATGTGCTACCTGTTCCACCTTTAACAATAGAAAGGGTTCCTCCCAAGTTATTCAGAGTCAAATTAGCTTCAGTTACATCAATATCAACTTCAGAATTAGTAGTATCATTTACAATAGAAATTTTATTGGAAGCTGCATTAATATTTTTAAATTCTAAATTAACCCCTGTCTTTTGTTTAAATAAACCTACACCCCCTACCCCAACATTTGATGCTGTGTTTACTTCACCACTACCACCAGCAGATATTGTTTGATTAATCCATTTGCCAGTAGTAGAGTTATAAGTTAGAGCTTGTCCATTAGAAGGAGAAGTAAGTGTAACATCAATTAATTCAGTTAATGCATCTCTAGCACTAAGTAAAGCATCCGTTTCTATTTTAGTATAAGTAGTAGATTTGTTAGCTTTATTAGCTAACAAATTATCTGTTTGAATAGAGGTATAATAATTGGTTAAATCAGTACTTCCACCACTGGTAGAAAGAGTTTGATTAATCCATTTCCCTGTAACAATGTCATCATAAACTAAAATTTGTCCATTAGTAGGAGAAACAACACTAACATCTTGTAAATCAATTAAATTAACTGGATTATTGTTTATTAAATTATCTACTTCTTCTTGAGTATAGTAATCGCTTAAATCAATACTAGATGCATTAGTTCCTTGAGCTAATATATCCCAATCTAAAGCTTCATCGCTTGGTTCTTCTGTAGTAGTTTTATTGGCTCTATAAGAAGAACCATTGTGACTAACAGCTTGATTTTTATAATAAGTTTTGGTGGAGAGATATTCACCTCCCCATATAACTGATATTCCATTCATATTTAATAACTATGTAATTGTCCAGATATATATAATTCAGTGTTAGGAGTAATTCCCCTTACTACTATTTTAATAACATTAGTGTTAATTAATGAGTAACTCTTAGTAATAGCATTATCAATAGTTTCTGGGCTAACATCTTCCCAAGTAAGATCATTTAATGCTTGTAGAGTAAAGCCAATATTTTCAGAACCAATTAATGTTATATCTAATCTCTTATATTTAGTAACTGTAATAAATCCACCAACGTAAGTCGATGCATCTAGTATAGAAGGAATACCAAAATCAGTAGAGTCTAAATCTTTTGTTATTAAAGGAACTGTGTCTTCTAAATCAGTTTGGTAATCAACTAAGTAACTAATAGTAAATTGCCCTGAAGAAGTCCAAGCTCCATTAGTAGCAGTCTTCTCTATTAGTGAAGCTTTATTTTCTAATTCATAAGCTCTACCAAGTTCTTTTAATTCAATAGAAGATAGTCTCTTTTGGTCGCCAACAGATAATTCTTTATCTTCTTCTCTAGCAATCTCAGCTAATTTAGCATTCTTTTCAGCTTCAATAATAGTCAATCTTTCAGCTAAAGTTAATTGACCTGATGCACTACTACCAGAAGTTTGAGTAGAAGAAACTTGCAACTTTTCTTTCCAGAAAGCAGAAGCTGTAATTTCATTTAAGATGTGAATTCTTAAGTAAGCAAGAATTAACGTTTCATAGTTAGCTTTGCAAGCACTAATTAATGATTCATTCTTTTCAATGTCTAAACCAGCAGCAGTTTGTAACTTAGTAACAGGATCAGAAACTAAAAAGTATTTAACGCCAGCAGCTATAGTATTAAAAGCATCAGCATGATTAGCAGTGATAACAGTTAAATCAACAATCTCTAGTTCTTCTTCAGAAGACTGATAAACTATAATATCCATTACAGGAATAGCTGAGTTAACATTTAGTTTTTCAGCTACTACATATAAATTTAAAGCTTGACCAGCAGTTTTCCCTTCTACTCTTACTCTAGTTCCTTCATCATAAGCTATAAGAACATTACTAAAAGTAGTATTATTATTAATAGCACTTGTTAACCCAGCAGTTACGTTAGCAATACTATTAGCACTAGCTACAAAACTAACAGTAGTAGTTCCATAAGTAACTCTAAAAGAATTCCCTGTAGCAACAATAGTAGGAGTTAAGTAGCTAATTTCTTTAATAGCAGCTATTACTTCAGAAGCAGGTAAAGGGCCTATGTCAACTAATCCTTTACTAACTAAATCACTAATAGAAGAGTAGGTAGTTTTCTTAAGAGTATCTTCATCATATTGCGATCCATAGATATCAGCTATCTGAGGTCTAAGATAAGTAGTCTCAAATAAGTCCCAACTAATAGAAGTAGTCATATATAATTTTTATAAATTAGGTTTAAAATTAAGAACTGGTACATAGCCAGCATCTTTTACGTCTACATACAATGCACCATTAAATACTTTATTTAAAAAATCAGGCTGAAGAAGAATAGTTAAATCTGATTTGTAGTAATAACCTTGATATCTTAAAAGAGTTTTATAACTATCAACAGTTGGTTTAGTAAATATGACCTTTAATTTTTCTTGAAGAGTGCCACTATTATCTATAGTTACATCGTTGTATACAAGACCCTTATATAGAGGGCCAAAAATAGAAGTATCAAGAGAACCATTAATATTTAAATTTGGTCTAACACCTTTTATTCTACTTACACTTTGAGCATTATCTATTCTATATTCTGGAATAGTAGTATCACCTGTAAAAGTATTTACAGAATTAAGAGCATAAACTCTTAAATTTTGTTGTGATAAAGGAGCTTGTATAAGATGATTAGAGGCATATACTATATCTGTGGGGTCTTTAGGAACATAAACAAGCTTTGGATTAAAATCATAAGGTTGCTTTCTTATTTGGTCAGCTATCTTAGTCCAAAATTCAGGTTTACTTTTTAATTGATTTAATAAATTATCTATGTAATTTAATACTTTAGTAGCAATAATATTAACTTCAGTTAAAGCTTTAAATCCAAAAGCATTTCTATATAAAAGGTATAATCCTTTATTATTCTCATAAGTATAATAGTTAGTATTAAAAGTGTAATCATATATATCATCAGGGTCAGTACTAGGGGGTACTCCATAAATAATATTATATAAATAATTTATCATCTCTGGAGTTAGATTTAATTTAAGAACAGACCTTTGTGGATCATCCATATAATTAAGTAAAGTTAAAGTCAAACATAGAAGGAGAGGAAGTTATTTTAACTTCTGTAGCAGGTTTAGAAGATAATTGAATTACTACTACCCCTTCATCTAATATGTTATTTTGAGCAACTTTAAAGTATTGTTTATTATTTTTTAAATCTATAAAAGGTGCATCAAATCTTAAATTATAAGAGACTAGTTTATCTCCATCTGGTACTTGAGGATACCAATAATAAGGTATTGTAGTAATCAATAGAACATCAGCATTTTTAGTAGAAACTGCACCAGTCGGTAAAGTAGGTAATTCTATACCCGGACTAATTTGTGCCCTTCTAATACCTTCTAATAAATACCCAGGTAAAGCCCAAGCTCTTTTAGTTTTCTGTATAACTTGAGGACCTTGAACTGCATTCTGTACTAATTTAAAACTAACACTATAATCATTTACATTATAGTTAATATTTGAAGTAATGTTCTCTGTGTAATCCATTACTACTATCCCACTAAATTGAGATACAAGGTGAGCTATAGAATATTGTTTAGCTATTAACTCATAGTTTTCAATTGACCTAATAAGACTCATATTGTTATTCCTGATATACTTAAAATCTTCTGCAATACTGCAACGTCTACTTCTACTTTGCTAGCACCACCACCTGAGAGGAAATATAAATTACCTGGATCAATATTTCGTTCTATATCAAATGTTCCCCCTGTAAGTATTTCATAAGTCATTACAGTCTGTATACCACCGTCTGTGGCTCCATCATAAGATAAAGTTAAATTGTCATATTGCAATACTAAAGAAGTATAGGTTTGATAATCCCTTACTCTTAAATTCAAGTTACTAACATTACGTTTCCAGAACTTTAAGCAAGTAGATTTGCAATAATTAATTAATGATATTAAGAACTCATTTGTTTGACTCCTTAAATGAATAACTAATGGATCAATACCATTTATAGAACTAAGATATTCATAATTATCTATTTCATCTAAAGTAGGAAGTCTTAGTATTTTATTATTTAAATAGTCTTCAGCGTAATCAATAATAACAGAAGGATCTCCAGGATTAACTACTTGACTTCCACCTAAGTTAACTGAACCATCTCCATATTGTTGACTACTAGTAGGTTTAGTTCTTAAAGTAGCAGGAGTAGAAACAATTTGCTGTCTTAAAGATGTACTACTAATTGGCAAAGTGAAAGGTAATAATCTCCATTTCTCCACATTAGTAAGAGTACCAGTTATACCTAATAAGCTATAAGCAGCTTTAGCTATTTCGTCAGAGAATGTTACACCACCAATATCAAAAGCATTAATAGAATTACTAATCCAATAACTATCAGTAAAATTAGGAAGATATCTATTATTTAAATACGCACTATTTAGAGGGGTTGATAAATCTTTAACTGTAGCTTGTACATTTACAAATCCAGCTAAATAAGGTCTTAAGGTACTACCATCATTTATACCTGAAGTTAATTCTAAATTCTTTACAGCTAATAAATTAACTGGTGATTCACAAGTTCCTGAAGCTACTAATGCTGGAGTGCTACTGACATCGTAGATTTCAAAATAACCTTTACTTAAATTATCTAAAGCATTTACTTCATAAGCAGTAGGAGTGAGTAAAGTATTAGTTCCACTGGTTTTTCTAGGTATACTATCTGTTTTAAACCAAGTTTTTAATATGCAAGTTTTAGGAACACCTGATTTATTAATAGATAATATTTCTAATTGATGTCCTAATAAAGCTCTGCCAACTACAATACTATCTAAAGTGTAAAGTGAGTTTTTATAAGTAATAGTTTTAATACTAGTGTTAAATGGTAAATCATTAGGAAACCCATAAGTAGTTTGATTAGGTGAGCTAGGGTCACTAGGATTACTATCACTACCTGAATAACTTCCTATATTGAGATTACTACTTGAAGAGTATTTAGATAAAGCATTTAAAGCAGTTATTGTAGAGCCAGTAGTAGCAGAAGCTAAAGTTCCTATTTGTCTCCAATCATAGTTAATCCCTGAATAATTCACACTAGCATCTAAAGCATTTATAATCTTATTAAATTCAAAACTGCTATTATAACTACTACCATCAGCACCAGTTCTAATTTTAAAATTACTTGGGAAGAACCATTGGTATTCTCCACTTTCAGGATAAGCTGGGTTAGCGACATTTTCAGGGATAGGAATTAAAACTTGTTGTACATCTACCGCTTTATTAAATATAATTTCACACTTAATAGGGCCACCATACAGAAAGGTTAAAGCACCAGCAGGAGCATTAACATCTGCCACACCTTCTAAACCTACATCATCAAATAAACCTGAACTGATATAAGGGTAAGCAATTAATCTAGGAGTATTAGGTGATTGTCTAGGTTGTAATTTAATAGACAAAGGACTTTGAATTCTTACAACTTGTGAAGGAATAAAAGAGCCAGTAGTGCTGGTATTACTAATAATAGATGATCGTGTGCTAGAGGAATATCTAATCTCATACTCAGCAGGAGTTATTATTCTTGTACTAGTTAAAACTGAAGTGTTATTTGGATTAGGTAAAGGTCTTTGTACTTTTTTAATCCAATCATAATAAGTTCTATAAGCCGCCGCCCAAAGTCTCATTAAACCATAAGGATTTATATTAGCTCTAGTTAATCCCCCTGCTACCCACATATCAATTAAACTATTAAAATTAGCAGGGTTTCCAGCTTGACCAGATAAACCTACTGTACACCCAGGAATAAAAGCAGGGTCCTCAGAGATTGTTAAAGGAAGGGTAGAGGTAGTTATAGTAAAATCAGTTGAATTAGGAAACTTTTTTAAAAACTGTATTACCTTATTTTTATGTAGAGGATTAGACATTTAAGTTTCTTATTATTTATGAAAGAGGGAGATTAAATAATGTCTCCCTCAATTAATATTAGAGAATTGTAGGAACTGAATAGCTAGTAGCATTCAATTGTAAGAAAGCACAAGCACCACGATGATTAGGTGCATAGCCCCAACCCTCAGTCAAAATTGTGTTTTCCAAAGCAAAAGTAGCCTTAACATCAGTCTGTAATCCAGCTAAAGAAGCTACAGCAGGTTGACGGCTGAGTAGTGGAGTTTTGTTTACACCACCATCAAGACCTACAGACACCGCATAACCAACAGGAACAATAGGTGTTTTGACTACTGGAACATTACTGATAAACCCAATTAGACCTTCAAAAGGAGATAGTTGACGCTGACGATCACCATTAGCACCAGCAGTATTGACCATTAGGTTACGACCTAGTTGATTCTCAGCAGGTACAAATCCTGTCAAACCTTCAAGCGTGTAGTCATAATCTGATACCCAGATTTCAAGTTGACGGAACCCATGATGTCTAACTTTATCAATCAACTTAGTACGAATCTCAGCTAGGGTAGGAGCACCAGCAGAAGCAACAGCATTATAATGTTGTAAATCCCCAGCTTGGAAGCTATAACCATTGATAGCAGGATTAGCTGTACTTGTGTCTGAGTTATAGAAAGGAATAGAAGTTGTTTGATACTTGTTAAGAGAATCAACTATTACTCGGTTTGTGTTAGTAAACAAAGCTTGACGCAATGCACTAAATCTAGACTTTTGGAAACTGGTTAACTTAGCTTGAACATAACCTGCAACTTCTTCTGAAGTCATTAAACGTACAGATCTAGTACTTAGAGTCAAAGCTGTCATGAATTCTTCAAAAGGAATTTCTTGAGTGTAATCAAAAACAGTGCTTCTGGTAGTAGGACGAGCAGCTTCAGTAAGTGCTTCTAAATTTTCTCCATCATAAAACTTAACTACTTTAACAGGAGTATTAACTGTTTCTACTAGAGGAGCAAAGAAGCGGTTATTTAAATCTGTGTAAAAAGTTAAATCTTGGTCTAGTTCACGCAGAATGCTGACAATAGATTGATTATCAACCGTTACAATATCAGCATCATTAGAATTTAATTCACCAAAATAAGTAGTGTTATAAGTCATATTATTTTAAATAATGTTTTATTAATATTAAAGAGAGATTTTAATTCTATTAGCATTAAGAGCAACACCAACTTTATTTGTACCTGTACCAGATACAACACCTGCTGCACCAGCAAATACATTAGTGCCAGGGGTAAGAGCCAAGGATGTACCTTTATTTTCAATAATGCAATTACCTTCAACAGCTAGAGCAGTACCAGCTTTACGTGGATAACGAGCTACTCCAACTGGAATAGTAGAAGCAGTTGCAAGAATAGCTTGACCACTTGAGTTAATAGAAACTACTGCACCTTCAGGAATATCTACTGCTGCAATTAGGTTAATAATAGAACCATCTAAGTTAGCAGAAGCAATAAAGCGATATAGAGTCACATTGTAAGCAACATTCAACATATATTTTTTTGTAATTAAATAATTTTAATAAGATTAATAACCACGCCAGGGTTTAAGTTTTCTTGTAAATTCAGGAGTTGCAGGAGTTACAGATACTCCAGGCTTAGGGGTAATGGTTTTATTTTGATTAGTACTTTGAATAGCAGCTTGAATCTTAGGAACTAAATTATTTTTTAAATCAGATTCATAAGAAAGTTGTTTATTTAAAAGGTCAGCTTCAACTTCCTCTTGAGTAGCACCAACAGGCTGAATACCTAATAGCTTGACTACTCTTTGAAAGTCAGGCTTAACTTTACTAATAGCTATGTCTAAATCAATTACAGGAGCTGCTGGTACTTCTATACCTAAATCTAATTCTTGAGATTCAACAATAGGTTCTTGAGATTCACTCATAATTTATTTCTTAACTTTTTTAGCTGGAACTTTAGCAACAGGCTTAGAAGCTTTACCAACTGGTTTTTCTTCTTTCTTTTTAACAGGGAATGCCATAATTATTAAGGTTGATTAATAGTTGTATTATTTAAATTATCTTGAGTATCTTGAACTTTTGTATTCCCTGTATCTATAATAGCTGATTTTTCACCAGCATTGTTAATAGCTTTCTCAGAAAATAAACTATCTGGAGTTGAATTTGGAGCATCTAATGAATCAACTAACGCAGCAGAGTATTGAATATTTAATCCCTTTTCAGCATCTAATTGTTCTAATTCTTTTAGTGCTTCCTCTTCTGTTAATCCTTCCACCTGAATCAGATATCTTTTTCTAGATATAAGTTTATTTTTAACAGCTTCAACTTGTAACTTTTTATCTTCTATATTCCTGGGCATAACATCAGGTAATTCAATTCTATAGGAAATTGCTATGCCTAAGTGGGCAAATATAGAACTAATAGCTGATATTAAATAGTTAGCTCTATTAAGAGTACTGCGCTGTAGTGGCTCATAAAGAACAGAGAGGGAGGAAGAACTACTTGCACTTCTAGCATTCTGTAACTCTAAAACCATTACTCCTGTGAGAGAATAAATATCTTGTAAGACAATTAATCTCTGTCTCTCTAAGTAAGGATTATCTACAGGTTGAAGATATCCAATCTTAGGAGTGATATTAGCCTCAGCGGCAGCATTGTTTATTGGTAGATGGAGTATTACTGCTACTATTTCTATTCCTACCCAGAGATTCATACATATGAATTTCACGCTTCTGTAGGTCAATATCCTGCCACCTAAGACCTATTCCTTCACTGACTCTTAAACCAGTATTAAATAGCATTAAAATGAAGCCATAGTAATGAGAGTAATGCTGGTCATTTAATAGAGAGTCTAAAATTCTATCAACTTCACTAGCAGAAAAAGGTTTAGGTTTAGGTTTTCCAGGAATTTTAACTTCTATATCTCCAAATAGATCCTTTTTTAGAACCTGGAGTATGGTTAGATATCGTTTCAAAGTGGAAGGTTTATTACCTTTATCTTTAAGCCAAGCTATAAATTCTTTAGCTTGCTGAGGAGTAGAAATTACTTTTTTGTAATTCTTTAAATGTCTAAGCAGAGATTCATCTGCCACATTATAATATCCCTCTAGTCTTTGCTCAAGTAGCGTTAAAAGAGGAGGAGATTTTGGAGTTGGTTTAGAGTTACCATTACTACCAGTATAAATTATACCCTCTAACCAGCATTTATATTTGCTAAGGGTATAGTCAAAATTACCTGTGAGGCAATCTTGGTAAATAATCTTGGCGCAAAACTCTAATCTAGCTTTTTCTACTTTATCTACCCAGCGACCCCAGCCAATAGAATACCTTTCATCCTGGTATGTCCACCTTATGAGGCAGCTATCCCCATTTTTAATTACCTTAATGATTCTCATTCTCTATGTCAGTTTATGTCAGAACATAGAGACAACTTCATTATTTATCTAGATTAGATAGCTGTTTGGGCTACTTTTTCATCCGTGTGAAGGATGTGCGCTACCCCTGTGCTAATCGCCCAAGACTCTTTATATTACCATAAATAGCAACATAAAAAGCACAATCATTACAGATAGTCAGAGATTTCTCCGCTAAGTATATAAGTATAAATTATTTAAATGGTATTGCGATCGCACTTCTATCAGTTAAATAAGAATAAGTAGAGGAAAAATCAAATATTTAAATCGCGTAGAGCCAGACGAATTTGCTCGGCTCGTCTGCGGTTGACACCAAGATCGGATTCTCCCACACGAGAAGCCGAGCGCAGATGAATTACTGACTCATTAGGAGGTAAATAAAATTCTACATCATCAACAAATTGGAAGATGCGGCTTTTAGAAAGAGCGTGGATGTAATTATCTGTTTGTTCTACAATTTCTGTACGCGGAACAACACCGATAACTTTTAGTAAGATTTCTCTAGCTGCATTACGGTCTACATGATAAGGAATCGGGTCGATAGCGTGTTTTTCATCTGCGTTTTGGCTGACAACACAGTTGTCTGAAGCCGGACAAGAACTAAGATGACCGTTATCAACTCCCAAGCTAGAGGCAGCCCAAGTAGCCCCAGGAAGTATTAAACTACTAATCAAAGTTAAGAGTATTGCAAAAGCGGTACTCCGTAAGAATCGCTGCCGGAATGCTGTTAGCAGACGGGACATGATAAATTTACTCCTTTTGTTCGGTTATTTCGGGTGAGTACTGCGAGTTGCCTGTTTGCTCTACAGATTACCATCTATCCAGCCACACTCTGAGTTTGGGCAATCACAATGTAGCCGCGCCGACCAGTCCCTTGTGCTATTGTTCCTGCCAATAAGGGAATCAAGCCTAAAAAGTGACCAATAATTCAGATTTCCATTGACTACGAACCCAAAATCATTAGCAGGGGTTGCGACTCTATTCCCTGATGATTCCAGCTTTGACTCAGAAGAATTGGCTGGTATCTGCTTTGTTATGACCAATATTAGAAAGTTTGATGGTTGTAGATGAACATAGGAATAATCCAGCCTTACAGTAACGGGTTTTTAGAAGTTGTACCAGAGAGCGATTATTGGCAGATTGCAGCTATACACATCAATGGTCAAGCCTACTGCCCTACTCCTCAGCTTTATCGTTCAGAAAAAGTGGCATTAGCAAAAGCAACACAAATTTATGATTGGATAGCTGACCACGAACACCAAATCAGTGATGAGACTTACTACTGCTCTGAATTGAAACTCATCATCTGGCAGCAACCAAAAGTATCTTAGTTAACCAGGCAGATTGCTTGCCTTGGGCAAATCTGATAGTAGTTTCTTATAGGCTCTGGGTGCAGGGGTAACAGAAGATTCATTTCTTTAGTTTATCTAAAGTCGCATCTAAGTTATCAAATTACCTTTCTAAGATAGAAGCAGCAACTATAAGTTGCTATAGATGACTAAAACCCAATTAACAGCTAGTGGCTGCGGAGAACATAAAATGGCTAAAGCGCCAGAATCTTTAGACTTATCTACCTACGATGCTACAGACAGAGCTTTAGATCGTGACTGTACAACCTTATCTCGTCACGTCCTCCAACAACTTCAGAGCTTTTCGCCAGATGCACAGGATTTAAGTGCGCTGATGAATCGCATCGCCCTGGCCGGAAAACTGGTTGCTCGTCGCATGAGTCGCGCTGGTTTAATGGAAGGTGTTCTTGGATTTACTGGGGAAGTTAATGTCCAAGGCGAATCCGTCAAAAAGATGGATGTCTATGCCAATGATGTATTTATCTCAGTGTTTAAGCAAAGCGGCTTAGTCTGTCGCCTCGCGTCTGAGGAAATGGAAAATCCTTATTACATCCCCGAAAATTGCCCCATTGGTCGCTATACCTTGCTATATGACCCAATTGATGGCTCATCCAATACTGATAATAATCTCAGCTTAGGTTCCATTTTCGCCATTCGCCAACAAGAAGGAACTGATAGCGATGGTAAGGCAACTGACCTGCTCACCAACGGACGTAAGCAACTCGCTGCCGGATACATCCTGTATGGGCCCTGCACGATGCTGGTTTATACTATAGGTAAGGGCGTTCATTCCTTTGTTCTTGACCCCAGCTTAGGAGAGTTTATTCTCACAGAAGAAAATATTCGGATTCCTAACCACGGGTCTGTTTATAGCGTGAACGAGGGTAACTTTTGGCAGTGGGAAGAATCAATTCGAGAATACATTCGCTACGTTCACCGCACAGAAGGCTACAGCGCTCGTTATAGCGGCGCAATGGTGAGCGACATCCATAGAATTTTGGTTCAAGGCGGCGTGTTTCTCTACCCAGGCACAATTCAAAACCCTGAAGGGAAATTACGCTTGCTTTATGAAACGGCTCCTCTCGCCTTTTTGATTGAGCAAGCAGGCGGCCGTGCTACTACAGGACTGGTAAACATCTTGGATGTGGTACCAAAAAAACTGCATCAACGCACACCTTTAATTATTGGCAGCAAAGAGGATGTAGCAAAGGTGGAGTCTTTTATTCAAAACGGACACTAGTGTTAGAAGGCAGAAGATAGGAGAAAAAAAGCTTGTAAATTACGCTTTTAAACTTTTTCAACTGCATAGTTATTTTTGCCATACTGCACTCGAAGACGGTAATAAAAGGATCAAGGATGCGTCTAGCATCTGGCATTAATTAAAAGTTAATCATGGTGATTTAGGATTGGGAATGCAGAATCGCACTTCTTGAAGATGTATTAAAGATTATCTCAGCTGGCCGATGCAATAAGTGATTGGCAACGCCACAATTCAAAAGTAAGCATCAAATTTTGATGGGTTTTGCCCACTTACTTAGAAACATCACCATACAGGAGTGAAACAAATTAGAGCTATGTCTACCAATCATCTACTAGAAATTAACCAATACGGTCAAAGTATCTGGATGGATAATTTGACCCGTGACATTATTCAATCAGGTGAACTCAAAGACATGGTTGAAAATCAAGGAATCTCTGGGATTACCTCTAACCCAGCTATCTTTGAAAAAGCGATCGCAGGTAACGTTATTTATGATGCCGATATCGAAGCCGGAGTTCGGGCTGGTTTACCCATAGACAAAATTTACGAATCCCTCGTTTTTGCAGATATCCGTAATGCTTGTGATATTTTACGCCCTGTCTATGAAGCCTCCAATAGACTAGATGGTTATGTGAGTATTGAAGTTCCGCCAACCATTGCCCATGATACTGAAGCAACCATAACCGAAGCCAGACGCTATTTCCAAGAAATTGGTCGGGAAAATCTGATGATTAAAATTCCCGGTACAGAACCTGGTTTGCCAGCAGTAGAACAGGTAATAGCCGAAGGGATGAATGTTAATATCACATTGCTGTTTTCTGTAGAAAGCTATATAAACACAGCAATGGCTTATATTCGGGGCTTAGAAAAACGGCTGGCTGAGGGTAAAGACATCAGTAAAATTGCTTCAGTCGCTAGTTTCTTCCTCAGCCGGATCGATAGCAACATTGACGGCAAGATTGATGCTAAGTTGAAAAAAGGCGTTGATGATATTTCCGTCGAAGCAAAGCTGAGAGCTGTGAAAGGGAAAGTAGCGATCGCTAATGCTAAGATTGCGTACCAAGAATACAAGAAAATCATTAGAAGCGAGCGTTGGCAAGATTTGGCAGCAAAAGGGGCCACAGTACAACGGCTACTTTGGGCTAGCACCAGCACCAAAGACCCCAACTACAGAGATGTGATGTATATCGAAGAGTTGATTGGCCGTGATACCGTCAACACCGTACCACCAGCGACGATTAAGGCTTGTGCCGATCATTGTAACGTAGGCGAAAACTTAGAAACAGATGTAGACAAAGCTTACACGCTGATTGAAAACCTCAAAGATCCCGACATCAACATCGATCTCGATACCGTAATGGATGAACTGTTAGTCGATGGTATTGACAAGTTTATCCAGCCCTTCCAGTCCTTGATGAACTCTTTAGAAGACAAGATCAAGGTATTGTCACCAGTGTAGGGACTAGTGACTGGGGACTGGGGACTAGGGACTAGGGACTGGTAAACAATTTTCCTAATACCCAATACCCAATACCCAGTCCCTAATCCCCAATCCAAAATCCAAAATCCAAAACCCAAAATTGTTATGGTTAGTCTGCTAGAAAATCCCTTGCGCGTTGGTCTGCAACAACAACGGATGTCCGAACCCCAGATTATAGTCATTTTTGGCGCTTCTGGCGATCTCACCTGGCGCAAACTAGTGCCAGCACTTTACAAATTGCGGCGAGAACGGCGTATTCCACCAGAAACTACCATTGTCGGTGTAGCACGTAGAGAATGGAGCCATGAGTACTTCCGCGAACAAATGCAGAAGGGCATGGAAGAGGCACATTCTGATGTCGATTTAGGGGAACTCTGGCAAGATTTCTCTCAAGGTCTGTTCTATTGCCCTGGCGATATAGACAACCCCGAAGGCTACCAGAAACTGAAAAACTTATTGAGTGAATTAGACGAAAAGCGGGGCACGCGAGGTAATCGAATGTTCTACCTATCGGTTGCCCCCTCATTCTTTCCTGAAGCGATTAAGCAGCTAGGAAGCGCCGGGATGCTAGAAGATCCCTACAAACATCGTCTAGTAATTGAAAAACCCTTTGGTCGAGACTTGGCTTCTGCCCAGAGTCTTAACCAAGTGGTACAGAAATATTGCAAAGAAAACCAAGTCTACCGCATTGACCACTACTTGGGTAAAGAAACAGTCCAGAATTTGCTGGTGTTTCGCTTTGCCAATGCGATTTTTGAACCGTTGTGGAATCGTCAATTTGTTGACCACGTACAAATTACCGTGGCAGAAACCGTGGGAGTGGAAGACCGGGCTGGTTACTATGAAAGCGCCGGCGCACTACGGGATATGTTGCAAAATCACCTCATGCAACTTTACTGCCTAACGGCGATGGAAGCACCCAATGCAATGGATGCCGACAGCATCCGCACAGAAAAAGTGAAGGTACTCCGAGCTACTCGTTTAGCTGATGTTCACAATCTGTCGCGGTCAGCAGTCCGCGGTCAGTATAGTGCTGGCTGGATGAAGGGTCAAGAAGTGCCAGGGTATCGGACAGAACCAGGCGTTGCTCCTAACTCCACCACACCGACTTACGTCGCCATGAAGTTTTTGGTAGATAACTGGCGCTGGAAAGGTGTTCCTTTCTACTTGCGTACCGGGAAGCGGATGCCGAAAAAAGTCAGTGAGATTGCCATTCACTTCCGCGAAGTTCCATCTCGGATGTTCCAATCTGCCGCCCAACAGGCAAACGCCAATATTTTGACAATGCGGATTCAGCCGAATGAAGGTATTTCCCTGCGTTTTGATGTGAAAATGCCGGGGGCAGAATTCCGTACCCGTTCCGTTGACATGGACTTTAGTTATGGTTCCTTTGGCATCCAAGCAACATCTGATGCTTACGATCGCTTATTCCTTGATTGTATGATGGGCGATCAAACATTGTTCACCCGCGCGGATGAAGTAGAAGCCGCTTGGCAGGTAGTGACACCAGCCCTTTCTGTTTGGGATGCACCCGCCGACGCCAATACTATTCCCCAGTATGAAGCTGGTACCTGGGAACCAACAGAAGCAGAATTCTTAATTAACCAGGATGGCCGTCGCTGGCGCAGACTCTAACAATTTTAGATTTTAGATTTTAGATTTTAGATTGAGGACGGCGAAATCGGGAATAGATAATAGGGAATATGAAAAACTATTACTAATTACCAAATTACTAGTTCTTAATCCAAAATCCAAAATCTCAAATCTCAAATCCAAAATCCAAAATCCAAAATCCAAAATCTCCTATGGCTCCCCAAGCTTCTACAATTTATTCACTTCAGGCGCCAAAAGATATTTCGCTTAACGAAATAGAAGCGGAACTTCATCAAATTTGGCAAAGTTACGGCATTACTGGCGAGGACGGTGGGCTTCCTGCTGCCACTCGCGCCACAACATTTACCTTAGTGGTTTACGAACCCGAAGAAACTCAGTATCTTTTGGCTACTTTGGGATTTTACAACGGCCCGCTTGACGGGATTTTAGGGCCTCAGATGGTAGCTGCCTTGCGGCAAGTGCAGAGAAAATATGCACTACCAGATACTGGAACAACAACACCTGAAACTCTGGCTATCTTGAGAGAAGAATTCATCAAACGTCAAGGAAACGGTGCTGCGGGAGACAATGCTTCTATTGAACTTCCCAGCTTAAATGCCCCAAGCCCCAGAATTGCTGATGAAATTGCCCTCCGCAACCCTTGCCGCATCATCGCGCTATTTCCCATTACTGGCGAAGATGAAGGAGTTAAGGCTCAAGTTTCTGCCTATTGCCCCATCCAAAAGCAATCTTCAAGTACACTAATTTGCTGCGAATACATCACTCTCAGTGGTACTGCTGCTGCCTTAGAACGCATCGGTGGTATGATTCCAGCATTGTTAATTGGCGGTTTACCCAAGTTTCTTTGGTGGAAAGCAACACCAGACCCCAACAACACTCTATTCAAACGGCTGTCAGCCGTCTGCAATAATGTGATTGTGGATTCTTGCCGCTTTAACGAGCCAGAAAGTGACTTACTCCGCCTGCAAGAATTGGTGGACAGTGGTGTTCCCCTAGCTGACCTCAACTGGCGTCGTCTCTCAGCATGGCAGGAATTGACAGCTGAAGCTTACGACTCACCTCATCGTCGGGCTGCCCTGCGGGAAGTTGACCGAGTAACTATTGATTACGAAAAAGGCAACCCCGCACAAGCATTGCTGTTTTTGGGTTGGTTGGCAAGTCGTTTAGCATGGCAGCCAGTTTCGTATCAAAAGGAAACCGGAGATTATGACATCACTCGCATTCACTTTATTGCCCAAGACCAACGGCAAGTAGAAACCGAATTAGCGGGCGTTCCCCTTGCTGATGTGGGCGATATTGCTGGCGACTTGATTGCTTTGCGCCTCAGTTCGACCAATCCGAAGGCAGACTCTGGTACAGTAATTTGCTCGGAAACTGGTGGTTGTATGCGGATGGAAACTCACGGCGGCGCTCAATCTGCCGGTCTGTTTCAACAGGTGACTTCACTTTCTGAACAAAAGGCGGAAGCATTGCTGAGTCAGCAGGTACAACGCTGGGGTCGCGAATCACTTTTTGAAGAAAGTCTGGGAGTGACAGCAAATATTTTCAAATTGGAAACAAATAGTTAGTTTTGCCTGGAAACAATAAAAGTTACCAAAATTGCGAAAATCAAACATAAACTCTTCAGATTTTTGGATATTTCAATACTCTGGAGGGTTTTTCTATTTTCCTTGGAGGCAAGAGACGCGATGAATCGCCGTCAAGACAAGAATCAATCCTTTGTATATACGATGATTTATCGCGTCTTTGGCGAGCAATAATTTTCATCAAAAAATCTTAACCGAACCGTATTGCATTGGCATAGCAGGTCGATGCATTGGCATAGCAGGTCGATGCATTAGCATAACAAGTCGATGCATTGGCATAACAGGTCGATGCATTAACATAGCAAGTCGATGCATTGGCATTACAGGTCGATGCATTGGCATTACAGGTCGATGCATTAACATAGCAAGTCGATGCATTAACATAGCAAGTCGATGCATTGGCATTACAGGTCGATGCATTGGCATTACAGGTCAAGACGTGGGACAGCTTTAGAAGACTTTTGCGTACACCGTAGCCTTGCTTGGGAGAGGGATTTAGGGTGAGGGTTTCGATTCATGCAAGAAGTCTATTGAAAAGATACTTCGTATTTACCTCCACGCTCTAAAGCGCGTTTGTAAGCAGGTCGTTCGTGAATGCGCTCGACAAATTCTTTAAGCTTTAGCCGGTTCTTGACCTCTTTGGGGAGTGCAGCCACCACTTCCAGGGGAAAGCTCATTTGGATATCGGCAGCGGTAAATTCATTGCCCGCAAACCACGTACTTTTACGAAGTTCACCTTCTATGTAGTCAAAATGAAGTTTGATCTGAGGCGCGACGAATCCGCTAACTACGCTGCTGTCACCTGCCCCGAAATTGTTCAATATTAACCGCATCACT
The DNA here is from genome assembly GCF_036917235.1 of Nostoc sp. Lineage (GTDB taxonomy): Bacteria > Cyanobacteriota > Cyanobacteriia > Cyanobacteriales > Nostocaceae > Nostoc. The sequence goes on from NZ_JBALDU010000067.1 coordinate 33,178, forward strand.
AGTGGTGGCATTGCCGAGCCTTCGGCGTAATGCAGCCAATACTTGTAGCGCAGATGCTCTGGTGTACCGGATGCTGGGACTAGCCGACCATTACCGTAGCGCTCGACTAGGTATTCGATAATTGCACCCGACTCAGCGATCGTCAAGTCTGCATCTGTAATTACTGGTGACTTGCCGAGGGGATGAACTTGGCGTAGCGACTCCGGTGCCATCATCGTCTTGGCATCGCGTTCATAGAATTTGATCTCGTATTCGATACCTAATTCTTCAAGCAGCCACAGCACACGCTGCGATCGCGAGTTGTTAAGATGATGCACTACTATCATAAAACGTTCCTCTTGTGGTAGCTGATTATTATCCGATCTCGGCTAATCTCCAACTGTATTATTCAACAGATGTTTCCAGCGTAACTACCCTAATTGGGTGGTTTTCTTGTTTCTAATTGGTATAACTTTGAGTTAGTCGGTTGGAGAAACTGGTGCATCTGCTTTTGCAAAAAGTAACGATAGACACACAGCCAAGAATCGAAATAGTTGCTGCATATATATTAATTTGTTTCATTTATGGCTTTAGTCATTGCCGGGGAACGTAGTGGGGTGGGTAAGACAACAGTCACGCTCACCCTTTTAGCATCTTTACGCCGTCGCGCTCGCTTGGTGCAATCTTTTAAAGTGGGGCCAGACTACATCGATCCGATGTTTCATCAACACGTAACTGGTCGTGCTTGTCGCAATTTAGACCCCGTATTGACTTCTGAAGCCTACGTTCAGCAATGTTTTGCCCATCATAGCCAACTGAGTGAATATGCCCTCGTGGAAGGGGTGATGGGGTTGTTTGATGGAGTGAAAGAGGGAGCAGGGGAGCAGGGGAGCAGGGGAGCAAAGGAGAAGAACAATGCCCAATGCCTAACTGATTTTGCAAGTACGGCACACATTGCGCGGCTGTTAGATTTACCTGTGGTGTTGGTGATTGATTGCAGTCGTTTATCTGGTTCTGTAGCTGCGATCGCTCACGGCTATCGATCTTTTGATCCCCGAATTAAAATAGCTGGGGTAGTATTAAATCGCGTCGGGAGCGATCGCCATCTCTCTCTCCTCAAAGATTCTTTAGAATCCTTACAATTACCCATTATTGGGGTACTGCGGCGTCAAGATAACATCACAATTCCCGATCGCCATTTGGGTTTAGTACCTACAGCCGAACTCCCCGAACTCAACGCTTTAATCGATCGCCTCGCTGATTTAGGAGATTCTTGCTTCGATTGGCAACGCTTATTACCTTTGTTAAAATCAGAACCCGTTTCTCCCTCTGCTTCAGCCTCCTTATCTCCCTCATTCCCAGTTAGGATTGCAGTAGCCCGCGATCGCGCATTTAATTTTTACTACCAAGACAATCTCGATTTGCTGCAACAACTTGGTGCAGAATTGGTTTTCTGGAGTCCCTTAGATGATGCTGACATACCAAAAGATATCCAAGGAATGTATTTTGGCGGTGGTTTCCCGGAAGTTTTTGCCCAGCAACTCGCAGAAAATACCAGCGTTCGTGATGCAGTGAAAACGGCAATACTTAAAGGAATGCCTACGGTTGCCGAATGCGGCGGATTGATGTACTTATGCGAGCAAATTATCGATTTTGAAGGTAAATCTTGGTCAATGGCGGGAGTGCTACCAACATCTGCTGTGATGGGTGGACGTTTAACTTTGGGCTATCGTCGTGCAGTCGCTTTGCAAGATAATTTGTTAGTTAAGGCAAATACAACTGTTTACGGACATGAGTTTCATCGTTCCCATTTAACTTTAACTCCCACTCAACCCCTATTTGAAACCTCTCGCTACGATTGCGAAGAAAATATGGGATGTGAAGGATGGGGTTTACCTGCAAATGTTCATGCTTCTTATGTTCATCTGCATTGGGGAGAAAGTAGAGAAATTCCCCAGCAGTTTCTTAAAGAATGTCTAAAAGAAATCTGTTAGGGATTAAGATTTTTTTATTTCTGTCCAACTAGATAAAATATGCGAAAAATGAATGAAACATTTATGTTAGCTGCTTTAGCCATAAGCAGAAAAGCTTTGCCAAAATGTTTGCCCAACCCACCAGTAGGCTGTGTCATTGTAGGTACTGAAAAAATAGTGGCAAAAGGATACACCCAAGCGCCAGGGAAATATCATGCTGAGGCTGATGCACTTAACCAGATTCAAGGTAAAGCGTTTGACTGCTTGAAAATGTACGTAACTTTGGAACCTTGTTCTTTTTATGGACGCACACCCTCATGTGCTTTAGCCATTGCCGAAGACCCTCGTATAGATGAGATTTATGTATCTTTAGTAGATCCAGATCCTCGTAATCAGGGGAAAGGATTGGACATTCTTAGGAAAGCAGGGAAGGTAGTTCATCTTGGATTATGTACTGATGAGGTGAATAATTTTCTTAATCAATATCTATTAAAGTGATGAAACAAGAATCTTAACAATTCAAAATTCAAAATTAAAGACATTTTGATTCGGGGATTATACTGTTGAGTTAAGCTTTTTTCTCTCCTCCTGACCCCCATGCCTGCCTTAACGGATAAATTATCATTAACCCAAGCGTATTGGGGACAAAGAGATACAAAAAGGCAGTGAGATAATTCACCGCCTCCTTTTAGAGAAACTTATAACTCCATGTTAGTTTTGAACGTCAACCCAACGGCGGTAAAGCTTTTGAATTTGTTTGAGAAGCGCAGTGTGAGCTGGTTGATTTGACTCATTCGGCTTCGCCATATCCTGCAATTGGGTCAGGAGTCTGGCTTCTTCGACGGCAACTTCACCATCGCTATAAATTAAGCCACTGATGGCTTCAATCAGATTTTCGCAATCTTCAAGACTGGGGCGATCGCCTAGATACTCCCGCACCCAGTCGTAGCATTCGTTTGGCTGTACAGGAACTAATTCGTACAGCCAAGGCTTAATTTCTGGGTCGTTAGCTAAACCTTTTGCTTGAGCTATTTCGCGGAGATATTGCCGTTCTTCTGGCTGGATTCTGCCATCGATCCAGGCTGCTCCAATCAGGATTTTTACTAAGTTTTTTACATTGGAAGGGGAAACCATTGCTGCCTCCTCTGGTAGATTCAGGCCTCCACCAAATCGTACAATCCTAAACAGTATTCACTCGGAATTATTGGTTTTTCTTAAGCGCACCATAAAAAAACCATCCATGTCTTGTCGATGGGGCCAAAGTTTAAACCAACCTTGAGGCGTACTATCGGTAGAATCAGGTAACTCAACGCCACTGGGAAACTCAATTTGCCAATCAGGTGACTCAGCTAAAAACGCCGAAATCACTTGTTCATTTTCTGCTGGATGCAATGTACAGGTGGCATAAACTAGTACACCACTAGGTTTTACAAAAGTTGATGTATGTGTTATTAATTCTCGTTGCAGTACCGAAAGTTCTCGTACAGATTCTGGTGTCTGTCGCCAACGCGCATCAGCATGACGGTGCATAGTTCCCAAACCAGAACATGGAGCATCGAGTAATACGCGATCTGCGGTGTTTTGAAATTGCTTGAAGTGCCGACTGTCGCCAGTGTAAATTTGAATAGATTGTAAATTTAGCCGTTGAGAATTTTCTTGGAGTTTGCGAAGACGAGAAGGAGTGCGATCGCAAGCCCAAATTTTTCCCTCATCTGCCATTAACTCAGCGATGTGGGTTGTTTTACCCCCTGGTGCAGCACAGGCATCAATTACCACTTCACCTGGTTGGGGGTCGAGCAAATGACCTACCAATTGAGCGCTGCTATCTTGTACAGTCCACCAACCTTCTCTAAAACCCGGTAGTTTTTGAATTGACCCAGTATTACCAATAAATCGTAAAGCTTGGGGTAAATGAGGAATCCGTCTCACCAAAACACCAGCAGATTGCAAAGCCGCCTCAACTTCCTCAATGGAAGTGCGAAGTGGGTTGATTCGTAAGTCAATTGTTGGTGATTGGTTCATCCATTCACACAATTGTTCTGTCTCAGTCAAACCCAGTTGTTCTAACCAAACTTGAATAATCCAGTCAGGAAAACTGTGTAAAATACCCAAGCGTTCCACTGGGTTTTCTGGAAGTTCTAACGGATCAAAATGGGGAACTGGGGACTGGGGAAGTAACAAAGAATCTTTCTCCTCTGCCCCGCTGCCCCTCTGCCCCGCTGCTTTTCTGAGATACTGGCGTAATAGACCGTTAACAAAACCCGTGAGTCCAGAAAAACCGTTTTCTTTAGCGAGTTGGACTGTGGTATTAACAGCAGCTGAGGCGGGAATACGCTCTTGATAACGTAGTTGGTAAAAGCCCAGATGTAAGATGGTGCGGAGGTCTTGTGGTTGTTGATGAGATTTCTTTTTGGCGAATTGATCGATGAGAGTATCAAGAGTGCGCTGCCTTCTGACGCTCCCATAGACCAATTCTGTCACCAAGCGGCGATCGCAATCAGCCAAATTAAATTTTTGCAGCACTCTATCTAGGGCAACATCAGCATAAGCCCCCTTATGAACATCTCGTAAGGCGATAAAAGCTAATTGACGGGGGTTTGTCATGGAAACTTGATTCAGGAGTCAGGAGGCTTTTGTATTCTAACTCCCAACTCTGCCAATTTTAGATTTTAGATTTTCAATTTTGGATCCAAGAAAAATTTAAAATCCAAAATTGAATAGCTCCTAACTCTATCAATTTTAGATTTGGATTTGGGTTGAAGGAAAAATCTAAAATCCAAAATCTAAAATCCAAAATTGAATAACTTTCCTATCAAGACATATATGGGTCTACACTAGCGATTTCAAACTCACACGCCCTAGAAACCTGTTCTGCTGGTAATTTTCCAAAGCTGATTAATGGTAAAGAACTGGGGTCTGCCATCAGTTCTTTTGCTAATAAGAACCCAGTGATTGTCCAAGTTTGATATTTCCTCGCTTGTTTCCCAATCAGTCGCCCTTTTTTACCATCGTAATACTCTGGCCATTCATCTGTACTAAGGCGTCCTTGGGCAACTTCAATCGCCTTTTGTGCGAGATTTGTTCTATTAGTTTTTACAGCCGCCGCTGCCAACATCCACATTAAAACAGGCCAACTACCAGCATTATGATACGACCAAGGTATATTTTTGGGGTCACATCCAGTCACAATTCTGTATTCTTCATGTTCCAAAGCTGGGAAACAAATTTTCATTGGCATATCTCCCACCAAATCATCCCATCGTTCCTCAATGAGAGTCATAATCGCTTGTGACTGTTCTTCGGTGGCTAAGTCGGAAATGATTGCCATTAAGTTTCCGAGTGAAAAGAAGCGAGTATCTAGCTGCGATGGGCCAACATTACCTGCTAGATAACCACCTTTTTTTGGCAGCCACTTATCTAATTCATAATAGGGAACAGAATCTACATATATGTTGAACAGATTAACAGCAGCTTTGCCATATTCTTCACTTTTGAAGCGATAAATTGCATTCAGACGATTAATATCTATCCAATAATGCTGGCGAATATGAGCGCATAAAAGAGGTAAACGGTTATCAATGGCTTCAACAATATCAGAATTACCTTTACAAATTAGCAGTTCACGAGATGCGCGCAATGCCGTGTAAAAGAGGACTTGCAATTCTAAAGGATGCCCATAAATGCCCATACGACGGTCAATCATACAAGCGCCATCTGGAACCAATAGCGTTGGGTACATATCAAAACGATTCGCCAAGCAGATTTCCATGATTAACCTGATCCCATTCTGGAATTCAGGTTGATAGGCGAGAGAAAAATCTTTTGTGGCGACTACATAAGCACGCAATAAAATAATCCACCATAGGCAAGAATCTACAGGTGTAACTCTAGCGATCGCATGTTCGCCAAAGTCTGCTTCTAAATATTCTTGCCCATTATCTGATACCACTTTAAAGCTAGCTGGTATTAATCCTCGTCCTGGCTTATAGGCATCTAATGCCTTTTCTTTAGGCTGCAACTTTAAGGTTTCTTCTAAGAAATTACGAACAATATCGGTTCTACCTTTAATCAGAAAAATTAGAGCAGCAGAAACAAAATCCCGGACAAAGCACTGATCGTAATTGAGTGCCTCTACAGAAGCATCATAAGCGGCTACTGTCCCAACAGGGCGACCTTGATAATAGAGAATTGATTTTTCTAGTGCTAGCCATGCTTCTTCCACTTCTTTTAAGTTCTCAGTAGTTTCCAATTCGTTTAGGTGCATTGCCAGAATAACTCCATAAGGATTGTGAATTTTTGGTAGATGTGTCTTCATTTATTATTTTTACTATTCTCAGCATAACAAAAACGATTCTTTGAATAGCAAAGATAATTGAGCAAAAAAATAATCAACTAACAAGGAATAAAATTGCTGACATTTATGCAAATTTATTGTTAGTTAATTGCTTGTAATCTATTACTATTTTGGTGAATTATAGTTATTTTTCTCCACCGCAAGTAGTAACATGAGTCCTAAAAACAGTCACCTAAGATATACTTTTAGATTATTTATTGTTCTGTTGTCTGTCCAGAATCTTTGCTTTACCAAACAAAAACATATCTTCAGTGCTGTTTAGGGTTTGTGTGAAGTTAAAACTTGTTGCAGTATATTTACTTGAGCAGGATTAGTTTTTGACACTAAGAAGTCAGATTATTCCCCTATTATCTAATAATTTATAACGTTTTTTCTGAATATGCAAGATAAAGGCTATAAATTTTAATATGTCAATACTTCTCAAGGTTTAAATATCTTACCCTACTGATAGATGAAACGGGACGTTTATGGGAGTACAGTCAAAAATAATCAAGAGTACTGAGTTGAAATACCGCCCATAAAGTACAGATAATATACAAAGTACACAAGTACTGAGATGAGATTTTATATAATTCATATCTGCCGTTCTCCGGTTTCCATTCGACAAATTCTTCAAAATTTATCGCTTCTACTAAATCTTGAAACATAACACTATTTCCTCAAATATTATTTATATTTTGACTAGCATCGATAAACTGGTAATTTTATGTTACCTGCTGCTGGAATTCTTTATAAGCTCGATTAATTGCTTGCATTGAAGCTTTTGCAATTGTAGAACTATTAACATCAGGATGATACAATCTTGCTAATCGGCGGTAGGCAATTTTAACAACATTGGGGCGATCGCTCTGATTTACGCCCAAGACTTCCCACCATTCCCCAGATAATCCAGAGTCGAGAGTAAATTGACTCCAAATCTTGATGCTTCCGCCATTACCGCCACTTACCAGCGTTTTCCCATCAGGGCTGAAAGCAACGGGATTACACCCAGAAAGATTTTGTAGTAATTCCCCAGTGCAAAGGTTCCAAAGTTTGATTGTACCGTCTCTGCTGGCACTGGCAAGAGTTTTTCCATCAGGGCTAATGGCAACAGACAAAACCGCCGTTGAGTGTCCAGTCAAAGTGGAAACTAATTCTCCAGTTTGGAGGTTCCAAAGTTTAATTGTGGTGTCTGTACTACCACTAATAAGAGTTTGACTGTTAAAACTGATTGCAACTGTATTCACTGCTGCCAAATGTTCAGTGAGAATATAGCGTTGTTGCCAAGTTTTGAAATCCCAAATTCTAATTGTCTTATCGGTACTACCACTTGCAAGGATTTTACCATCGGGACTGATGGTGACAGATAAAACTCCGTCTGAGTGTCCATTCAATGTGCGTTTTACTGTTCCCGTGTAGCGTCCCCAAATTCTAATCGTTTTATCGGCAGCACCACTTACAAGAATTGCCCCATCAGGACTGTAGGCTACTGAGTTAACAAAACCATTATGACTATAACTAGAGTTTAAATAAAAGAATGTGCGGAGAAATTTTTTTGTGTCTATCTGCCAACTGCTGATTTTGCAATCGACACTACCACTTGCAATCTGCTTTCCATCTGGGCTGATGGCAACAGATAAAACTGCTTCTGCTTGTCCAAAGAACGTGTACAGCCATTTTCCGGTTTTCAAATTCCACAAATTAACTTGTCTGTCATCACTACCACTAACTAAGGTAGTACCATCAAGACTGATTGCGATCGCATTAACTGCCGCTAAGTGACTTTTGAGTGTGCGTACACATCTCCAAGTTTCAGGTAGCTGGGTTGTCAGAGATATTCTTTCCGCTTCAATATTGGGAGTAGAAGCTTTAGGCGTAGCAAATTCTGATTTTTTCTTGAATTTAGCCTTAAGCACTTGTAACTCATCTTCGACTTCCAAAACAGCAAATTTTTGGTTGAGATCCTCACCAGATAAAAATGCATCTAATTCCATCACTGCTTCGGAATAGTAGCCCATCTGCAAAACTTTCTCTTCCATCCGCTCAAAAAGCTGCGCTGGAGTTTCGCTAATTCCCGATTCGTCTAAAAGTTTGGCAATACCATAGGCGGCGAGTCCCACCATTGCACCAATTCCCGCCATCGGTGCTGCACCAATCCCAAATGCTAGCCCTACTTTCGGCGCGACTAAACCCATACCACCAACGACGCTATAAATACCAGCACCGCCAACTGCACCAATTCCCATTGTAGCGATCACAACAGCATCTTTTTCTGCTATGGCTTTAAAAGCGCCATAAGCAGCTGCACCAGCCACAGCGCCAGCACCAACTACAGGAGTTGCACCAATTCCAACAGCGCCAAATCCGCCTGCGAGTCCCATCCCGCCTACTGTTGCGGAAACACCAACGCCTGCTAGGGTTCCGCTTGCAATAAATGCTGCGCCTGTTTTAGAGTTTTGTGTCATTGCGTAATGCTTTCTTGAAATTTTCTAGAGTCATCAGATTTTGTCTGAGTACAACTACTATTGCTTGCTGCTGTTGAAGCTGAGTTAGAAGAATAAGCACAAGTTTATTTTGAACTTTTTTATTCACAACAGCTTGAAGGGCTAAATCATCATCATTGTTTCTCAAAGCTGTCTGAACTGTTTCGTTCCAGTATTTAGCTTCTTTCTGGGCGTTTTCAAAATCTTTCTCAATACTTTCTTGATTAGTAACAGCACTGTTCACAGCTTTTTGTGTCTCAAGAATAGCCTCTGACAAAAGCACTGTTATGTCGTTTTTAGCTTTAGTTTGCTCTTGAGGTTTAGGTGGTAGCAATAATGCGTTTTTCATCTGCTGTAATTCATCATCAACCCATACATCAACATCTTCATGTTGAAAGTTGATGAATGTCGTTGAAAACTCACTTTTATTAGTCTTGCTACTTAATACTTCATTCTGCGCCTCTGAAACCTTTTTCTCCCAAGATTTCAAACTACTTTTAATCGCGTCTACTTGTGGTTGCTGCTCCCCTAGAAGTGTTTTTAGTCTACTAGCAATTGCTTGGTATCGTTCCTTTTGGAATTTTGCTTGACGAATTAAATCCTGATTACTTCCTTTCAAAGCAAGTTGATATTCTTGTTCCCATTTATCAGCTTCTGCTTGAGCTTTCGCATAGTCTCGTTGAGCAATTTCTTGGGCTACTCTGGAGTGGCTTGCTCCTTCGCGTAACTTTCGTAGCGCATCCTGTGGTGATTGATTTTGGTCATAAAGTCCCATAAATTTATCTGAGTAGGCTTATTACCCAGAGCGTAGACTGATTAATACTGTTGCGTCCTCGTAAAAATTACTTAAGCCTTGACTTTTGCTTTTAATGCTACCTCAGAAAAGTCTCAGTACAATATGTTATTAATTCCTAGTAAAATAAATTAGGCAAAACTCTGGTTAATCTGCCTCCCTTTGCGTTTAAAAATATAACGATTTTACGCACTCATTACCAAAGAATCGAAACTAATCCTGATGCAGTTATATTTGAATCACAGGTTAATAGTTGTACTTCATTACCTTTTTACTCCAAGCAAATTATAGCTTGCTCAACTAATGATCTTGACCGTACTTGTATGCTTTGCATCCCGATATTAAATCCGCCTTTATTTGGATTAAGGCAGAAATTTATCTCTGTAACTGAGACTTTAGGTAGCGATCGCACACCATACAATACACACTATATTCATTATGTCAAGGAAACCTGCGCTTTTATTAATCAGCAAATAGGCGAACTTGAACCAAAACCCATACGCAATCAGGGAATTCTCGACAACCCTGATGAAATTTACCGAAAAGATGGAATAACATTTGTGTGTGCTTCAACAAATTGTGTATAAGAATTGAAAATAACCATATGGCAACATCTAATATCCTCAAAGAACCACAGCTTTTACGTTTGAATCGCTTTTTTGGTGGACTGCGTGGCGATTTCACGGGAGGACTAACAGCAGCAGTAGTAGCATTGCCTTTAGCTTTAGCCTTTGCGGTAGCCAGTGGTGTGGAACCAAAGGCGGGACTTTACACCGCGATTGTGGCGGGAATTGTCGCCGCAATTTTTGGTGGTTCGTCAGTACAGATTACAGGGCCAACAGGTGCAATGGCTGTAGTTTTGGTGGGAATTGTCGCCAAGTACGGCCTTGAGAAAGTTTGGATTGCTGGGGTGATGGCTGGGATTATCCAGATTGCCTTGGGGGTCGCCAAACTTGGACAATTAGTAAAGTTTATTCCCTATCCGGTGACGGCGGGTTTTACTAATGGTATTGCCGTGATTATTTTTTGTGGTCAGTTAAATAATTTCTTTGGCTTAAAATTACCACGTAGCGAACATTTTTTGCCGGGACTGTGGCAAAGTCTAACTCATGTAGAAGCTCTAAATTGGGCAGCAGTTGCCTTGGCAGTTGTGGTGATTGCCACCAATCTTTTGTGGCCCAGAATCAATACGACAATACCAGGTTCTTTAGTGGGACTGGTATTAGCAACTGCGATCGCTTCTGCTTTTCATCTAAATGTACCAACAATTGGCACAATTCCTCAATCTTTACCGATGCCTCAAGGTATTCCCCACTGGAATGATTTTAGTGTGATTCGAGAACTAATTAATCCGGCTTTGGCTTTAGCTGCACTGGGAAGTATTGAATCGTTGCTATCGGCGGTAGTGGCTGATGGGATGACAGTCAGCGAGAAACATAATAGCGATCGCGAATTAATTGGTCAAGGGTTGGCAAATATGATTGTGCCATTTTTTGGTGGCATCCCCGCCACAGGTGCGATCGCTCGGACTGCTGTTAATGTCCGTTCTGGCGGTAAAACCCGACTATCTGGGGTAATTCACGGTGTTGCCTTAGCCATCATCGTTTTAACTTTAGCACCCCTAGCAGCACTGATTCCTTTAGCAGCACTTGCTGGAATTCTAATGGTGGTTAGCTTGCGGATGATTGAGTGGGAAGCCATTGGTTTATTGATGCGTGCTACCTACTCCGACTTTGCGGTGATGATTCTCACCTGGCTAGTGACAATCTTGTTTGACTTAGTTCTCGCTGTCGAAGTGGGATTGATTGCAGCCGGAGCCTTGTTCATCAAACGGATGAGCGATTTAAGTTTAGTTAAAATACCTGAAACCGAAGTATTTCCCCCTGGTACTCCTCTAGAATTAGGTAAGGAAATTGCCGTTTATCGGGTAGATGGCCCCGTATTTTTTGGTGCTGCTGAACGATTTGCTACCTTCCTCCGCGATGAACCGGAAGTAAAGTATTTAATTCTCCGGTTGCGGTTTGTGCCAAATATGGACACAACTGGATTAGTAGCCTTAGAGGATATTTATCATGACTTAGAACGGCACAATTGCCGCTTAATTCTCACAGGTTTACAACCCGAAGTCCAACAACTACTGGAACGTACAGGATTGTTAAAAACAATTGGGTTATCAAATTGTTTTGAAACAACCACAGAGGCGATTTGCTCTATCTCTCCTCAGATTGCATGTTCTCAACCTGTAGCAGCTGATTTGAAAACAAAAGAATTGATGGAATTGATTGACTGATAATACAGCAGAATTCAGGAGTCAGAATTATCGAATTCAAAAGTAATATTATGTCCGCTTGATTACTTATTAAACCCGAAGAACCCCACCCCGCCAAAGCTGCGCTTCGTCTCCCCTCCCGAAGAGCGGGGAGGGGATTAAGGGGTGGGGTTCTTCTAGCTCACAAGGGCAGAGAAACGCTATAACAATTACCCGGACATGATATAAAACACGCTTTATACCATTAAAACCGTGGCAAAAGAAGCGATCGCGGCGACCTTATAAATATTAAAATAAAGCCTGTATTCATTATTGAATCAGGCTTTTAAGGTTTTTTAGGAAATTTTTACGGAGAACTTCAGTTTAATTACTGAATAGCGAATCCTTCCGGTCTGATTGCATCGTCCAAATCAACGCCCATCAGGTTAGCTCCCTGGATGTTTGCATTTGTCAGATTTGTATTTTCCAAGTCTGCGTTTTGTAGGTTAGCGGTTTGCAGATTTGCTCCCAAGAGGTTGGCTTTTTCTAAGTCTGCATCAAAAAGGTTTGCTCCCATCAGGTTTGCTCCCCAAAGGTTTACCTTGCCTAAATCTGCTCCTTGAAAGTTAGCTCCTTGTAAGTTTGTTTGCTGCAAGTTAGCCCTTTCTAAGTCTGCATTTTGTAAGTTAGCACCTTCCAAGTTTGCTGCTTGCAGGTTTGCGTCCTTTAACATTGCCCCAGCAAGGTTGCAGCCGACACATTCATTGGTTTGTAATAAATGTCTTACGTTTTCTGCTACAGGCACTATTGGCGATATCGGTGATATGACTGGTGCTGTCACAGGCTCCATTGGCGATATCGGTGATATGACTGGTGCGGTTACTGGCTCCATTGGTGATTCAACTGGAGCTAGTTCAGATTCCGTAGCTATGGATGGTACTAGTGTTTGCGCTCTAGCGCTGGGCTGGATAAGCAGAGTAAATCCCGCTACAACTACCAGAAATACTGCTTTTACGAGCCACTGAGTTAATTTTTTAGAGTTTGATTGATTCATTAGTTCCTTCATAATCTGATTCCTATTAGTGGGCTTGCTTTTATAAGAGCCATCGATAATGTGCTTTATTCTCACTTTAGATAACTGAATTGATAAGAGCAAATATTATTGTTATTCATATTGATAAATTTAAGTGATTGACAAATCTTTTTGGATGGGAAGCGATCGCTGATTTGTTTGCTTACATCAGGAATTGCGATCGCGTGGAGCATCCACTGGAGGGGGGCGATCGCCTCATACTTAGTTCCCAAGCATTGCCAGACTGGGTAAAAGTCGATATGTTTCACTTTTAATCAAGATGGAGAGTCCCAAGTAAATTAAGATAAAGGGGAAGATTTTGCGACCGTAGCGAGTTAGAACGGGAGTCATCAAAGGATTACGAGTCAGGTTGTAAGAGAGTAAACACCACATCCCAACAGTGCAGTAACAAACACACAGAATTACACCCAAACTTGGAAGATTACTACTGGCAAACAACGGAACATAAATTCCAATGTTGTTTCCTCCATTGGCAATGGTAACACTGGAAACGCGGTAGGTTTGCGGATCGCGGATGGTTGCTAATAGTGATTTTTTTTGGCGTGCAGATTTTGCAGGAGAGGTTAAATCAACTGATACCGCTTGTACTGTCTCTCCCTGTTCTTCTCGATTGATGAGATTACTGATACCAATAGCTACGGGAAGCAAACCTAGCAAACCAATCCAGGTAGTGGGAATCATCAGACCACCGAAGAAACCAGGAAGACTAGCACATACTAAGGTAGTAAATCCCAGAAATTCACCGAGAACAATATGCTTAGGACGAAAGTTACGATTGACTTTTCCGAAGAAAGCTGTCAAATATAAGTTGTCGTCAAAGGTAGTTGCAAAAGCGACAGAGATTCCAATCAATAATGTACTAATTAACCAAGCCATAATTGTTGCTCACAGTAATTCAATGCTGTTTTGTCTTAATCCTCTCTGCTTCTCGATGTGAGGGCAGGTTAGGAGATTTTGTGACTGTTTTTTTAACGACAACCGATCGATATTCGTTATTTATCAGCCAATTACCCAATTTTTAGAGGCATCGCCTCCAATCAAATTGGTGATTTTTTTCTCAGCAAGGTACCTTGGGAGCTCATGGAGTCAATATTATGACTTTCAAGGAAATAAGATCAAATACTCTTGTTTCTTAAAAGGATAAATAAAAGTGATTGACAACTGTCTATAAGTGAAAAAATCACTTCCGGCTAAACCGCATAGGGAAAAGTAGCAGTTCGTCATATCGAATACTGAGTTAATATCTGAGAAGTTTAGGCGCGTAGTTTACCGCCGTAGGCATCGCTCTTATTGAAAAGAACCCTTATTAGATGGTAAAGCCTCAGATATCCTTGACGGCTAGCATTCAACATCGGTAATATGACTAATCGCACTCTGACTTCAGTTTTGAGATGTTCCGTAATGTTGGACTTTTAACTTGTAATTATGCTAACCAGTGTTGACCGTTTATTATTTGTCCGGCGAGTCCCGATTTTTAAGGAATTGCGGGATGATTTTATTGTGCGGCTCACTTCAGTGATGAACGAATTGTCATTCCCAGCTAATTACACCATCTTTCGACAGGGAGAAGAAGGGCGATCGCTCTATATTGTGGTGTCAGGTCGAGTTAAAGTTCACATTGGAAACAAACAACTTGCAGAAGTGGAACAGGGAAAATACTTTGGTGAAATGGCAGTATTTGATACTCAACCTCGGTCTGCCACTGCCACGACTCTGGAACCTTGTGAATTTTTAGAACTGACGCAAGAGCAATTGTATGATGCGATTGAAGAAACTCCCGAAATTGCGGTGAATATCATTCGTGAGTTATCCCGTCTGATTCGCAGATTGAACGATATATAAATGTAACTTCTTTGCGGAGTTAATAGACAAATGTAGAGACGTAGCAGTGCTACATCTCTACAAGGGTTCTGGATAATGAATGTAAAATTTGGTTCAAAATAAAGCAAAACTGCTGTAAGTTTGATTATTAAACTCAGCACTCATCACTGCTTATTACTTAGGTTCACCCAAACCTGGAGTTTCTTCTTTATCAACTTTAGGCACAAAATCAGGACGTTCTTTGCTTTCCCATCCTGCGGGGCGTTTCGAGTTGTACCAAGCTATTGACCCAATGGTGACAGCAGCAATAAAACCAACGACATACACCAAGGTAAAAGCAACAGGAAAATGAGGGCCAGCATCTATAGCTGGTGCTGCTGTTTGCATAAATAATAAATTCATGAGTATATTCTCCACAGTTAGGTAACAGTATTTAACACACTATAAGATGAGCGTATCACCTAACATCCCTCTGTAGTTTAGTTTGAGCAACTTCATATTGCATAAAAAAGGGCAGAGGGGAGGGGGAAGTAACTGACAGATGTAGGTTTGTTGCACCTGTCATATCATGTCCGCTTGATTAATTACTAAACCCCAAGAACCCCACCCTGCCTGCGGAGAGGGGTGCAATGACTATGGGAATCACAACTAATTACCCAGACTTGATATCAGCCTGCCCCACTGCCCCTTCTTCAGCATTTATATCTTTGCCATGCAGACTCGACTATTTGAGCAATGATTTCTGTGTATGCCACACCACCCAAACGTCCCATGATTGGCAAGTCTGAGCGGATATGATCTAGCCCTGGCAATGGGTTAACCTCCATAAACTGCAACACACCGTTAGGATCGCAGCGTAGATCCACGCGGGCAGCATCACGGCAACCAAGAGTATGGTAAGTATCCAGCGCCAGCTGCCTTGCCTGTGCTGCCAGTGGTTCAGGATCTATGAGTAAACCATAAGATACCCGTTCTAGATACTCATCCTTGTTGAGGGTGGTGTAGGCAAAAGCTTCTGCTTGTCCTGTAAAAATTACTTCCATCACACCTACTACCCGTGAGTTACTACCGTTGCCAACAATGCCTACTGTTACTTCTCTACCAGGAAGAAAGGTTTCTACGAGTATTGGTTGCTGAAAAAGTTCGTGTAACGCTTGATAAGTATTTACTAGTTCCTCGCGTTCTTTGACAAGAGAACGACCAGTTACCCCTTTAGAACTGCCTTCCGCCATAGGCTTGAGGAAAAGCGGCATTGGCAGCGACACAGCTGCTGCTTCTGCGGTAGTATTTACGACCTCAAAGGAGGCTGTCGGCAAACCGCGATCGCGAACTACTCTTTTAGCTAGAGCTTTGTCTAACGTCAGGGCACAGGTAAGCGGATCGGAAAAAGTGTAAGGTTGAGCGAATAATTCGCAGATTGCCGGAACTTGAGCTTCACGAGAGCGACCCTTTAAACCCTCAGCAATATTAAAAATCAAATCCCAGCGATCGCCTTTTGCCAAGCGTCCAGCAAGTTCTCTACCATTGCCAACACGTTCAATCTGATGACCTAACTGAAATAGTGCAGTTTCCAGACCGATAATAGTTTCTTCATCGTCGAACTCCATCACCTCAGAGGCACTAAAACCAGCCTGAAGGTAGTCTGCCTTCAGGTCATAACACAGACCAATTAATAACCCCATAGTCTACTCCACTGGATCTACATAGGTGTACGTCTGACCTGCCCAATTTCGCACTGTAGCTGTGCCCTGCTCATAACCCATTAGAGTCTCGGCTTGAATTGGGACTTTGCCACCACCACCAGGGGCATCAATTACATAAGTTGGTACAGCGTAGCCAGTAGTATGACCACGTAATTTAGAGATTAAATCAAGCCCAGTTTGCACACTTGTTCGCAGATGTGCAGTGCCAACAACAGGGTCGCATTGATAAAGATAATAAGGTCGCACACGCAGTTTGAGAAGACCGTGAAACAGATTCTTCAGGGCTTTTTCAGAATCATTCACACCTTTTAACAGCACGGTTTGACTGCCTAGAGGAATGCCACCATCAGCGAGGCGATCGCAAGCTTGTGCGACTTCTGGGGTAAGTTCCTGCACATGACAAAAGTGCAAAGATAGCCACACACGGTGTTTACGTAGCAAGGCAACCAGTTCCGGTGTAATTCGCTGCGGTAAAAAACTCGGCACACGAGAACCAATTCGGATAAATTCAATATGTTTAATGGTACGCAGCCGCCTAAGCAAATTGTCTAAAGGTTCATCAGCCATCAATAGAGGATCGCCACCGGAAATTAGCACGTCACGGATCTCGGTGTGTTCCTCCAGGTAAGCAGCGATCGCATCCAACCGCCGTGTTACTGGGTACATCTCACCTTGGCTCACCAAACGAGAGCGAGTACAGTAACGACAATAAGCAGCGCAACTATCTAGGGCAAGCAGCAACACTCGGTCAGGATAGCGGTGTACGAGTCCTGGTACTGGAGTGTCGTTATCTTCACCGCATGGATCTACCATGTCTGCTGGGCTAACTATTAGTTCTTCTTGGCGTGGTATCACTTGTAACCGTAATGGACAAAGCGGCTCTTCTGGATCGAGTAGCGATGCAAAGTATGGGGTTACAGCTACAGCAAACTTTTCTGGTGCGATTAAAAGTCCCTGTTCTTCGGTAGTACTAAGCCTTAATAACTTCTGAAAGTGTTCCAGCTTAGTCAACCGATGCCGCATTTGCCAACGCCAATCGTTCCAGCGTTCCTGGTTGTAAGTCTCTCCCAAAATCTGACAAATTTCTTCACACCGAATATCAGTTACTAAAGGATTCAGAATAGTG
Organism: Nostoc sp.; assembly: GCF_036917235.1. Classification (GTDB taxonomy): domain Bacteria; phylum Cyanobacteriota; class Cyanobacteriia; order Cyanobacteriales; family Nostocaceae; genus Nostoc. Next base: position 50,730 of record NZ_JBALDU010000067.1, read on the forward strand.
TTTTTGATCATGATTAGACAGAAATTAAGCTGAGAATAATAAACAAATCACAGCCTAATAGAGTGCAGCGCAAATCCAGCTACCATCTCAATTAAGCAAGCAGACAAGTAGGAGCAATTCATGAATTGCCCCTACTCAAGTCCCTTGTTAAAGGTAAGCAAATTTCTGTCACAGTGTATTAGTATGTTTACTTAGATTTTTAGTTAAAATAAAAAAAACTACTTTAAGCTTCACGGCAAGTATTTTCCTATACAGGATATACTTGTGCTGTCATCATAGCGATCGCTCTTACAGTGTCTTTGTTACCTTGAGGCAATCGGCTTTTCGTGTTGTTGCGTCGTATTAATACATACATCAATGTCGTATATTTAATATGTTAGATTTTCCAGCACACATTAAAGCAATAGATGACTACACTATTTGGTTTAATCCTTTAGAGACTGGAGTAACTGGCTAGGGCGTGCCATTTTCACAGCAGGATAAAGATTCGGATAGCGAACAAATATATAGTGTTCATATTTATACCAATGCATTTCACTCTTTTCTTTGTTACAAACCTGGCAAATAACCCATAAATTCCTGAATTCCATTGATAACCAAGGATACTGTGACCGAGGTAGCTTATGATCTATCGTCTTACCACCTTTGTCAGAGTAGTGAGATCCACAAATTGGACAATACCAGTTAGAATTTACTCTCACCCAATCTTTACTTTCTTGAGTTGTTCCACACTCAAAATCACCATTAATATACCGCCAATAATCGAATTTTCTATAAGTTTCAAAATCTTCATAAGTTAGCCTGTGATAACGCTTGTTGCCAATTGTATCCGCAAGCGCAAATAATTCTTTAAGGTTTTTATCTTCAATATTAACCATGTTTTCTGCTAAAGCTTTACTGTTCTATATGTCTTTTGGTTATGCTTCTTTTTATATTTAATATTGGTATTTTGACTAAAATCAATAAATTCCATCTCTGTCTCAGGAAACTGCTTATCTATTTCTTCTGCAACCTCATTAACTTCTTTAGATAATCTTTGGTTATACTCGTTTATTTCTTGATTAGTGACATATATATTACCAATCCTATCAGCCTCAATAAATAATTCTTCAAGTGTCAATTCCTCAAGCTGATAATTATCTATAAACTCCTCTATTTTTTGATAAAAATTAACAATATTATCCCAGCCAATATTCTTGTAAAAGTTTTCTTTTAGCCAAATCTGGTCTTTTTCATGAAGCTTATTCCGATTCTTTGAGTTAGCGAGTTGAACAACACGATAACTCATTCCTCTAAAATTCCTTTTTTTAGCTTTTTTATCAGTCATATATTAAGTACTTTATCCTAAAGTCCATTTGAAAAAAGTAATTACTGCTTTCCGAATTTCACTATCTTCATATTTGAGGATTTCTTTAGTATTCATAGCTAGTTTAAGTTTAATTTGATCGACTAAATTTTTTAGAGACTTATTGTCTTTTTTGAGTTGTTCATTCACTTCTATTAAATTTTTGTTTTGAGAATATATTGTCTTTAATTCAACTTCTAAAATATTATTTCTCTGAGACAAGCTTTTAATTTCAGCATCGTATTTTTCTCTCTCCTGTTTCGGATACTTTTTAACTTGGTCAATTTTGGCAGCATATTCCTGCTCCTTCAACTCAATTTCTTTAGTTTTCTTAGTTACCAGACCTTTCTGAGCAGCCTGAAGACGCTGACGCTTAATTAATTCAGAACCAGCAAAACGCGAAATAGCTCTACGAATGGTAATCTCATCAGGATTGGTACTAAAGTCAATTACTTCCAAAGCACGCATAGCATCTGCTTTTGTCCATGCCTCACTTTCAAGTAACTTAATAGCTTGTGACTTATTCACTTTTGCTTAGAATAATAAATGTAACTTATATCACAATTCTATCAGTATATAATTTCCATGCCAACAGGCTCTCTTCAAGAAGAACCCTAACTTTACTAAACTTATCGATGTCGAGGACTACTACGGTTTATGTTGTGAGTGAGCAAAATTCAACGGTTTATTGATCGCGTCGCGTTGTACTAAGCTTTTATCTCTCCAAAATCAAGCAATCTAACTATGTACACGGCGTCAGGTCAGTTATTTAGGTAATTTTTTCTTTGAAAACGCTTGCTTACCCAGCCAAAAAAAGCTATCTCTGAATGCAAGTTGGTATCATTGTGCAAAACTACACTAATCTGGTAGCGATCGAGTTACGATCTTGTCACACCCCTTTTTTGATTTGAGAAGTCCTATTCCAGAATTTTCTGGTTAAAATAGTATATCTGTTCTACTCAAACTCCGACACCAACACTCCTTAAAACCATATATTAAGAGGCATTAGAGACAGGAATGGCTATCAACACCGATACTTCTGGCAAGCAAAAAGCTCTGACTATGGTGCTCAACCAGATTGAGCGCAGCTTTGGCAAAGGAGCAATCATGCGCCTGGGCGATGCTACCCGGATGCGGGTGGAAACAATTTCTAGTGGAGCGCTTACCCTAGATTTAGCATTGGGTGGTGGTTTACCCAAAGGTCGGGTAATTGAAATTTATGGGCCGGAAAGTTCCGGTAAAACTACAGTAGCGCTACACGCCCTCGCCGAAGTGCAAAGAAATGGCGGTATTGCTGCCTTCGTTGATGCTGAACACGCCCTAGACCCTACTTATGCTGCTGCATTGGGTGTAGATATTGACAATTTGCTGATTTCCCAACCTGACACTGGCGAATCAGCTTTGGAAATTGTCGATCAGCTAGTTCGCTCTGCTGCGGTTGATATTGTAGTTATAGACTCAGTAGCAGCATTGGTTCCCCGTGCTGAAATTGAAGGCGATATGGGTGATATTCACGTTGGTTTGCAAGCGCGGTTGATGAGCCAAGCCCTGCGTAAAATTACGGGCAACATTGGTAAATCTGGTTGTACAGTAATTTTCATTAACCAGTTGCGGCAAAAAATCGGTGTTACCTACGGTAGCCCAGAAACTACTACTGGAGGTAATGCATTGAAATTTTACGCTTCGGTGCGTTTGGATATTCGTCGAATTCAAACCTTGAAGAAAGGTACAGATGAATTTGGTAATCGCGTTAAAGTCAAAGTCGCCAAAAATAAAGTAGCGCCGCCCTTCAGAATAGCGGAATTTGACATTATTTTTGGTAAAGGGATTTCTACCTTGGGTTGTATTGTAGACTTGGCAGAAGAAACTTCCATTATTGTCCGCAAGGGGGCTTGGTATAGTTACAATGGCGATAATATCTCCCAAGGACGAGACAACGCTATTAAGTATCTAGAAGAAAAGCCTGAATTTGCTGAAGAAATTAAGAAACTGGTGCGTGAAAAGTTAGATAAAGGCGCTGTTGTTTCTGCTAACTCTGTAGCTAAAGCCAGTGAAGAAGATGAAGAGGAAGATGTCGATTTAGAGCCAGAAGAATAAAAAATGTGGATTTATTAATCTGCACTTGCTAATAGATGGTGCGTTATCAAGATAGATGACGCACCTTATTTTTTCTAAAACGAGATTTGGGCGTTGTTAAATACAAGCTTAAATCCAGATATGGAATAGCTTTAGACTGATCTTCACATCCTACTTGATATTTTGTCGTAGGCGTAGCCCGTCGTAGACATCGAATTGATGTGTCACCGACGAACCCATCAATTTAAAGTTAACAGACTACTATTAGGGAAAAATACTGGATCGGGGTTTCAGCCTGAGATTGACACTAATGACCAGCTATATGGTAATATTTCATGGCATTATGCTAAAAAACTTTGTTTATAATCAAAGAGTAGCCAACCCATGAGTTTAGCTGTAATTAAGTTCTCTTCAGAAGAGTGCGGCATCTGCCACAAAATGTCTTTTTATGACAAAAAGGTGGCTGAAGAACTGGGTTTAGAATTTATCGATGTAAAAATGCAAGATACGACTGCTTACCGCAAGTATCGCAAGATTTTGTTGACTCAATATCCCGATAAATCAGAAATGGGATGGCCCACTTACATCATCTGCAATTCTCCAGAGGGAGAATTTCAGATTGTTGGTGAAGTAAAAGGAGGCCATCCTAAAGGAGAGTTTAGAAGCCGTCTGCAAGAGGTTCTGGATTCCACAGCTAATCAGAACTAATTACCTCAAAAGATTTGACCTCTAAGGCAGGGCCAATCATGGCAGTTGTCATGATATCTTCACGCACCTGTCCTTTAACTTTCGCTTTTTGTCCGGCTTTGAGTAAGTCTTTGTCAGCCCCTCTAAGGATTTCGTAAGTAACACCTTCTTCTGTAACTAACGCCCATGCGCCTGTACCAATATCACGACGTTCGACTGTACCTGTAAGTGTAATGCTCATAACAGTTCTGAGTGCTGAGTGGGGGGTAGGGAATTAGGAGAGGAGAGACGCGATTGATCGCGTCTCTACAAGAGTTAGAAGTTATAAAAATTGATTTCCCATTCTCAATTTACGCAATTTTTTCTTCGTTTTTCAATGCTAAACGAGCAAGTCCATAACAGATTAGAGCGTTGGCAATCAAGAAGAGGCGTGCGAAGTTACCACTTCCTAATCCCCAAACTGCCGGATCGAAAAACGCACTTGTAGTTAAGCACGCTGCTACACCTAAGGTTGAACCAATGGCAAACCATTTCCAACTAGGATGTCCCAGCAGCAATGCCATCAACACAATGGGAATTAGGACGCTAGCAAATAGGGGATTTAATGCATCAGTTCCCTGGAGGGTATTACCTAGTTCGGGAATTGAACTGCCCAAAACCCGGAAAGGCCATTGGGGAAGATCAAAAATATAGATTCCCTTGAGGAAGAATAAGCCAGAACTGCCGGCAATTAGTCCACTAGATAAAGACCAACTCCAAGTAAAGGGGAAGTAAACCCGTAAAAACCAAGCTAGCAGATAGGAACCAACTACCATTAAAATCTTGGGTAAGAGCGCGATCGCACCACCATCAATCCAAAAGCCGGGGTTAAGATAGCCGCTATCCCTTAACCACCGAAAGAAATCTGGAAAACTGATTTGTCCGCTAAAGGCTAGTTTGACTGCTGCTTCTGCATTGAGTTGTCCAGCGCCATAATAGTTCAAACCATCATCCTGAATAACTCGCGCCGACTGCTTGAGGACTTTTAAAATTTCATCTGGTTCTTTGATACCAGCAGCTTTGATTAATGCCGCAACACCAGCAACGTGCGGAGCAGCCATACTTGTACCCTGGAAGCCCAGAAATACCCCTTCACCCTTTTCATCGATGGTTTCTTGAAGAATCTTACCAGCTTCACTACCACCAGGAGCAGAGATGTCAACCCCGGCACCAAAGTTAGAATAGGGCGCTCTTTCGCCATCTGGGCCGATTGCCGAAACGCCGATAACGTAGGGATAGCGGGCTGGATAGCTGGCCCCATTGGTGTTTTCATTCCCAGCTGCGGCAATAATAACTACACCTTTTCTATGGGCATACTCGATCGCTTGTTTCATCAACTGGCTTTCACCAGTACCACCCAAGCTCATATTAATCACATCTGCGCCTTTATCAGCAGCAAATTTAATCGCTTCGGCAATATCGGCAACAGTACCACCGCCATAAGAACTGAGTACCTTCAGCGGCATCAGGCTGGCTTCGTAGGCAATTCCAGCGACGCCATATTTGTTATTTGTGGCTTGGGCAATAGTTCCGGCAACATGGGTACCGTGACCATTATCGTCTGTGGCTTCTTCTCGGTCGTTAACAAAATCGTAGCCCTTGACGAATTTTGTCTCATACAAGTCGCGAACCTTGGTAATCCCGGTGTCAATGACTGCGACTGTGATGCCACTGCCTTTAGTTTGACTCCATGCGCCTTCAATACCGATTTTGTGCAAGTTCCACTGCTTGCTGTAATATTGGTCATTGGGGCCAGTTAATGAAGGACTTGCTTCTTCATCTCCTTGGGGTGTTAAAAATTCACCTAGCCAAGCGGTTTTACCTGGTTGGGGAATCTTGTTGTAGATATAGTTTGGTTCAATGAATTCTGTCGCTTGGGCAAACTGAGATTTTTTCAGTTCTTGCAGTCGTTGCCGATCGCCCTTGATAATATACACATTATCTTTTTTGGAAAACTTGTTGTCTAATTGGGGTGTAACGTTGTATTGTTTGGCGATCGCTTGCAAATCCTGCTCCACTACAAATGATGGAATATCTTCGCGAAAATCAAGCAAAATCGTCTCAAACTCTCCTTTAACTGCCAATCCCTGGAAATTCAGGAAACCAAATATGGCAGCTCCCAGCCCAATGACAAACAAGCACCATAATATAAGTTTTCTCATATTAACTCATCACCGCTTTTTGCCAGTTTGCTCATACCATAACTTATCTGCACCCCTTGTTGGTAGATTTTGCACTTTTAGTTACAAGTTTCACTCAGGACTAAGGATTTTTTTAAACGATGGAACGTGGTCTTTTGTGGTTGCCGCTGTTAGTAATGTTTTTCTGGTTGGCTTGGCAAGGCTCGAAGGAGTATCAAAAAGTCGAAGCCTATCGCACTTGGGCAGAGCAATTTGAACGGGCCAAGTATGATATTTATGCTGTATTAGGTCAAAAAGAAAACAATATCACTTGGGGAAAACCCACGCCTCAAGGGCCTATTAAACTAGAAACATTCTCTTTGCTTGATATCAAACAAATCCAGCTTTTAGTAGATGAAAAATCAGTAGATGTAAACAATCTACCGGAGAAAGGTCGTTCTATAGAATTAGAATTTCTATTTTCCGAATCTACTAACTCAGTGCGGGTGCCGTTTACAGAAATCCCTTTGGCAGCAGAATGGGGGAAGTTTTTGCAGGGGCTGTTACAAGACTTGCGATCGCAACCACAGCAGTAGTTATATTAAAACTATAAGTTCCAAATAAGACGGCTATTTCTGGTCAAAAAGTTAGATCGCTAGTGGTGATATTATTCATGAGTGGTGATATTATTCATGGGCAACAACGTTTTTATTGTCAAGATGTTTTTTGCAATGGCTTTTACTTAACTACCATTTATTAAACATCTCCATAAATTAAATATAGGTTATCTAAAACCCTTATAGAGACGTAGCCGTGCTACATCTCTACATTCTTTTTCACTCCCCTATGTTGCGCCCCTATGGGTATGCTCTATCTCAATTGAAAGCCGCCTTAAAACTCGATTCATGTTTGGATTATACTTCCACTCAGTTGACCCGACCCAGCTATGCTTGAATGATGAAGTCAGAGGCAGTAAGATTGGGCGCACCAGTAAGTTGTGCAAATTGACCACCACTGCCGAAACCAGCAGCACTACCATTTTGATTGTAAAGTAACTGCCCAGTCATCGAGTCGTAAACAATTACAGCATTGCTAAGTGCCCCTAAACTGCTGATTTGAAAATCACTGGCGTTACTAAAACCCGTTCCCACAACAGAAGTAATAGCAGTAAAGGTAGTCTTATCGAGGATAATCTTATCACCTTGAGAGCGATTGAAGTCAGCGATAGTATCAATACCCACAACAGCGCTATTAAAGATGGAATTAGTGTCGTAGAGGAAAGAGTCAGCACCTGCACCACCCACAAGAGTATCATTGCCTGGTCCACCAATCAGAAGATCGTTGCCAGCACCACCCCGCAGCAGGTCGTCACCACCGCTGCCATCGATGGTATCATTACCCCCTTGACCATTAATCACATCGTTTGAACTGTAAAAACCGCTGATGTTATTGTTCAAGTCATTGAGGAAAGTAACAGTGTTTGCTGTAGAAATATACGTTTGAGTAGAGTTGGCATTAATCACATCAAAGCTTTTGGTAACACTGTCTTCTCCGTCAAAGATGATATTGCCGATAGCAGGTCTTGTTGTCGATGCGGCTAAGTTGTCTAGGTTTTCTAACTTAAAGTTTTGCAGAGTGACTTTAGTATTAGCCACATTTCCAAAGCTGACTTCTAAATTGCTGCCATTTTGAGTTAATTGCAGATTTCTTGCAGTTAATTCAGTCCCAATAAATTGTAAGGTATCTACTTTGGCAATTACCGCAGCCGAAGGGTTTGAGCTAGTACCTACACCACCAAAGTCGTTAATGCTGTAATTGCCATCACCTCGTTGGATAATAAAAGTGTCATTGGAGTTAGTGCCATTGAGAACTTGAATTCCTGGGGCAGGAGCAGGTCTGACTGTGCCACTAATGGCAAAGTCAAAGGGGCTTTCATCAATATCGTTGTTGTTTAAAATGAGGCTGCCACTATAAGTGCCGGCTGTAGTGGGCTTGAGTGCTACAGATATGGTGGTAGAAGCATCAACAGCCACACTCGTAGGAAGAGTTCCGACCAAACTAAATCCGTCTGGAAGTTTAAGACTACTCAGCTTGAGTGCGCCTGTACCGGTGTTCTTGATGGTAAAGGTTTTGGTCAAGGCGTCACCAACAGTCGTTTCACCAAAGTTAATGGCGGTAGTATTGCCATCTGTAATGTCAACAGCGCCATTGAGAACTTGAATTTCCGGGGTACTCACTGTGCCACTAATGGCAAAGTCAAAGGTGCTTTCATTAATATCGTTGTTGTTTAAACTGAGGCTGCCACTATAGATGCCGGGTGTAGTGGGGTTGAGTGCCACCACTATATTGGTGGAAGCATTGACAGCCAGGCTCGTTGGAAGAGTTCCGACCAAACTAAATCCGTTGGGAAGTTTAAGATTACTCAGGTTGAGTACAGCTATACCGGTGTTCTTGATGGTAAAGGTTTTGGTCAAGGCTTCACCAACAAGGGTCTGGCCAAAGTCAATAGCGGTGTTGCCATCAATAATATTAACTGTGCCATTCAGAACTTGAATTTCTGGGGTTTTGGTAGGGTTGGGGGGAGCTTCATATGCACCAATATCAATGACTGTACTGCCATTCCCATCACCATCCTGAGGAGTCTTTTTAGTGATGCTATTGAAGGCATTGGAACCACCATCAATCGCAACACTTCCAGGTTTGAGTGCAAAATCCCCTTTGTCTGCATCAACAAATTGAGGATCTTGACCCAAAAGATTTTGTAGCCCTGTAGCGTTTAAATTATCTGAAGCTTGGAATACGTTCGAGTTATAAACAAGATTGCGATCGAAAATTACATTTGTGTCATACCTAATTCTGTTAGCATTTTGATTGTCGCTTGCATACAAAATGTTGTTGTAGACATGTACATTTTCTGAATAAGTAACACCAATCTCTCCAGAATCTGGAAGAACCTGGGCATTCATGTAAGCCGTGTTATTGATAACATCAACATTGGTAGCTTTAAAAACATTAATGCCTGCACCTCCATTGTTGTAAGTAATGTTATTTGAAATTAATGCCTTACCTGTATAGGCCACATTATTTTCACTGGTATTGGTAGTATCAAGCATAATCCCATGTCCCTCAGTGATTGTGTCAGTACCTCCATTTTTCCACGGAACTAAACTTTGGTTATCGTAGACAATGTTGTCTCGAAAAATCATTCTGTAGTCAGTGGTATTGTTATCAAAATTAAAACCACGGAGAGAGGTTATTCCCTGATTGCCGTGAGGCGAATACCAAGCGTTTCCAGACACAATGTTTTTCTCAACAGTTATATAGTCTGAATTACTGAATTCTATGCCTCCACCTGGAAAGTTACGGATTGTGTTACCAGTTATGACAATATGATGGGGATTAGTACCACCAACACCATCGGTGTTTTTCCATGCTTTAACAGCAATTCCATTACTATTCGTCAAGGGGTTATTAAGGTTATTCTTCTCTTGTAAGGCATATTCGAGAGTAATGTTTTCCCGATTGCCTTCTATATCAAGTCCTTCAATCCGCACGTAGGATGAACTAAATATATTAATGCCACTTCCCGTTGTTGTTATCTTAGGCGTAGCCCCTGGATAAGCTTTTATTGTTGTCCAGTTATCTGGTGAGCCATTCAAGTTAAAAAGCGTAACCCCTTTCATTTGATAATTTCCATTCATGACGTAGAGCGTGTCGCCTGCTTTCATCTCATACACGGCTCTACCCAAGTTGAGAAATGCAGAATCTTTATTTAAGCCATTATTTTTATCACTGCCTGTTGCAGAAACGTAGTATGTTGTGCCAGCCATTTGTTTACTCCGAATATGTGTAAGGGAAATTAGTAGTACAATTTCAGCAACTTTATTTAGTTGCTAAGTAGTTATTTGAATGAGTCATCTATCTGCACTGTTAAGGACAGTCACAGTTATCCAAGCGCGACTTAAAATCGCGTCGATTATAGAAACGCTGTTGTAAAACTGAAAATTTTTTCTCCTGTCAACCGTTGATGGTTAAACTAGGAATATCCATACCGTCAATCGTCAGAGTTTTGCTGAGAGTAATTGGACGATTAACACGTAGATGCTTCTACTCTAGACTTGTCGTCAGATATCCTCTTAGTAAGACTGCATGGAGTTGAATTGAATCGTATCTTTAGCAGCCGTGTAGGCGTAGCCCGTCGTAGACATCGCTGCTCTTCGATCGTATTTGGCATAGTAATTCCTCTGAACTTTATGCATTGTTTTAAGTCAGGGGGTTGCCAAATCTGCATGGTAAAATTCACCCTTAACTGATAACTGGGGACTTAAAGTTAAAGCGATCAAAGTGAAATTGGTTGAAACTTTAGTTAGGTTGACCCTTGAACTTAAGGGGACTAATGTAACAACTTAGTTGAACCTGTTTTAAGCGGTGTAACTGAGCATTGTGAACTTAGTTAAAACTAACCTTTACAAATAGCACTTGATATCAGTGGATGCCCGGAATATGGTAAGTTTTTTTACAACAAAACCCAAAAAACTATGGAGGTGTCTGGTGGAGTCAGTCATTGAAATCGGGCAGGAGAGAAGAGGGTTTTAGCCTAGTTCATGAATCTTTGAGATAGTTTGGTTTGATAACGCAAACTTACTTAATCTTCATAATATGAACACTGAAGTAAACTCCAGAATACCTGTTGCTTTAACCATTGCTGGTTCAGATAGCGGTGGCGGTGCCGGAATTCAAGCTGATTTACGTACCTTTGCTTTTCACTGTGTCCACGGTACTAGTGCTATAACCTGCGTCACGGCACAAAACACTCTAGGAGTGAAGAGGGTTGATGCTATGCCAACAGAGGCTGTTGTGGCGCAAATTCAGGCAGTAGTTGAGGATATTGGCGTACAAGCTGCCAAAACTGGAATGTTGCTCAATCAAGAAATCATCTTTGCTGTTGCCCAGCAAGTGGAAGCTTTACAAATCAATAATCTAGTAGTCGATCCAGTAATGGTGTCACGCACGGGAGCACAATTGATTGATGATGATGCCGTAAAGACTCTGTGCCACGCCTTGATTCCAAAAGCGGTTATGATTACGCCTAATCGCTATGAAGCCCAGATTTTGAGCGGTTTACAAATTAATTCTTTAGAGGATATGCAAGCCGCTGCTGAAATTATTCACAAGACTTTAAAGACAAAGGTTGTTTTAGTCAAAGGTGGAGGTATGCAGGGAGATTTGCGTGGCGTTGATATTTGGTTTGATGGGGACAAATTGGAAGTTTTGACTTGCCAGCAAGTAGAGACAAAAAATACCCACGGTACTGGTTGTACACTATCGGCTGCGATCGCTGCTAATCTAGCTAAAGGAAAAGATTTGTGGCAGGCAGTGCAACAGGCAAAGGAATATGTGACTACCGCACTCACTTACGCCCTAGATATTGGCGAAGGACAAGGCCCTGTGGGACACTTCTTCCCATTGTGGGGACTAGGGACTAGAGACTAGGGATTAGGGATTGGAGACTGGGCATTGGGGATGGGGGCTAGAGAAAAGTTTTCTCAGTACCTCATCCTCAATGCCCAAATAAAAAATCTTTGCCCTTTCGGTATTTTTCTATTATTCTTGGGCATAGTTTCAGGGGTGACTATCTCTGTTAGCATCTCTGTACGATCTAATTACTTTGATTTTTAATACCAAGCCCCCGATGCGAACAACCATAGGTTCTGTTCACAGAAATTCGCCAACACCGAGTACTCAAGCCTACCCTCCCTCTGTACCACTATCTGTATACAGGGAATTGTCAACAGAGTTGCAAGCAGCACAGGCGAGGCTAAATGCACTCACCACCCAAAATCAGCAACTAGTACAAGAAAATCAACTATTACGCCAAGAAATTACCAAAGTCGTTGAGTCTTTTTCTCGTTTGCAAAATTTTGTGGATTCCCATGCTACAGCTAATTATCCCCAAGCTAACCAAGTTTCTGGTGATGTTCAAAGTACTGCTAAACAGCCAGTAACACAACCGCGTTCACCTCAGCGGGTTTCTCCTTCGCGTCCATCTGTTGTGTCCAAACAACCAGCTAAAAAAAGCCGCCACCAAGACTTTTCTGCACCTGTAATGGAAATGAATTTTCCGGTATCAGAACCAGTTTTTATAGAAGAGCAACAAGTCAGTTACTATTCCACTACTGAGCCAGATGTCAAGGGACTTAATGGCTGGTGGTTAATTATTACCATCTTGTTAATCATGCTGACTGCCTTTAGTGCTGGATATTTCGTTGTGCGTCCCTTGTTTGAACACCAGAAACGTTAGTTGACATTCCCACAGTCAGCAGCAGTAGCAGGCTTTCGGGCTAGTGTATAATTTGGCTGCGATCGCTCTCTAAATATCCAAACAAATCTGCTCAATGGTGGAAACGATCTATTTTTAGGTTATAAAAGCTACATAAAATGCTAAATTGACAGCAACTTCTTTATGTTAGAACCTCAAAGATTATCCAATTAATAAATCCTTGCCGCTTTTTATGTCATAAACCCTCAAGTAAAGCACTTACACTTTAAAAAAGTTGTAATTATTACATATTTTTTAGGAAAAGCACCGCTAGTTACAGCTTCAGACAGCGGATCTGGTTAGATATATAAACGAAGCTAGTAGAAGTCAGGAGTAAAGAAGATGAAAAAAGTAGAAGCTATTATCCGCCCATTTAAGCTAGATGAGGTGAAAATTGCTTTAGTTAACGCTGGTATTGTTGGCATGACTGTTTCTGAAGTCCGGGGGTTTGGACGCCAGAAAGGTCAAACTGAACGGTATCGTGGTTCTGAGTACACCGTTGAGTTTCTGCAAAAACTCAAAGTGGAAATCGTAGTTGACGACAATCAGGTTGATATGGTGGTAGACAAAATTATTGCTGCTGCCCGCACTGGTGAAATCGGCGATGGTAAAATTTTCATCTCGCCTGTTGAGCAAGTGATTCGGATTCGCACTGGCGAAAAGAACACAGAAGCAGTGTGAACTACTCCTAGTAGCATAAAGCTGAACTAGGAGCTTCTGTAATCACGGGGGAGTGCCCAAACTTAGACTTTCGCCCAAGTTTAGGACTTACCTCCCCTCCTACAGCAGAAACGGCTGAACCTTCCGCCTTTATCATTCTGATACCCTCTGCTCTAATATTTGTCGCTGCGTTTCCATCCCTATCATGATGAGTACCGCAGTGAGGACAAGTCCACTCACGGACATCCAATGACAACTCACTGATTTGATAAAAACAATTAGAGCAGAGTTTGGAACTGGGGAACCATCTATCAATCTCAATCAATTGACCACCATTGCGTTCTAGCTTGTAGGCTAAGAAATTAGTGAATGTTCCCCACCCAACATCAGATATTGATTTTGCCAATTGATGATTCCGTACCATGCCTTTAACATGAAGATTCTCTACTATGACAGCTTGGCTATCGCTGACTAACTTATAACTAAGTTTATGTAGAAAATCCTGCCGCGAATTACTAACTCGCTCGTACACCTTGGCAACAACTTTTCTATACCTATTCCTTGACTTACTCCCCTTCTGTTTACGTGCTAATTTTTTCTGTTTGCGTTTGAGGTTTTTCTCGTGTTTGGCAAGATGTTTAGGATTGTCATATTTTGAAACCTTTTCGCCGTCGGTAACAACTGCAAAGTATTTCAACCCTAAATCAATGCCGTAAATTTTACCAACTGAAAAACGCGGGTTTTCTCCCGCAGTCGCTCCACTTGGGCAAAGCCCAAGACCGCGCTGCTCTTCTGTTTCAGTCAAGATAGATGCAAGATATTTACCAGAAGGCGTTCTACTCACAGTAACAGTTTTGATTTTCCCCTCAATCGCTCTATGTATTTTGGCTTTGACTATCCCGATATTGCCAGGGAGTTTGACATTACCATCTACAATTTTGACATTTTGAGGATACTGGATAGACTGTTTTCCGTGCCTAGATTTGAATTTAGGGAATCCAGCACGGCTCTCAAAAAAGTTTTTGTAGGCTGTGGTCAAATTGAGTGTTGTAGCCTGTAAAACTTGGCTATAACAATCAGCCAACCAAATAGTATCGTCTGCTTTTTTGAGTACAGGAAGAAATGCGTTAAGTGCAACACGGCTAAGTCCCTTACCCGTCTCCTTATAAGTCTCGATAGATTTATTCAGAGCATAATTCCACCACCATCTAGCACACCCAAAAGTTTGAGCTAATTGAGTTTGCTGTTCAAGTGACGGATATAAACGGACTTGTACAACCTTGTGCAACACTTAACGTTACCTCCTTGATAGGAGGACTCTACCACAAATATATATTATGATAAAGTACTCAAACAAAATAATTAGGGATTCGTCATACATCTGATAAATGAAGAAAGATTTAGCATAACTCCCAACTCCTAACTCCCAACTCTCTCTAGTTGCGGAAGTAAAGCTGTAAAAGCCTTGCCTCGATGACTAATCGATCGCTTTAATTCCCGTGTCATTTCAGCAAAGGTCAATTGCAACTCTTGCACATAAAAAATTGGGTCATAGCCGAAACCACTGTCACCACGAGGCGCATGGAGAATTTCGCCCCGACAAATACCTTCAGATTGTAATACGATCGCACCATCGGGACGAGCGATCGCTACTGCACAAACAAATTGTGCTTGCCGATTTACCTCATTGCCTAATTCGCTCAATATCCTAGCAATACGTTCTGAGTCGGTTTTGGCGTAACGTGCAGAATAAACCCCTGGTGCGCCATTTAGAGCATCTACTTGCAAGCCTGAATCATCAGCAATTGCCCAGTTTCCCGTAGCTTTAGCAATTTGTGATGCTTTCAGACAAGCGTTAGCGGCAAAAGTTTCACCCGTCTCTTCAATTTCTAATTCTTCAGGTTTGAGGGTTAATTCCCAACCAGAATTTTCCAGGTAAGCTTGCATTTCCTTCAACTTACCTGGATTTCCTGTAGCTACTACAAGTAATTTGGTCATTGGTAATTAGTCATTGGTCATTGGTATATTAGTCATTGGTCATTTACCAAGGACAAATGACTAATGACTAATAATGAATTTTACCCCGCCCACTGTTTCGCCCAAGCAAGAGTTTGATGCACTTGCTCAATTGTCGAGGCTTCGCAGTAGAGGCGTAAAACTGGCTCAGTCCCGCTAAAGCGAATCATTAACCAGCTTTTATCAGCTAGACGATATTTATAGCCGTCAATTGTTTGACAATCAATCACTGCTTTCCCTGCAATTTCTGTTAAGGGTTGGGTTTGCAGTTGTTGCAAAAGACGCGATCGCACTTGCATATTTGCTAAGGGTAAATCAATGCGATCGTAAGCTGAGGTAAACCCGGTTTTTTTCTGCAAGTAGCGATAATACTCACCTAAATCCAAACCAGATTCGACGATCGCCTCTAACACGTACAAGGCTGACAGCAGTGCATCACGTTCGGGAATATGGCTGCCATAGCCAATTCCTCCCGACTCTTCGCCACCCAGTAACACTTTTGCTGCTAACATTCTGTCAGCAATATATTTATAACCAACTGCTGTCTCAAAGACTGACAGGTTATGTAGTTTTGCCACAAGGGGCATCAAGTCGGAACCACTAACAGTTTTAACTATTTCTCCAGTAAAACCGCGCCGCAGGGTTAAATGGTCGATTAATATCGGGATTAATACTTGAGAACTTAGGAAGTTGGCTTCTCCATCCACTGCTGCAATGCGATCGCAGTCTCCATCAAATACCAACCCCACCGTTAAACCTGATTTATCGGTTTCTCTGTGAGTCTTGATGACTTCAAATAGCTTTGAAAGGTATTTAGGTAAGGGTTCCGGCGCACCCCCACCAAATAGGGGATCGCGTTCTGAGTTGATTTCTTTGACTTGATTGCCTAGTAGTCTTGCCAATCCAGTAGCAGCAGCGCCATGCATGACATCGGCAAATAACGTTAATTTACCAGATGCGATCGCTTCTCGAAGTTTGGCAATATCAACTTTACGTTCTAACGCTTGGGTATAACTAGGCCAAGGATCGAATTTCTCTTGCTTACCTGGGGTAGCTGCTAGAGGTACTCCCACCGACAACTGATCTTCTATCTCTTTTGTGACTTCTGGCGGTACCGATCCACCAAAATAACCCTTGACTTTTAAACCCAAATATTTACCAGGATTATGGCTGGCTGTAATTACCAGTGCCCCTAAAGCATTGAGTTCTTTTGCCGCCCAACTATAAGCTGGGGTTGGGGCATAACTCTCGCTCAGTAGCACATCAAATCCGACAGCACTGACAGTATCGGCAACAGCACGAGCAAAGTCTTCAGCCATGAATCGGCGATCGTAACCGACAATTATTGTTCGGCTACCAACCGTAGAAAAATATGTATCATATAATACTTTTGCGGCAACTGGTGCGACCAGGGCTAGGCGTTCAAAGGTGAACTCGTCACCAATAATGCCCCGCCAGCCGTCTGTACCAAACTTGATTGAGTTAGCTACAACTGGCATCTAGGTATCCTAACTGTCTACTTGAGGATTCTAGCATTTATACAGTGTGCAGAGTAAAAAAAGAATCTAGTAAAAATATGTACTAATAATATTCAACATAAAGGCAAGCAAATTTGTGCATTGTACAAATACAATGTCTAACGATAAGCCCGTCTACGCCTGCCACATTTAAAAGAGAATAGCGCCTTTGTAACATACTGTTTCAAAAGGCTTACACTATTAGAATTGCAGGTATTTATCGTTAGCATGAAGCAGACTTGAGGGTTCCAGTAAATCGTATATTTGATTAAGGCTGTAAGGATAAAAGCAGTGATAGACAATCGGGCAATATCAATCAGTTTATTTACAGGAGCAGGTGGACTAGATATTGGGATAGAACAGGCAGGTTTTCGGGTAGTAAGTGTTGTTGAGAAAGATCCTGATGCTGCGAAGACTATAGCTTTCAACCGACCTCACCTAAATAGTGCCGTAGCAAGAGATATACAGAAAATCACTGCTCAAAATCTTTTGGAAGAAGGGGGATATGTTATTAACCTTGGTAGACCTCTACGTATTGGAGAAGTAGATTTAGTAACTGGTGGCCCCCCTTGTCAACCCTTCAGCACAGCAGGAAAACGTGGTTCAGTTATGGATCCTCGTGGCAGCTTGTTTATGGACTTCATAGGTATTGTTGAACAATTGCAGCCACGCTTTTTTGTCATGGAGAATGTTAAAGGTTTACTCTCGGCTCCTATTCGTCATAGACCTCATCTGGAACGAGGAACGGGTTATGCTCCTTTGGAACTAGATGAAATGCAAGGGAGCGCTCTTGAGATTGTTCTAGAAGAAATGAAGCGCCTTGGTTATCAAGTTATTTATAAAGTAATGGAAGCAGCAGATTACGGTGTTCCGCAAAACAGAGCGCGAGTAATCTTTATTGGCTCAAGAGATGGTGAATCGGCTACATTCCCTTTGCCTACTCATAGTAAAGATGGCTCTTTATTACCTCAATGGCGCACTCTAAAAGATGCTCTGCTCAACTTAGAAGATCCACAACCAGAGTATACTTCCTACTCAAAAAACCGTCTTCAATATTTAAAGCTTTTAAAAAGTGGTCAAAACTGGAGAGATTTACCTAACGACTTGATAAAAGAAGCAATGGGAGGAGCTTACAAATCTGGAGGCGGTAAAGTAGGGTTTTACAGAAGGTTATGTTGGGATAAGCCGTCTCCTACTGTTACTACAAGTCCTTACCAAAAGGCTACAGATATGTGTCATCCAGAGGAACTTCGTCCTCTAAGTGTTCGAGAGTGTGCCAGGATTCAAACCTTTCCAGACTCATGGATTTTCTATGGTTCGACAGCTTCTAAATACAGACAGATAGGTAATGCTGTACCTGTACTCTTAGCTCAAGCTATTGGTGACTATTTACATAGTCTAATTAGACAGGAAAAACCTAAAGGAATACCAGTCTTTGAACAGCTTTCACTATTTAATCGCTAAATCCCTAGCCTGTTGATTATTTTAAGACTTTTACTACTGAATTTGTTGCCAGTATTTACTATCTTCTACATACAATGCTGCATGATTTTCAGCAATAGTTTGTCTAACAAATACACCAAAGTCTTCTTCAGAAAGATTAGAGCATCCTATTAATTGATTCAGATCTTTCCAATAGTAAGCTCCATTTTGAGCATTGACTCTATGCTATTTCCGAATGACAGTTCCTTTACGGACACTACTGCTCGAACTATTTTCAGAATTACTACGATTTTTAACTTGTAATAGCTCACCTTTCTTGGTGCAAAAATCAACCTTATTTATAGTTTCACCCCAAGCACAGTACCAACCATAAAATGACAATTTGTCGGCAAGATATTCTTCTAAAAGAAGACCTAATATGTTTTCTGCCGACATGGAAAGACGATGAGCATACTTTATGTGATTAATGCCATCAGTGCTGAGAGTAGGTAAACGAGCAGAAATAATCGTGTCAATAATTTTGTCAGAGACAGTGCCTATCTTCTTACTAGTTCGCTTTGAGGCTCGATTATTATAACCGCCAAAATACTTATTTAACCACTTAGTAATGTAATCTAAGCGAGAATTGCATACTTTTAAATATGGAAATAATTCAGGCGAATTACAACAGACGGATAAAACTGTTTTTACAGAATCATTCCAGAACATCCCAGCATGAAATTTGGCGATATTTTCAGCTTCTGACACGATCAGATTGGCATCAAAATCCGGTATTTTTAGGTTATTGCTCACAGTTACTATTGGGTAAAATCTGCTGTTTCAATTATGAGCGATCGCCCCATCTATACAAATCTCAATAATCCCAATATTTCCATATATAAACATTAATAATCCTTAATAGTATTAACTATTAAGGATTGTTAACATGAGCAAAAACTGCTCATAAACCTGATTGTTCCTTAAAAATCATCGAGAAACTGACTAAGGCGACTGATTACGGGGTCAACCTCTTGAGGAGGGGTAGCAACAGTATAAGAAGTATTATTTACTACTTCTAATTGAGTTGGAGACGGAATGAACGATCGATCGTTGACTATGAGCGCCAGTTGTGCAACTTGTTGAGAAAGTTGCAGTAGATGATGTTCCATCGCCTCCAAACGATTAGATCCCTTGGCAAAAAAACGTTCCTCAAGTCCAGCCACTTGACGTTGCAGTTCACCGATTTGTTGATCGATCGGTGTGGTTACTGCTGTTTGTGGAGCAGGTTGTACAGGTTCCGGTACACATAAAGATTGCCATAAGGCTTCTTTACAGAGGTCGCTGAAAGTCTTGTCTGGTTGTTTTTCCAAATAACTTTCTACTTGCGCTAACAAGCTTTCATCAGCAAGCTCTGGGTTGAACGTGACGGATTTAACTACCTTTTTTGACCATTGGAACATCAGCTTTATGCCCTAGCAGCGCGATTGGAGGATAATTGTGCCTCTCCATAAATATACTGCCCCAAAGCATTCGCCTGACGGGAAGGTGCTGCTAAATGAGCATTAATCTTTGCTTCTTTGAGCAGACGTTGAACGTCGTCCCAGAAGAACTCACCACCGCCGCCAGTAAGAATCACATCGGTGACGCGTTCTGGCAACCAGGCTAGCACACGGCTACAGATTTCACGAGAAAACATCTCTGTAAGGTTAGGAAGAAAATCATCTAGGTTGGTGGGCTTGCTAGCGCCTTTAGGACGGTAATAGCGTTCACCTCTGGGTTTGTTCACAGCAGAAATCAGTGCTAGAGATTGACTATCTGCTCCCTCAATTTCGGCAGACACCAATTCATAAAACTTATTCATCCCGAAGTCTTCGCTCTTAGAAGCACCTCTGGCAAAACGGAAGTTATCTACCATCAAAAGATCGACGGTTTGATGTCCAATATCGACGATCGCCACCGATATTTTTGTAAAATCGGGACTGCCAGGGTTTTTCTTGGGTTGAGCTTCAGACCACAGCAAGCTGCCGTAGCCTTCTGGCATTACCCATACCTTACTGACGTTCAGCGACACAGATTCGCCTCGGAAGTTCAACACGTGAGGGCCACCTACTTGGCTAATCAATTGTGCTTTTTCCTTTTCAAATTGCTCTAAGGAAAGAAAAGGCAGACCCAGTACGACTGAGATATCATCTCTGAGTTTGAAGTAGCCAGCACTTGCTAAAACTTTTACCAGTGCAGCTTCTACCTTAGATTGTCCGACTCCTAAATTCGCCCCAAAATCGGCTGCTAGTTGACCAACAGCATATCCATTTCCTTGATACTCCAGCCACAAATCCATTAAGGGGTCAGTAGCTCTGGCTTCAAAAACACCACCGCGTACTTGTTCTATTGACATCTGCTTGACGTTGGCAGGTACGAACACCACACTGCCTGGTTCGCGACTCACACAAGTTTTTGTGGAAGTTCTGCCTAAATCAACACTGAGAATGGTTTTTCCCGAAACACCGCCTGTCTTGGGAGGATTATTATTAACAGCATTGATAGGAGTCGAGGCCGACACCCTATTCATGGGTATAGCAGCGGCATTGATGGGGGTAGCGGCGGAAGGTTGGTCTGTCATGAAAGCTCCTAGTTCAAACTTAACTGTAAAAAGTTGTCATGCTCATCTTACAAAAATGCGAGCAACCAGAAATTCTAGGTTGCGTCAAGTGTAGCTAGAAATACGCCAAAAATTAATTCGGTCGATACCTCCGATAAGCTCATGCCTTCGCACATCTAGTATTATTTGGCATAGTGTAGGCGAATTTTGGCCAGATGTAACCCCTGCTTTCACTGCTTTCAAACCAAAAGCGTCCGTGTCTCATCTTCTAGTACGTCTTAACTGGCGCTTGAATATCCAGAAAACAAATGCTAGAACCAAACCGCCAAGTACGATTTTAGATACAGGAGCAAGGTACTTGTCCACAAGTTCGTACTGACTACCCAATGCGTATCCTGAGTATGTTAGCAAACCCACCCAAGCCGCGCTACCTAATGTTGTGTAAACCAAAAATGGTAGCAGGGGCATATTGCTAATACCTGCGGGAACAGAAATCAAGGTACGGATTCCCGGTACAAGGCGACCAATTAATACTGCTGTTCTACCTTGTCGGTTAAACCACTCTTTGGCTTTGGTGATATCTTTACCAGATATACCCAGCCATTTGCCATACTTATCAGCCCAAGCTTTCAAACGGGTTTCGCCTAAAAACTTACCCGGATAATACCAAATAAGTGCGCCTAATACAGAACCCAAAAGTCCTGCGAAAAATACACCAATGATATTTAGCTTTGCCCCTCCTGGTTGATATGGACTTGCTGTAAATCCAGCAAGTGGCATAATCAATTCTGAAGGAATTGGGGGAAAAAGGTTCTCTAAAAACATTAGTAGAGCGATTCCCCAATAGCCAAAATAATTGATAGTATTAGTTATCCATTCAAGCATTTAGTCTATTCCTGAAATTGCTGCATTATAAAGTTGGCATTGCAACGGAGAAACAAAGCAAGACGAGTGGAAGATAAGGGTCTGTTTCACTAATTTCGAGGATTATTGTAAGTAGCTATAACCCTTGAAATTGAGCGATTTATCGCTCACTACGAACTTTACAAAATTAATGAAACGAACCACTAGGTTTTGTTTTCTAATTTTTTAGATCCCCCTTAGTCGCTTTCATAAAAGGACTTGGGAGGATCTAAAGATTTGATGGCAAATTTAAAAACACACTCTAGGGTTTTCTTTTGAAGTTGTGGCTGTTGGAGAGTAGGGAGAAAAGTTTGTCTTGTTCCCCTCATCCTCCTCATCCCCTCTTCTTCTAGGCTGTCGGGGTCAATGATTGTACCCTTGGTTCCGATTGCCAGTCCAAGGGATTCCAAACTCGATCTTCCAGCGCCATCTGCTCAATTAAACTTGCAAGTCTCAGGGCTTTGAGAGCTTGTTCACCACCTACTGAAGGTTGATTGCCACCGTGTACACAGTTGACAAAATGTTCTAATTCTGCACTCAGTGGTTGAATATTGCTGGTGTAGACTTTTTCAATTACACCATCTTGTCTGTAAAGTACTTGTCGGTGGTCGGTGAGAGAATTGGCAGCCGTTTGTCGGTGAATCAAAATTTCATTTTTGAGAAAATCTGCCTCAGTAAATGAATTTTTGCAATGGGCGACAATCCGGCGAATTTTGCGGTGAGTGACTTTACTAGCAGTCAGAGTAGCAACAATACCATTGGCAAACCCCAAGGTGGCGGTTACGTAATCTAAATAACCAGAGTCTAGGGAGCGAGTACCGCTAGCAGTCAATTTTGTGACTGGGGAAGCAGCTAATTCCAGAAGTAGGTCGATGTCATGGATCATTAAATCCAGCACAACGGAAACATCGTTTGCCCGATCTGAGTAAGGACTCATTCTGTGGGCTTCTAGCGCCAGTAATTCCTCTGTTTTTAGAACTTGACTCAGTTCTTTAAAAGCTGGGTTAAAACGCTCAATATGACCTACTTGCAGGATACACCCAGACTCAGCTGCGGCATTTACTAAAGACTCTGCTTCAGAAATACTGGCTGCGATCGGTTTTTCAATCAAAACATGAATTCCCGCTAACAGACAGTTGATGCCCACGGCATAGTGCAGACGGGTGGGAACAGCCACACAAACTGCTTCCACAAGGGGTAGCAGATCGCAGTAATCTTCAAAAAAACGCACCTTGTACTTGCTGGCAGTTTCTAATCCTCGCTCGACGTTAATATCTGCCACTCCGACTAGTTCAACATCTTTCATTGAACTCAGCACGCGAGCGTGGTGTTGTCCCATGTTACCCACTCCAATCACGCCTATGCGGATTGGTCGTGGCTGGTTGCGCTGTGTATATGGATTCGGTTCTGCCACTGACATGCTATTTTGCACTATTATTCTCTCCTCAACCACCAAATTTAGAGACGCTACGGCCGTTGGCGTTTATACTCGAAAGCCGGTTACGATCCGTCTAAAACCATCCAGATGGTAACATAGAGCCTATGTTTATGAAGAATTTCAAAGTTTGCGATCGGTTCCCGTAATCTAAATATCTTTTGTATAGATATTTCGAGTTTCCTTTGAATTTTGCACTTTCTACAAAAATAGATGTCTTTTTATTAACTTTAAAAGTTTCAGTAAGACCTAAGTATAAATTCTCCTTGGCATTGCTTTCTAGCGTCTTGTTAAGGTTTGATACAGTGATTTGAAATCCAAAATTTGCAACCGAGATGAAAGCTGTAATTCTGTTATCTGGGGGATTGGACTCTTCCACAATTCTGTACAAAGCTCAAGCTGATGGCTGTGAATGTCATGCGATTTCCTTTGATTACCAGCAGCGACATCGACGAGAGTTACAGTCAGCGCTCAGTGTCGCTCAAAAAGCTGCGATCGCAAAACATCAGGTAGTTAACTTTGACTTACGACAATGGGGCGGTTCGGCCCTTACCGATAATGCCATTGATTTACCCCAGGAGCGATCGCTGGATGAAATGTCTCAAAATATTCCTGTCACATACGTTCCGGCTCGTAATACCATCTTTTTAAGCTTTGCTCTTAGTTACGCCGAAGCGATCGCAGCAGAGTGTGTCTATATCGGCGTTAATGCCCTAGATTATTCAGGATATCCTGATTGTCGCCCCGACTATATCCAAGCAATGCAGGAAGTTTTTCGCTTGGGAACCAAACAAGGGCGTGAGGGACAACCAATTAAGATTGTTGCACCCCTAATCAACCTGAAAAAAACCGAAATCATCCAACTGGGGAACCAATTGGGAGTTCCTTGGGAACTAACTTGGTCTTGCTATGCTGGTAATGATGTTGCTTGCGGCGTATGTGATTCTTGTCGCTTACGGCTAGCAGCTTTTGCCGAATTGGGACTTGTCGATCCAGTAGCGTATGCACAGTAGAGGCATTGGAAAATTCAATTTTAGATTTTGGATTGACAATTTTGGATTAAATTTCAATCTAAAATCAAAATTCTAAAATCTAAAATTCTTACTCCCCTGCTCCTCTGCTCTCCTGCTTTTCTGTCCCCTCTTCCTCTAACCGTCGCAGTTGAATTTGATGCAGGCGTGGACCAACAATCGATACCACGGTGAATTCGAGATTTTGATAACAAAAGATTTCGCCTTTAGCAGGAATTTTCTGTAACTCATACAGCAAAAAGCCCCCTAGTGTTTGATATTCTCTGGTCAGGGGCAAATTGAGATGCAAAATCTCGTTGAGGTCTTCAAGGTTGATTTGTGCTTGCACCAAAAATTTTTGCTCATCTAACATCTGAATTAGTAAGTCTTCACTGCTTTCAGATTCGCTGGGGCCGCCAATAATTTCGGCAATGACATCTTTGATTGTCACTAGTCCCACAGTAGAGCCAAATTCATTCACTACCATGACCATAGCGGGTTTCTCTTGCTGCATCATGGGCAAAAGTTCACTCAAGGGCGTATGTTCTGGAACAAACCGGGCGGGACGCATCCAAGGCTGGATCTGTGTCTCTAAACTGAGGTTTCCGACTGCCAAAGGTTGTGCCAAATCTTTAAAATAAACAATACCGCGAACATCGTCTAAAGATTCACCAATCACGGGATAGCGAGAGTAACCAGTAGAAGCCATTTCCTTGAGTAATGTCTGGAAGCTAGCATCTTTTGGCAGTGTGATAATACTGGTGCGCGGGATCATCACATCTTGCGCCATGACATCTCCAAACTCGAAGACATTATTGAGCAATTCTCGCTCTGCACGCTGTAACCCAGTAGACCCCCATTCTGTAGAGATGATCAGTTGCAATTCTTCGGGAGTTACAGGCGGTCGCCAGCCTTGACCTGTGTATTGGATGCCAAAAATTCGTAATAAAAAACGAGTTGATTGGTTAAGAATCCAGATGAAGGGGCCAAAAAAACGCACGATCGCTTTTACCGGAGGCCCCAAAAACCTCGCTAGCTGTTCTGAGTACAGCATAGCTAAGGATTTGGGACATAATTCTCCGATCACAATTTGCAAATAGGCAATTAAGAAAAAGGCGATAGGAATTGATAGGGAATGGGCGAGGAAGGTAGTCATACCACTGGGCAAAGGCCAGGATCTTAACCAAGCATTCACCAGCACAACAATCGTACTTTCGCCAATCCATCCCAGTGCCAAACTAGAGAGGGTAATGCCTAACTGGGTGGTAGATAGCAGTCGGTCAATACTGCGTTGTAACATTTCTACAGCGATCGCTGGAATATCCCCAGCCTTAACTAGCTGGTGAATACGCGATCGCCGCACGCTCACCATCGAAAATTCCGCCGTCACAAAAAAGGCATTTATGGCAATCAGTAGTAGCACTGATAACAACCGCAGCGCCACTTCTATCAAACTTAAATTAGGAAAACCACTCACCGCTAAAGCTCGTGTAAAACTCACGCCCTCCATTTAGGGATTTTGGATTTTGGATTTTGGATTTTGGATTAAGTTTTGGGTATTAGGCACTAGGTAAATTGCTTAGTACCAAATCTCCAATCTAAAATCTAAAATCTAAAATCTAAAATTGCCCAATCTACCTTTCTACAGGAATATTCGATGCCTCTAGCTTCAATTGTTGAGCGGGATAATCAGTGAGAGCAAGTGATATTTTCTTGACATCATCAAGTAAAGCTGTAGGAATGCTCACTGTACCTGAAAATGCTGGCCCATTTACAGGCAATTCTGTAGGTAAACCCTCTGTACTTGCACTCAGGGTTCTTCCTTTGTCATCGGTAACATCTAAAAAACTATACAGGAAGCGCACAGAATCCTTACCTTTGTTCTGCATTTTCACTTTCAGTAGTAAATCACCACCAGAGTAGCGGGCAGATTGCACAGTCATTGTTACACCCTGACTTTGGGCAGTAACTGGAAAACCTGGTAGGGGCTTTTCTTCAACTACTTCTGGGGGTTTTTCCTCTGGCTTCTGCTTGCTGCTATTGGTTTCTTCATCATCTTCTTCTGGCTTTTCCGATTTAGCGACTTTGGTCTTACCTTCAATTCGCGCCTTGACTATTTTCAGAATTTCTTCCTCTTTTAATAGCACTAGCCCTCCCTGTTGAGAGCTATTTGCCTTATTGCTGGCAAATTTGGTTGTAGGACGCCCATCTGGTGTAGTCACGCCTTTAAGTGCTGAACTCCCCAGTTCAAAGCCCAACAACGCGCTCACAGAGCCGGCTCCCATCATCAGAATTAACAAAATCAAAGTAAGAAGTACAGTAGAATTTATTTTCATCGCTGACAAGCTATCACAATAGAATGCTGGTCTATTTAAGAATAGTGAAGCTTTTGACCTCAATCCTTAAAGGAACTTAATCAATATTAGTTTGCACTATATCTATGATCAAATTATGTAGTATAAAAATCTAATAAATTATTGTCCAGTATTCACACGTGTTAAATTTGTGCTATATTCATGGAATTGGCTAAACTCAGTGCGTGAGGTATTTTTCTCGGTCTAAAATTAGCAAATAAGGTTGACCTAAGAGTTGAAGTAATTTTCTCGTAGCAACCCACAACCCAAAAAACAAGCGCCTTTGGCCGATTGGGGAGGCAACGAACTCATAATTCGTCTTCAGGCTGGTTCGATTCCAGCAGGGCGCACTGAATCATCACAAAGTAGCAATAGAGGGCATGGGGCATTGGGCGTGGGCACTTATATTGAACATTGCTGAAGTGTTGGTTAGTAATCATTCTCCCCTGCTCCCCATTCCCTACTCCCCAATCTTACCGAGATGGTAAAGTTTCAAACCTGAATTCAGTTCCTACTTTGAGTTTGTTGCTATAGCGAGGAGACACGAGGAGCGATGTGTCATAAGGATTTGGTAAATCAGGAGTACGAATATAAGGATCGTTGCCAACTTGCTGAGTCAGGGCATCATGATATAAAGTATTAACCAAATTAGCGTCGCGGGCAATTTCATTTTCTGGGAAGGAACCACCGAAACCAGAACCAGATCCAAAAAATGAGTCTAGCTGACGCTTGAGGCTGCCATTTTCGTAGAAATTGCGATCGTGACTAAAATAAGCTCGTTCGAATACATCATTCGTAGTTTCAGAATTGGGTGTTGCCGTTTGGGCAGATGCAATAGAGGGAAAAACAATACCAGCAGCAAGCAGCACCAATAAACCACCAAAGGTTTTAAATTTTATACGCACGTTTCTGACTCCTCAACTTTTGCTTTGGGCGAATCTTAATTTATGCTGAAGTTCAGAACTCTGATGAGTTCAACCTTTGGTGTAGCACAACTTTTAATGTTTTGTAATGACGTATCCTACTGAAACTCTTACCCACTCGGATATTTGGGCAACCACTTCTGATTTGACCACTTTACGCCACAAGCTACTAGATTTATTCTCTCAACTAGCTTATCAAGAGGGTGATTTTGTTCTCGCTTCTGGGCAACGTAGTTCTTATTATGTCAATAAGATGCAGGTAACACTCCATCCCCAAGGAGCTTTGGCAGTTGGACGGTTACTATTTCCTTTATTACCTGTAGATACTCAGGCTGTAGCAGGTTTGACAATGGGGGCTGACCCAATTGTGACAGCAGTGAGTATAGTTTCTGTTTATGAAAACCGACCGATACCAGCGCTGATTATTCGCAAGGAAGCCAAGGGTTATGGGACAAGAGCTTATATAGAAGGCCCCACTTTACCAGAGGGCGCAAAAGTAGTAGTTTTGGAAGATGTAGTCACAACTGGGCAATCTGCTCTAAAGGCGGTTGAGCGTCTTAAAGATGCAGGTTATACCGTAAATCAAATAATTTCACTGGTAGATCGACAACAAGGGGGAGGTGAGTTGTACCAGTCAGCGGGTTTGAAATTTGAAACTTTGTTTTCGATTCAGGAAGTTCAAGAACGCTACCGACAACTTGCAAATTCATGAACAAAAGGAGATAGATAAATATGCAAGCAACAGTATCTACAGAACTAACACAAGAAAAAGTTGATAAAGCTGTGAGCGCAATTCTTGAAGTACTAGGAAAGCCAGAAAATGATTTACACCACAAAGCGTTAACAGCTTTTCAGAGTGGCGATTATCAAACTGTAAAGAGACTGGCATCTACCAACTTGACTGATGATTATTGCAAAGCTTTGGGATATCTGGGAGGAGCGCTGAAGTTGACTCCAAACACCGATACTATTTTGGCGGAATCAGCTCGTAGTGCCGCTGAATTTGTCAAAGAAAAAGCATTGCAGCACCTTGGTATTAAGATCGCTGATGCTTTGAATTAACCAATGCAATGAGCTTGCGCGATCGCTCTAAATAAATTAAAAAAACCCTCCTGAAAAACTTTTCAAGAGGGTTTGTTCATCGGTAAGGTGAGGGTGAACGCTGTTTGACCAGAAGATGTTAAGTCAAGAGTAAGGTCGCCACGATGTGCCCTGGCAATTTCCCGTGCAAGGCTCAGTCCTAGTCCGATTCCTTCTACCTTGCGGTTACGTGAGGGATCGCCGCGATAAAATCGGTCAAAAATGCGATCGCGATCGCTTAGGGGAATATCTTTTGATGCATTGACAATGGTAACGTGAAGAGTTGTTAGAGTTTGATGAGTGCGAATTTGTATCCAGCCGTTGGCGAGATTGTATTTAATTGCATTACTAAATAGGTTTTGCAAAACTTGAATTAAAAGATCGCGATCGCCTTTTACTCGCAACCCATCAGTAAAGTCAGTTTCCACAGTCAAATGGGGAGCTAGCATTTCCACATCTTCTAGCATTTCCATCAGCAACTCAGACATATCCACTTCAACCAGATACAAGCTCATTTTTCCGGCATCTGCCAGAGATAGCAACAAGAGTTTTCGCATAATTCCACTCAGGCGGCGCACCTCATCTAACAGGTTACTTAAGCGCTGTTGTACTTCACTACCGGGATCGACCTGTTGGAGTGTTCGTTCTAGTTCGCCCTGCAAAATAGTCAGTGGGGTTTTCAGTTCATGAGCCGCATCACCACTAAAGCGGGAAGCTTGGGTAAAACTCCGTTCCAAACGTGACAACATCAGGTTAAACACTTGAATCAGTTCGACAAATTCAACATCAGTTGTGCCAATGGGAATGCGCTGATCTAGCCCTTTGACAGTTACCTGTTGAATTACGCCCGTTAATTGCCGGATGGGACGTAAAGCACCACCAGAAACTAACCATGCTCCCACAGCAACCAACAGCAGCGCTCCCGGAATTGAAACTAGGAAGATATTGCGAATGGTAGCCATTTCTTGATCTACGGCTTGCAAGCTAACGGCAATGGCAACCTGAGCATTGGGAAATTTAGCTGCCCCAATCCGCCAGACTGCTGTTGTTGTCCGCTCTGTGACAAATTGAGGTGGGCGTGGACGAATTAGTGGTGGCCGCTCGAAGGATGGATTTGTATTAGAGGGTAAAGGTGGTGGTTCTCTCTTTGGCGACGGTGGTAGAGGTGTCAAGTGGAGACGCTTCAGCAACAGACGATTCACCTCAAGATCGGTAGGTAGGGAGTTGGATTGATAAAGTATGTTGTTGTTTGCGTCCAGCACCACTAGGGCGACAGGGGTTTTTGTATTGGTTCCGAAGGAATAAGATAATGAATCTTCGTAAAAGTGCCATCGGGAGCGATCGCGTGAGTTTTCTCTTCTGGGAAAGGCTGCGCCAGCGGGAGGTTCTTCTCGTGGAGGGAAGTTCGGAGTTGCCCGCATCAAGTGATTTAATAGTTCTGCATCCAGGCGGCTAATCTTAGCATTGTAAATCTGAAACCAGGAAACAGCGCCAAATCCGACTAATGTGCTGCCAGCTAGAGCCGCAGACAACAGAGCAATGCGGAGTCGAAAGGAAGGGAGTTTCATGATGAAGAATCTGGCTTGCGAAATCGATATCCAACCCCTCGAATGCTTTCAATCCAGACTACTTGATCGATAGGGTCAATCTTTTTACGAATTCGCTGGATACAAACATCCACAACGTTGGTGTTGGGGTTAAAGTCGTAGCCCCAAACGTGTTCCAAAATTTGGGTACGAGTGAAAACCCGTCCGGGAGAGCGCATAAGATATTCCAGAAGATTAAACTCGCGGCTGGTGAGTTCTATGGCTTGGTGATTGCAAGTTACTTCCCTAGTGATGCGATCGAGTTTGATCGAACCAACGCAAAGTAGATTTTGGCGATCGCTCACACTCCGGCGCACAACTGCATGAATTCTAGCCGCTAACTCTTCCACAAAAAACGGTTTAGCGATATAGTCATCCGCTCCCAAATTTAGCCCTTGTAAGCGATCGTCTAGTTCATTCCGAGCCGTCAACAAAATCACCGGAGCATTCCGACCTTGCCGCCGTAATAGTTTTAGAATCGATAGTCCATCTTTTCCCGGCATCATAATGTCGAGTACGATCGCATCATATTCGTTGTCTAATGCCCGCAGATATCCATCATCACCGTTATCGCAGTAGTCTACAACAAATCCCTGCTCCTTTAATCCAGCCCGGACAAAGTTAGCAATTTTCGCTTCATCTTCAACAAACAGAACGTTCACAGCATTTATTAATTCATATATTCTTCTATTCTAAATTCATTATTTTTTATTCAAATTACAAAACTGTAATTTAGAAAATAAGAAAGCTGTAATTTTGAGGTGGCTCAATTAGAAATATGAACACCCTAGCTTTTGAAGGTTGATTTTTATGAATATTCGTCGAGTCTTAGCCGTAGTAGCGATTCCTTTTTTGATTGGTACATTTGGTTTTGTTGTACCCAATCAGGCAAATGCCGCTAATCCATCTCATCGGAACGCAGAGATTTCACAACAGCCCAACAAACCAGAAATATCTGAGAAAAAACCACAAATCAGACATTCTAAACCCCGTCCACATCAGAAAAAGCGTTCTCCCCAACGTCCCCAAGCTCATAATCAAGAAGCAGTTCAAAACCGGTTAGAACGCAATAACCGTTAATTGATGCACCCTTGCATTTCACCTCGCCCTCAGCGGCGATCTCGTCAGAGTATTGTTGTTTCTAAATTACAAAACTGTAATTTAGAAACAGGGCAGACTGTTATTTTGAGAAGACTTAATTAGAAATATAAACCTTTGGAGATTTAATGATGAATATTCGTAGAGTACTAGTGGTGACAGCGATTCCTGTTCTGGTTGGCACATTTGGTTTTCTTTCACTCAATCAAGCAAATGCTGCTAATCAATTCGAGCAAATTGCACAAGCGCAACAACCGCCCAACCAACCATCAAACGAACGGCCGCGTCCACCCAGACCTGATTTTGCAGCCGCAGCGACAAAGTTAGGAGTTACAGAAGCCCAGTTAAAGGCGGCGCTAGGAGTCCCTGCCAATCCGCCAAATCCAGGCGATCGCAGTCAACGCCCACCCAGACCTGATTTTAAAGCCGCAGCAACCAAGTTAGGAGTTACAGAAGCCCAGTTAAAGGCAGCGTTGGGAGTCCCTGCCAATCCGCCAAATCCAGGCGATCGCAATCAACGCCCACCCAGACCTGATTTTAAAGCCGCAGCGACAAAGTTAGGAGTTACAGAGGCACAGTTAAAGACGGCATTGGGAGTTCCTGCCAATCCGCCAAATCCAGGCGATCGCACTCAGCGCCCACCCAGACCTGATTTGAAAGCGGCGGCGGCAAAGCTGGGTGTCACTGAACAACAGTTGATCGACGCATTAGGTGTTCCACCTCATCCTCCTGGCGATGGCGGAGCCTCTCCTCAAGAAAATCGTCCTAATCAACCAAAATAGTAAATAGACCACGCGGTAGGGGCGCAAGGCCTTGCGCCCCTACAACTCGGTTAAAGGGAAAAAAGAGTGGAAGGCTCGATATATAAGGTTTTTTCCCTTTTAACATGAGTCCCTTACCCCCAAAACCCGACAAGTATTGGGTGTAGTTCAAATACATGAAAACTGCTGTATATATAGTGTGAGATTATTTGATTTTTTCTTTCACCAGAACTACTACAATTACTATTGATGCTAGATAATGGGAAAGCTTTGACATTTTCTTCCCAATCTAGCCCGGAAACAATAACTAAGACTTATGCGAACTCACTATTGCGGCGAACTCCGAAAAGAACATATTGGAGAAACTGTTACCTTTTACGGATGGATAGACCGTCGCCGCGATCATGGTGGTGTGATATTTTTAGATTTACGCGATCGCTCTGGAATTGTCCAAATCGTCAGCGATCCGCAACGCACCCCAGATTCTTACGAATATGCGAATGCCCTACGAAATGAATATGTTGTCAAAATCACTGGTAGGGTAACACAACGTCCCGAAGAATCGTTGAATACCCGCATCCCCACAGGCGAGGTAGAAATCTACGCCGATAAAATTGAACTACTCAATGCTGTTCGCAAACAGTTACCTTTCCAAGTTTCTCTAGCTGACACCGAGACAGTGCGGGAAGACTTACGGCTCAAATACCGTTATTTGGATTTGCGACGCGAACGTATGGCGCAAAATTTGCAACTGCGTCATCAAATTGTCAAAGCCATGCGTCGTTATCTAGAAGATTTGGAAGGTTTTATCGAAGTCGAAACCCCAATCCTTACCCGTTCTACCCCAGAAGGAGCGCGGGATTATGTTCTACCCAGTCGCGTCAATCCTGGTGAGTGGTATGCTTTGCCGCAATCACCCCAGCTATTTAAACAATTGCTGATGGTATCTGGCTTAGATAGATATTATCAGATTGCGCGTTGCTTTCGTGACGAAGACTTACGCGCCGACAGACAACCAGAATTCACTCAGTTGGACATGGAAATGAGCTTCATGTCCCAAGAAGAAATTATCGAACTAAACGAGAATTTAGTTTGCCATATCTACAAAACAGTTAAAGGCATTGAGTTACAGCGCCCTTTCCCCCGTCTTACTTATACTGAGGGGATGGAACGCTACGGTAGTGATAAACCAGATACACGCTATGGTATGGAATTAGTTGATATATCAGATATCGTGAAAGACTCTGGTTTCAAAGTCTTTCGGGATACTGTTACTAATGGTGGTATCGTCAAAATCCTCCCCATTCCTAACGGTAACGATGTAATTTCTAATGTCCGCATTAAACCAGGCGGCGACTTATTTAAAGAAGCCAGCGAAGCTGGTGCGAAAGGTTTAGCTTATATCCGCGTCAGGGATGATGGCGAAATTGACACCATTGGGGCGATAAAAGACAACCTCAGCGTTGAACAAAAACAAGAAATTTTACGCCGCACAGGTGCTAAAGCTGGACATTTGCTATTGTTTGGGGCTGGTGATGCTGCTACAGTTAATAAAACTTTAGATAGATTACGACAAGCGATCGCTAAAGAATTTGACTTAATCGATCCAGAAAAAATCAACTTGCTGTGGATTACAGATTTCCCGATGTTCGAGTGGAATGCTGACGAAAAGCGTCTAGAAGCACTACATCACCCGTTTACAGCACCACATCCTGATGATTTGAGCGATTTAAAGACTGCACGCGCCCAAGCTTACGACTTGATACTCAACGGCGTAGAAGTTGGCGGCGGAAGTCTGCGGATTTATCAGCGAGAAATTCAACAGCAGGTGTTTGAAGCGATCGGTTTATCTCCTGAAGAAGCACAAAGTAAATTTGGCTTTCTCTTAGAAGCATTTGAATATGGTACACCGCCGCATGGTGGCATCGCCTACGGTTTAGATCGTTTGGTTATGTTGCTAGCTGGAGAAGAATCGATTCGGGATGTCATTGCTTTTCCAAAGACACAACAAGCACGTTGTTTGTTAACAGATGCGCCTTCGAGTGTCGATGCTAAACAGTTGAAAGAATTACACGTTGCTTCGACTTATAAACCAAAGTCTTAACTTGACTTTATCCAATTAGGCGGCATAAACAGCAATATCGTTTGTTTCATTGCCAATACCAAACAAGCCAATCCAAGGTGCGCTCTATCACCCGTTGTTTTGGAAGCAAAACAAACCCTTTGCGCTCTTTGGGTTGGAGTACTACTTGTATAATCCAACGGCAATTTTGATTATTTTAATATTCAAAACTCAGTGACAATGTTAACAATTTTATCTTCGTTGTCGTATCCAAAGTAGGTTGGGTAAATACCATCTCCATACCCTGACGAAAAGGCAATTATGTTTAATTGGATAGATTTATCTATACAAATATTTGCCCAATCCCATATATGTCTGTAATTTTTTCTTAATTCATCTTGAATCAGGTCTATCAAGCTTTCTTCTTGGGGATTAGCACTGTATGCATAGTATATTGAATCGTCAAGAATTTCTACTGCATCAAAATCCATAAAGCAGCCAACTCCAGAATCAACTGGATAACCCAAGGTGTCATTTTCTGTAAGCGAAGCTAGTTCTTCATCAGAGCAACTACCTAATTTCCAATTTATGGGAGTTTCTTCGCTAATACGAATTATGGCATAAGCTACTCTTTGGTCATTATTTCTTGGATAATGAGCAACAATTAAGAAAACAGGATATTTACCAATTGGTAAAGACTTTTGAAAAGCTTCACTATCAGGAAAAGCAAGTGGATCGCAAGCTACTAATCTTCCTGAAGTTAAAATTAATTCCCCAACATAATGGGTTGTAAATGTAATATCCCCAATTGAACTAGATAGTTTTTCACCTCTTAAAGCTTTATAAAAATTAATAGTATCCATTTTTGTATAACGTTTGAAATAGATATTGTAGCACAAGTATAGTTCAAACCCTTGCAATGCTTAAGTGCTTGATAGAAGCTGTTGTCTTTGATGAAGTTCGGAGTGCAAATATTCTTTGCATTGAATATGATTTATTGATTGGCTCTGAATGCAATTTGCTAGAATTACTATAGTTTTTGTTTCTGAAATCTAGAAAAAATCTAGCATTTTATTATGATTATGCGCCTTCCCACAATTGCCGCAACCTTTGTCGCGGCCAGTCTTAGTATAGGTACACTTTTGAGTATTGCTGCCCCAGCTTCAGCTGACGAGACAATAACTTGTTCAAGCCAGAATAATCGAAGAAATACTTGTTCGGTAAATACAAGAGGCAGAGTCAGGTTTGTTAGGCAATTATCTAACACCAGTTGTAGAGGAAATTGGGGCTATCGAAGAAATCGTATTTGGGTGAAAAATGGTTGCCGAGCTGAGTTTTCAGTTGGCGATCGCAGAAACGACAGAAACGACAGATACGACAGAGATGATAGAAACGATAGATATGACAGAAACGATAGAAACGATAGATATGATAGAAACGATAGAAACGACAGATATGACAGATATGACAGATATGATAGAAACGATAGAAACGACAGATAGAAGACTGGGTATTGCATCAATATAGTTAAGCAGAAATTAAGAAACTTACTTCTGCTAACTTTTATAAGTAAAGCCCTTATCAACTCTAAGAGGGCATTGATTTCTATCTATGTTAATCAGACATTGCTTTCAACAGCGTGTCTAGTAAGCATCTATCCAGAGTTTCAAAGCCTTTGGATAGATGTTTTGAGTATATATTATGACTTTTCAAACATCCTCTTGGGACTGATACCATTTCTTTGTGAAGCTGCGCTAAATCTCTTAATTTCTTATTTTTTAGCGTACTTGGCGCTCTTCTCTAACGAGACGCTGCGCGTTAGCGGAGCCTCTCGTAGAGAAGCGTCTTTGACAGAAGAAGCGATCGCAGTACTTATTTGAAGTCGCAGATAAGATAAAGAAGTAACATCGCTCCTCACACACAAGTAGCAATGACCTCAACCCTGCGGAAATTTACTCGTCTCAATGCTCCGACGCTGCACCAGTTGCCCAATGGTTTGACAATCATTGCCGAGCAAATGCCAGTTGAAGCCGTAAACCTCAACTTATGGATAAAAGTTGGTTCTGCTGTAGAACCTGATGCTATTAACGGCATGGCTCACTTTTTAGAACACATGATTTTTAAAGGAACAGAACGGCTAGCTAGCGGTGAATTTGAACGTCGAATTGAAGAACGAGGTGCTGTTACCAATGCCGCTACTAGCCAAGACTATACTCATTACTATATAACTACTGCCCCCAAAGATTTTGCCGAGCTTGCGCCACTACAAATAGATGTAGTATCGAATGCGAGTATTCCTGATGATGCCTTTGAACGTGAGCGATTGGTAGTTTTAGAAGAAATTAGGCGCTCAGAGGATAATCCCCAGCGGCGTACATATCGGCGGGCGATGGAGACAGCCTTCGATCGTCTACCCTATCGCCGTGCAGTATTGGGGCCAGAATCGGTGATTGCCGGACTAAAACCCCAGCAGATGCGAGATTTTCATGCTAATTGGTATCAACCGCAGTCAATTACTGCCGTAGCTGTGGGCAATTTGCCCGTAGAAGAGTTAATTGCAACAGTTGCGGAAGGATTTACAAAAGCCACTCGCAACTCCCCACTCCCCAATACAGACGCGATGAATGACGTGTCTGCCCACTCCTCACTAAATCCTGAATCACCATTTACAGAAATTGTCCGTCGAGAATTTATCGATGAAAGTCTGCAACAAGCAAGGCTAGTAATGGTTTGGCGGGTTCCAGGAATGACGCACTTAGATCGTACCTATGGATTGGATGTTTTAGCCGGAATTTTGGGACACGGACGAACATCAAGACTAGTGAGGGATTTACGGGAGGAACGGGGATTAGTTTCTTCGATTTCTGTGAGCAACATGAGCAACGAGCTACAAGGGATATTTTATATTTCAGCCAAATGTGCAGTAGAAAATTTACCAGTTGTAGAGGATGCGATCGCTCAACACATTAGCAAACTACAAACAGAGTTGGTAACAGAATCAGAAATTGCCCGTATAGGGCAGCGAGTAGCTAACAGATTTATATTTGGCAACGAAACACCAAGCGATCGCTCTGGGTTGTATGGTTATTATCAATCTTTGGTGGGAGATTTGGAACCCGCCTTTAACTACCCAGCGATCATTCAGAGCCAAGATGCAACAGACT
Source organism: Nostoc sp. (assembly GCF_036917235.1). Classification (GTDB taxonomy): domain Bacteria; phylum Cyanobacteriota; class Cyanobacteriia; order Cyanobacteriales; family Nostocaceae; genus Nostoc. The sequence goes on from NZ_JBALDU010000067.1 coordinate 87,906, forward strand.
TGATGCAAGCAGCCAAAGAGTATCTATCTCCTAGTGCTTATGGTGTAGTTTTTGTCAAGCCGCAAATTAAAAATTGGGAATAGGGCATCGGGCACTTGTACTGAGTTTCGACACTTCGACTGCGCGGTTCCTGAGCGTAGTCGTTCGCGTAGCGTCCCGCAGGGAAGGATAGTGCATCGCTGCGCTCAACTCTCGACAGTTGAGGGTTGAGCGTAGTCGAAACCCGCCTGGTTGGGACACTATTAACCCGCAGATCCCTTACTAATCCAAAATCTAAAATCCAAAATTGCATGATGTGGACTCAAATCGACACCCATATTAGCCAGGTGACTGGCGAAAAATTTCAAAGTCAGCAAAGGCGATCGGTTGGTGGCGGGTGCATCAACCAAGGTTATGCTGTCTCTAATGGTGAGATAACCTACTTCGTCAAACTTAATCAAGCATCCCAAGTTGCAATGTTTGAAGCTGAGGCGTTGGGTTTAGAGCAAATGATCGCAACAGCTAGTATTCGCATCCCCAAACCAATTTGCTGGGGTACTGCTGATAATTCTAGCTACATCATTCTGGAATGGTTGGAACTTAGTAGCGGTAACAGCAATTCTTCTCTACGAGACGCTCCGCGATGGCAAGAAATGGGACGCAAGTTAGCGGCGATGCACAAAGCTAGCAGCAGTCAAGGTTTTGGCTGGAAAATAAACAATACCATTGGTTCCACGCCGCAAATCAATACTTGGACAGCAGACTGGACAGAATTTTATATTAAACATCGCCTGGGTTATCAATTTCAGTTGGCAAGGCGACGGGGAGGTAATTTTCCCCAGCAAGACAAGTTACTAGCAGCTATTCCGGAACTATTGGCAAATCATCAGGTGCAACCTTCCTTAGTACATGGCGATTTATGGGGCGGAAATGCTGGATGTACTGCATCGGGGGAACCAGTGATATTTGATCCAGCAACTTATTTTGCGGATAGAGAAGTTGATATCGCCATGACAGAACTATTTGGTGGGTTCCCAGCAGCGTTTTATAAAGGTTACAACGAGGTGTTTCCGTTAGATGCAGGCTATGAGCAGAGAAAAACGCTTTATAACCTGTATCACATTTTGAATCACTTCAATTTATTTGGGGGTAGTTACAATTCGCAAGCCAATAGGATGATTGACCAGATTTTACGATAAGGGATGCGGATTGTGGTTAATTGACTTTTTTTGGTTGATTACTTTGTCCTAGTGTCACAGACTCGATTCCGAGATTGATGGTATTTTATTTTTGCACAAACTCCTTTATCCCAATCGCGATACAAGCTATGACACTCAATTTATATTTACTGCGACATGGAGAAACTACCTTTAGTCAAAGTGGTAATTTCTGCGGTGAAACTGATGCGGAGTTGACAACAGAGGGGATGCAGATGGCATCCGCTTTTGCCGATGTTTATCAACAATTGAAGTGGGAAGGGGTTTATGTTAGCCCGATGAAGCGCGCAATTGCAACTGCCAAGCCATTTTGTGATGCTATCGGTATGGATATGCAGTTGCGTGACGGACTTAGAGAAGGTAGTTACGGCGAATGGGAAACTAAAAGTAAATCGTTTGCCCAAGAAAATTACGCAGAAAACTATGTAAAATGGGTGACAGAGCCAGCTTGGAATGCACCCAAAGGTGGAGAAACTGCGGTAGATATTGCTAACCGTTCTATGCCTGTAATTGCTGAAATTCAAGAAAAACATCCCCAAGGTAATGTTTTAGTAGTTTCTCATAAAGCTACGATTCGGATTATGCTTTGCAGTTTACTGGGAATTGATTTAGGACGCTATCGCTATCGGGTGAATATTTTGGTCGCGTCGGTAAGTATGGTTAAATTTGACGTTAATGGCCCTTTGTTAGAAATATTAGGCGATCGCCATCATATACCCGATCGTATTCGCTCTCGTCCCGGAACATAATATAGCGGTTCTCGTTTGGGTGCAATACAGTCTGACCTCACTTCCATTCCTCTCTCCTCTTAGGAGAGAGGAATGGAATTTTACTCCCCTTCCAGCAATCAAAAGTTTTTCCGCTTCCCTCTCCTGGTCAAGACTTAACTCCTGGTTTCTATATCGTATAACTGGCAGAGGGTGAGGAGTTTTTGTTTAAGGCGATCGCGCACATTCTCTGGTAATATCACTACACAATCTGGCGCATACTGCATGACTTCGCGCATAAACCAAAATGTACTAGATACTCGCCTGACAACTCGCCGGACTCGTGGTTTATCTGGTAGCCACTCATTAATATCATCTTCTGGTTTAGCTTGATAGGCAAAAGCCAAGCCAGAAAATAAGTGCATTTCTACTTTTATTTCATTCAAATTAGTACGCCATTCACCAGAAATTGAAGTTACAGCAGCATCTGTAATCCGATCTAATCGTAAACTCCAGTTGTGAATTAGTTCTGGAATATCAAAGTTTCCTTCTGTTTCTTCACACCAGCAATCAAGATATTGCCGCTTTTCGTGGGGTGTAACTTTGGCATGGCGAACGGTAAAATTAAATACACGCTCTGCTGCATCTTGATAGGAAAGTTGAAAAGGTTGTTCGCGCAAGATGTAGCGATCTATTTCTAAGCGCCAAGGCGGGGGCAAATTCTCTAGGAAACGTTCGATTTCGCCTCGCAACGGTAATGATAGTTCACTGCGTTCGAGAAGTAAGTGTGCAATGATTTGGGCTTGTTCAATTTGCCCGATGTCTGTCAAAGCATTGATACAGCGATGTAATGCCCTAATGCGTGGTTCTTTCCAATCGTTATTGTTACCGATGAGTAACTGACGTTGGGCGATCGCTTCTATCAGTTTAGAGATATTTGGGCGATCGCCCCACATCATACCGAATTCTAAGGCGATCGCTTCTAGCTCGGCTTTATCACGTTCTGATATCGACAGTGTAATAGATTGACCTTTTCGACTCATTAAAAATGTCCGTGTACTTTATATGTATACTCTCTTGCTAACTTCTATTTTGCGTGCCAATATAGTTTTTAACAAGCAGTCACGGACACTATTTAAGTGTAAGTCCGAATATAGAATTAGGAGAAAAGGATTCATTGAGAAGAATCACGACAAATTTGGAGAAACTGCAATGACTAAGAATGATTTACTATCCCGAATTTCCATTGATCCAAATATTTGTTTTGGTAAACCTTGTATTAAAGGTCATCGTATATGGGTTAGTTTAATTCTCGACCTTCTTGCAAGTGGAGAAAAAATAGAGACAATTTTGGAAGAGTATCCCGGTTTGGAACAAGAAGATATCCTGGCCTGTATTGCATACGCTGCTGAAATGACAAGAGATAGTTATGTGGAAATTCCTTTAGGATTGCAAACGGAATCAAAAAAGTGAATATTAAACTTGATGAAAATCTTGGTAGTCTGCGAGTAGCTAAATTATTGCGTCTTGCAGGGCATGATGTTCCCACTGTCCGAGAACAAGATTTAATTTCAACTCCTGATGAGGAATTAATTGATATTTGTCGCAGTGAAAATAGATGTTTCGTAACGATAGATAGAGGATTTGGTAATCGTCTTAAATATCAGCCTTCTAACTATACAGGAATTATAGTTATTCGTTTACCACCCCGTCCTACTTTTGAAGATTACCGTATAGTTACAGAAACTCTAATTACTGGACTTGAAGCAGCAGATGTAACTCGTAAATTATGGATAATTCGACAAGAAAGTATTCAAGAATATCAAGATATTGGAGTAGAGGGAAAAGACAAATGACGGAAGCATACAAAATTACTCTTAAGCCTGTTTACTCGCAAACCGTCACGACACCTGACGGAGTGAAATTACCTAAAGATTGGTTACTTTCTTGGCATCAAGCCGCAACTTTAGAAGCGTTACGCGATCCAAATATTGATGTTGTGTTCAACACTGCGATGACTGGCGATGGTAAAAGTCTCGCGGCTTATTTAGAGGTTCTTCAGGGCGAATTTTCTGCGATCGGACTTTACCCAACCAACGAACTCGCCCGCGATCAAGAAACGCAGATTAAAGGATATGTTGAGAAATTCCAGCCAGAGAATCAGCCGCGTGTAGTGCGACTGAGTGGGGCTGATTTAGAGATTTATGCAGAAAATGAAGGATTGAAAAAAGGAGCTGCGATCGCAACTCTTACTAACCAGAGAGAAGCATTATTAACCAACCCTGATATTTTTCACTATCTGCATAGAGGTGCTTACATAATTCGTGGCGATAGTCCCGATAAACTATGGGGCAGAATCGATAAAGATTTTGACTTATTTATTTTTGATGAATTCCACGTTTTTGCTGCTCCCCAAATTGCTAGTGTGATTAACACAATGTTGTTAATTCGCTGTACAAACCGCCGCAAAAAATTTCTGTTTCTCTCAGCCACACCAGATACAAACTTAATTGGGCGATTAGAAAAAGCAGGATTTCGTTGTAAAGAAATTGATCCTCTCAAACAAAATAAATATCAATTCCCCGATACACCAGAACAAGGGCAGCAGCTACAAGCACAGGGATGGCGGCAGGTAGCACGGACAATTTCGTTGAAATTTATTCCTTTGGAACCATCCTTTAAAGCTTCGGAAACCTGGCTAAAAGAAAATAGTGAGTTAATTTTGGCCCAGTTTCAGCAGTATCCAGGAAGTAAAGGCGCAATCATCCTTAACTCAATCGCAGCAGTCAAACGCTTAACTCAATTTTTTAGGGAAATATTACAGCCTTACGGATTGAAAGTTGGAGAGAATACAGGGCTATCGGGAAAAGGAGAAAAGGAGCGAAGTCTTTCTGCTGACTTGGTGATTGGTACTAGCACAATTGATGTTGGGGTTGATTTCAAAATCAATTTTCTAATTTTTGAATCACCCGATGCAGGTAACTTTATTCAACGTTTAGGACGCTTAGGAAGGCATGATGAATATGAGAAAGATGGTCAGAAAATCAAGTTTGATAATTTTACAGCTTTTGCTCTAGTTCCTAACTTCTTAGTAGAGCGTTTATTTAAGGTAGATACTCCATCTTTAGAGGTAAATAGTATTTGCGATCGCCCCACTTTTCACAATACAATTACCGAGAATTATCGACAAATCAACGATTTTCGTGGTTATTATCGTCGTTGGGGGGCTGTGCAATCATTTTGGCTATGTTATCAGTTGAGCGATCGCACAATTAAACAACAGTATGCCCAAAGCCGAGATAAATTTCAAGAAGCCTGTGAACAAGTATTTGAAACAAGTCTGAAGTCACAAGCTGGACGTATTCAAGGATGGGCGAAAGATTGGCAAGTGCTTTCAGGTAAATCAGCAAATCCGATTGCTGAGGATGCTGCTAGTTTTCGAGGTTCAAGTCCTTTGCAATGTGGTTTATACGACTTAACCGAAGAAAACGAGGCGGATAGGTTTAAAACCTACGATTTACCGGGTATTTTGGGAAATTTAGAAATTGAAATGTGGACGGAAGCGGCGTTTATACGGACACTCAAAGAAACCACAGAACGCATGGGACAACCCATTGCTAAAGGTAGATTTGCTCATTGTCTAGCATTTATGAAGTTGCGTTCTTACCGAGAGGAACGGCTGAACTGGAAGTTTACCTATTCTGGGAACTTGCAGCCAATTGCAGACGCTTGGAAAGTTCAGGTTTTGACTGGTGTGGAAATTTGGCAACCTGACAACTATTGGGTTGGAGAAATTAACAAACGCCTAAAAAAGGAAGGTTTGGTTTGTTACGTGATTCGCCGTCCTCTTACTGAAGTGCGGATGCGGCTAAGGTTACCGATGAATTTTCAGATTTATGGCATCAGCGATCAGTATAGCTTTCATGATGCTACTGCGCCTTATGCGATCGCATTTGGTCACTCTGCACTGCTGCTAGATACGCTTGCTTACACGTTTAAAAGCAAAGGAGATGAGATATGGATTGCTTGAGGTTTCAATCCCTGATAGGGATTTTGGTTACTGATTTACAGTAGGAGGGCGTAAGCCTTCAAGTGCAGAAAAGGAGATTTCAATCCCTGATAGGGATTCTAGTTTGCTCAATACTTTATCGCTCTCCACCCTCAATGATATAGGAGAATTCACAAGAATTTTATAAGGTCTTTGAATTTATTGTCAGAAAACTTTCATGTGCTATTCTTTACTTGTTGGTGTCAGCCTACAAGGACAGAGAAGGAGATTCGTTGTACCGATGCTTGCATCCGTCTGACGCTATGCTTCTCCCGTAGTTGAACTGATAATCACAGCCGTCCAACTAATGCTTCGCTTCTTTATGAACCAAGCAGAAGCCCAAAATCTAAATGGAGGTTCTGACGTAATAAAAGACCTTTTAAATCTCATTTTCTTGAGAAAACATTCCTAAAAATTAAGTGGAGGTTCTAACTGATGGACAACTATGTTCAGTTGGAATTCTTTGACCTGCAACCTTACACCTCAGAACAACCTTCTGTAACTGAGGATGTACCGGAATTGGTTAAAGAGATTCAGCAATCAAGCAAGTATGAGCAACTTGAACTTAATCTATTTCCGCAGCAAATCTGTATTACTCCTCTAGAGTTTATAAAATTGGCTGCTTAGTTAGTTAAGGAGTTTGTAAATAAGAATTTCTTTGTTTACCAATCTCCTCAATTTCATAATTTATAAATATCTATTAGGGCAGAATGCCTGCCCTAATAGACAGTAGATTCTTTTTTACAGGTTATATGTGATTACAAGCAAGTTAATAAAAATATAATTTAGGAGCTTCTATAAATTGGAGTTTAGTATGAGTAACCCCATTTCAGACAATTACAGAGATTTGCTAATGGAAATAAAACAGCGTATTCGTTCAGCCCAGTACGAAGCACTAAAAGCAGTTAATCGGGAAATGATTAACCTCTACTGGGACATTGGACAGATAATTGTTACTCAACAACAGGGCGCTAGTTGGGGAAAATCCGTAGTAGAACAGTTAGCAAAAGACTTACAAGGCGAGTTTCCAGGAATTAGCGGATTTTCTGCCCGTAACATTTGGAGAATGCGAGATTTTTATCTGACTTACCACTCTAAAGAAATTCTGCCACCAATGGTGGCAGAAATTGGATGGACTCACAATATAGTCATTTTAGAGAAGTGCAAAGATGACCTAGAACGGGAATTCTATATCAGAATGACTCGTAAATTTGGCTGGACAAAGAATGTTTTGATTCACCAAATTGAAAATCAAACCTATGAAAAGACTCTGTTGAATCAGACTAACTTTGATAAAACTGTTCCAGCAGAGATCCGTAACCAATTAAAACTAGCTGTCAAAGATGAATATACTTTTGATTTCTTAGAACTAGCAGATGAACACAGTGAACGACAGCTAGAACAGGCGATTTTGGCAAGAGTTGAACCATTCTTGCAAGAAATGGGTGGGCGGTTTACTTTTGTTGGCAGTCAGTATCGCTTAGAAGTTGGCGATAAAGAATTTTTTATTGACCTGTTGCTGTATCACCGCCAATTAAAATGTCTAGTTGCGATTGAGTTAAAAACTGGAGAGTTCCTACCTGAGTATGTGGGAAAAATGCAATTTTATCTGGCGGCTTTAGATGATTTATCTCGATTCCCAGACGAAAATCTCTCAATCGGAATTATTCTTTGCAAATCCAAGGATAAAACTATTGTTGAGTATGCACTGAGAGAATCGAATAAACCAATTGGTATCGCAACTTATAAACTGTTTTCTACGTTGCCTCAAGAATTAAAAAATCAACTTCCGGCTCCAGAGCAAGTTGCCAAGTTGCTAGAAGGCGTAGAGTAAAAAATGGAGTTTAAAAATGTCTAATGATGATTGGTTATCAGGTGATTTTGGTTTTGATGGTGATTCTTCAGACCGCACTATTGAAACTGAAGGCGAATTATTAACACTCAAGCTATTACGAGAAGCGATTCAATCTCAAAATCCAGATGATAAGGTAATGGCAGATTTTGCCGAGTATGTCTTACCAAATCTCTTGAGAATAGCCATTGGTGTAACAGCGAAAGGCGGTAAGTTTTTTGATGAAATTGACCAACAGCGAGAAGCTGAAGGAAAAACTAAAGTCAGACGAGATAACGCTGCTGACCAATCACTGAATACTCACTTACTCAATGGTTTATTTCCAGCTAATTTAATTGAGAAACGTTTAGAAAAACTCAATACCACAGTGCAGCGAGTGGTGAAAGAGCGAGAGCGTAGATTAGTAATTGCTGGATTTATTTTACATGATTTTGAAAAGTTTCCTGATATACCTGAAAACTGCCGCAAGCTAGCATTAACAGAACATCGTGAAATTATTGATAAAAAAGTTCACCAGTTAGGACTAGATAACTTTATAAATTCAGAAAATCCTGAAGCTTATCGAGAATATATAGATGATTTATTATGCATGGCTTATAATGCTCAACGCCGTTGGGATACTAACTGGAATTTTTCTGAATTCGGGTTGAATCCTCTTCTGAAAGACCGTACCCTTCGCAGTTTATCTGATTTAACTTGTTTGGCTGATTCTCTCGCCTCAATTGTTAAACATCCCCAGGATGCAGAACATCCTAGACTCAAAGAAATCATCCACAGCCTCAGTGATGGACAGTTGAAATTTACCTATCACAGCATTGCTGAGAATCGTGGTGTTTTAACTAATGTGGTGAATAATGCTTTAATTCAAGCTCATATCAGTCTGAATACTGATGAAGATATTTACTATGAACCTTTGTTATATCTACCAACAGGTGTGATTTACTTGGCTTCGCGCAATGCTCCAGCTATCTCGTCGGAAGATTTACCAGACCGTGTAGTTAACAGTATTAAATCGCTTTGTGCTGGACAATTACGCCTCAGACAAACAGGATTTGGTAGAGATGGCAAAGGCATGAAATATGCCGACTATTACAACTTGTTTTTTGATGACATAGGCTTGATGAAAGTAGCCTTAGATGCTACATTACGCATCTTAAACCTTAACAAAGGCTCTGTCGCTAAAAGTCGCAGCGAAAATCTAAATAAATTTCAGCAGCAAAATGTTTTATCTGCTGATTATGACTTCACATTTGAAGATGATATCCGTATTGACCAGATAGCAGAATTTGGTGATTTAGTTAGTCGGAAGATTTGGGAAGAGACAGTTAATCGCGTTGATTCGGCTCGTAAGAAAGATAAAAAGCTGCCAGCAGTTCCCGATTTTGATTTAACTCACAAAGTTGCAGAATTTTGGAATTTAACAGAATTTTTACCCCAGATTAGAGAAATTCAACGCATTAATGAAAGTCTGAAAGAAAATAAGTTAAAGGGGAATACCGGAGGAGTACCTTATGAATGGTATTATCTAGCGGCTAAATATTTAGAACATCATCCAGGAATTGAAGATGTACGCGAAAGTTGTCAGAAAGTTATTGACTACTTGACTACCTTAATTTCTCCAATAATTTCTCAATATCAATTACCTGATGGTTGGGATGATTTAAGGCTTTGGGTAAAACGAGTTGTGATGTTACCAGGCACTAATCAAGTGTCATCTGTTAAAACTCAAGTTGAAACATTTCTAAATGAGTTAGGTAATTACAATGCTGCAAAAAAAGCAGGGCGAGGGAAACAATTAATCTGCTCAATTTCTCATTCTGCTTATACGGTTACTGAGCAAATGGAATCAGCAGTTTTATTTACGCCACAAGTTTATACAAACAAGCAAATGTTAGGAGGTTCTAACGCCAAACGCAATATCTCTAGTATTGCAGGTGTGGAGATGATGCTGAGGCAAATTTTGATGAATCAAACTCAAGCTGTAGGTAAACGGTTTGAAGATGGTAAATATCGTTATCTCTACTTTTATCCTACTTATTACTTTACTCCAGAGACTAATAAGTTTTTGCAGAAAGCATACAATGGTATTGCTCAAACTCGCTTTGATACGAGTGTTCGCAATCATTTTATCAGTAAAGATTTACAGGCGGATTTGGGGCGCGATCGCTACCAAAGTGTAGATAGTTTTTTAATTGATGAAAACCTCCAGCGTGACAAAGACCGCACCTTTAAGCTTTTCTATCCTGAAGACCAGCCTTTAACATTTTACTTCATGGCGCTGCCGCCAGGAAGAGACAGCACCGATACAGAATCTTGGGTAATGCCAACTTGGTTAGCGTTTGCTTTCCCGATGATTTTAGATGTTAAAACTGTGGTTTCAGAGTCGCCAATTCCACCTTTTAATGATGGGGCTGAATTTGAGGAAAGCGTTTTCCTTGATAGTGCGCCTCATGCTTTTCGGGCTTTAGTAAGGCGCGATCGCTTCCGTCTTGACTACATTCTCGAAGGTTGGAATGAAAACGGCATCCAATACCCAGCACCTTTAAATGTGCTTACCGCCGCTTATGCCATTCATTTAGATGTGAATGCTAGGCAAGGTAAGTCTGGTTACGATGCCAATTGGGGAAGATTCACAGAACTGGCTAAAGATTTTGAAACCAGTCCCCTGTACGTTTTTTCTTACCTCAATCGCTGGGTACGTAACCAGGGAGTGGAAACAGCCCGGATTGAAAAAATTCGGCTTTATGCCTATCATTTTTATCCTTGTTTTGACTCTTATGTGAAATATGACACGAATATGGAGCAATTAATTGTGGGAGAAGCATCAAGTTTAAATCACCCTAAGAAATTAACAGATTTATACCGCAGATTTTACCGAGCTAATAAGCGTTATAATCCTAAGTCTAATGCTGTGTTAAAACCAGTAGATATTGCGGCTGAAACTATACTAAAAGCTGAGTCAAGTGTGTTTCAGGGAGAAACATTAGTTGTAGCTGTTGCAGCAGAAGTTTTTAAACTCATGGATCGCGTTCATTCTTCTACTGCTGAAGGACGCTGGATCATGAGCAAACGTGAGGAAGAACGGCAAGCTGTTCTAGATTTTGCCAAGTATTTTGTAGTGGAGGTATTTGATAACTCTTTTGCAGGCGATCGCGCTCGTTTAGCTGGTCGTCAACTCAACTTAATTCGTGATACCTGTGAATTTCTTTATCGTCTTGAAGATGACAAAGAAAATGCAGGAAAAAATGAAAATATTCCTGCAATAGATGATGTTAATGAACCGGAATAAATTCTTCCTCTAGAAGGAAACAACTAGTAAACAATTTTTTGGAGAAAATTATGGCAATTTTAAAAACTGTTGAACCTAAATTCTTTCAAGCTGAAATTCCTTACAAACCAATGGGGAAATATGCTCATTTTTTGACCATCCGTATTACCGAATCTTATCCATTATTCCAGACAGATGCAGAACTGAATAAAGCACGGGTAAGGGCTGGAGTTAAAGACAAAACCACAATTAGCCGTTTGTCAATGTTCAAGCGCAAACAGTCTACACCAGAGCGTTTAGTTGGTCGAGAATTACTGCGTAACTATGGATTAATGACGGCTGAAGAATGCGAATATAACGTAAATTTTGCAATGGATAATCCTGATTGCATCATTTACGGATTTGCTATTGGTGACTCTGGTTCTGAAAAATCGAAAGTTGTGGTAGACACGGCATTTTCAATTACAGCTTTTGATGAATCACACGAAACATTCACCCTCAACGCTCCCTATGAAAATGGCACGATGGCTTCTAAGGGGGAAAATGGTTCTAAACCTGGTGAAGTTACCAGCCGAATTAATCAGCAAGACCATATTAAACCGCAAGTTTTCTTCCCTAGTATTGTCACCTTGAAAGACCCCACTGAAGCTAGCTTCCTTTACGTTTTTAATAATATTCTGCGAACTCGTCACTATGGAGCGCAAACAACCCGTACAGGTCGAGTCAGAAATGAGTTAATTGGTGTTGTATTTGCGGATGGAGAAATCACTAGTAATCTGCGTTGGACTCAGGCAATATATGACCAAATGAAATCTAATAATACTTTAAATGCTCCCGATCCACTAGATGAAGATGATGTAATCACTGCTGCAAAAAATGCTATCGAGGCGTTAATGGCTGAGGAGTTTATTGTTCACACAGATTTCATTGGTGATGCTTTTGTATCCCTAATTAATGAAGTCAAAACTTTAACAGGAAGTGAGAAAGGAATTCAGGCAATTTTACAAAAAGCTGATGCAGAAGCTAAAGATTATGCCAAGAAGCATATCAGCAAGAAAAAAACTACTGCTAAAGCGGGGAAAGATTAATGGTGTTTATTTATCGCTGTCAATTAGAGTTGCACGACAGCCTTTATTTCGCAACTCGTGAAATCGGGCGATTGTATGAAACAGAAGCCCTAATTCATAATTACGCTCTCTGTTATGCACTGGGTTTAGTTGATAGCCAAATTTACTCTACTACCGTTGCTGAAGAACATTCTTATCGCTATTTTTGCCCTGAACAAGTGCCAAAATATGAGGAGCATTTAACGCCACTTAATCAACAGCAAATTTACGTAACTCCAGCGCGATCGCTCAATCATTCGTCCATCCTCAATACCTGGAAGTATGCTAACAACAACTACCATGTTGAAATGGAGAAAACACAGAAAAATATCCCCAGTTTTGGGAGAGCGAAAGAAATAGCAGCAGAAAGCAAATTTGAGTTTTTTGTTATTTCGCCAAAAGAACTCAAACTACCAAAGTGGATTCGCTTAGGTAAATGGATGAGCAAGGCCGAAGTAACGGTTGAACCATTACCGAAACCTAAAATTACTGAAGGTATATTCACTTGTACACATCCATTAAATCCATTAGATGTAATGTTCACTAATCAAGTGATTAGCTATGATGTTGTGAATATGCCTCCAGTAAGCTTAATTCAGAATGTCCAAATGCGAGGTCAATACTATCAATTTGATGGCATTCAAAACTTAAAAATTCCAGTTCGGATAGAATATCGTTTTCGGAATTAATCACTTCCTAAAACCTTTACCACGTTTTTTATTTTTCGCAGGTTCTAGCGTCCAGTCACAAATTACGTTACAATTCTTAGCCCCTGTTAGTTCTGTACGCTCCCCAGATCCACCGTGAAACACTATCAACAACAAACCAATGCCTTCCCCAGCGATTACCTAAACAACTTGTGGGGAGAAATCCAAGCTTGTCCTTACTTTGCTATCAACAACCTCAACCGCGATTTTGTCGCCACTAAAGGATTTTCTGTCGTATTTCAGCGTTCTGGATTAGCAAAAGTTGAACAGCAGTTTCCCTACTTCAAACCTTACCTAAATTTAGCTCTCCAAGCGAATTGTAATGCTTTTTACCTCAATCCTTTACAACTCAAAGAAGGCTCCCGTGTCGATCCGCATATCGATCGCTCCTTACGTTCCTACTCCAAGACTATTGAACCGCCTGCGGTTGTCAGTGTGCTTTATGTGCGTGTACCAGCAGATATGGAAGGGGGAGAACTGGTATTACGATCGCACAAACGCCAACTTGGGCAAATTAAGCCCCAATTCAATACTTTAGTTTACTTTCAAGGTGATTTAACCCATTCGGTTAACGCTGTCAAAACCCCAGGAAATCGCCTAAGTCTCGTTTGTGAACAGTATAGTTTGAGTGATGCTGAACTCCAGGAAATCCCTGAGTTCACTGTAGAGTCAAGAATCACTCAGTCTACAACCAAAAAGAGAAAGTATGCCTCATAGTTTAGTGTTGAATTTGCTACCTCAATCGCCCATTCCACCACAGTATCTCACAGGTAGACATCTCCACGCCCTATTTTTAACCCTCGTTAGTTCTGTAGATAGCACATTGGGCGATCGCTTGCACGATTCCACCGCAGACAAAGCCTTCACTCTTTCTCCCCTCCAAACTAACTCCCCCCTTTTGAAGGGGGGTAGGGGGGGATCTAAATTGCAATACTCACATCAACAACCCATTCCCGCCGGGACTCCTTGTTGGTGGCGCATCTCTTTATTAGATGACACTCTATTTGGCAAACTTACCCAACTCTGGCTAAATCTTAATCCCAATCGCCCTTGGCATCTTGGCCCCGCTGACTTGTATATTACCAGCATTCAAGGCACACCCCAATCTATTCAACCTTGGGCAAATGCCATTACTTATGCTCAATTATACGAAGAAGCTAGCGATCGCAATTCTTCCATCAACCTTAGCTTCTCCACGCCTACCGCCTTTCGTCAAGGACAGTATGATACTACCCTTCCTACTAGAGAATCTGTTTTCAATTCCCTACTTTCGCGGTGGAATAAATACAGTGGCATAGAATTTACTCAAATTGCAATTGAATCCATTTTTCCCTCATTTGTCAATATTCACACAGAAATATTAGCTGATTCTCGCAGCAAATTTATTGGCATCCTTGGCGAAGTTACTTATAAAATTTTAGGGGCAGTTGAACCAATACAAATTAAGCAAATTAACGCTTTAGCTGACTTTGCTTTATATACTGGTGTCGGCAGAAAAACAACAATGGGTATGGGGATGACGCGGCGGCTGTATTCTCCCTAATTTCAATAATCATTTAAAAACTACCTAAGTTATGAATCAAACTGAATATATTTCCATTGCGGCATTGAATCAATATGCCTATTGTCCGCATCGCTGTTGGCGGATGTTTTGTGCAGGTGAATTTACCGACAATCAATACACAATTGAAGGCACAACTTTACACGATCGCGTCCACACGACAAGCGATGTACAGCGCGGAAAAACTTGGCAAATTCGAGCAATTTGGCTGAAGTCTGAGCAATACAAACTCATCGGCAAATCTGATTTAATTGAAGCAGAATCAGGTGAAATTTATCCAGTGGAATATAAACGAGGACGCAAAGGCGAATGGGATAACGATGAGTTGCAAGTCTGCGCCCAAGCCTTATGTTTAGAAGAGATGACAGGACAACCTGTTACTACTGGATATATCTATTATGCCCACTCCCATCAACGGCAATTAGTAGAGATTAATCAAGAGTTACGGCAAAGTGCGATCGCAACTATTGAATCTGTCACAAATCTCTTAGAAACAGGAGCAATGCCAAAACCAGTTTACAGCAAATGCTGCCAAGGATGTAGTCTTTATTCGCAATGTTTGCCCAAAGCAACTGATAAAGTCAAAACTTATCAAGAAGTCAATTAAATTATACCCTGACGAATAGAATTCGCCTAAGCACTAATTATTACTAGGAAAAATCAAAAATGGGAACACTTTACGTAATACAAGCTGATGCTTTTATCGGCAAAGTTGACGAACGCCTCACCGTCAAAGCTGAACAAAAAACTATCATGGATATCCCTTTAATTAAACTAGAAGGGATTGTAGTACTAGGACGGGCTACTATTTCTCCCGCCGTCGTCAGGGAACTTTTAGATCGTCACATCTGTTTAACATTTCTCACACAAAATGGACGATATTTAGGACGTTTAGAACCAGAAGTTACCAAAAATATTTTTGTTCGCAAAGCCCAATGGCAAGCTATAGGAGAATCAGAACCAGCAATACATTTAGTCAGAGGATTTGTACGGGGTAAATTAAAAAATTACCGCCATAGCTTACTTCGCACTCAGCGAGAACATCCTGATACAGACCTGAATAATAACATCACTCGATTAGAAAACGCGATCGCACCAATCGAAAAAACTAGCAGTATTGATTCCCTCAGAGGCTTAGAAGGTGCTGGTAGTGCAGCTTATTTTGGTTGTTTTCAACAGCTAATCAAAACCCCAGAATTTCGATTTGAAGCCAGAAACCGCCGTCCACCAACCGATCCGGTTAATGCCTTACTGAGTTTTGGGTATTCATTACTACGTCATGATGTGCAAAGTGCTTTAAATATTGTCGGCTTCGATCCTTATCTAGGATACTTACACGTCGAACGTTATGGTAGACCTTCCTTAGCCTTGGATTTGATGGAAGAATTTCGTCCTTTAATAGTGGATGCTGTTGTGTTGTCGCTGATTAACAAGCGATCGCTAACCCTAACTGACTTTACCACCGAACCGCTCAGTGGTGCTGTGTCTTTAACCAAAGAAGGACTGCATACATTTCTTCGCGCCTACGAACAAAAGAAACAATCAGAGTTCAAACATCCAGTCATGGGAAACAAATGCACCTATCAAAAATCCTTTGAAATTCAAGCCAGGTTATTAAGTAAGTACCTCATGAACGAAATCGATAAATATCCCCCTTTAATTCTCAAGTAATTACTCATTCTCCCCCATCTCCCCACTCCCCACTCCCCCATGTATATTGTTGTCAGCTACGACATTCCAGAAGATAAGCGTCGGACTAAAATCCATTCGGTTCTGAAGTCTTACGGACAATGGATGCAACTGAGTGTGTTTGAGTGCGATATCACTCCCACTCAGTATGCTAAACTGCGATCGCGTTTGTCTAAATTGATTAAACCCGACACCGATAGCGTGCGCTTTTATTTTCTCTGTGGCTGTTGTCAGGGAAAAATCGAACGTATTGGCGGAGAACAGCCACGAGACGAAACAATTTTCTTTGCTGAGTCTCCTTCTGGCTAGGTTTCTGTATTTAAAATGCGCGGAGGGGTAGGTGTACAAATTCCACAGCCCCAAAAAAATGCTTCTATCCCAACTCCAGTAAGGCTTTCAACCCATTAGTCGCCTAATCCTCATCCGCGCAATCTCTGAAATGCTTATCAAAACACGATTTCAGCTTTTAAATTTCCCTGACACTCTTTCCAAACGAATTCTCTAATGCTATGATTGCTCCAGAATCGCGCAACTGCACCTTGAAAACTAAATACAGCTTGGCTTTCAGGCTCCCGCCATTGCAATTCATCAAAATCCCTATTAGGGATTGAAACGTTTATAGGATGCGAGGTTAAACATGGTATTAAATTGCAATTCATCAAAATCCCTATTAGGGATTGAAACCTATCCACTTGGTTAGTATATTTGTACCTAATTGCAATTCATCAAAATCCCTATTAGGGATTGAAACGAATAGCAATTAGGCAATCTGTCGCAGGGCTTCCAAATTGCAATTCATCAAAATCCCTATTAGGGATTGAAACATACTGAAGAGTCGTTGGTGAGAGCTTAAGCTTACATTGCAATTCATCAAAATCCCTATTAGGGATTGAAACGAAGCGACGGGTATCGTCGCAGCTAATATCTGCGCATTGCAATTCATCAAAATCCCTATTAGGGATTGAAACCTAAACCTAAATATCCTAAGCCGACACCAGCCGCAATTGCAATTCATCAAAATCCCTATTAGGGATTGAAACACAAAAATGTAACAATGACCTTAAGTTGAACGAAATTGCAATTCATCAAAATCCCTATTAGGGATTGAAACACCTTGGGGCAGATCGTCCTAGTCAGTTAAAACCAGATTGCAATTCATCAAAATCCCTATTAGGGATTGAAACTACCATTGAAATCCATTCGCGCTTCCTTTGCGCTTCCATTGCAATTCATCAAAATCCCTATTAGGGATTGAAACCTCTCAATGCTAGAGATGGCACTGAGCAGCAAGGGATTGCAATTCATCAAAATCCCTATTAGGGATTGAAACTATGACACCGATAGCCCAAAAGATGCGCTTCAAATTGCAATTCATCAAAATCCCTATTAGGGATTGAAACGTCAGCATCAAAAGCTCCGATGATCGCATCTCGCATTGCAATTCATCAAAATCCCTATTAGGGATTGAAACTAGCACATGGATTTCCGGGTCCTGCTTTGCATCAAAGAATTGCAATTCATCAAAATCCCTATTAGGGATTGAAACATTTCCTGGGGGACATAAGAACCTTGCCAAAATTGCAATTCATCAAAATCCCTATTAGGGATTGAAACGAAATGATGGTACAAACTTTTTTTAAACTAAAAATATTGCAATTCATCAAAATCCCTATTAGGGATTGAAACAAATAATAACAAAAACACCACTGTCGATAAACGGATTGCAATTCATCAAAATCCCTATTAGGGATTGAAACTTGATGTCAAGCAGATCGCGCACATCCAAAGAGAATTGCAATTCATCAAAATCCCTATTAGGGATTGAAACAATTATGGGAAGTTGCTATCCGCGCACAAGTTGCCGAATTGCAATTCATCAAAATCCCTATTAGGGATTGAAACACAAAGTTGCTTCTAGAACGTAAAAGTCATCCTAAATTGCAATTCATCAAAATCCCTATTAGGGATTGAAACATTCGCACTGATAATTGGCTATCTGGCGCGACATCATTGCAATTCATCAAAATCCCTATTAGGGATTGAAACAAGGGCGCGGTTAGCATTATCGCGCTTGGTTTCGAATTGCAATTCATCAAAATCCCTATTAGGGATTGAAACCATACCACCAAGCGCGTGACAGCAATCGGGTATTTTGGATTGCAATTCATCAAAATCCCTATTAGGGATTGAAACATCAAAAATTGCTAATAACATCAGTAATATCGCATCAGATTGCAATTCATCAAAATCCCTATTAGGGATTGAAACAATTGTTAGCCTTAAGCTAGTAATAAATCCACTATAATTGCAATTCATCAAAATCCCTATTAGGGATTGAAACCAAAGTCAGCGTTTTGCAAGTTGTCGTCAGAATGCTATTGCAATTCATCAAAATCCCTATTAGGGATTGAAACGTAGCCATGGTAATTTGCAAGTTGTATTACCTTCTCTATTGCAATTCATCAAAATCCCTATTAGGGATTGAAACGCAGCATTGGAGAGGCTAGCTACACGCGCACGTTGAATTGCAATTCATCAAAATCCCTATTAGGGATTGAAACACTTTACTTGCTCTTACATACCTAAAAGAGATAATTGCAATTCATCAAAATCCCTATTAGGGATTGAAACCAGTACAGACATATTTACAAAAATGTTGGGGAGAATTGCAATTCATCAAAATCCCTATTAGGGATTGAAACCGACAGTACACTCCATATTCTTGGTGATTTCGTAATTGCAATTCATCAAAATCCCTATTAGGGATTGAAACACCAACTGCTTACCTTCCATAAGTTAAATGTAGGATTGCAATTCATCAAAATCCCTATTAGGGATTGAAACTTGTTTCTGCGGGGATGGCAAGTTCAGCAGCTTGGGCACATTGCAATTCATCAAAATCCCTATTAGGGATTGAAACAGATGAAGACTTTTGTATAAGATAACTATCACAGAAAATTGCAATTCATCAAAATCCCTATTAGGGATTGAAACTGCGCGGTGGCTTAATTCCGCGTACTGATGAGTAAAAAATTGCAATTCATCAAAATCCCTATTAGGGATTGAAACGCAGTAGTTGAATCGACTCCTGAATTCTAAATTCTGAATTCTACTGTATAGGTGTTCGTTATTTACTGAACACCTGAAGAATTTAGTTAAGCTTCAGTAATATCTTTGTTAAACCATCGCCTAACCGCTCAATAGATTCTTGCTGTTTAGGATCTTTTAACGTGCCATCAGCATTAAAAGCTTCATAAGCTTTGGGTACTGCTATTTGATCGGGAAGTACCAAAACTTTGATGTTTCCCAAAATAGAGCGCAGGTGAACCAATCCCCGCAAACCACCAAGAGCGCCTGGGGAAGCGCTCATAATACTAGCAACCTTCCCTGCAAAAGCAGCCAATGGTGCTTCATTTGGGGCTGGACGAGATGCCCAGTCAATGGCGTTCTTCAAAACTGCTGTGAGTGAACTGTTATATTCCGGCGAAGCAATCAGCACTCCTTGATGAGAAATCATCAAGTCTTTAAAAGTGCGGGCGTTGGCTGGTAGTCCTTCTTGAGCTTCCAAGTCTTCATCAAACAGAGGTAAAGGCAAATCGCGGAGGTCTAGATAAGTCACTTCTGCGCCAGCTGCCTTAGCGCCAGCCGCCGCGATTTTTACCAATTTTTTGTTGTAAGAATCTATCCGCGTGCTGCCAGCAAAGGCGAGGATTTTCGGTGTAGGTGCCATAATTCTAGGTTGAATGGGAATAATTAACCTGTTCAGCTGCATTATCCTGTTTTCAGGCGATCGCTATTTGCTACCTTTAGATTTTCTTTACAAACTTTCTCGTTATGGCGAATTGGTCAGATTCTTATCTCGGTAAGTTACGACAAATTGTAGGCGATCGCCTACTTCTGATGTTTGGCGCACGCGTGATTATCGAGGATACCTCGGGGCGCGTTTTATTGCAAAAGCGAAGTGATTTCAAAATTTGGGGGCTACCTGGCGGCTGTCCAGAGATAGGCGAATCTGCCGAAGAATGTTCAGCACGAGAAGTTTTTGAGGAAACTGGTTTAACGGTTAAGCGTTTTGCAGCTGTGGGGTTTTCTTCTAACCCAGCCTTTGAAACTGTAACTTATCCCAATGGCGATCGCGTCCAAACCTTTATTTTGATTTTGCGAGCCGTTGAATGGTCAGGTAGCCTCGCTTGCTTAGATGGAGAATCGCTGGCGCTGGAATTCTTTGATTTGACTGACTTACCTACATTAATGCCAAACGATCGCCCCGTTTTGGAAAAATTTCAAGAATACAAAAAAAGCGGCGAATTTCAATTGTTCTAAAGCATTTTTTCTAAGAACTGCTTGGCGCGATCGCATTTAGGATTTTGGAAAAACTCGCTAGGAGTAGTATCTTCTGCTAAACTTCCCTGGTCGAGGAACATAATCCGATTGGCAACTTCTTTTGCAAAGCCCATTTCATGAGTGACGATCGCCATTGTCATCCCAGATAGCGCTAAATCTTTCATCACTTCCAGCACATCCTTAACCATTTCTGGATCTAGTGCAGAGGTGGGTTCATCAAACAAAATCATCTCAGGTTCCATTGCTAATGCCCGCGCGATCGCTACTCGCTGTTTCTGTCCCCCCGATAGTTTGGATGGATAGACAGACACTTTTTCTTCTAAACCTACCTTAGCAAGCAATTCTAAGCCATGTTGTTCTGCTTTTTGCTTGTTTACTCCTTTTACCTTTATCGGTGCGTAGGTGACATTTTCCAGCACATTCATGTGGGGAAACAAATTAAAATGTTGAAATACCATCACCAAATGCTGGCGCACCTTTGCGATGTTTGCCTTGGGATTAGTAATTTCTTGCTCGTTAAAGTAGATTCTGCCTCTGGTGGGTTGTTCTAGCAAGTTTATGCATCGCAGAAAGGTAGACTTCCCTGAACCAGAAGGGCCTAGTATCGCAACTACTTCCCCCTGATAAAACTCAGTGGAAATATCTTTGAGTACGTCAAGCTTACCAAAGGATTTACACAAGAGTTCCGTGCGAATTACTACATTATTCACTTTGTCGTAACCTCCTTTCTAAAGCCGACGCACTTAAAGTCATACCCATTACCAAAACATAGTAGATTAACCCTGCAAATAGCAGTGGTTCAAAATAAATATACTTATTTGCACCAACGATTTGAGCGCTGCGTAATATTTCCACCACCCCAATTGTTGACACCAGCGCGGAATCTTTAAGCAATCCGATAGTTTCATTTACCAATGCGGGGAGAATATTCTTCAATGCTTGGGGCAAAATCACATCCCACATCATCAACCAATAGGGAACACCCATAGACATCGCCGCTTCACTTTGTCCTTTATCCACCGCCTGAATTCCACCTCTAATGGTTTCCGACATATAAGCGCCAGAATTCAAAGTAAAAGTTAGCACCCCAGCCTGCAATGCTGAAATGTCATAACCTGTAAGTTGGGGTGTTGCGTAGTAAACCAACGCCAATTGTAATAGCAAAGGTGTGCCTCGAAAAACGGAGGTGTAGGCATTAGCAACCCAGGTAAGCGGTTTGATGCCGAGAATTTTTAATAGAGATAGGATTGTTCCCCAGATTAACCCCAAGGATACAGATAATAGCGTGAACAACAAAGTTAAAGGGATTCCCCGAAGAATAAAGGGAATGTCGGGAAGAATTCTGGTGAAGTCGAGATTCAATCCGCCTTTGGCAGGAGTTGAGGATGCAGGATTGGCGGTAGTATTCTGTGAAAACCACTTGGCTACAAGTTTATTCAACGTGCCATTGTCCTTCATTTGTTGAAGAACTCTGTTAAACGGTTCTACAAAAGAAGAACCTTTAGGAAAAGCGATCGCAGATCCACTTGCTTCTTCTGAGGGAATAACATTAAATTCTAAATCTGGGTTAGCTTGGGCAAATCCCTTAGCGACAGTATCCTCAACAATTGCTGCATCAATTCGTCCAGATTTGATTTCTTGAACTACTTCCGGCACTCTGTTGAGTTGCTTTAGTTGAATACCCGTAACTTTTTTAGCAATTTTCTCGGCATTTTGTTCTTGTATTGTTCCCAGTTGTACCCCAACCTTTTTGCCTGATAAATCTTGCGGCTGTTTCAGATTGCTACCTTTAGGAGCGACAATTGTATCTTTGGCTTCGTAATAAATAACTGAAAAATCAATATTTTTCTGACGTTCTGGAGTCGGAGTCATCCCAGCCATGACAAAATCAGCGCGATTTGCTTGGAGTGCAGGAATTAATCCATTAAAATCGGATTCCATTATTTGAAGTTTGAACCCTAATTTTTCAGCAAGGGTTTTGGCAATATCTATATCAAAGCCAACGATTTGGCGATCGCCTCCTTTCGTATCATAAAACTCATAAGGCGGATAATCTGGGGAAGTAATCATCGTCAGGGTGTCTTTCCCTAAAGGTGAAGCAGCTTTTAGAGAATTACTATGTCCGATGATGATGCTGATTACTACTGCTACAACTACTATTGTTGATAGCCATACTTTCTTTTTATTCATGAACTTGATAATTATATAATTTCAATTCTGCACTTTAAATGTGTAAAATCTTGGGGAATTGAGGGTGAAATTTAAACGCAGAGGAGTGCGGAGGGAAGCGCAGAGGTACGCGGAGAATTTTCAACAATTATTGGAATGTTGTAATTATGGACTGTTAAATTCTTATTTTGGTCGCTTCCAGCAGCTTGACACTGGCATATATAGCATCAATATAAGGTGTGGGAATTTGAGTAAGTTTTCCCAATTCTGCCACCGCGCCAACAATTGCGTCTATCTCCGTAGTGCGTCCGGCTTCAATATCTTGTAGCATTGAGGTTTTATGGGAACCAACGTTTTCTGCGCCATTAATTCGCTGTTCTAAAGTGATGCCAAACTTTATACCCAAGTTTTCTGCGATCGCTTGAGTTTCACTCATCATTTGCCGCGCTAGTTCGCGGGTGAGGGGATAACGGCAAATATCCTCTAGAGTCGCACCAGTTAAGGCACTGATGGGATTAAACGCTACATTTCCCCACAACTTAATCCAAATTTCCGTGCGAATTTGATTGCGAATTGGTGCTTTGAATCCTGCCTGTTTGAGAGTCTGTGCTAATAATTGGATGCGATCGCTTTTACTACCGTCGATTTCACCAAGAGTAAAGCGATCGCCTTCAATATGTTTAATTACACCTGGTTCAATTATCTCAGTTGCCGGATAAACCACACAACCGATGACACGTTCAGCACCGATACTAGCTTCAATAATCCCATCTGGATCAACAGATTGAATCCTTGTACCTTCATACTCACCACCATACTTGCGAAAGTACCACCAAGGAACGCCATTTTGGGCTGTCACCACCATTGTATGAGGATTGTAGAGTGCTGGGAGAAAAGGTGCGATCGCAGCTACACTGTGAGCCTTAACAGTTAAAATTACTACATCTTGTGGCCCCGCTGACTGGATATCACTAGTTGCCATCGGAGTAGCAATTTGGCTGGAACCGTCTGCCATGAGTAACTTCAGCCCATTTTTTTGAATTGCTTCCAAATGAGAACCACGCGCAATCAGCGTCACTGCTTCACCTGCAAGTGCCAGTTTTGCCCCTAAATATCCACCAATCGCACCCGCGCCAACAATACAGATTTTCATTTTGTCAAAAGAAATATTAAGTTGTGGAAGACGGTATCCAGTCGTTTGCAATCTAGACCGAATACCTTGGACTAGCTTACCTTCAACATCAACCTGTGAATATAACAGTACCCATCGGTGAAACGTTAAGATAAAGCACTTTTTGTCAATCAATTAAAATACTCAAAATAGTTTTTGTGATAATGATAATTGTGTGTGGGGATAGACCGTACAATGTAGGAAAAGTGGGAAAGGTAGGATGTTTTACTGTTTTTGTTGATTTTCTTATTGCTTATTGTTAGCCTATTATTGAACTGATATTAAGATTAGCAAATATGAAGACAATAGAAATTAAAAATTTGCAAGCACCAGAAATTGAGGAACTTGATGATTTGGAAGTAGCGGCAATTGTAGGCGGCGCTCTCATTGAAGGACAAGTAAAATGGTTTAATGAGTCCAAAGGATTTGGCTTCATTACACCTTCAGACGGATCTAAAGATGTTTTCGTTCATTTTTCAGCTATTCAAGGCAATGGTATTAAAACGCTAGCTGAGGGTCAAAATGTTCAATTTGAGATTACTAGTGGTTCAAAAGGGCCGGCTGCTGTAAATGTTACGGCTCTATAAGACTTGAAATAAACACAAGTTTGAAATCTGCTTAGTAACTAAGCCATGACTGAAAATTAGCTGTATCTCCATCGGCGAGAGGTTAGAATGATTGTACTTTTGTCAAGAGGGTGCAGAAAAAGGAGACAAATCCAGCTTTGACACTGGCTTTAGCAGCGCTTTGACGACTCCTAAATCTTGATTTTCTTTTGCAGCGAAGTACTTAGGGACTTCCAGTTAAAAAAATATCCCATTATAGGGGCGCAAGGCCTTGCGCCCCTACAAATATGCAAATAATTTGGGATAATTTATTTTCTGCAAGTCCCTTAATAGGGTCATCCGCCTTAGCTTTGTCATAGGCGACACTAAAATGGTACAAACCACGAAAAATCATCTCCAAACCGATATTGATTAACCCTCAAACAACTACGCTTTGCATTGCTTCTAATAGGTCTTGATGAACAGATTTTGAGGCAGCTACGATCAATCCAGGCAGACTATAGTTTTTACAAGTATGCAATGGCGGTAAAGTCGAACCGTCCAGAGTAGTCACAATCCAGCCAGCCTCTTTTGCAATAAAAGCGAGTGCAGCACTATCAAGAAATTTGCCCGATTTGATAACTGCTCCACTCAAGTCGCCACTGAGAATACCATTAAGATTGGGAATTTGAATATCACTAGAGTAATCAGCCGCTATATCGATTACTTTATATCGATCTTTTAAGAAATGTGCGATGGAATTCATTCCCCATCCCAATAAAATAGAAGGTTTGGCGGATGTTATATCTAACGGGGCACAGGCTTCTAAACTCATCTCCAGCGTCCCTTTAAAAGCACCTTCACCTCGAAGCGCGTAAAAATAAATGTTTTGGGCAGGAGAAATGGCAATTACTGCTTCAAACTCATCCGCATTTAGAATACTGAGAATAATTTGGTAATTAGAATGTCCATCCATATAAAACTTCGTGCCATCAATCGGGTCAAGTGTTACTAAGTAATCACCTTCTGAACCGAGGTCGGTAGCACGAAAATATTTGGTATTATTAGAACTTTCATATTCTTCACCATAAAAGCGAATATCTGGGAAAGTTCCTAGTAATACTACTTCTACTAAATTTTGAATAGCCACATCCGCATCAGTAAGTGCAGCACTAAAAAAGTTGTTTGCTTGTTCTTTGGCGGGAAGTGCAGCAATTTTTGGTTGCAGAAAATTAGCATAAGCTGCTGCTACTTTGAGATGGGGGAGTAAAGTCTCTAAAATTAATCGGGTAGTTGGTGTTGTGGACATTGCAGCAAACTCCTTTTAGAAATAATCTACCGTCCGCAGGGCGATAGAATTCTATATCTAGACAAAATTACGGTATCATTTGGATGCAATGATACCACCGTTGCTATATTACTTTAATCTGTGTGTCTCAAAGAGCCTATAGAGAGATTGCAAGTTTTCTCATGAATTTAAGGGTTTAAAACCGAACGTCAGCACTTAGTAGAGCATTTCATTAATTCATAGCAAATTAAATTTGGCAATACCCTACAATGCCAATGCGTCGGCTTGCATTGTGAATGCATTGGCTTGCATTAAAAACGCTACGCTTTTACGCAAAACTGTACTTAGCTAAAGTTATACCATTTTGAAAAATGATTGCGACAGATGGATTCACATCAAGCCAGACGCACCAAGGCAATTCCCAATCCAAAATCTAAAATCCAAAATCTAAAATGGTATTACCCTACAAAAAGCAAGCTACAATCGGGCTTTAAATTCCCATTTGCAACTCTCTTTTCTACAAGACGCTACGCATAGCTTGCTTTCCTGTAAGGGTATAATTTTGAATTTTTATTGGATGGTTTTAGGAAACTTTTTCGAGCTTCTTCTGAGTAAATTTGGATAGATTATGGGGTTTGAGTAATGAAGGTGCGCCAACAAGAGTCCCAAGAATGAGTAGGCTAAGGATAGAAGTAGGTTCAGGGACAGTAATTATGGTTGCAGAAAAACTAATAGGTAACTCACTATCTTCTAATCCTAAATTTTCAAAATCTGGTATGATTGGCGGCGCAGAAAAAACCTCTAAATAACCTGGTGTCGGCAAAAAACTCGCGAAAAATGGACTAGAATAGTTTCCTCCCAAAGTGGAGTACCCAAAACCATCACCTGTTAACTGCTGAGTATTAAGACTAATTAAATTATCAACATTAAAAGGTTCGTTTCCTGGTATTGGAGTCCCGGCGGGTTGCAGACCAGTAATTGTTTCATCATTTCGCGTACCAGTAATTCTAGTAATTAAGTAAAAACCCAAATCGTTAGGGGTGTCATTAGTGGTGAAAGTACCGTTCGCCGCTATGCCAGTACCAGAATAATTCCAATTCCAACTTAAAGCAGAAGCGGCTGGCATTGTCCCGAAAACTAATCCAGATGTGGTGGCGAGGGCTATGGCAGATAGAGCTAGATTTTTCATGGAAGTCGTGACTGCGATCGTTCCCGTGTATTATACGGAAATTAACAAAGATCGTATTATCAATCTTGCCTATATAATTTAGCAGCGATGCCTACGGCGGGCTACGCCTACGCATAGCCATACCAAAGCAGCATCAACATTGCTAACCTGTTCCCCTGGCGGTATAGCTGGACGATTTACCATCACAACCTTCACGCCCAGTTCTCGCGCGGCAATAATCTTAGGCTTTGTGGCATCGCCACCGCTATTTTTACTGACGATGGTATCAATGTTATTCTCAATCAGAATTTGTCTCTCATTATTGAGCGTAAAAGGCCCGCGATCGCACAATACCATTCCCGGCGGTACTAAAGCATCATCGCCAGGAGGGTCAATCATCCGCATCAAAAACCAAATTTTCTCCAAATGAGCAAAGGCGGCGAGTTCTTGCCTTCCAACTGTCAAAAATACCCGCTGTGACTGATTTTGCAGGGTTGTTGCTGCGGCTGCAACATTATCAACTTCAATCCAGCGATCGCCACTTTCTTTTTCCCAAGGCGGACGGATTAACATCAGACGGGGTACTCCAACTTTCGTTGCCGCATCTGCTGCATTGAAGGAAATCTGACTAGCGAAAGGATGGGTTGCATCAATTAATAAGTCGATTTCCATGACTCGCAGATAGCTAGCCAATCCAGCCACACCCCCGAAGCCTCCAACCCGTAAATCGCCCAGCGGTACTGACGGTTCACGGGTGCGGCCAGCAAGAGAAGTTATTACTTCTAACCCTTGGATAGTCGTAACTTTGGCAGCTAGTTCTGCTGCATCACCCGTCCCACCCAGAATCAAAACACGCATCATTAAAAAGGAGTCAGAATTCAGAATTCAGGATTCAGAATACTCTACCCATAAACGGATAGGTTCAAGGAAGAATATTTGAATTTATTTTTGCCCACGACGAAAGAGGTTTTAATCTATCCCCAAACTCTCGCGGACTCGCTTTGCTTGGGGACTTCCAAATAAAAAAATATTCAATTATTGATTGTGGGGTGGGCATCTTGCCATTGGTGTCAACTTAAGCCGAAAACTATATCGGACAGGCGTTTTACAAATCCCTCACGCCCTCATCCCCTAACCCCTTCTCCCTTGGGAGAAGGGGAATTGAATGTCTAGCTCCCCTCTCTCTTGGGGAGAGGGGCTGGGGGTGAGGGCAAAACCTTCTCACCAAGCGGGTTTAGCGTTAAGTTGACACCAATGCCACCCCACAAGATTGGATAATTTATTTCTTGGAGTTCCCTTGGCTCTATCAGCTATTAGTACAGAAAACTTTGCTGTTAGCGGATAGCTAAGGTTTAGCCCATTCTGACTTCTGAGTTCTTCTTCATAAAGGTGGAATCTTTGCCAAAATGCCCTTTTTCATTGCTTCTGGACGCTCTGACCAAGGCAGCAAACCATCTGCTTTAGCATAGTATTGACTAGCACATTCCAGTACCGCAGAGGCACTACCATCAACGGCTAAATCACCAAATAAATATGTTAATTTGCCTTTGGCACTAAAGGCAACTACACAAGAACGATTACAAGCACTCATACATTCAACTTCCTGAATCGGGAATTCATCTCGTAACTCCCAATCTTGTGCCAGCTGCTGAAGTTGGTGTAGAAGCTTTTCACCACCACTTTCACCTAAACGTTTTCCATTTTGCCAAACACTGGCACAGGTTTTGCAAACAAATAAAGTATGTTCAGCAACACCCAAAGGACTGGCTGGGGAAATATTTATAGTCGTAGTCATCTGTACCTCGCAGATATGTGAAACTAATAAATCTATTTCGGCGGGCATCCTGACTCACTCAACTTGAGATTTTCCTTAATCTCAAATTGGTTCACAGTTGCGGGACAGCGCCGGATTTGCACCGAACTTTCCCCGTTACCTCTGGTAGCTGACTCCCACCAGAACCGAATAACCTTATCGATCGTACACTAGGGTTATCGGAAAATACGAAACAATAAGCTGCCAACTATCAAACTGGACGACAACCAGACAAAATACTGTGCATATTCACGACTTGTCCAATAACTGCGATCGCAGGGGCACTAAATCCAGTTTCCTCTACCTGTTTGACAATTGTTTCCAATGTCCCAATCAATTCTTCTTGTTCTGGGCGCGTACCCCAGCGCACTAAAGCAATGGGCGTTTGTAAATTCAACCCAGCAGTACTTAATTCTTCCACAATATAAGGCAAATTGTGAATTCCCATATAAATTACAATGGTTTCGGAACCGTGAGCGATCGCACTCCAATTCACAATCGGTCTATACTTACCCGCCGCTTCATGACCAGTTACAAATGTCACTGATGAACTATACAGCCGATGAGTCAAAGGAATACCCGAATATGCTGCTGCTGCAATCCCCGATGTGATACCTGGGACTACTTCCGTTGATATTCCAGCTTTGACTAATTCTTCCATCTCTTCGCCACCGCGACCAAAAATAAACGGATCGCCACCCTTGAGTCGCACTACAATTGCATTATCCTGCGCTTTATCAATCAGCAATTGAGTTGTTTCTGACTGCAACAACGAATGTCTCCCCGCACGTTTACCAGCATTAATTTGCTCGGCTTGGGGATTAATCATTGCCAAAATGGCCGGACTCACCAAGGCATCATAGATAACTACATCTGCACATTCCAACAAACCTTTTGCCTTCAGGGTAATTAGTCCTGGATCTCCTGGCCCCGCACCTACTAAATAAACCTTTCCCAAATACTTGTTCTCCTGTTTTTCTGTGCGGTTCATCTATCTATCTGTTAAATCCCAAATTAGCTCGGCTAATTCTGCACTTGCTCCCAGTGGCTCTGCCAATTGGAAATTCACCGCAGAAAATTGTAATTTTAGCTCTTCTATTGAGGTGGCGATCGCATCGGTTATTCCACCAGCGAATAAAAAGTATGGCAAAATTGCAATTTCCCGATAACCAGCAGTTACTAACTCTTTCACTCGTGATTCTAAACTAGGAGGCCCAGCCCAATAAGCAGTCACGGCTCCCAAACTCGCCGCCATTGCTTCCACACTTACTTGCGAACCTGGGCGACTGCTACCATGAGCTAAGAGAATCCATGCTTCTGCTTTGATAGCAGCTATTTGCTTTGCCAACAATTTCTCTAAATTAGGGTGAGAACCTAAATATGGTTGCAACTCAATGATAGTATCTTGACCAGCAGCCTGTTGTGCGAGTGCTACTTCGGCAGGAATATCTGTCATCACATGCACTCCCGGCAGCAAAAATAGCGGTACAATTTTGAGGCGATTTTCGTTTTGAGACTGTATGCAATCGCCAAAAGCGCTCTTAGCAAATTGTTGAATCTGCTCGTGTAAAGGTTGAGGACTCATTTCTAAAGCAGCGATGCCAACCAAATGTTCGCTTGACAATTTCTGACATACCAGCCTAGCTAGTTGCTGCATAGCAATTTCTGGGCGGCGATCGCGACTTCCATGAGACAATAGCAAATAGGCAGATGACATCGGCAAAGCTTCAACTTTCAGTTACTATATCTTACTTAAGATTCAGCCGGGGTTCATAAGTACTCTGGTAATTATTGAAACTATTATCAATTACTAAACAGAATTAGGGGTTGCATATTTGCGGGATGATTTTACTATTTTTGTGGGATGGGCAACATGAGCGTCCCTTGTATTTACGGGCGGGCAGGATGCCCACCCCACAAGAATCATCCCTTAATTCAGCAACGCCCAGAATTATTCTTAATCACTTTTACAGCGGAATTCAAGTTGTAAAGTACACAACTATAGCGCTTCTCGTTCGGATGCAATACACTTTGACCTCTCTCCTTTTAGGAGAGAGGCTTTGAATTTTACTCCCCAACGCTAGAAGGGAAGGGGCTGGGGGTTAGGTCTGTATTCTATGCAACTGAGAACCGCTATATTCGTTTCAAAACCGGGTATAAAGCTTGTTTTTCTTCTGTTAGCGCAGCCGATTCTGACTCCTGAATTCTGCTGTATATTCTTCACCCTGCTGCTTACCTTATTGTTCTTCGGCAGTGTAAGTATAAAATTGATTAAAAGCTCCTACCGTTTCAAATTTGTATGAAGGTATCCAAGAATTTATTTTTAAATTTGTACGGTAAACACTAAAAATAAGGAAATCTTGCCTTTCTGTAGTCTTGCCAATAATTTCTTGGATTTGCGGGTTAGCCGAGTCAACTAACTTATCACAATTAAAACGGATTAAATTTTCTATAATATTCGTAGTTTTTTTACATACATCGGTTTTTAAGTATTTTGTCAGGCGTTGAACTGCATATTCTTCATATTCAACTTGACTAGGATTGGTTTTCGCCATTGTCACACCCAAGGCGGCGAGGCCTACTGCTGCTCCAGTATACGCAATGATGGTCAATGGTTTCATATTTGCCAAGTAAAATTCGTTGTAATCGTTAGATTCCAGAGACTCTAAATCAACTAAGTCCGTTCCTTGAACAAAAACTCTTGATCGATTGCCAAATTATTGCTATAATTCAAATTGTTGAATGGCGAGCGTAGCCAAGTGGTTAAGGCAGTGGTTTGTGGTACCACCATTCGTGGGTTCAATTCCCATCGTTCGCCCTAGATAATTTCATATTAATATCTGCACTCCTGTAGAAGGTGGGTTAGATGGTGTAAATCCTTGTAATCATAACTTTAACAAGGATAAAGATATGCGATCTGTAGCTTTATAGACTTACAGACTAGAGATCGCAATCCTAAAGTCGTGACCAAGTTTATCCTTAATAGTCTGGGTATTCTAAAACGGACATTAACATCTAAGAAGCAGCACGGCAAGATACAGGGTTCTGCCATGAACCATGAGGTGTGGTGGGTGCATTCGCTGTAAATTCCAACTCCCCTTTGTCATTTATCACCCACCCTGTAGCTTCTACAATGGGTTTTGGCGTAACAGTAGTAGGTTTGATGGTAACAGGTGGACTCTTGCGGTTTCTGATGCTGGGATTGAGAGTTACCCAATCTACCAGAACTGCATTAGGAGAAAGAAAGTTATAGGGGTTGCGGGGTAAACCGCCACGTCCAGTGATGATAAATGAACTAGCTTGTTGCTTGCTTCTAGGGTTACAGCTAGTGTCAAGTAGCTGGGAAGTATCAACCAGATTTGTGGGTAGCAGCTGTACTAATCTTGGGCTAATACCAAGTATATTAATAGTTTTTATACCGCTTGCAGAGGGATTTTGCTCCGAAAACGCCGTGACATCATTTGTAGGCAGCATAGATGAGGAAATATATATGTAATATGGTTTGCCATCGTTGACGAATACATCACTTATTACTCCCGGTTCTGGGGATATTACGTCTTTTCGATTAGGTACATTTAAACCAAAAATGCTAGTGGTGGTGATGGTTATCTTCCCCCCGTTACCGTAGAATACATTGGCATCGATGTCGCTATTGTTACTGGTCACTAAAAAGCCATGTTGTGCATCAATTCTGATACTGCCACCCTTATCATTGTAGCTATAAATACTTATGGCGCTGAAATTACGCATCAGTATTAAATCTTTTACCTGCAACACAATATCATCGCCATCAAGCCATCCTTGATCCAAATTAATCTGGTTCGCTTTTACTGTAAGTAAGCCTCTTTCTCTTGCATCTCTTCTCGCCGAGATTACAGACCCGTTATTTAAAGAAACAGAGCGTGCTTGGATATGAACATTTTCAGCAGTAATATTATTTGTCTTTGTTATGTATGTGTTGTCTTTTATACGAAAAGCAGAGTAATTATCTCTTGTAATAGAAACTGAGTCACTAGCTTGCACCAACAAATTTCCATCTGCCTGTACCGTGCTATCTTTTAAAAAAACAGAGCCACTAGCCTGTATCGATATGTTTCCAATGTTTCCATCAGCCCAGATAACGCTATCTTTATCAATTAAAAGTGTTTTAGCATTAATATTAATGTCATTACCATAAACTAGAGCATTAATAAGGGAAACATCAGATCGCGCTACACCATTGGGAAAACTCAACTGTAGTCTGTTACCATCTAAACTTAATCCTAGCGTTCCCTCTGTAGCTAAACCTCCTAACTCGACTAGCTTATTAGGAGCAAACATTATCCCACTATCAAAACTCACATCACCACCCACTAACGCCAAAGTGTTACCTGGTTGCAGTTCTAAATCCTGAGATTGATAAAGGATACTCCCCGGATTTGATCCATATTGCAAGCCAATAGGAATACTTACAGTCAGGAGGGGCTTTGTTTGCGGTGCAGTTGCACTGAACTCAAAACTATCAGCAAATTTGACTGCACTCGCCGTACTTGCCAAGAAAGAACCACCAATATTTAACGAAGCATTCTGTCCAAAAATAATCCCATTTGGGTTAATCAAAAACAAATTAGCTCTGCCGTTAGCGCTAATTAACCCATCAATGTTAGAGACTGACCGACCCGTTACTCGACTAATGATATTCTGAATACCCACAGCATTGTTAAAGTAGGCTGTGCTACCAGTAGTGACAGAAAACTCCCTAAAGCTGTGAAACAAGTTAACACCAGATTGTGTTCCCCCTGTGATATTGAGGGTATTGCCATCTAGTGTAACGACAGAGTTATTAGGCAAAGTGCTATCTGGGGTAATTTGAGCAGAAGCATAATTTGTCCCTAAAGCGATCGCACCTCCCATCACAATCCCCAAACACCAGCGAATAGTCATCCCAAACATCTCACCCTTTAAGCTTTGTAACAGATGAACTCTTTTTTGAGTTAACCACAATTAGTGTTCGTCAGGTTAATACCTTCAGTTCTGGTTCATATTGAAGATGGCGAAATAATACGTGCAAAGAAATCCGACTTGTTCTATTTAGAATGAAGCACGCCGATGTTTAACGCAAACCACCCTAGAAATTGCCTACGCCTGTGATACCATCCCCAGATGGCCTATATCTTGGGTTTCAATGGACGGTATTTATTTGCTCATTTGCAAATGCCATCACTACTTTCATTCACTTAGACTTCAAAATACCACAACTTGACCTTCAACCTGCGGAATCTAGGTTCAAACGACCTCTAAATATATCTCTTTCATATTAAAATTCCCGACATTTTAGAAAAGTCGGGAATCTAACCTTAGAAGTTTTTGAACGCACATTTGTTAAAAAATGCCTAGAAGAACGATCAAAGTCAGCCCACAGAAGGCAAGTAAAGACATAATCAAAATGTTGCCTATACTGTGCTCAGAAGCTGTTAACTTATCTGTATTGTTAGCCATATAAATCAACCAAATTTAAACGACTTTATGCCTAAATTATAAGTGTGTTAAATCAATATTAGTCTGTTTTTGAACAAAAATTTATTTTAATTCATTTAATTTGAACTAAATAGTTAAACTTCAGCAAAACTATTAACTTTTATTTCGATTCTTTAAAAAGAGATTATGGCAAGACTATTACTTATTCCCAAAATTAACACCATACAGGAATCATATTTTATTTTTTAAATTATTTACTTTACATACAAGGGATTTCAAGTTGGTGAACTACACAAGCTATCAAAGCCTATTTTACTTCTGTTAGCGCAGCCTATTCTGATTATATGAATTCTGAATTATGCTGTATATGCCGCTCGTCAAAATATACGTAAATAAATGATATAGTAAATATTACATTAAGCAATTGAGGGCGTGATAATTTGTGCCCAAAATCTTATGATGCAGTTATTTATTAACATCTATCAAAAGAAATAAAAATTGTATTCCTTTAGTAAGATCCAAAAATACTGAGTCATAGATACTTTAAGTAAAGTAGAACATGATTTAAGTGCCTGCTGAAAAGTTGATACTTGTAGGTACACAGGTAAATATAATTTATCTGTGTTGTTTCGTGTTTATATATGTCTAACAAAAGGTGGAGGCTTATTTGTCTCGCCTAGAAAGTTAACAATGCAAACATCGTCATTTAGTGGAGTTGCTATGTCTGAATTGCTTCAAGCAGTCTTAGATAGTGAAGAAAAAAGTGATCTACGTTCCTTTATTAGTGAATTACGTCAACAAGAAAAGAAGTACTTGCTACGGAACGACATACTCAATGTATATAGTGAGTATTGCTCCAAATCCCAGAAACCTGAAGGCTTTTACACTTCCTCGGAATTAGGCAAACTCATTTACTATACTCAGGAAATAATTCAGGAGGACTCAAACTTCTGTTTTATCATCCGTTCTAAGATTGCCAGCCAAGAAGTTTATTGGTTGACATCAGACTTAAGCATTGAGCCGATGACGGTGCAGGATTTGTTGGATCTGCGCGATCGCTTGGTGGACAAATTTCATCCTAACGACGGCGGCTTGCTAGAATTGGACTTCGGCCCGTTTTATGACTACACCCCAGTCATCCGCGACCCCAAAAATATTGGTAAAGGGGTGCAATTCCTCAACCGCTATCTATCCAGCAAAATATTTCAAGACTCCAAACAATTGCTGGACAGCTTATTGAATTTCTTGCGCCTGCACCACTACAACGGTGTGCAACTGCTAGTCAACGATCGCATTCAATCACAGCAGCAACTTTCCGAGCAAGTTAAGAAAGCTATCAGTTTTGTTAATAATCGCCCCGCAGATGAACCCTACGAACAATTCCGCTTCCAATTGCAGTCAATGGGTTTTGAGCCGGGTTGGGGTAACACCGCAGCGCGAGTGCAGGAAACCTTAAATATTCTTGATGAATTGATTGATTCTGCCGATCCTCAAACCCTAGAAGCATTCATTTCTCGCATCCCGATGATTTTTAGAATCGTCCTGGTGTCAGCTCACGGTTGGTTTGGGCAAGAGGGAGTTTTAGGGCGTCCCGATACCGGTGGTCAGGTAGTTTACGTCCTTGACCAAGCAAAGAGCCTAGAGAAGCAGCTACAAGAAGATGTCCTGCTTGCGGGTTTAGAGAAATTGAATGTCGAGCCAAAGGTAATTATTCTCACCCGCTTGATTCCCAATAGTGATGGTACCCTTTGTAATCAACGGCTAGAAAAAGTCCTGGGTACCGAAAATGCCTGGATTTTGCGAGTGCCTTTACGGGAATTTAACCCTAACATGACTCAAAACTGGATTTCTCGGTTTGAGTTTTGGCCTT
This sequence comes from Nostoc sp., assembly GCF_036917235.1. Classification (GTDB taxonomy): domain Bacteria; phylum Cyanobacteriota; class Cyanobacteriia; order Cyanobacteriales; family Nostocaceae; genus Nostoc. The sequence goes on from NZ_JBALDU010000067.1 coordinate 123,865, forward strand.
ATCTAGAAACTTTCGCCATTGATTCCGAAAGAGAACTACGGGCAGAATTTCACGGCACACCTGACTTAATAGTTGGAAACTATACTGATGGAAATTTAATAGCATTCTTGTTGGCGCGACGGTTGAAAGTTACTCAATGCAATGTTGCCCATGCTTTGGAAAAATCTAAATATTTGTTCAGTAACCTCTACTGGCAAGAATTAGAGGAGAAATATCATTTTTCCTTGCAATTCACAGCTGATTTGATTGCCATGAATGCTGCCAATTTTGTGATTAGCAGCACCTACCAAGAAATTGTCGGGACACCAGATAGTGTGGGACAGTACGAATCTTATAAGTGCTTCACCATGCCGGAGTTGTATCATGTTACTAATGGCATTGAATTATTTAGTCCCAAATTTAATGTTGTACCGCCGGGAGTAAATGAAAATAATTACTTCCCCTACACCCGAAATAAAGACCGGGTAGAGAGCGATCGCCAACGCCTTGCAGAAACACTCTTTACTCTGGAAGACCCCACACAAATCTTTGGTAAACTCGACGATCCTAACAAACGCCCTCTCTTCTCAATGGCGCGTCTTGACCACATCAAAAACCTCACAGGTTTAGCTGAATGTTATGGTCAAAGTAAAGAATTACAAGAGCATTGCAACTTAATTTTAGTAGCGGGTAAATTACGCGTCGAAGAATCAGGCGACAACGAAGAACGTGACGAAATTATCAAACTCTACCAAATAATTGACCAGTACAATCTCCACGGAAAGATTCGTTGGCTGGGTGTGCGCCTGACTAAAACTGATTCTGGTGAAATTTACCGAGTCATTGCCGATCGTCAAGGAATTTTTGTACAACCAGCTTTATTTGAAGCTTTTGGTTTGACAATTTTAGAGTCGATGGTTTCAGGATTACCGACTTTTGCCACACAGTTTGGTGGGCCATTAGAGATTATTCAAGATAAGGTGAATGGCTTTTTGATTAACCCAACGAATTTAGAGGAGACAGCCACCAAAATTGTGGACTTTATCACTAAATGCGAAGAAAATCCTAACTATTGGAGTGAAATTTCGCAGCGAGGAATTGACCGAGTTTACAGCACCTATACTTGGAAAATTCACACTAGCAAGCTGTTATCATTAGCACGGATTTATGGCTTCTGGAACTTTACTTCCAAGGAAAATCGAGAAGATTTATTGCGCTATATCGAGGCTTTGTTCTATTTAATTTACAAGCCAAGAGCGCAACAGCTATTAGAGCAGCATAAGTACCGATAATAAGTTAAAAGGGATAAGCTGTTCCATATTTAACTCAATACGCTTGGGTTAAGAATTTTTGATATGTAGTAGACGTTGCAATGCAACGCATCTACAAAGGATTTCGGGCTTAACCCAAGCGTATGTAAGGGCATCTAAATTACTCTAGACAAAAAGCTTTATTTATGTATTAACGCAACAATAAGGATTTACCTTTTGATTAATGTTCCAGATCCGAAACCTATGTCTACGACCGGCTACACCTACGTATATAGCGCTTCTCGTTTGGATGCAATACATTTTGACCTCTCTGCAAACCTCTCTCCTAAAAGGAGAGAGGCTTTGATGCTTACTCCCCTTCCCTCGCAGGGAAGGGGCTGGGGGTTAGGTCTGTATTTCACGCAATTGAGAACCGCTATAAAATATTATCAACAAGCAAGATTTAATGCGAATTTACCACAAATTATTGATAAAATGTGCTGACCCTAGCTAGATAAGCTAAATCACAATTACTATTAAGGTCTATTTGTGAAATAAGCAGCCCAAAAGCTTAAAAATCAGGAGACCATTGCATGAGGGATCTGACCAGTGACAGCCAACTATCAAGAATTGTTTTGAAGGGCTTTAAGTCTATTGCTGAATGTGACCTTAAGCTTTTGAAACTAAACGTACTTATTGGATGTAATGGTGCAGGTAAATCTAACTTCATAGGCTTCTTTCGCATGGTTCAGCAGATGCTTGAGAGGAATCTGCAAGTTTTGGTAAGCCGCCAGGGTGGCCCCGATGCGATCTTGCATTTTGGCCGTAAAACAACTGAGCAACTAAAGATTAAGCTTTATTTTGGAAACAACGGGTACTTCGCTACGCTTGAACCAACTCAAGACAACCGTCTGATGTTTTCCAAAGAGTCTTTTTGGTGGAACAAGATCGGTGAGCGTGAAATCGGTAGTGGTCATTTTGAGAGTAAGGCTTTACGGGGCAGTGGGACAGGAATTGACAAGTACATATTGCCCACCATGCGGCAGTGGCGGGTTTATCATTTTCATGACACAAGCGATAGCGCTTATGTGAAGCAACCACACAGAATTAATGATAATGCTTACTTGCGTTCTGACGCACGCAATCTTGCAGCTTTCCTATATTTGTTAAGTGAAAATTATTCCGAATCTTATCGGCGAATTGTCAAAACAATTCGACTTGTTGCCCCTTTCTTTGGTGATTTATATCTACGTTCTTCTCCACAAAACAATGAGATGATCGAGTTGGAATGGGTCGAGCAAGGTCAGGATATTCCGTTTAAAGCTCATCTTCTTTCGGATGGAACACTTCGTTTTATCTGTCTGGTTACAGTCTTTTTGCAACCTACTTCCCTTCAACCCGAAACCATTTTGGTTGATGAACCTGAGCTAGGTCTTCACCCGTATGCAATTACTGTTCTTGCATCATTAATGCGTTCCGCCGCAAAAGAAAAACAAGTTATTGTTTCAACTCAGTCGGTTGAACTACTCAATGAATTTAGCGCGGAAGATGTAATTGTTGTGGATCGCGATCGTGGTAAATCATCACTCCGAAGATTGAATGAGGATGATTTACACGAGTGGCTTGAAGACTACAGCTTAGGAGAACTGTGGAAGAAGAACGTCCTTGGCGGGAGACCTTCACGATGATCCGAATACACGTTTTTGTAGAAGGACAAACGGAAGAAACTTTTGTAAAAGAAGTACTCTGCGAACATCTTCAGCGAAAAGATATATACCTCAACCCCATTCTTGTGCGAACTAGCTCAACAAATAAGGGTGGTGTAGTGAGCTATGCAAAGATCAAGCCGCAATTGAATCGTAAATGCCTTGAAGATGATTCGGCGTTCGTCACTACGATGTTTGATTTATATCGATTGCCAAATGATTTTCCAGGAAGCAGTTCTCTGCCTAGTACGAATGACCCATTTCAGAAAGCTGAATATCTTGAGCAGCAAATGAGCGCAGACATTAAACACAAAAATTTTCTCGCCAATTTACTGGTTCATGAGTTTGAGGGACTCCTGTACAGCAATCCACAAGCTTTTCTCGCATGGTTTGACCAAAGTATAGTAGATAGTCTACAGGCAGAGCGTGATTTATTCCTTTCACCTGAACATATTAATGAAGGCCCGACAACAGCCCCATCCAAACGAATTATTAGATGTTGCCTTGGATATGAAAAGCCATTACATGGCTCCTTGATTGCAATGGATATTGGGTTGGATACAATACGTCAGCAATGCCAGCATTTCAATCAATGGTTAACGCGTCTTGAAAAGATGAGCAGTAGTAATGACTAAAGAAAATATATTGCCTTCAAAAGACAGTAAAAATGTTACTTGTGTTCTCCATATTTTAGAAACTTTTCAGCATTATTACTAATTTAAAAAAGTGATTTTTTCTTAGATTTCCATAAATGAATCAGGAATTATGAATAATACGAAGTTTCATAACTCCTAACTTCTAACTAAATTGTTAGCGCACTCCAAGTTCGTTGACCAACCACTCCATCTACACCTAAATTTCGCTGGTTTTGAAAGGCTTTGACAGCAGTCTCTGTTAGTGCGCCAAAAATCCCATCTACTCTCACACCATAACCGTTAGACACTAATAACTGTTGTAAAGCTCTGACAGCAATACCAGAACTACCAAAATAAAGAGTCGGTAGAGGTTGGCTACTAAACTTCTGGAACCTTCCTGTAGCCTTTGTACGGACTTTACCTCCAGACTGAAAAGACTTCTTAGGCTTACCTAAGTTAGAAGAAACTAGTCCCAGATTCTTTTTGCTAATTTTCTGAAGTATGTGTTCTTTTTCTGGTTTCAGCACTGAGAGAGAAGCCTGGGAAATCTCATCTGTCTGCATAAATTCAGGTGGCGTAACTTTAGCAGCTATCTCTAACTGACTCTGTTTTGATTGGTTTACGTCATTTTCCATTTGAAATAATTGCTGCTGTGGCAAACTGGCCCCAGATGCTTGTCTTATTGTCAACACGCCCGTCATCATCAGGCCAATTTCAGTCATTTTAGTTTATTTTACTTCAACCAATATTTCTTTTAACCAACAGTTGTTGTCCGGGATAGTACATACTGACCAAATAAAAAAGTCATGTACTAATTTTTTCACCTAATATTTTCATGTTCATATTTGCTCACCTCCGATTCCATATTAATCAAGCCATCAAGTTATCAGACATACTATCTAAATCAATGGTTTAGACAATAACATACTATACGATCGCCTGGGAATGCCATTAAACAAATTTACTTAGTTATATTTGGATCGTGCTTGGTATGCTGATGTTGTTTTTGTCATGTTTATACTGCGAGTAACAATACTACTGAATTCATCGAGTCAGTTTTTTAACTATTGATTAAAAGCTCTTAATTTCAAATACTTTTTATCAATCACAACTTATGTCAATACGCTTGGGTTAAGGATTATTGGTTTTTGAAGACGCGATAAATTGCGTCTCTACAATAAGGGTTTTGTTGCTCATTCTGAACTGTATTGCAACTTATGTCGCTCTTTGAATCTATTCTCGGAAAGCGCACACTTTAACCTCAAAAGAATGAAACCGCACAACCTTATTGCACGGTATGGAATTTGAGTTAAAGTTTAGATACTACATGAAAAAATTACACAGGGGCACTGAACATAATGTTTGTGCAATTCTCTTATCTAATCTGTGTTAATTTTTATATCATTTTGAAACTTTGAGAAAGAATGCACCTTAATCAAAAAGCGTGTAGGCGTAGGCCGCTCTTAGGTATCGCTTAGTACTCTCAGTTGTGGATATTGAAAAACTTTTTACCTTTTTTCATCTCGCCACAAAGCAATACCGCCTAATAAACCAGTGATATTGGGGATGAGTTTGACATTTAACGGTAGCTGGAAATTGACTTTCACAGCTTCACCACCGCCAATGTAAAGGTAGTCATAATTAAACAGATGTTGCAAAGATGCGATCGCTTTTTCTAAACGCCTATTCCATCTTTTCTCACCAATTTTTTCTAACTCTGCCCGCCCCAACTGCTGCTCAAAAGTCTCTCCTTTGCGAAACGGATGATGCCCCATTTCCATATTTGGCACCAGCTTACCATCCACAAATAAAGCCGAACCAAACCCCGTACCCAGAGTAATCACCAATTCAACACCTAAACCTTTGATCGCACCAAATCCCTGCATATCTGCATCATTAATCACCCGTACAGGCTTGTTTAAGTGTTTTAATAATGCTGTTTCCAAATCAAATCCGATCCAATCTGGATGTAAGTTTACCGCTGTTTCCGTGACTCCACACCTCACCACACCGGGAAAACCGACCGAAACGCGATGAAATTCACCTTGAGCGGCGGCTAACACTACAATTGCATTAATTACAACCTCTGGCGTCGCAGGTTGGGGTGTATCTAAACGCGCCCTTTCGGTTACAGGATGCCCCGTAATATCCAAAACCATAGCCTTAACGCCACTACCGCCAATATCAACTGATAGAGTACGAATCGATCCATTTTCTTCAACCATTGAGTTACATCCTTGTTAATGCTTGTTATTTCGTTATTATGCTCTGCTGCATTTGATAATATCTGGATGTTTGGAGAGTCTTTAGATTGGTGGAGAGTGGGCAGATGGGGGAGCAAGGGAGGAGGAGAAGTTGCAGTAAGTTTTCCCCCTCTGCTCCTTTCCTCCTCGGTCACTGAGCGTAGCCGTTCGCGCAGCGTCTCGTAGAGAAGTGCTGCCTCCCTGCCTCTTTACCCTATACCCAAAGTTAAAAATCCCATACATTCAATGCCGGACAGCATCTAGATTTGTTAATCTAAGAATAATAGAGATAGTACTGGCGTAGCTGCTTAAAATCTATCGGGCAGCAAATTTCTATTAAAAGTAATATAAGAGAAAGAATTATGACGGCGTTTGAACCTCAAAGCATCCGCTCGTATAGCCAAGAAGATGTCCAACAAATTCTGCACTTAGCGATCGCTCGTCAAGCAGATGACAAAGACACAGAATTTTCTTATGAGCATATATTAGAAATTGCTGCTGAGTTAGAAATTTCACCTGAGTCTTTAAAATTAGCAGAACGCGATTGGGTATTACAACAGGGTCAAGTTCAACAGCGAAAAGCTTTTGACGCCTACCGCATCAGAAGATTTCAGAAACGCCTAAGCAAATATGCTATTTTCAATGGCTTTTTGATACTGCTTGATTTAATCACAGGTGGCGGAATTTCTTGGTCGCTGTACATTTTACTATTCTGCGGATTGCCTGTAGCGCTTGATGTCTGGAATACCTTTCAAATCAAAGGTGAAGAGTATGAAATGGCATTCCAAAAGTGGAGTCGTAACCATCAGATTAAAAAAACCATCAGCACAGTTTTGAATAAGTGGTTTAAGGTATTACAGGCTTAACAAAAACTTTCTCTGACGCTAACACATCTCTACTTAATTCCTCCTAGAAACGGCTACGGTGTACACACAAGTCTTCCAGAGTTGCCTCATAGGCTTTTGATCCCCCCAACTCCCCTTAAAAAAGGGGGCAAAAATCTCTTAAAGTCCCCCTTTTTAAGGGGGATTTTGGCTTTGTTTGTACACAGATGTGTATACACCATAGTCTTTCTGGGGGGAATATTTTACAATCAAACTAACTAGAAACTGAGTTAGCCGCCTCAGAAGCCTTCTCGGCTGGTGGAAAGCCACCCATACGAATCTCAGAAGTGAAGGAAGTGATACTAAATCCACCAAAACTTTTGAGGACATTTACCCGCATTCGCAAATTAGGGCTAGCAAACCACAGGCGTTCCTCTGAGAAGATGGTTTCATCCTCTGTAGTTAGGATTAAAGCACCATCACTGTCAAATTTATAGCGTCCGGCAACTGGAGTTTTATTGGCATCAACTATTTCTCGCAGTAACCTCCCCTGGGCCGGATTATCCGCATCAGGTACCGAAACTAACACAGTTGAACCACTATGTTTTGCTTGATCCTTATCCATTGTGCCGTTCCAGGTAATTTTGGTAGCACAGGAAGCAGAACTAGGATTAACGTTGTAATTTTGACACAGCTTGACTGCTTCTGGATGATCTAATGCCAGCGCCTCAATGATGATATCTGACTTGCTATGTTCCGATTGGTTAAAAGCCAAATGTTGACTAGTACGATGAGAAAACCATTTACCAGTACTTAACTGAAAAAACTCTTCAATATTCATGAATGAAATTACCCTGCATCAAAATGCTAAAATTCCCACTTAATTATTATTAAAAGGTAACAGGAGGCTTTAATATTAAGCTTGATTGCCTATTTCCTCAAGCTTCTTGAGGCCAATTCTGGCTGCCTCAGCAACGTTGAAATGATTGTCTTTTTCCAGGTATTTTAAAGCTGAGACACTTTTTGGAGTGGGAAGATTTCCCAAGGCTTCTGCCAAACGCTGCCTGACTAACCAATCATCTGATTCGGCAAAGCGCAGGATCTTATCTACAGACTCGATGTCTTGAATTTCTCCCAGTGCAGAGATTGCAGCTTGTTGCAACACAACTTCTTTGCTATCCAATGCCTGAAGAAGAATTTGACGGGCACGAGGATCTTTAATATTACCTAAAGAAACAGCTGCACTAAAGCGCACTAGCCAATCAGTATCTTCATAAAATGCCCGTGAAAGCACCTCAAAAGCTCTGGCATCACCCAAATATCCTAAAGCACCAGCGGCATCAGCGCGTATACCATAATCGGGGTCATTTTCGAGAATTTTTACCAAAATAGAATAACATTCTGGCGTTGGCTTGATTCCCAGAGCAAATATTGCCATCGATCGCAGTTGCAAAGATTCATCGTCTAGTACCTTTTTAATCAAAGGTACTGCATCCTCAGGGGAAGCATGACGCAGATTAGCTAGGGCTACCATGCGATCGCGTAAATTCGGACTTTCTAACTGAGTAGAAATTTCTTGTAAGCTTAGAGCTGCCATTTAGTTCAAAGCGTTTTGTTTACTTATCTTAATGTACCCGATCTGTTCATCAGGCTGTGGCCATAGTGAAGTAGGAGTTTGGCGACTTTACAAAATGGCTCAATTATGAGTTAAAAATAAACAAATATTACTTACGTGAGATTATATATTGAATTTAGCAGTAATTAAGGGATAATCTTCAAAGCTTCAGTAGCCAGTTTTTTGTTGGGGGTTGCATATTTGCGGGATGATTTTACTATTTTTGTGGGATGGGCAACATGAGCGTCCCTTGTATTTACGGGCGGGCAGGATGCCATTGGTGTCAAGTTAAGAAAATTAGAGTTTTGTCAAGTGGGTAAAACTCAATGGTTAAACTGAACACAATGGTGTTGAGAATAGCCATGACTAAGCCACGCAAAAAACAAGGAAATCCAGACTTTCGACATCGGGTAACTTCCCCTGCCCCAACAAGTGAGGAAATAGAATCACGATTGATTGAGCTAGTCACTCCAGGTACATTTGCCAATCTCAAAGGGGTAAAAGATAAAGAACGGAGCTTGCGCGATCGCGTACTAACCCTACCTGTGATGGCAGCAATAGTACTGAGTTTAGTATATCGACAAATACATTATTTAACAGATGTGCTGCGCTGCCTAGAAGTCGAAGGATTATTGTGGGTAGAGGCAATGTCAGTGAGTCGTCAAGCGTGATCTCAACGCTTTGAGAGCTTGCCTACAAAACGGTTATTGGGTTTATCTTATCTCTGGGTTGGCGGCACTAATGGTGTGCAGATGCAAGTTTATGCTACTTGGATTTTCTACGCTGTCCTTAATGATTTATCTGCGGATGTCGCTGTAGCTTTGCAGCAGCCCTTAGAACGTATTTCGCTAGAAATGGTCTTTCGCAGCTTATATTTTTTCAATCGCGCACTCTTGCAAAACCCACAACTACAACTAATTCCTTGGTTAGTCGAGCATCAGCGTTCTATGGGCTTAGTTAAAGCTGTTCGCCAACGACATCGACGTAACGCTGCAAGGTCGCTTGACATTTGGGCTTCTGCCTTAACTTGACACCAATGGC
>NZ_JBALDU010000068.1:0-69338 GCF_036917235.1 Nostoc sp.
CCAGAGAGCGAGTTATCACCTGTTGAACCGCCAGCACTCAAACTATCGCTACCTGCGCCTCCATTGAGGGTATTATTACCTAAAGAGCGAAAGTCGCGGTTGTCACCAGGATATGAGTCGTAGCTGCCAGAGATGTCAAGAGAGTCATTGCCATCGCCTCCAGAGAGCAGGTTATCACCTTTTGAACCGCCAGCACTCAAGCGATCGCTACCTCCACCTCCATTGAGGGTATTATTGCCTAAAGAGCGAGAGTCTGTGATGTAGTAGTTGGTGTAGTAGCCGCCAGAAATATCAAGAGAATCATTGCCATCACCTCCAGAGAGCGAGTTATCACCTGTTGAACCGCCAGCACTCAAACTATCGCTACCTGCGCCTCCATTGAGGGTATTATTACCTAAAGAGCGAAAGTCTGGGATGTAGTAGTTGGTGTAGTAGCCGCCAGAGATATCAAGAGAATCATTGCCATCGCCCCCAAAGAGCAGGTTATCGCCTGTTGAACTACCAGCATTCAAACTATCGTTATCAGATCCTCCATTGAGGATATTATTGCCTGTTGAACCGCTAGCATTCAAGCGATCGTCACCAGTGCCACCATCAAGGGTATTATTTCCCTCACCACCATCAAGGGTATCATTTCCGGCACCACCATAGAGGCTATCATTTCCGGCACCACCTCTTAAAAAGTCATTACCACTTTTGCCGTCGATGGTATCGTCACCCCCCTGACCATTGATGACATCATTGGAGTTGTCAAAACCCGTTATATTGTTGTCGAGGTCATTGAGGAAGGTAACAGTGTTCTTGTTGAATAGGCTAGTTTGAGTGGAATTGGCATCAAACACATCAAAACTGTCGGTGATGTTGGTTTGTCCATCAAACAAGATATTGCCAATAGCTGGTCGTAAAGAAGTTGCTGGCAGATTATCTAGGTTTTCTAAGCTGAAGTTTTGCAGAATGATTTTGTTGCTATTAGCCCAACCTTCAAAGGTAATTTCTAAGTTGTTACCATTTTGAGTTAGTTGCAGATTTTGAGCAGTGAAGATACTACCTACAGGGAATACACCACCTGTAAATTGCAAGGTGTCTGAGGAGGTAATCACCGCAGCAGACGGATTTGAGCCTTTACCTACGCCACCGAAATCGGTGATAATATCAGTGTTAGTGTCGTTAGAGTAGTAGCTGTCGTTGAAGTTGTAAACAAATTTATCATTGCCCGCGCCACTAGTTAGGGTATCGTCACCACTTCCACCTGTCAGGATATCATTACCTGCACCGCCAATAATCGTATCTTTGCCACTATAGCCTCCAGAGAGCGTATCATTCCCATCATTACCAATAATGTTGTCATCATAGGCTGTACCTGAGATATTTAATCGCTCGATATTCTTGTAATCAACCTGAGATATCCCCGCCGTAATTTCTCCCGTATTTGTAGTGGCATTGAATGTCGTTGCGATCCCTTTAGAACCATAGTAATTAACGGACAACACATCGTCACCAGATCCCCCATCGATCGTATCTTTGCCACCAGAACCAGTGGAGAGCGTATCGTTCCCATCATTGCTAACAATGTTGTCGTCGTAGGCTGTACCTAAAATATTTAATTGTTCGATATTCTTGTAGTCAACCTGAGATATTCCCCCCGTAATTTCTCCTTTATTTGTGGTCGCATTAAACGTCGTTGTGATTCCCTCTGTAGCATTGCTGTAATCGACGGACAACACATCGTCACCAGATCCCCCATCGATCGTATCTTTGCCACCAGAACCAGTGTAGAGCGTATCGTTCCCATCATTGCCAACAATGTTGTCATCGTAGGCTGTACCTAAGATATTTAATCGTTCGATATTCTTGTAATTAACCCGATAAGTACCTACCGTAAGTTCTCCTTTATTTGTAGTGGCATTCAATGTCGTTGTGATTCCCCCAGAAGCATAGCTGTAATCGACTGACAACAAATCGTCATCCTTACCCCCGTCTATCGTTTGAGTCACTAAACCAGAGGAGAGAGAATCTGGAATTGTGAAGTCTAGATAGAAGGAATCATTGCCAGTGTCCCCAGAGAAGAAATTATTCCCTGTGTAATACTCAACACGCAATGTATCGTCACCAGCGCCACCGTTGAGGGTGTTATTGCCTGAAGAAGGTTTATAGGAGTCTTGACCGCTATAGGAGATAAGATCGCCATAAATGGAGAGAGAATCATTGCCATCTCCCCCAGAGAGTAAGTTATTGCCTGTTGAATTGCCAGCATTCAAGGTATCGTCACCAGCACCACCGTTGAGGGTGTTATTGCCTGATGAGCTAAAATTCGGCTCCCCTCTATAAGTATAAATACCAGAAGTGGAGAGAGAATCATTGCCATTGCCCCCAGAGAGTAAGTTATTGCCAGATGGAGACTCAGCATTCAAGGTATCGTCACCAGCGCCTCCTTCTAGGGTGTTATTGCTGGAGGAAGGGTAATAGATGTATTCGCTGACGCTACTATAAACGTTAGAGGTAGAGAGATAATCATTGCCATCGCCCCCAGAGAGTAAGTTATTGCCAGATGTTGCCCCGGCATTCAAAACATCGTCACCAACTCCACCGTTGAGGGTGTTATCGCCTGTTGAAAATTCGACATTCAAGATATCATTGCCCGCACCACCAACGAGAGTATCATTGCCTGTGAGGGAGTCATTCCCGACACCACCAACGAGAGTATCATTCCCCACACCACCAATGAGGAAGTCATTACCCGCACCACCTCTGAGTATGTCGTTGCCACTTAAGCCGTCAATGAGGTCATCCCCGCCCTGACCATTGATGACATCATTTGAGTTATCAAAGCCGCTAACATTATTGTTGAGGTCGTTAAGAAAAGTGACTGTATTCTTATTGAAGATAGTGCTTTGAGTGGAGTTAGCATTGAAGACATCAAAGCTATCTATAGTGCTAGTTTCTCCATCAAATAGGATATTGCCTAAGTCTACAGTGGCACCTGTAGATTTGCTGAGGTTATCCAGGTTTTCCAGAGCAAAGTTTTGCAGGATAACTGGGACATCAAAAAACCTCGTTATATAAGCATCCCCTGCAAAGCTGATTTCCAGATTGTTGCCTTTTTGGGTCAACAACAAATTTTGGGCTATGGCACCAGTGCCCTGGAATTCTAAGGTGTCCACTTCGGCAATGACTGCTGCTGTTGGGTTTGTCCCTTTACCTACACCACCAAAATCGGTGATTATCGTCGTAGTATTGTTGCTGTTGTCGTAGTTGTAGTAGTAGTAGACGAATTTATCGTTGCCGCCTCCACCACTTAAGGTGTCTTTGCCACCATTAGGATATATGGTATCGTTGCCTGCAAGACCCTTAATCGTATCCGCGTCATTAGAAGTACCCTGTAGGGTATCATCACCGTTGGTTCCAATGATATTTGCCATAACTTTTACCTACCTGAATCGATTTTTTCAGTAACTTCAGTTGTCAATTTGCAGATTGTGCTGTTTAAGAGCGCAAAAATTCGCCGAAATCTACATACTTTATACGTCACCCTTGAGGAACAGTAAATTTCTCGAATATTCACCTTATTCCAAGGTTTTTACGTATACTTTCTTTAAGAGTCTCAAACTATCTAAGTCTTAAGCAACTGTACAAATTAATTAGCGTGTGAATTTCCGATAAGTGGTGATTTGAGGCTTTTTTATCATTCTTTTTGAGTAAAAATCACTCTTCCAAGTATCGAAAAGTTCAGGTTCAATGAAATTCATCCTTCATATTTGATATTTGTTTTTTTGCCAGTGCCTAAGTCCTTCTAGAAGAGAAAATAATCAACAGTTGACTCTTAATCGGGAAAAAGATTTTGATGTCTTCTTTGTGGACTGTTATCCGTGGGTGTCTAGCTTGAAAATAGAGAACATCTTAAGAGCCTCAAAATAACTACATAGTCAATATCATACTTAGATGTCTATACTTAAATACTCATCTTTGCATACTCTTCACATTATTTGCTGAAAAATGTATACCCAAGTACTGAGCTTTGTATATTCTTCATATTCTACTGAGGTCTAGGCAATAAGAAAGTAGAACCTAGTAGGCAAATCTTTTAAAGAGTAATAAAAAATACATCTTTTTTTAAAGGCTGCGATACCTTCTCTGCGTTCGCGCAGCGTGTCGTAGACAGACGCTACGCGTAGCTTGCTTCCCCGGAGGGGTACGGTAAGCTTTCCTGCGGAACGCTGCGCGAACGCTAACGCCTGCGGTTTTTGCTAGCATACGCCTTGGTTAACTTATACTACGATGAGAGCGATCGCCTGCCAATATATAACCGTGCAAAAATCGCTATAGGTTATCAAAATTATTAACGCAGACATAAATTAACTTAACCAAGAATACTGCAAACCATCCGCACCCATGCCAAAAGTTAAGAAACAAAACCTAACACATCCTCTTTGTTAAAAGTAATTGTATCGATCAATCGAATACGAGGTGTTGAAAAGAACACCTCGCAAGCTGTATCCAGACTGATGCTAGAGCGCTAATAAAAATTAAACAACCACAAAGTTTTTTTCGGTTATTGTCAAGCCAGGAGATAATTGTGCAAATTGTACCTGAGTGAATCCACCCACACTACCATCAGAGTCAAAATACAGTGCACCTGTAGTAAAGTCATAGATAAATCTTTGATTGCTTGTCGTTGCAGATGTTCCGAGGGTAAACTGGCTTGTCTTAAGTGAACCTCTTGATAACCCGCCACCAAAATCAGCCGATACTTGAATTAGTTCATTAGTCGCGTTAAAGTCATAAACGCGCTCGATACCTTCTTCATTATTATTATTAATACTATGGAAAAAAAAGGTATCAATACCATCTCCTCCATAAAGGGTATCGTTATCTGAAAGTTCATGATAGAATGAAGAATCGTTATAACCATAGCCCCCGGAGAGCGTATCGTTGCCATTGCTCCCCACAATATTGTCAGGGCGAAATGTACCTATGATATTTAATCCTTCGATATTCTTGTAGCTAACTCGATTATTGCCTAGCGTAATCGATCCACTGTTAGTAGTCGCATCAAAAGTCGAAGTGATTCCCTCGGTATTACTAACATCACTATAGTAGTAATAAGAGAACAGCACATCGTCACCCTTTCCCCCATCTATAGTATCTTTGCCACCATTATTACCATCATAGCCCAGGGAAAGCGTATCGTTACCATTGCTCCCTACAATGTTGTCATCGTAGGCTGTACCTGAGATATTGAATCGTTCGATAAACTTATAGTTAACTCGATCATTGCCCGCAGTAATTGCTCCACTATTAGTAGTGGCATCAAAAGTCGAAGTGACCCCTCCTGTAGCAAAGGTGTAATTGACAGATAACACATCGTCACCTTTTCCTCCATCTATCGTATCTTTGCCACCAGAACCTGTGGAGAGCCTATCGTTACTACTGTTCCCCACGATGTTGTCATCGTAGGCTGTACCTAAGATATTGAATCGTTCGATAAACTTATAGCTAACTCGATTCGTACCTGCCGTAATAGATCCAATGTTAGTAGTAGCATCAAAAGTCGAAATGATTCCTCCGGTAGCAAAGGTGTAATCGACGGACAATAAATCGTCACCCTTACCCGCATCTGCCGTTTGAGTCACTAAATCAGAAGTGGCGGGAGGATATGTAGATCGGGTGTTTGATGGGGTACTGATATATAAGAAATCATTGCCATCGCCACCAAAAAGCAGGTTATCGCCTGTTGAACCACTAGTATCCAAGGTATCATCACCAGCGCCACCGTTAAGGGTGTTATTGCCAGATGAGACAGAGTTCGAGGAGGAGTCGTAATTATATTCGATAAAGCCAGAGACGGAGAGAGAATCATTGCCATCACCCCCAGAGAGGAGGTTATCTCCTGCTGAACCACTAGCACTCAAGGTGTCGTCACCAGCACCACCGTTAAGAGTATTATTGCCTAATGTGCGATTGTTTTTGTACTGGAAAAAGTCGCCGCCAGGGTTTGAGTAATAGCCAGAGACAGAGAGAGAATCATTGCCATCGCTACCAAAAAGTAGGTTATCGCCTTTTGAACCACTAGCACTCAAGTTATCGTTACCGGCACCACCGTTGAGGGTATTATTACCCTCTAAGCGAAGATCGTCGCCTTGTGTGTCGTCGCCTTCTTGGTATTGGCTGGAGTAATACTGGTAGCCAGAGGCAAAGAGAGAATCATTGCCATCGCCACCAAAAAGCAGGTTATCGCCTGATGAAGAGTCAACATTCAAGCTATCATCACCAGTACCACCATTGAGGGTATTATTGCCTACACCACCTCTCAAAAGGTCATTGCCACTCAATCCGTCGATTTTGTCATCGCCTCCCTGAGCATTGATGACATCATCTGAATTGTCAAAGCCGCTAACATTATTGTCGAGGTCGTTAAGAAAAGTGACTGTGTTTTTTTTAAAGACCGTGTTTTGGGTGGAGTTGGCATTAAAAACATCAAAGCTGTCTGTGATACTAGTTTGCCCCTCAAACAGAATATTGCCCAAATCTACAGTTGCTCCTGTAGATTTGCTGAGGTTATCCAGGTTTTCTAGGGCAAAGTTTTTCAAGATGAGTTTGCCTTTAGGAAGCGTCCCTACAAAGGTGATTTCCAGATTGTTGCCATTCTCGGCCAGCAGCATATTTTGAGCAGTAAACGAGAAGAAGAAGTCATTGTCCTGAAAACTTAGGGTGTCCACTTCGGCAATCACTGCTGCCGAGGGATTTATGTTTTTATCTACTCCGCCGAAATCAGTGATGATATTATTAGTTTTGTTGTAGTATGAGAAATTGTAAACAACAAATTTATCCTTGCCACCGCCACCTGTGAGGATATTATTGTTTATGCGACCGATACTTGTGGTAAAGATATCATCACCATTACCACCGTTGAGGGTATTATTACCAGAGGCGCCAGAGACAAGAGAATCGTTGCCATCGCCTCCATTCAGTAGATTATCGCCTGATGAAAAGCTAGCATTCAAGGTATCGTCACCGGCACCACCCTCAATGGTGTTTTTGCCATAGGAGTCAGAGACGGAGAGGAAATCATTGCGATCGCCTCCATTCAGTAGATTATCGCCTGATAAATAGCCTTCAGCACGCAAGGTATCGTCACCTGCACCACCAATGAGAGTGTTATTCCCCATACCACCTCGCAGCAAGTCGTTGCCACTCAAGCCGTCGATTTTGTCATTGCCCCCCTGAGCATTGATGACATCATCTGAGTTGTCAAAGCCGTTAACATTATTGTCGAGGTCGTTAAGAAAAGTGACTGTGTTCTTGTTGAAGATAGTGCTTTGGGTGGAGTTGGCATTGAAGACATCAAAGCTGTCTTTAATACTAGTTTGCCCATAGAATAGGATATTGCCAACCTGGGCTAAATTGTCTAGGTTTTCTAGGACAAAGTTTTCCAGAAAAACTGTGGCACTAAACTCCGCCCCGTCAAAGCTGATTTCTAAGTTGTTTCCATTTTGAATTAATGGAGTTAATAGCAAATTTCTCGCAATTAATTGCTCATCTCCTGTAAATTGCAAGGTATCCACTGAGGCAATCACCTCTGCTGATGGGTTTGAGCCTTTACCAATGCCATCGAAATCGGGGATGATAATGGTACGACTGTTAAGGTTAGCCTCGTAAACAAATTTATCTTTACCGCTGCCACCGTTGAGGGTATCGTAGGCTCCATTAGGATATAGTTGATCGTCACCTGCTAAACCATTAATCAAGTCATCACTTGTTGTCCCATAGAGGGTATCATTACCGTTTGTGCCATTGATATTTGCCATAACTTTCTACCTATCTAAATCGATTTTTTCAGTAAATTTCAGTTATCAATCTGCGGTTTGTGCATTTTTAGGACACAAATAATTTGGCGAAATTTGACGTTTTCGACATACTTTTATCTCAACCTTGAGGAGAAGTAATATTTCTCTAATTTTCACCCTATTTTAAGACTTATACGTAGTAATTATCCAACTATCTCAAACTATCTAAGTACAACTCTCACCAAATTTATGAAACCCGAGTCCAGAGGCTGTAGGGGCGGATTCACAAATATGTTTCAATCATTCACAGAATATCTCATGAACCCGCCCCTACCGTTTTGTGAGAAATGCGGGTAACACCTGTGGTTTTTGCTAGCATACGCATTCAGCAAGAATTGTTAAAAGTTGCTAAAATTACAAACGCAGACATGATTCAACTTAGCCAAGAACACTTGCAAACCATCCGCACCCATGCCGAAAGCACCTACCCAGATGAGTGCTGTGGTATAATTTTGGGCTATCTGGCTAATGAGGGCAAAACTGTGGTAGAAGTCATACCAACAGAAAATGCTTGGAATACAGAAGCGGCTGCTGAGTTTCCAGGGGAACGCACAACAGAAAGTAAAAGACGGCAATATACGATCGCACCCGAAGTTATGTTAAAAACACAAAGGGAAGCGCGCGATCGCTCACTCAACATTATCGGCATTTTTCACTCCCACCCAGATCATCCTGCTATCCCCTCAGAATGCGATCGCCTATACGCTTGGCAGGGATACTCGTATATAATAGTTTCCGTCCAAAACGGCAAAGCTGGAGAACTCAAAAGTTGGAGCCTTGATGATACTCATCAGTTTCAAATAGAGGAAATTGAAAATATAAAATAACTGGCTTAGTTTAAAGACAGTCATTCATCGCGGTTTTCGCCGCCCCCACAGATGAAAATTCGTCTTTCCCACTCCTATCTCTATATAAGATCCAGTTTTTCGATAGGATTAATATTCCGCTTTCCCACATCATAACTGCTATGCTAAATCCCAATCTGGACGAAATCCAGTTGACCAAAGACGATTACGAACGCTACTCCCGCCACATAATTTTACCGGAAGTAGGACTAGAAGGACAGAAACGCCTAAAAGCTGCCAGTGTACTGTGTATCGGTACAGGTGGACTAGGTTCACCACTACTTTTATATTTGGCGGCGGCGGGTCTTGGACGCATCGGCATTGTCGATTTTGATGTTGTCGATACTTCTAATCTGCAACGCCAAGTAATTCACGGGACATCCTGGGTGGGTAAACCCAAGATTGAATCGGCAAAAAACCGGATTCACGAGATTAACCCCTATTGTCAGGTTGATTTATACGAAACTCGTCTGACTTCCGAAAACGCCCTGGAACTGATTCAACCTTACGATATCGTCGTCGATGGTACTGATAACTTTCCCACCAGATATCTAGTTAACGACGCCTGCGTATTGCTGAATAAGCCCAACGTCTACGGTTCAATTTTACGCTTTGAAGGGCAAGCTAGTGTATTTAATTACGAAGGTGGCCCGAATTATCGTGACCTTTTCCCAGAACCACCACCACCAGGGATGGTTCCTTCTTGTGCAGAAGGTGGCGTATTGGGAATTTTGCCAGGAATTATTGGTTTAATCCAAGCAACCGAAACTGTTAAAATCATTCTGGGACAAGGCAACACTCTCAGCGGGCGATTGCTGCTATACAACGCCTTGGATATGAAATTTCGGGAGTTAAAACTGCGTCCTAACCCGATTCGCCCAGTGATTGAAAAGCTGATAGACTACGAAGAATTCTGCGGGATTCCACAAGCTAAGGCAGAGGAGGCAAAACAGCAGTTGGAAAGTCAAGAAATGACCGTCAAGGATTTGAAGGAATTGTTGGATAGCGGTGCGAAGGATTTTGTACTGCTGGATGTCCGTAACCCCCATGAGTACGACATTGCCAAGATTCCGGGTTCAGTGTTGGTGCCCTTACCAGACATTGAAAATGGGAATGGTGTTGCTAAGGTGAAGGAAATATTGAACGGACACCGCTTAATTGCTCATTGTAAGATGGGCGGGCGATCGGCAAAAGCCCTCGCTATTCTCAAGGAAGCCGGGATTGTGGGGACGAATGTTAAAGGCGGAATTACCGCTTGGAGTCGAGAAATCGATCCTTCAGTTCCAGAGTATTAAAAAGAGAGGCAGGAGGCAGATCGCTTTTAGCGTCTCCCCTTCTCCCAAAGGGAGAGGCTAGCGCCAAGGGAGAAGGCAGGAGGCAGGAGGCAGGAGGAATACTACCCTCTGTTTCCTGCCGTGAGCAGAGCGAGTTTGCGGTTTAAGTCCCCATTCCCCCATCTCCTTATGACTACCTCGAAATCTCATCTCAATATTTTATGGGTACAAGTTTGGGTGTTGGCAGCGGTGCAGGGAGCAATTACCCTCTCTTGGTTAATTTATAATATATATTTGCCGCAACTTTTGACTCAGTTTGGTTTTCCTGCTTCACTGGCAGTTGGCTTGGTGTTAGTCGAAAATGCCTTGGGTACGGTGCTGGAACCAGTGATAGGCGGACTTTCAGACCAAGCTAGACGCTGGGTAGGAACTCGGTTTCCCTTCATCTCAGTGGGTATGATTCTCGCATCGGCTTTGTTCATTGCTATACCATGTGTTGTAAGTTTGATCCCACCTACTACCGTGATGCGTAGGCATAGCCCGCCGCAGGCATCGCTCTTACCTATAGTATTGGTAGCTTGGGCATTGGCAATGACAATATTTCGCTCTCCAGCTATGTGCCTATTGGGGATGTATTCTAAGCCAGCCCAGTTACCTTTAACAGCAAGTGTTGTCACTTTAGCAGGCGGTTTAATTGGAGCTTTTAAACCGATAAGCTACAAGTTTATTCTGAGTTTAGGGCCAGTTTATACCTTTGCGTAGGCGTAGCCCGTCGTAGACATCGGTTCCTTTCTCATGCTGGGGGCGGCGGCTGTGTTGCGGTTGGTTAATCCCGCAGAAGCACCAGTGGATAGACACCAAGCAGAAGTAGTAAAGTTGCCCTTACAGAAATTGGCTTTGATTTTAGTAACTGGTTTTGGTGTAGCGTGGGGTATCCGATTTCTCATGGATGTCTTGGGTAAAGTACTCAAAACCCAACTGAATACTGATAATATTGATATGCAACTGGTGTGGATTGGAATAGCGATCGCAATTGCCAGCATACCAGCGGGAATTTTCGCCGTCAAAATTGGTAATAGTCAAGCAATGCTTTGTGGCATCTGTGCAATCATTCCCTCGTTATTGATAATGATATCTCTGGGCGCACAAATTCCGATAATTTTGTTAATCGTTGCGAGCTTTAGTTTAATTGTCAACGGGGCAATTCCTTTTGCTTTAGGATTAGTACCCCAGCGGTGGGCGGGATTAGGAATTGGGATGTATTTTGGTGGGTTTGCTTTAGCGATGAGTTTGTTTGGCGTTATATTTCCCCAACTGCAACAGATAACACCTTTTGTCGGTGCTATTGGGGGTGGATTGGCATTTTTGGTTGCTGGTGTTTGCATTGCGGTGAGTGGCATTTTTGAAACGCAAAGGAACGCAGAGGTTTAACGCAGAGGGACGCAAAGTTATCTTCTGCGTCCCTCTATGTATGAATTACGAATTACGAATTACGAATTACGAATTACGAATTACGAATGAGTTACAGGTTTAACTTGACTCAACAAATCGTGCAGTTTTTCGCCTTCAATGACCTCTGTTTCTAAGAGTTGAGTAGCTATCGCTTCTAGCAAGTCTCGATTCTGTCTGAGAATCTCTAGGGCTTGTTCGTGGGCTGTCTCTACGATTTCCTTGACTTCGCTATCAATGGCTTTTGATGTGTCTTCACTCACCGCCCGCCGAGGATTAGCCCCACCATTACCCAAAAACATCGATTGTTGTCCTTGTTGGTAAGCCAGTGGCCCTAAAACTTTGCTCATACCATAAGATGTTACCATCCGTTCTGCCAAGTCAGTTGCTCGTTGCAAATCGTTGGAAGCACCTGTGGTAATACTGTTAAACACAACCTCTTCGGCAGAACGTCCACCTAATAGAGTTGCAATCTGACCCCGCAGTTCCTCTTCATTCATCAAAAAGCGGTCTTCAGTTGGTAATTGCAGAGTGTAGCCCAAAGCAGCCATCCCACGGGGAATAATCGAAATCTTTTCTACGCGACCGTTTCCGGTTGTGAGCGCCCCGACCATTGCGTGACCAACTTCATGGTATGCAACAATCTTTTTCTCAGTCTCGTTCATCACGCGACTCTTCTTCTCTAAACCGGCGACTACCCGCTCAATTGCTTCGGCAAAGTCTTCTTGAGCAACCTTTTCGCGCAGATTGCGCGCTGCCAATAATGCGGCTTCGTTCACCAAGTTTGCCAAATCTGCGCCAGCAAAACCAGGAGTACGAGTAGCGATCGCTTTTAAATTTACATCATCTCCTAATTTTACCTTTTGAGCGTGAATCTTGAGAATTGCTTCACGACCAGATAAATCAGGACGGTCTACCAACACTTGGCGGTCGAAGCGACCTGGACGCAGCAATGCCGGGTCTAGGGTTTCGGGACGGTTTGTAGCTGCTAGTACAATCACCGTTGCATCCCCAGCTGCAAACCCATCCATCTCAGTTAGTAATTGGTTGAGGGTTTGTTCGCGCTCATCGTTACCACCGTAGAAGCCATTACTACTACGAGACTTACCAATCGCATCTAATTCATCAATGAATACAATACAGGGAGCTTGTTTTTTGGCCTGTTCAAACAAATCCCGGACTCTGGAAGAACCTACACCGACAAACAATTCTACAAACTCGGAACCAGAGATGCTGAAGAATGGAACTCCTGCTTCTCCTGCGACGGCTTTCGCTAACAGTGTCTTACCAGTACCCGGAGGGCCAACTAACAACACACCTTTGGGAATCCTAGCGCCAATTTGCGTAAACCGTGCCGGAGTCTTGAGGAAATCTACAATTTCTACTAACTCAGTTTTTGCTTCTTCTACCCCAGCCACATCTGCAAAGGTGATTTTCGCAGATTCGCCTTCAACGTAAACCTTAGCTTTGCTCTTACCAATGGAAAGCGCACCTTGCGGACCACCGCCACCACCACCACGGGCGAGAAAGAACTGCCAAATACCAATAAAAATCAGTGGTGGAATCACCCAACTCAAGAGGGTTGTAAACCAAGTATTTTTGGGTGGCGGTGTAGCCGCGAACTCAACTCCCTTTTCTTCTAGAAGTTTGGGTAACTCTAAATCAAAGATTGGTGTCGTTGCAAACACTTGAGCCGGCTCGGCATTTTCTGCTTTTAATTGGTAAATAATCTGGTTTTGGCCAACGGAAACACGGCTGACTTCCCCTTCCTGTACTTGATGAATAAACAGGCTATAGGGAACACCAGTCGGGCCAGAAGCAAATAAACCAGGCAAAAATAAATTTAAGAGCAGGAATAGCCCTGATACTGCCAATAATATATTAGCAACGATCCGAAACCGAGGTGACTTAGGCTGTTCTTTAATTCCCATAGATTTTACCAATCCTTAAATAATGAAAACTAACTTGAAAATTGGGCATAGGGTATGGGCATTGGGCATTGCTTTTCCCCTGCTTCCCCTGTTCCTTGTTTCCCTTAACGCTTTGAGAAACTTGATTAAAGACTAGTCAAAAATGCTGGTATATTCGCATCTGAGCAATGTCTACTACGGGCTGTAAGGCTCATGATGCTCGTTAGCCATCTCTCTTTGGGAGAAGACTCGCTAACGGTAAGGCAAAGTTGTTCAGCTTGTCTCGATCTTCAACTATACTACCGTTTCTCATAATTTCTCCCATTTAGCAATGTTTGCAGCTTTTTTTACTTATTTATGTAACTAAACTTAACAATTTAATGAATCTTTGTGAACTAACGAGCAAATACGGTTTACCGTACTAAAAGAATATGCATAGATTGGGAGACGCAAATAGAAATCCCTCACGAAGAGTTATTTTGGAGGCTTGGCGGAGCTTTCCTTGCTCCACTCCTGAATTCTTCAATAATTTCACTTTGAACTTTGGAACAGCGTTCTCCATATATGCAGTTCCTCCTAGCTATTAATGTCCATCATTTGACCAGTGGGGGCGATCGCTAGATAATTTAATCACACCGTAAGAACGCCCAACCTGCCATAAAGTAGAATTTTCATAACTCGTTCGTGGCTGATTAATACTAACTGTCGTTCCACTAGCGTTTTTGATATTTAAGGTTCCTGACCAAGTAATTTCCCAATCAATTGCTAATCTTTGGGTATGACGAGAGGTAAGAACAGGTCGAAAAGCAATATTATAAGCAGACACCATTTCTTTAGCAGCTTGGACAGAACCAGCATTGGTGTAATGTAGCCAATTAATATCTACATTAGGCATAGGTGGAACATCTTTGGCAGCAATTTCATTATTACTAATACGGAAAGCATAGTGCATTAAATAAGCTCGTTCTGAGGGGCGAAATACTGAAGAGATATCAATATTAGCTCCAGCATTTTTTAAAGCTTGCTCAAAAGCTTGGACTTTTTGACGGAAGGGAGAAGCTAAATCATCAATTAAGTCGCTGTCTGGGAAAAAATTAACCCAGGCTTTTCCACTCAGTCGTTGTCTTAATTTTTTGGCGTATTCAGTTATGTTGTCTAAAGCCAACTCCAAATCAATCCCAAGCTTGGTTTTTGTTGTATTAGCAAGCTGTTGAGCTAATTCGGCTCGAAAATTGATGTCTCTGATTTTATAAGTTTCAGCTAGTCCTTTTGTACTGTTGGTGCCAAAGTCGCCATCAGCTACTAACGGTGGATTCAAACGACCGATCCCTGTTAAACTTTTTTGTAAATCTTTGATCTCGTTCTCTCCAAAGTTGAGATAGGTTAATAGTTGTTTACCGGCATTGGTATAGATAGCGAAATAAATTGCAAAACCTTGCTCTAACGCTTTTTTATAAGTAGCAGTATCGACAATTCCCGTTACTGTTAAAGCATTACTAGTCTGATAATCACGAGTTGCTTGAGCTGTAATATTCCCAAAATCACCATCAACGGCAGCAATAGGGAAGTCGTAATCTAAAAGAAATTTCTGCCAAGCAGTTACAATTAGCCCTTCGGATTTTTTCTGGAGAGTCGGAAGTTGCAAAGCTTGAAGTTTAAAGCTCATAATTTTTCTTGAATGAAACAATTGTTTTCAGTTAATTTTTATGTCACTATTCGTCGTAGAATTTAAGTTACTACCGCTGCCAATTTGGTATCTCGTACTTCATTAGAGCGATTGGAGTTCAATAAACGCTGTTTTGCCAAACCCACTTTGGATTATAACATCCGCAGTTATATTAACTTTTCTCAGGAATACTTAAAATAGAAAGTAGCTATAATGGATTGGTTATTTCCACTTCGTTCTAATAACCCGCTCTAATTCCTACCCTACTAAGAGTTGAGGGTAGGGACTGCCACGATAGGTTCAAAAATCTCTGGCTATAATTACCCAAAATTGTATAACCATAGCGTAGGCAAAGCCCGCCGTAGGCATCGCTCATCACCCTATATTTAGCGCATCTACCGTTTTGGTCTTTATGTGATATCTTACGGTCAGTCGCTACGCGTAATACGTTAATTAAATTCATCCTATCAGGTGAGTCTAATGGGTGAGGTACAACAAACACGAAATATTGTACCTTGAGGCTATCAAATGGTTGTTTACCACCCCAGTTTCTCGGCTCAAAAATTAGGAAGTAGATAATGACTGTAAACCAAATTATTGGAGATTCAAAAAATAATATTTTTGCAAACCTTGGTAAACATTTTTTTGCCTGGATGATGACTTCAAGTAGTAGTAAATATGATCAAATTGTCAGCGATCGCAAACGTTCTCTTTTTGCTAATCTCCAAGGTAAAGTGTTAGAAATTAGCCCCAGAACAGGCGCTAACTTACCGTACTATCCTAAAGATATCCATTGGATAGGAATCGAGCCAAATTCACATACGCATTTTTCTCTCCAAAAACAAGCAGAAAAACTGGGTTTAAATATAGACCTCCGCATTGGGAATGCTGAATGGTTAGATGCCGAAGATAACAGCATCGATACTGTTGTTAGTACATTAGTTTTATGCTCCGTGCCGAACATAGATTATACATTACAGGCAATTTTAAGAGTACTTAAACCAGGTGGACGCTTCTTATTTATTGAACATGTTGCCGCACCCGAAGGAAGTTTATTGCGACAAATACAAAACACAGTTAGTCCAATTTGGAAAGCAATAGGTGATGGTTGTCATCCAGATAGAGAAACTTGGATAGCATTAGGAAAGGCTGGTTTTAGTAGCATTCATTATGAGCGATTTGATGCGCAATTACCAATTGTTAGTCCTCATATTATCGGCGTAGCGACAAAATAAAAGTATGAATATAGCGGTTCTCGCTTGGGTGAGATACAAGAACCCCACCCCCAACCCCCTCCCCGCAAGCGATGAGGGGACTATGATTAGGAAACGCTATAATACTATGTCGGCTTGATTGCTTATTAAACCCGAAGAACCCCACCCCGCAAAAGCTACGCTTTATCTCCCCTCCCCGCAAGCGGCTACGGTGTATATACATCTCTGTACAAACCCAAAATCGTTGGAGATCCCCCTAAATCCCCCTTAAAAAGGGGGACTTTAAGAGACTTTTGCCCCCCAATTTATCGGGGGGTTGGGGGGATCAAAAGCCTATGACGCAACTCTAGAAGACTTGTGTGTACACCGTAGCCCCGCAAGCGGGGTGGGGTGTAATGATTGTGGTTAGCATAACTAATTACCCCCGACTAAAGCTGTCGGGTTTATGAGGTTTTCCACCAGAGATTTTATGGATTCTCGCGCAGGAAAGTATCAATATCATTTAGTTCTTGCTGATTGAGGCGAAAATCTCCAGCACCAATGATTCCTTCCACCTGCTTAGAATTGCGCCCGCCAACGATCGCCGCAGTCACCGTCGGATTATTTAAAGTCCAAGCGATCGCAACTTCACCTGGAGAGCGATCGTGTTGTTGACCAATGTGTTGCAACACTTCGACTAGCTTCAGGTTACGAGATAGACGTGGTTCCTGAAATTCACTACTGTTTTTGCGCCAATCATTATCTGGGAAATTAGCAACCCGCTCAGGTGTCATCTTTCCTGTGAGCAAGCCAGATTGCATAGGTGAATAAACAATCACACCTATGTTATTTTCCTTACAAAAAGGCAGAATTTCCTTTTCTACATCAGGCTTCACCAGTGAATAAGGCGGTTGCAATGACGTAACTGGCGCAATCTCCTGGATACGTTTCAACTGTTCTACATTGAAATTGGAAACTCCGATATAGCGAACCTTACCCTCATCCTTGAGCTTGGCCAAAGTTGTCCACCCTTCTTCGATATCTGAGTCAGGGTTAGGCCAGTGGATTTGGTAAAGGTCGATGGTTTCAACGTCTAGTCGGCGCAGACTGGCTTCAACCTCCCGCCGCACAGAATCCGCTTTGAGACTGCGACCAATTTCGCCCTTTTCATCCCAGATCATTGAGCATTTCGTAAAAATATAGGGGCGACTAGATCGACCTTTTAGTGCTTTAGCAACAACCTCTTCAGAATGCCCTAGACCATAAATAGCTGCGGTGTCAATCCAATTAACGCCGAGATCAAGAGCGCGATTGATGGCTGCGATCGATTCCTGGTCATCTTGCTCTCCCCAGCCAAAAGCCCACCCACCTCCACCAATCGCCCAGGCACCAAAGCCGATTGGGGTAATGTTAAGCTCCGAATTGCCCAGCTGTTTGGTTTGCATATCTACCTTTTTGAAGAATTTTAGAGTCAATTGCTACTTTAAGCTGCAAATATTCTCTCAACAGCTATCTGAAGTATGAATTACTACTAGTGCAAATATGACAGGCGATCGCTCTTGAATGTTGTGTAATACACAGTACTTGTATATTAAATGCTCAAATTCTTGCTTATAACTCATCAAAGACAGCAGTAAATGCAATCACAGTTTTATTAGCTGCCGAACTTAAAGATACCCCGATTAAAATCAATGCTGCCGATCCTGGTTTTACGGCAACTGACATTAACCAATACCAAGGGTATCGCACTGTTGAGCAGGGTGCGATCCCTACGGGGGGCTATGCCTACGCAGCAGTGAGACTCGCTACTTTACCTGATGATGGTTCTAGCGGAGGATTTTTTGATGAAAATGGTGTGGTTCCTTGGTAAAAAGTAGAGGGCATTAGGCATGGGTTATTCCCCTTGTCCCATTGCAAGCTACGTGCAGCATCTCGTAGAGAGCGTCATTACGAATTACTAAATTTACCGGATATTAACTTCTTGCAAGTAATTTACTTCTTGAAGAGATCCAATCTTAGTAACTGACTTTTTCGGGACAAATAAATTTGTTCTTTTTGCAGAAGCTATCCTTTGATAGTCAGCTACCACGCGTTGTTTTTGAGTATATTCATTCAATTTGACTTGAGCTTGAGCATAAACTAGAGTATCTTGGGGAATATTTCGGAGAAATTTTACAGCCCGATCGAAATCACCAATAGATGCTTTTTTATAGGCTTTCTGTAAAAAGTAGGCCGCTCTGATTTGCCGCTTTCGATTGTATTCAGCTAACTTGTCTTGAACTAAAGCACCCGCATGACTTTCTTGAGGAATTTGACGCAGATATTGTAAGGCGGCAGAAAAATCTTTTTCGGCGGCTCTTTCATAAGCTTTTGTTAATAAATCTTGCGTCTGTATTTCAATGTTTACAGATGCTTTCTGAACTATTTTATCTGTTTTAGATTGCCAATATAAAATCTTGGGAACTTTCGCAGCAGCATGAAGAACATCTGACCATCTGCTCTCATGAAAAGCTAGCTGTGCTATTTCGTATTGCTGTGCAGCTACTTGCCATTGCTCTTGCCATTCTTCAATTGTGGCTTGCGCTTCTGGATAAACATTGCTGTGGGAAGGAATTGATTTAGCGAGTGCGATCGCTTCTTCTAAATCCCCTGCTTGATATTCTTTTGTTGCTTTATATAATGTATCTGTTTCTGAATATGCAGGTGCAGTATTAACTAAAGAATATACACCAAATCCCATCAATAAAGAATTAGCTGCCAATCCTACTTTCATTCCCGTTAATAATGGGGATGATTTTCCAGACACAGGATTTTTTGCTACTTCTAGAGAAAATTGAGAATCTCCCTCTAATGTTTCTGATGGCTGAGGTTCCCAGATTATTTGTTTGAGTACCCGCAGTACTTCACCCGCAGACTGAAAGCGGTCTTGGTGATTATAACGGATCATTTGGCTGAGAACAGCAGCTAGATAATCGTTAACTGGCGTGTTTTGAGAACGCCAAAAAATTTCATTAGTAGAAGGATCGGTTTTTAATTGTAGTGGTTCTAGCCCTGTTAAAGCCTGGATAGCAATCATACCCAAAGCATAAATATCACTGTTGGGCTGTGTTTGACCAATAAATTGTTCTGGTGGTATGTATCCCAATGAAGTGACGGGAATTCTATAAATGGGCAATTCTGCACCTATGCCAAAATCGATCGACTGGATTGAGCCAAAGTCAATCATAACTAACTTGTTATCAACAGTACGTCTGATCAAGTTTTCCGGTTTGATATCGCAATGGATCACGCCTTGAGAGTGGACAAATTCTAGAATACCTAAGACATCTATCAAAAATTCTACAACTTCGCTTTCACTCCACAGACAGCCGAAATGTTGCTCGATGGGCAATTCCGCAGTTAGCGCATGTCCTTCAATACACTCTTGCACTATATAAAATCGCTCGTTTTCTTCAAAACAGGCGATAAATTCAGGAATTTGGTCATGGCTTCCTAGAAGCTTGAGGGTTTCAGTTTCAGTCAGAAACAGTAACCTCAACATATCCAAGTAGCCGGATTCGGAACTGCTAACTTTAATTTGCTTAATAACGCATTTAGGATTCTCTGGATAATCTACGTCTACAGCAATGTATGTTTGTCCAAACACCCCTGCACCGAGGCTTTGGACAACTTGGTAACGCCCTTGTAGTAATTTACCGATTATGTGGTGGGTCATGACCTGGTTACTCAGTAAGTCCTTTTATCTAGTTTTTCTGACATTCCCTCCTGTTTCCGGAATACTTTAGAAATAAATAATCAGAGCTTTTGATACTTTAAATACAAGCTAATTTTTTTAAGTATTTTTGCGTAGTAAAAATCTATTTTTTATAAAAATAGAGTGGACAAGGTTTCAGTCTTGCTCACTCTACTCGGCTATGCTTGCTTCATCCTTAGTCTGATACTCGACTCCATGTGGGAGCGATTAACTGCCCAGCCAATCCTCCTTTTTGACCAATCGCAAAAACCTGGGTTGCTAGGAGTATTCTTCCTTTTTTCTGAGTTTCGGAGATTATAAAATTATATGTCACCGTGTCAGTAGAGAAAGGGATCGTAGCAACACCAGTACCATTTGTGGCCACCGAATAAGTTCCATTCGCCACCAGGGGAAGATCGTTAATGCTTCTAGAACAATTAGGAATCGGATTGCCACACGGTAAGTTCGCTATGAGGTCTACAGTTAGTCCACCTTTTCCATCGAAGGTTATCGGCCCTAAGCTGGCAACATTAGCACTGTTGTTGACATAGGCATAATTTCCCTCAAGACTGGCCTTTGTGAAAGTCTGAGCGCTATAGGCCATAGCAGACTGAGCAGTGTAGATACCAAATATGACCAGAATTACCGCCAGTACCTTGAAAATATTCCTCATTTGAGTAGATTTATTTTGCATTTTCCTTACCTCGCTCTAACAACTAAAAATTGAGATTCTCCCGCTTTGGGGCATGACACAAAAGCTTAAAGACAAGCTCAAGCAAGCACAACCGCTACGTGAAGCGGTTAGCTCTCTTGGCTGCTGTCAGCTATCAGTTGCAACAAAGTGCTGTTCTGGCAGGGATAAATACAGGATTTCCCACCAGTCAGATTTTGTAGTAGGCAAACTATTTATGAGACTGTTTTTATCAGTCTAATACCGCTAATTCGGATGATTAGACAGAAAAAACATCCTTAAATAGGCAATTACACTGTGATTAGTGAAAATACTACCACTATTAGGTGAATTAGACTGCAAAATTCCGTATTTCTTCCAATTGGTATGACTGGATATTACACATCAAGTAATCAGGTGTAGAGGTATGTTGAACTGTCCGCTGAAACAGTTAAGAAAAAGTTCGTTTTTTTTGACTGTTAAAGCACAGGAGCGTAATTTCACGTGAGTTCGACGGTTAGTAAACAGCAAAAAGCTTGCTATATATGAAACATAAGAAGTTGGGCAGGTGTTGCGTGCGATGGCTAAATAATTTAGGACTGCTTAACAGTAAGCACATTTATTTTTGAATTTTCAATTATTTAACTATTGACTTCATCATCATGTTCAACCACCTCAGATTTATCTTGTAATGGCTTCACTACCCGTGCGATCGCCTCCTGAATAAAAGCTTTAATAAATTCATCTCTGCGATTAATTTGAAACTGTCGCTGTACAACTTCCGTCATTCCTCCATCACCCCAATCTTGGTCATGGCGAAAATATTCAATAAAACTTTTTCCCGCTATTCGCGTTAAATAAGCTGCTGTCACACCTTGAATTGCTCTACCAATAATAAAGGTGGCAACATTGAGTTGCAACGCTGTAGATAATAATTGAATTGCTCCTTTGACAATGCCTAAACTAGCGATGGTTTTCGCTAAAGAAAGGGCTAACTCTCGTCCCCGTTCCATATTCAATTCACAGCCATACACTCTGCCAATTTCCACAACCATTTGAGCATTAACAGCGGCTGTCGCCAATAAATCTACAACTGGTATCGGCGTCACTGATACCACACCAGCGCCAATCCATTGAAACCGTTCTACGATTTTGTCAGCTTGACGGCGACGCTGGCCATCAATGAGTTTTCGCGCTTCATCTCCCAATCGCAGAGATTGCAAAAGAATATTATCCGCCACCAAATCTTCGCCTTCGGCACGTAAAACAGCAGCCGTGCGCCGCAACAAGGGAACAATATCCGGTTCTGGCTGGAAGGTTTCGCCAGTTTCAAGTTGTGCAGGTTGCGGATTAGCAGCGATCGCTACCACATCATTAGTAGCAATAAATCCCCGTACCCGTTGACGCAATCTCGCAAGGATGGATTCTTTATCTTCGTCTGTATATAAATCAGTTTTGTTGAGAACTAGGAGCGATCGCTTGCCAATTTCTGCCAACCCCCGCAACGGCTCATATTCTGAACGCCGTAAATCATTATCTACTACAAACAAGAGTAAATCTGCTTCTGTCGCCAGTTCTCGCGCCATTTGTTCGCGTTCCGTTCCCGCCACCCCTGCTTCTAAAATCCCCGGCGTATCTGTAATTAAAATCTTGCGTTCTAATCCCTTCAATCGCAAACAATAGGTTTCTCCAACCTGAGTTGTACCCATTGGTGCATCCACCTGACCAACCATGCGTCCCATAATCGCATTTACTAGGGAAGTTTTACCTGCACTCCCCGTACCAAATACCACTACTTGAATTTCACCCCGTGCGAGGTTGGCTTCAATCTCTCGCGATCGACTTAATAAAGCTTGACGTGTGACTTCATCTTGAATTTGTGCTACCTGTTGCCGTACAGCCTGGAGAGTTGTAGAAGCTGCATCAGATTTAGCAGCCGGAATTTGTGCCGCAGTCGCTCGCTTCGGATTGCGACGCGATCGCTTTTCCCCGGATCTAATCACCAATACATAATAAACAAAAGCTGCAACCAAGGCTCCAATCAGGATAATCAGCAGCAACAACAGCAAATTGCCTAGCAACGGCGAATAGGATAATTGCCAATAGAGGCGTGATAGGGAATCAATTAGCCATAGGGCTAGCCCCAAAATGACGATCAGACCGACAATCAGCGTTACTATGCGTGACAGAGGCATGGCTGGGAAAGATTAGTGAGTATTCAGTAGGCAGATGCTTCTAATATTAATAGTTTCGGTATTTTTTACCAGAGTAGTGAGAAGGAGGCAGAGGGGAGGGGAGCAGGGGAGCAAGGGTGCAGGAGTGCGAAAAAAGAGGCTTTCCCGATAAATCAACAACGCTTACTCCATTTTTTGCATCTTTAAAAAATTGCAACAATGTAAAAATGCAATTGTCTACATTTGAACCTCACACCACTATAAGTGGCGTGATTCCTGCTTCAACGATCTCTGCCTGAATTACTTCAGGTCTTACAAGTTCTCCACAGGCGTTTAGAGCCTCCGGGATACCCACGGCGGCTATTAACCTCAAGCCCTCACCGAGTATGTTTAAAGCGGCGTTTGCGTCTCTTAAATTCTCCTTACTGCAAGTAGGGCAAGACCATTCACGCAACTTTAAATCCTTGACTAGTGGATTGATAAAACTACAGCAGTTGCAAGTCTGAGATGAGGGGTAAAACGTACCAACTTTCTGCACAATTCTGTCATGCCACATAGCTTTGTATTCGAGCATGGTAACGAATTTTGACCAGCTAGCATCGGAAATACTCGAAGCTAATTTGTGATTCTTCACCATGTTAGCGACTTGTAAATCTTGTCTCCGACACGCTCCGCGAACGATACAGATGATGCTGTTTTCTTTGATTAAGCGGGTTGACAGCTTATGTAAAAAGTCATCTCTCAAATTCGTAATGCGTTCATAAGTACGAGCCAGCTTGATTTTCGCTTTGACTCTATTATTACTACTTTTTGCACTACGGGATAGTTCTTTATGCGCTTTACGTACTTTCCTTTTTTGAATTTGGTAATATTTGGGATTATCTACAATTTCACCATTGCTTGTAACAAGATAAGATTTAATTCCCAGGTCTAAACCAATATTTTGAGCGACTTGAGAGTGTTTCTCTATCTCTGTTTCACATAGAATGCTAGCAATATATTTACCTGACGAGGTGCGAGTTATCGTAACGTTTATAATCGTTCCAGTAATATTTTGAGAGTTGTGGAACCTTACCCATCCCATCTTGGGAAGTTTTAAACGATTTTGTATTACCTGAATGTTGCCGTTAGTCAGGTTGGTTTTGTAAGACTGCTTGGAGACATTCTTCTTTTTGAATTTAGGAAAGCCTATATTTTTTTGCCTTTAACTTTCTTGAGTCAGCAAAAAAGTTTTTGTATGCTGTCTCTAAATTCCTAAGTGAGTTTTGTAAGGCGAACTTATCTACATCTTGGAGCCATTCGACTTCTTTTTTGAATAGAGTTAATCGCTGACTACAAGCGTTATAGCTTAACGTTTTTTGTTCGGTCTGGTACAATTCTTGTTTTAATGCTAGAAAGTGGTTATATACAAACCTTGCACAACCAATACTCTTATTAATTAAGACTTGTTGGTTATGGTTAGGAATGAGTGTAACTTTAAACGCTTTCTGCATTTTGGCTTTCTATGTATTTCTTAACTTGTGCTTCTGTATTTTCGCTAACTGTTGAAACAAAATAACTAGGGTTCCAAAGATGACCTCCCCATAACTTTTCCTTGAGTTGAGGAAACTTTAAAAACAGTTTCCTGGCCGATATTCCCTTTAGCATTTTGACTATATTCGGAATAGTATGCTGAGGCGTTGCAGATACTAAAACGTGAACATGATCTTCTACAACTTCAAGACTCTCGACTTTAAACTTGTAGAGAATTGCCGTCTCAACCAAAGTCTGTTTCAGAAACTCGGCTATTTCATCTTTCAGTACCTTGTGCCTATATTTAACACACCATACGATATGATACTCAATTGCATAAACGTAGCCTCTACCGTATTTTACTTCCATACTTTATCTTACCATGTGCATGACCATAGTAAGATAAAGTATGGAAATATGGAGCGCCTAACTCGTGACTAAGAGTCATGAGTGTGCGGCTTGCAGAAATCAATATTTTCAGAAATTTTAGTATGCATACTATCAATAAAAAGTCAATAAATAATTCCTGGGCTGGTGCGATCGCAGAACCGGCAAAAGAATTTCCCCTTACTCAGCTATCAATTATTTCTGGCAAAGTTCCAGATGGCTTGCGTGGCACTCTTTACCGCAATGGCCCTGCACGCCTAGAACGCGGTGGTAATCGCGTAGGACACTGGTTTGATGGAGATGGGGCAATTCTCGGCGTTCATTTCACAGATGCAGGAGTTACCGGAGTCTATCGCTATGTGCAAACAGCAGAATATCAAGCTGAAACTCAAGCAGATAGATTTCTTTATGGTGTCTATGGGATGCATCCACCAGGCCCCATCTGGAAGCGCTGGGGTCAACAGATCAAGAATGCAGCAAATACCTCAGTGTTGGCTTTACCCGATAAATTGTTGGCTTTATGGGAAGCAAGCAATCCTTATGCCCTTGATTTGCAAACTTTAGAAACGAAGGGATTAGATGATTTAGGTGCTTTGGATAACGGATTACCTTATTCTGCTCATTACAAGCGCGATTCCCAAACAGGCGAAATTTTTAACTTTGGAATCAGTATCGGCAGTTCCGTACAACTGAATCTCTACAAAAGCGATGCTACTGGCAAAATTATCCAAAAAACTGCTTTTAAGCTGGATCGCTACTCGATAATGCATGATTTTGTTTTAACTCAAAGGTATCTGGTGTTTTTTATGCCACCGATGCGGATGAAAATGCTGTCACTTTTGCTAGGTGTGACTACCTTTAGTGAATCTCTATTGTGGGAACCTCAATTAGGAACCCAGGTGTTAATCTTTGACCGGGAAAATTTATCTTTAGTTAGTCGTGGCGAAACTGATCCTTGGTTCAATTGGCATTTTGGCAATGGTTGTGAAGATGAAGACGGTTCCGTGGTTCTAGATATGGTGCGATATGCAGATTTTCACCAAACTAATGAATATCTCAGAGAATTTGCAAGTGCTAAGACGCACACAGTTACTAGAGGAACATTGTGGCAAGTTCGCCTCAATCCCCAAACCGGCAAAGTAACAGCAATACAGGAAGTTGTCAATCGCAAGTGTGAATTTCCTGTAGTGCAGCGATCGCAAGTTGGACAACCTTGGCGCTATACTTATGTATCATTAATGCCTCAAAGAGGGGATACAGACAAAGAATTATTCAGTGCGATCGCCCGCTTCGACTACAAAACCGAAACCCTCACCGAAGCAGACTTAGGAGAAAACCGTTATCCTTCAGAACCCATCTACGCGCAAGATGCCCAAAACCCTGAGCAAGGCTGGGTGCTAACTGTTGTATACGATGGTAATTCTCATAGTAGTAAAGTTTGGATATTTGATAGCGATCGCCTGGATGCAGAACCAGTTTGCAAACTGGGATTACCTAGCGTCATTCCCCACAGTTTCCACGGCACTTGGAACCCAGCTTAACAATTCAAAATAATAACAATTAGCGATCGCCTTGAATGCATAACTTCATTTTTTGGCTCTAAACTATCAGTAACGATATCAAACCCTAATTGTTACGTTTAAAGAGAATCTGCAAGGATTGGTCTCAAAGCCTTATAAATATTGGCTTGCAAGTTTTAGGACGGGTCTATTATGCAGTTGAGCCATACGGCGTTGTCCTTCTGATTCAGACTGAGCAAACCGCTGATGTGCAGCTGCTATGGTTTCATCATCAACATACTGAATCAGTTCATTCGCTGCATCTCAAGCTTTTTGCGTAGTTTCCCTGACTATGACGTGCATCCGAATTCCAAAGCGGACTGTTCTACCTTGTTCTGCTGCTAATTGGCGTACCTTTGCAATCTTTTGAGCAACTTGATCTGGTGGTTCACCCCAAGTTAAATACACATCAATATGTTTCGCTGCAACTTGAAGCGCAGCATCCGAAGAACCACCAAAATATAAGGTAGGGTAAGGCTTTTGTACGGGAGGAAATTGGAGTTTTGCGCCTTGAACTTGCAAGTGGCGACCACTCACTATAGGTTACTTCTTCACCTTGCATGAGCGATCGCCAAATTGTCAAAAACTCATCTGTGAGTTCATAACGCTGATCGTGATCTAAGAAAATTCCATCTTTAGCAAGTTCTTTGGTGTCGCCACCAGTGACAACATTTAGAATAATTCGACCGTTAGAAATCTGGTCAAAAGTAGCAGCCATCCTCACTGCTAATGAAGGCGACATAATTGCCGGACGAAAAGCGACAAGAAACCGCAAGCGTTCTGTAACTGAAATTAAGGAAGTCGCTACAATCCAAGTATCTTGTTTTTGTCCAGTACCAATCAACATCCCACCATAGCCCAATTTATCAACAGCTTGAGCGATTTGCTGCATATAGGATAAGTGGCTGCTCGTCTGCCAATTGTAGTACCTAAATAACGCTCATCTCCCTGTGTAGGTAAATACCAAAAAACTTCCATGTTCCTATCTCCTGTCCCTATTTCTGACTGATGGTTTCTGGTGTGATGGCTGTATATTCTTCATTAGTCAGCATCGCTTCCTTGATACTAATAGGTTTAGGAATCACTTTTTCTTTGGCAAACAAATCTGCAATCTTCTGTTGATTTTCCATGATTTCTGGGGTAATTGGTCTTAACCCATAAGTTCGCCTTTCAATCATTGTTGTTAAAATATCTTCATCAATTTTGAGATGAGGAATAGTCAGTTTTACAACTTCTGCTCGGTTTTTCTCACCCCATTTACCTGTGTTATCGATTTCCTCAAGAACTAATCGCACTAATTTCGGATTTTCTGTGGCAAATTTTCGCGCAGCCATATAATATCCGCCCTGAGTAGAAATGCCACTAGCATCTCGCAAAACACGAGCATTGGCCTTTTTTTGGGCCACGGCTAAATAAGGGTCCCAAGTTACCCAAGCATCTATTTTGCCTTGAATAAAAGCATCACGAGCTTCTGAAGGAGGGAGGCTAAGAGCTTGAATATCACTATATTTCAAACCAGCCTCTTCCAAAGCTTTTATTAATAAATAATGGGAAGCAGAACCCTTTTGAAAAACTACTTTTTTACCTTTGAGATCGGCTAAAGTCCGAATCGGTGAATTATTTTGGACGATAATTCCGCTTCCTTTACCAGTACTGGGTTTATTACTAGCAACATAAACTAAAGATGTACCAGCAGCTTGGGCAAATATCGGGGGAGTCTCGCCGACAGAACCAATATCAACCCTACCCACATTCATCGCTTCCATCAGTTGTGGCCCGGCGGCAAATTGCGCCCATTCTACAGAAACACCTAAAGGCTTTAGACGTTTTTCGATCAATCCTTTAAGTCTGACAATATCCCCAGAACTTTGATACCCCATTCGGACAACTTTGGTTTTCAAATCGATGGTTTGATTTTCTGAGTTTGGGGTTTGGACTGAGCAACTAATTAAGGTTGTTGAGATTGTTAATAATCCAGGTAAAAGGAATAGTGAAAAACGTTGGAAAATCTTAACTTGTGGCTGTTTTAAGGCGAGAATCATGGACGTGATACTTTGTTTTTTAATTTGCTTTTGACTTATTTGGCTAATATTTGCCTATCTTCAGTCGTAGAGGCGCACAGATGTACGCCTCTAGTGTTGTATTGCTCCTAACCTAAAGATTTAGACTTTTTGAAGTTGAAGGTTCTTTCGGAATAGTTCTTGAACATTTTTCCAAGCATCGGCAGCAGCTTCGGCATTGTAGCTGGCGCGATGGTTGCAGAAAAAGCCATGTCCTGCACCGGGATAACGGAAAATAGCATGAGTAATCTGATTTTTCTTCAATTCAGCCTCAATCTGTTCTGTATGTTCTAAGGGGATTCCCTGATCGTCAAGTCCAAAGAAGGCGTAAATAGGGCCTTTAATCTCTGGAGTGCGGGTGATGGTTGGTTCTCCACCGCCGGGAGTTGAGTTGGGAATACCGCCGCCATAGAAAGAAGCTGTAACTTTGATATCTGGTAAAGTGGCAGCTAGATAAACGACATGACCACCAAAGCAGAAACCAATAGAGCCGATCGCATCTCCTTGTACATTTGGTAGAGTTCTTAAATAAGCGATCGCAGCCTTAATATCACTCAATATTTCCTCTGCTGTTGTCTGCTCTTTATACCCTCTTCCTTGCTGAACATCTTCAGGAGTGTATCCACCCTCAAAACCGGGGGCGGTGCGTTGAA
Source organism: Nostoc sp. (assembly GCF_036917235.1). Lineage (GTDB taxonomy): Bacteria > Cyanobacteriota > Cyanobacteriia > Cyanobacteriales > Nostocaceae > Nostoc. Next base: position 28,930 of record NZ_JBALDU010000068.1, read on the forward strand.
ATAAAGTTGGTGCGATCGCCACATACCCCTCTTTGGCAAATTTCTCAGCAACTTCCCGAATGTGAATATTAACCCCAAAAATTTCCTGAATCACAATAACGGCTGGGAAGGTTCCCTTTTTTATTGGTTCAGCTAAGTAAGCATCAATTTGCAAATCTCCGTTAGGGACTTTAACTTGAGCAGTACGAATTTCTGTGTTTGTCATCTTAGGATTAGCCTGTAATTGCTTTCAGGACGCGATGTTTTATGGTAATTTTTGTATAATACTACTTAAAACATATCAGTTAACCGTAGTTTAAGAGTAGTATTTCACAAACAATGTGCAAAGGCAAGTCCTTTGATTTAGAGATGTAGATGAACATAAGACCATACCAAGAATCTGATGCTGAATTAGTCAGTGCTTTGTGGGATGAGGTGTTTCCTAATAATCCGTCGCACAGCAGCCCAAAATTGGTAATCAGTCAGAAACTTGCTGTACAGCCTGAGTTGTTTTTCGTTACTGAGATTAACTCTGTAATTGTAGGCACTATCATGGCAGGATATGACGGGCATCGCGGTTGGCTATACACAGTTGCGGTCAGTCCTCAGTATCAACGGCAGGGTATTGGTAGCAAGCTAGTGCAGCACGCAGAGAAGGTAATGATAGCGATGGGATGCCTCAAAATCAATCTTCAAGTTCGTGTCTCCAACGCAGAAGTAGTTGAGTTTTATAGAAAACTTGGCTATCTCATTGAAGAACGCATCAGTATGGAAAAGCTTGTCGCATAAATGTGTGGTGAGTTTGAACAGAAAAACTTTAGAAATACGCCAGTATTACAGCAAAAGGTGATTGTAGCGCTACCAAATTTAACCCAAATTAGGAGAAAAATTTATGAAGCTTAATGCAATTCATCATATTCAAGTAACCTATCCTTTTGAAGTGGAGGAAGCAATGCTATCTTTCTACAGCGAAGTTTTGGGACTGACTGAAATTGCCAGACCTGATGTCATCAAAAATGATCCAGGAGCGTGGTACAAGCTGGGAGACATTGAACTGCACGTTAGTAGAGAGAAAAACGCCAATAACCAAGCATCTAGACGACATTTTTGTTTCCAAATCGATAACTTGAACGCCTTTGAAGAACACCTAAAAGAGCATGGGATAGAAATTATTCCCGATCGACGACCACTTCCAGGATGCGTGCGGTTTTTCCTCCGAGATCCCGGCGGGAATCGTATAGAGATTGCAGAGTTCGTTAAAAGTACTTTTGCACAGCAACAAACAATCGATTTTGTAGCCTGAAACCCTTACTGTGGAAACAATCGACACCAGTCAACCCCTTTGGGGAATTCAAAATTCAAAATGACGCTCTCTACGAGACGCTAAAAGCGAACGAAGACTCACTCTAAGCGAAGCCATGCCGTTGGCGTTCGCGTTAGCGTCTCTGAAAGAGAACAGGACTTACGCAACTGGCACACTGCGATGGGAGCAACGCGAAAAAGTGAGATCGGGGTTTAATTCTCAGTTATATGGTTAGATTCTCAATAAAAACAGATGTTTCGCTGCGATCGCACTATTAAACAGGTGATTTGTACCCCTAATTTTTAGCACCTCACAAAATCGCGTTGCTCCCCACTGCAATCGCCATTTAGTAGTACATTAGTATTATTTAGCCTCTTTCTAAAAGCTTTGTATTCGGAATAGAAACGGCATTGGTGAAGCACTATTGGAATATTTCAGGACTTACACAACTGTCACAAGCAATGGTGCGGCGTAGCCGTGCCGAGCGCCAAACAACCTAAAAGGCAAACATGGGAACATTGGGACGCTTTAGTTGTTGAATTAAATAATTTGACAGCAATCCATGCTTAATTTTATAAATTGTTTGACCACTTTTATAAGCTAAATCTTTAAGTCGAAGCCAAACTAAAATAGCGCAAGCAATATGATTTCTTTGAATACGAGCCTTACGGCATTGACATGATTCAATGCGTAAGGATTCAGGTCTAATATTGAGGAAGTAAAGAAGGGCGAGACAGGGAGTTACTAGAATTAGCAATTATAAACGTTCTACTTCTTGCTGTAGTTCTAAGATTGTTTTCTGTAACTCACATATTGCCTTGCTCTGCTCAATAATTATCTCTACCAGTTCTTCTTTTGATAACTGGTTCAAGCTTTCTCGGTCTAAATCTTGAGGCAGGTTTTGGTTCATATTTGTGATACTCCCCCTCAAGTGTCCCCTTTGTCAATACTCTGCCACCTGAATCCTTACCACGAGTTAATTCTTCAATGGCAAGTGGGATAGCTACAGAGCGGAGATGTCTAATAACCATAATCCTGGCTTAAAACAGCGATGATTGCAGATTAGGGGAGCTAAGTGCTAATCGCAGCTAATTCAGATTTTTGTGAAATTTGCAATTCCTCAAATTGAACTACTTCGTCAGCACAAGTTTTACCAGCTTCAAAGCAGGCTTCAAGAGATGCTCCTTTGATGTAATCACCTGTTAGATAAAGCCCTGGAAGTTGGGAAAGCTGAGTTTTTAGATTGGTGGTGAATTGAGGATAATTGCTAGTATAGGCACACAATCCAACTGGATGATATTTAGCAACGTATCGCATACGATCAGATCCGCTAATGGGAATATATTTATTTAGAGCTTCTTCTGCTAAACGAATGAGTTCTTCAGAAGTAGCTCCATCCTTCATGTAGCGGCGACCTGTACGACCACTAAAGGTATAGCGAATAACGTTGCGTTCGTTAATACCGTAAGCTCCGGCATTGCTGATAGGATATGTGTCATTAAATACTAAAGCCCGTACTTTTTTTGAAAAAACTTCGCGAGCGTACTCTGCTACCACTACAGTTACAGGATAGTAGTTAACCAAGTCTAAAGTTTCAGCTAGCTCTGAACTTTGAGGTGCAACTATTTTAGAAGATACTGATGCAGGAGTTGCCAATATAACACCCGCATATTCTAATTCTTGCACACCAGATAAATCCCGTAATCGTAGACCGACAACACGTCCATTGCGAACCATCAACGACTCTACACGACTATTCAATCGTACAGGCCCAGTTTTAGCAAACTGTTCCAATACAGGTTGCATTCCTTGAGTCAACTGGTCGTAAGTATCAAGAACCATGCGGAGATTACTCCCCAGATTTCCAACATAAGCTTCTTCTGGTTCTGCTCCATTCATCCGAACGGTCATAGGTCGGATAACAACCTGACAAAAATTGGGGCTGAAATATTCACTCAGAGGTTTATCTCCTAGACGTTGACAGAAGTCAGTGAAGTAAGGGCCACCCAAAAGACCATTTTGAAGGTTTCGCATGACGGCTCCACAAACATTCCAGAACCGCCAGATATCTTTAGGAGTCCCTTGGCTCAAAAATTCTAGGGTTGCTTTGACACGGCGACTGTTATCTAAAGTTAGTAATTTATTGTTACGAACTTGAGAAGAGTTAAGCCCAAAAAACTCATAGGGATTGTTCCCCATTGCAGTTGTAAACTCTCGGAAAAGATTGTATGTTCTACCAATATTTTTTCCTCCTAACTGTACTGGTCTATCTCCTAATAGAAATGGGCGAATGCGTCCACCAATGGCATCATCTTGCTCAATTAATTCAACATTGAAGCCACGTTGTCGTAGATAGTAAGCCGTAGCAATACCACTAGCACCACTACCAATAACTGCGTATGTGTTTAAATTCATCATTCACCTCTAATTATATTTACGAAATAGTGTCATTCAGTTCTCTGAGCCATCTAGCAGCAACTTGCAACTTTAACTTGATAATCTTGACAACTTCCAATTAGAAAATAACGAGATTATTAAGTATGCTACAAAGTCTAAACGCTATATTTGAAGAATATTAATCTTCTAAGACAGTAATGGTTACTTTGCGATAAGCTTGATCTCGAAATGGTAAAACTTCCAAGTAACGTGGATCTGTTAACCATCCTCGTACATGCTCAACTGAGGGGAACTTTAATATTCGGATAGATTCTTCCTCAAAAGAACCGAGCAATCGCTCCTTGGTGTGCATACGTAAAACTACTTCTGCTCCATATTCATCACGAATTGCTACAGCCCGTTTTTTGTAATTCTCAGCAGCTTCCGATGCATGAGGATTAGGTGTTAATGTTACCAGCACATGAACCATTAATCTTTTACCTTGATTAGCTATTGATAATTTTTAGCTAGGAATGTCTTAAAAATCGCTCATATCTACAATCGACAATTAGACTAGTTGCGATTCTAAAACTTCTTGTAACTCAATCAATGTCTTCTGCAAAGATTTAACATCTTCAACACTAAAAACTAGAGCAGACGGAACAATCTTTTTAATTAACTTAGACAAGATTTTCCCTGGTCCGACCTCAACAAAAATTTCAATTCCTTGTTGTTGGATATAACGTATCGAAGCCTCCCAATGAACAGCAGAAGTTATTTGCTGCTCTGATAACTGCCTCCATTCATAACCCTTGAGCATTGGTCCTGCTGTAACATTTGAGATTACAGGTATAGTTGCATTATTGAATTGAAACTTACGAACTATATGAGCAAACTGTTGTGCAGCTTCTTGCATTAAAGGAGAATGAAAAGCCCCTGAGACAGCTAAAGGGATAGCTTTCAGATTATTTTCAAAGGCATAAAAAAGAGCTTCTTCTATAGAAGCATTATCACCGGATATAACAATTTGTTCTGGTGAGTTCAAGTTAGCAGGAACTAACACACCATTTGGTTGCACATTTTCTCTACATAGTTCTTCTGCTTGTTTTAATGTAACTCCTTTTAGAGCCAACATACCACCCTCCTGCGTTTTTGACATTAAGGCTCCTCTAACTTCAATCAAGCGTATAGCATCTGCAAAAGAGAGTACGCCAGCAGCAACTAATGCAGCATATTCTCCAGCACTATGTCCACAGATAAATTTTGGTTTTATAGGAAAATGTTCTTGAAAAACACTGTACAGGGCTATGTTCGTTGTTAATAAACAAGGTTGTGCAATGGAGGTTTCCATCAAATTTTCTTCCAAACCGAAAAATGAGAGATTCCGAATATTTAAATTTGTAATTTGTTCGGCAGTCTCAAAAATTTTTTCTGCTGAGATAAACTTCTTAGAAATTTCTAATCCCATTCCTACATATTGAGAACCTTGTCCGGGAAAAACTAACGCGTAATTGTTTGAAGTTAATCGTTTCATAGTTTAAAGAAACCTCCATTGATATCAAGATATTTAAATCTAAACTTTTTGACGTAACTTTTAAAGATATAAAAATCTTTTTCTAGCTATTATTTAATGCTGATTCCAATAATTGATAGGCATTTTGTACTGTTTTAATTCTTCCAGCTTGAGTTGTAGATATCTTCACACCAAATTTTTGCCGTATTAGCATCACAATTTTGACAATATCCACGGAAGATATTCCTACATCATCTACCCAAGAAGCATCAGGAAGAAGCTTATTTTGGTCTATGTTAAGTCTTTGGGCAACAGCATTACAAAATTCATAGAATGAAACTGGCTTAGAGTCTTTTTCATTGATTGCAACCATGTTCTTCTCCTTCTCTATTTTGAGAGTTTCTTAAATATAGTAGTACTTTTCAATCAGTATTTGAGTAACCAATAGAGCTAATTTAGTTAATAAACCATTCAATTGTTAGCTCAAAAAGTTCTTGTTGATGGAATGGAAAAGAATGATGCGCTCCTTCTATTACCTGTAATTTTGGTGGTTTATTAGAAGTCATTTGTGCTTGCTCTACTAATTGCTTTACCTCTTGTAATGGAACTGTTGCATCTTCAGTTCCATGAATAATTAACAAGGGCTGATTAGCTTGCTCAACCTCTTTTAACATATCAAGCTCAAAAGATTGCTTAAGAATTTCAGGGCCACAGGTCATAAGTTCTCCGTGGTAGAGAAATTCTGATTCATCACCCTCTTCTAAAAGAGAAAATGAATCTTCTCCAATCAATCGCATAACAGTGCCTGACAAATCAGTAAATGGTGCCCATGCAACGGTCTTATATATCTCTGAATTTCTCGCACTTTCTCGGATAACAGTTACTGCACCTAAGCAATGTCCTACTAATCCAATTGCGTTTGGGTCAACACCATCTATCTTCTTAACTAAATCAATTGCAGCTTCTAAATCTTCTAATTCTCTATCTAAAGTTAGGTCTACTAAATCACCATCACTATCACCTGAACCTGTAAAATCAAATCTAAATACTGATAAATTATGTTTCACAGCATAGCGAGCAAATTCTACAAAGCGCCGACTTCCACCAATCTTAGTACCTGCAAATCCATGACATACAATTAAACACGGTCTGGGTTGATTGACTTGCCCATAATGCATAACACCCACAAGGTTTTGCCCACGCTTATTTTGAAAAACAAATGCTTCCATGTTTGACATCTTTTTTCTGCTATAAATTTCAATGCTTCAGACATATTGCAATTGCGATCGCCGTTGCATAATCTTTTTCATGGCTAATACTTACATCCAAATGATGAGCTGCAATATTTTGCCAAAAAGGAAGAGCAGTTTCATATAAAAAAACAATTGGTTTTCCAGAACTATTGTGTAATATTTCTATGTCAACCAATTCAATTTGACTAATGCCACTTTCCAAAACCTTTATAATTGCTTCTTTACAAGCGAATTTTCCTGCTAATCGTTGAAGTCGATGATTCTCATTTGGAAGAGTTAAAACATCTTTCCATTCTTGTTCTGTTAACCAAACTCCTATTGGTGCATCCGCTAAGTCTTTTATATCTTTGATAGAGATAAAATCTATTCCAGTTTTGACTTGAATTGGTGACTGGGCAGAAGACGCACAAATTTTGTCTTTTAGAAACATTTGATTTTTGTTTTGTGATGTGTAAACTACCCTCTAGCAAACAAACGATTTGTCCCAGCGAATTAGACTTGCTCCACAAGTCAGCCCTGCGCCAAACCCAACCATCATCACATAGTCGCCTGTGACAATTCTCCCTTCTTGAACAGCATCAAATAAAGCAAGTGGAATTGAAGCAGCAGAGGTATTTCCATATTTATGAAGGTTGCACATGAAACGTTCAAATGAAATTCCCAAATATACAGCAACTTCTTCAATAATGTGAATGTTAGCCTGATGAGGAATAATCAGCTGAATATCTTCAACAGAAATATTTGCTTTATTGCAGGTATCGGTGATGGTATCGCATACCATTGGTACTACAACCTGAAATAATTCTTCCCCATTCATTTTCAGAAAATGCTGCCTATTTTTGACAGTTTGAATTGAAGTTGGAAGTGTAGTACCCCCAGCAGGCATATACAACAGATGTTTACCTGAACCATCAGCACGCAGCACAGAAGCTAAAAAACCATTTTCTTCTTGCCCTGACTCAAGCAAAACTGCTCCTGCACCATCTCCAAACAGCACACATGTAGAACGGTCTTGCCAATCTATACATCTGGAGAGAACTTCTGCCCCTATAACCAAGGCATTACGAACTGTACCAGTTTTGATAAACTGTGCTGCTGTTTCTAGACCATAGACAAATCCTGAACAGGCCGCAGATATATCAAAGGCAAAGGCATTCAAAGCTCCTATATTATTCTGCACCTGACAAGCAACTGATGGAAATGGTGTATCAGGCATCATAGTTGCGACTAGAATCATTTCTACTTCTAATGATTCGATACCGCGTTTATCCAACACCTGTTTTGCAGCAGCTGTTGCTAAAGTAGATGTGCTTTCTTCAGGAGAAGCAATTCGCCGTTGAACTATCCCAGTTCTAGTACGAATCCACTCATCAGACGTATCCACTATTTTAGCTATCTCATGGTTTGTCATGATCTGAGTAGGTAGGTAAACTCCTAAAGCAGATAACTTTACAGGTATCAAATTGACCTCCCACTTGACAATCGAATATTAGGTTTACCATCCACTAGAGTTAGTAGAAGACAGCTCTTACCACTAGTTTCAGAGTCCCAACAGTAAATTGGAATGCCAGAGTGCTGTGAAAAGTCTGCTGTTACTTTTTGTAATTCGTCAAAGTTAACACTTTTAACTTTAACTAGCTTGGTTCTTAAAACAGCTTCTGCAAGGATGAATACGGAGCCAATCTCACTTAAATCTCTATTTTTAAGTGAAATATTATTGCCAGATTTTAATTCATCCACTTCTCTATCAGAAATTTCTAAGCCAAGAATGTTAACTGCTTTTTTAATATCGCAAGTCTCTAAATTTAGCTTGGATTTCGGCATAGAGCTATTCATTCTGTGATTTCCTACAAAGGTGGTAGAGTTAATTTAAGAATTTATACAAGTTAAAAAATTAATTTTGACTTGTACAAATCCTGCTATTTACTACTATCAAATTATCAGAGCTTATTTCGAAAATTATGCAATTTAATAAATAAGTTTCTAAGAGTTGCTGATCTGAAAGTTTGACAAAATATGTGAAACATTTGAAATAGGGGAATGTGACAGTTTTAATGTAAAAAAAGGGCGTTGCCGAATCAAAAGATAAATTAGGCGTAGCCCATTGTATACATCACTTCCAATCAGATAGGTCGGTACGTCTTGAAATGTTGTGTATTGAAAATGAAAAAACCTAGAATCAAGTTTTGTTACCACTCCCATTGCGAGTGTTGCGGCGTTGATGTAGCGTCAGACCTTACGCTTAAGACTTGTTTTTAGCGCTAGTCTCCACGCGATCGCTACAAAAACGCCGTTACGTTAAACCAAAATACAACGGTGGATATTGCTGAGACACCCTTTTGTGGTTTTATTAAAGTCTCAGCTTTTTTGCACCTTTTTCAATCTGTCAAACTCAGGTTAAACAAAAGAGAACTGGCTGGTATTATTGAGATTGAAATTTGTAGCGACTTGTCCTTCAATTAAACCTATAAGTTCAGGAAGAATGTTTGAAGTGCCAGCAAAGTATATAGATGTCCCACTTGGAAGGCTGCCAAAAGATTGAACCAATAAATAATCTGATGCCGAACCTTTGAGTTCGATAGTATCCAAACCAGACTGAAAGTCTTTGATAAGCGCGAAATCTTGATCTCCAATGGATGATGGATTGCCGTCATTGTAGTAAACAGCATTCTTATCACCTAGAACGAAAGTATCTCTTGCTTGACCGCCTGTAAGAACGTCAATTTCACCCTTTCCAAGGCCAAAACTAGCAACAACGGGATTGACACCAATTAGTCTGTCTGCTCCCGCACCACCATTCAAGGTATCGCTTCCACTATCACCTTCGAGGGTATCATTGCTATCAGCACCAGCCAAAATGTCATTATCACTACCACCAGCCAACAAATCGTTGCCTTTACCACCATCGAGATTATCATTCCCGACATCACCATTTAAAAAGTCTACGCCATCATTTCCCAACAGTACGTCGTTACCTACATCGCCAAAAATGCGATCGTCTCCTTTAGCACCGACTATAAAATCGTTACCGATTCCACCATTAAGCCTATCGTTACCACCTCCACCAGTAACAGTGTCATCCCCAGCACCAGTATAAAGAAGGTCGTTACCGTCACCTGCATCAATCACGTCAGTGCCATCACCGCCATAGATAATGTCATTGCCAGCCTCACCAAAAACTATGTTCAACTTACCTTCAAGATAAATAGTATCGTTGCCAGAACCACCATTGATAGTATCGTTGCCAAGTCCAGATTTGATGACATCGTCACCGTTTCCACCTGCAAGAAGGTCGTTTCCTGCACCACCATCTATAAAATCATTACCATCTTGCCCATTAACCAAATCATTGCCATCACCCGCATCAATAGAGTCGTCCCCTTCTTCTGAAGGAATAATATCGTTCCCACTACCTGCAATAATTAAGTCGTTCCCAGATCCAGTCAGGATCAGGTCATCACCTCCAAGGGCAACAACAGTGATATCATTCTGTGAGTCTATCAGTTGGATAGAATCATTTCCTTGAGTTCCGGTAACAAATTGGCTTGCCATTTTTGCTTTTACCTCTTATAAATTGCTATTGAGAGTTATGAGAATTTACGAATTTAAGCCACTAGGGTGGGAATATTTAAATTCGTCAATATTGATAACAACAGACAATAATTGCCCTATTAAAATTCCACTTGATGCAGATAAATCTAGTAGCCTTAGAGCTACACCTATAGACATTGCATTGCTTAAAAATAAATCAAGAAACTTGCTAGATTTACAGCACTGATTAACGGAGAATTACTATTATGGAATTGAGCTATTCCTTTGAAAAAACAAAAACTAAATTAAGAGCAGTAATAAGCAATGCTAACCGTGTAATTTTGAATTAACTATATTTTAGAATTGTTTACTATGGCGAAATGCTGATTACAAAATTACAATAGCATAACTTAACATGGCTATTCAAGTAAGATTTGGCTATTCATAATCGCGCATAAATAACTTACTTGTTTTAGAGGCTAATTACGTCTTTAAAAAGATGTTAAATTAGGGATTTATAGAATATTAATAGATTATAATTAGGTTTAAAGTTGTAAAAATAATATTAATTATTAAAATAAAAATTATGTCAGCCCTCGTTAGATAGAGTTAGTCGCGTTCATTCCTTCCCCAATTAGAGCAGCTGTCTAAAGAATGGACGCTCTATGACTGCGGACTGGGTACTAGTAAAGAAAGTATGAGTAAACTTTGGTTAAAGTCTGAATCCCTATTAAAATGTTCAAGAATATGCAGTGAAACCATTCTCTAATCCCCACTTCAACTTACGAATTTTCATTTGGCATGGAATAGAAACACCTCACAAACTCTATAAAAGAATTTGTAAGGTGTTTCTAAAGCCAAAATCCATCAGTGAGTTTATAAGTGTACTACTTTGGTTTATGTGCTGCCACTGTTGGAAATATACGTGCATTATCATAAACAAAGTTTATGTCATCAAATCCAGCTGTTTCTAGTTGTACTTTTGTAGTGGAACAACTTCTAAAACATCTCCACTTGGAATTTAAAATATCAGCAAAAATGATATTTTCTTGTAGTAGATTATTTTGATCTATGCGGTTTATATCTCTCTCTGATTTAGAGTCTATATCTAAGGGTGGTGTTAAAAAGCTAGTTACTAATAACCCACCTGGAGCCAACGCTTTGAAAAACTGATGATACAATTGTGTAACTTTATTATCATCAGCTTCATAAATATTTAAACCGTTACTAGTTAATAAGTTAAATTTGTTTTCAAAGGGTAGATTCCATGCATCTTCTTGAAAGAACTCAACTTTAGCAGATAAAGTGTATTGTTTTGCTAATTCTTTAGCACCATTAAGCATATTTGGATCAATATCGATTCCAATCAAACGGAAATTATTTATTCCCGTAAAATCCAAACTTAATAAATCTCTCATAAAACCACAAGGCAAAGAAGCTAAAACTGTTCCCTCTCGAACATATTTTTGAATAATTTTAGTGAAATGCACAGACCTTTCCTGTGTGGCAAGAAAGCTTGGACATTTATCAAAAAGTGTCTTTTCAATTTCTGTAAAATGACGACCTTGTGGATCAATACCACTAATTCTCCCTGTATACGGATGACAAATCATGTAATCTGCCCAATCCCCGTCTAATCCTTGATTTTTTAATAAAAATTGACCATAAGGACAATCAGCTAATTCGTCCACAATTATTAATTGTTTTTCAACGCTAACATGGGGTTTATCTCCTGCTCGACGAATTCTTTCTTTAATAGTTTCTACAGTTTGTTCGAGTGTTTCATCTTTATAACCATGTGAAAGAATACGTTGATCATTGAGATATTTAGATTGGCTAGTCATTTTTACGTACCTACTCTAAAGAAGTGTAATGTGTATATACTTGTTGTTTGCGGCTTATGCTCTGAGAGCTTTTTTACTGCGTGCCGCAATGTTGCGAATTTGTTGAAAGGATTGAGGTTGACGTAGGCAGGGGATAAATTGTGTAATTAAGTCTGCTCAAATTATTTATCTCTGGGAATTTTACGGTTTATCACTCACCAATTTAACTTGAGCTTTTATTAGTCCAAGACATCAGCAATTTAGCTTTGATAGTCTCTTTATTTAGAGTTTAATTGTGACAGTCTTGATTTCAGTATATTCCTGAAGTCCGTACTCACCCAGTTCTCTGCCAATCCCAGATTGCTTAAACCCACCAAAAGGGGCAGCTGCGTCGAATATTTCATAGCAATTAACCCAAATAGTTCCAGCCCGTACATTATTTATAATTGCATGAGCTTTAGAGATATCCTTAGTCCATACTCCTGCAGCTAGCCCATAAATTGTTGCATTTGCTCGCTGTATTACTTCGTCTATGTCTTTAAATTTGATAATGCTCATAACTGGCCCAAAAATTTCCTCTTGGGCAATCTTCATATAGTCTTGAACATCAGCAAAAACCGTAGGCTCTATGAAAAATCCATTATTACCTACTTGACTACCACCACATAACAGCCGAGCACCTTCGGATATACCCGACTCAATGTAGCTTACTACTTTATTAAGTTGCATTTGATCTATCACTGGACCTTGTTCTACTTTTGCATCAAATGGGTTCCCAACAATACGTTGCTTAGCTCGTTCAACACTCTTAGCAACAAACTCGTCGTAGCATTTCTCTTCAACAAATAGCCTAGATCCCGCAGCACAACACTGCCCTTGGTTGAAAAACAGAGCGGAATGTGCCCCTTCAATTGCTTGATCCATATCGGCATCAGCAAAGACAATATTAGGACTTTTACCACCCATCTCTAGTGTTACACGCTTAAGGTTGCTCTTAGCGGCAGCTTCCATAACTAAGCGTCCTACTTCAGTCGAGCCAGTAAAAGCAACCTTATCGATATCTGCATGCCTTGCGATCGCAGCACCAGCAGTTGGCCCATAGCCTGGCAGAATATTAACGACACCTGGGGGAAAACCCGCTTCAACGATTAGCTCACCCACTCGAAGCGCTGTTAAAGGTGTCTGTTCAGCAGGCTTGAGAACAACTGTATTGCCTGCTGCTAAAGCTGGTGCAAGCTTCCATGCTTGCATTACTAATGGAAAGTTCCAAGGAATAATCTGACCAATAACTCCGATTGGTTCATGTCTGGTATAGCTGAAAAACGGACTATTGGTTGAGAGAGTTTTACCCTGAATCTTATCAGCCCAGCCTGCGTAGTAGCGATAGCAGGCAATAGTCAGCGGTAAGTCAATATTAAGTGAATCTGTCAACGGTTTACCGTTGTCGAGAGTTTCAAGCCTTGCTAGCTCATCTGCATGTTCTTCTATCAAATTAGCTAATCTATATAACAATTTGCCACGATTACTACTAGACATAGTGGCCCATTCCCTGGATTCAAAAGCAGTACGAGCAACTTTAACTGCTCGATCAACATCGCGAACATCAGCCTCGGCAATCTCGCAAATGATTTCGCCAGTAGCTGGATTAATTGTCTTGAATGTTTTGCCAGAAATACTATCGATCCACTCGTTGTTAATGAGCAGTTTAGTAGTTCTGATTTTGAGGTACTGCTCCGGTTTTGATTCTGTTAACATGAAAAATTTCCTCGTATTCAAAAGAGTTTTAGACCCGTAAAAAATTAATTTAGGTAAATTCAGGACATAAATACTATCCTTTTAACTCAAATTACTTCTCTATCAAGCTAGTACAAAGATAGGATTAAGATGTTTCACACATAGTCAAGAAAAGTAATTTTAAATTGGCTAGATGATTTAGCCAAAATTCTATTTGCTATAACCTACAAAGTTAAGCTACTTTTAAAACTTTTGTTGAGAACATGATTGTTTCCTTTTTCTAGGAATGCTCATCTAATTATGGCTTGAGCAGTTGTTATATTACCTGAATCATTAAGTTTGGTATTGCTTATTCTCGTGTAATTACTGATTACGAAATTACAATAACATAATTAAAATGGCTATTCAAGTAAGATTTGACCATTGTAATCGCGCATAAATAACTTACTTGTTTTTGAAGCTAGTTGCTTTTCGAGAAAGATGTCATAGTAGGGATTTATAGAAATATTAGTAGAAGACAATTTCAGTAGATCGAAAAGTTTTCCATAAGCCTTACCAGTCCTTGATTTCCGCTTGGATATACCAAAAGCCGAAATCAGCTTGTAATTTGCGTTTCAAGAACTTTTGTTTTGGGTGGACTTCAGAGCGATCGCAACTGGCTATGATTGCCAGTTTCAAAACCGACGGCTGAAACCCTCATTCTTTCGTCAACTTCCAAAAGTTTTCGATCTACTGAATTTGGTTGGAATTGCAAAAAATGATATTGAATGTTAAAGTAGCAATTATGTTCATTGTTTTCAGATAAAATTAAAATCAAAAATATCTATAGATTGATTTGACAATATTATCCACTTGAGAAGATATCGCTGATTAAGTAAAATTTATTGCTCAAATATTCACTATAAGTTGCATGAGTGGTTATGATTTATACATAACTACTCATACAACTATAACTAATTCGATCTGTATAGTTTTTATTCCCTGTTAATTTCAAATAGTTTGCTTACTTCTATTTAAATAAAGACGAAAAGCTCAAAGCATTTTGAGGTAAAAATCGGTAGTTCCAGTCATCATTAAATTCAGGCTTTTTTAAATGGACTTTTGACAATTGGTTGTCAGTGACGTTCATGTCGATCTGATACTTATTTTCATTAGATGGATTTCTAATTATCAGTTCTTTATTGGTAGTAGTAGTACTTATTAAATTAATTGCTACTCCTTTAATGGTTAGTGGTCTACCTCTCCAGTTTTCTGTAATCAGACAGAACATACGATGTTCTATGTTGTTCCACTTACTTGTACCAGCCGGAAAATGTGCAAACTGAATGATAAGTCGAATTTCGTTAGCAAGCTTTTGAAGTTGGGTTTTCCATAACCCATCAGGCTCACTACAGTCTGCTGTAATCAACAATTCTGTAGAATTATTGTAAATTTTTTTACCCATATCTTGCCACCATCGACGAATTGACTCAACAGTAACCTCTGCGGTGTTATTGTTAATGCCCACATTTACCCACTCCTGACTTGTAGTCAAATCATAAACTTCACACGGAAGAGCATTTAAAAGTTCTTGTTCGGGAAAATAATTAGTTTTAGGGTTGACAAATTGTTTTTTTGATTGGCATTTTTCTACATCATTTTTATAGTTTCCAAGAGCTTCTTTTTTCTTGATATCAAGTGAAATTATAAGTTGACCACGGGCTTGAAAATTTTGCACTTGATCGTGGATACGTTGAAATTGAACATCCCGATTGCAGTTAGAGTCTCCTTCTTTAGTTTTACGGTTGTTTTGTAGGCTGTAACCCAGTTGATACAATAAGGAAGCAACTTTTCTTGGACTGATGATATGACCCTTAGCTTGCAATTTTTGAGCTATTTTTGTGCTGCTTTCACAAGTCCAACGTAGAGGTGAGTCTGAATTGACACAATTCACCGGTTGAATTAATGCCTCCAGGTCTGGAATTAAGGTTTGGTCGGTGTCTAAAAGACGTTTTCTACCGCCTCCTTTACATCGAGTTTTCTCCTGAAATTGGGTGTGTTTGATTTGAGTATCTGGCTCAATTTCGAGTTCACGGATTCCAACCCGAATCGTTTTTGGTGACAGACCAGTTGCTTGAGAAACTTGCGTAATTCCACCTCTACCGAATGCAATAGCCTCTGCGGCAGCCCACAGACGTAGCGATCTCTCGTTCAGATGAGGATAAAGGGAATCAAACTTAGCTTTGAGAAACTCTCTTGCTGACATACAGCAATCCTAATATCTTAAACAGCTACAAACTTATCAGATATTGTTTAAGATATTATGCAAGTTTCGTCAGTAATAGGTTAAGGAAATCACTCCTTTTAAAAGGTATTGGTCAAAATTATTTACTTATCGGGAGAGAAAAATATAAGCCTTAAAGTTTCGTACTTGTTTGACTATTTGGTAGTAGGTGTCAGATTAAAAAATAAGAATTCGATATTTTTATTTATTCGCATTAACCACCCAGCCTTTTTAAACGTGTTGGGAAAGGTATTCGTGGGAGGTTATGATGCTAACAGATGTAGGACGCTCGGCGATCGCTAATTCTTGCACTTGAGTTGGTCGAGTCGGGTTGCTCAAGTCAAACACTAAAAGGCGTTTCCCATGCTTGAGATGGGCAAAGGTTTGACTTTGCCAATCCCCTAGCGGTCTTTGCTGAAAAGTTTCAACCACTAATGCATAACGACCATCGGGTGTAACCGCTACTGCCGCAGGTGGTCCAGCGACACAATTACCAATTACTCACCTCAGTTTCGTAAGCACGTAAGTCTCGAATCTGTTTCCCTGTCAGAGGAATTACACTTATACCATCCTTCCCTTCACGAGATCCAAGTTTTCCATCTACGTAGGCAGAAGCCAGCATATCTGCATCTGATACCGAAACAAGATAACGACCCTGAAAATCTCCAGGGGCAGACCGATCCCAGGTTTGAGCAATTGTCTTTGCAGATATGCCCATCAAAGTTGCCAGCACTAAGGCAAAGATTTTCAGGTTCATAGTCGGTGCAATTTGATGATTGAAATTCTGATAAAATTAACGTAGCTAAAAACACGCGTGATATTAAATTCTTTCCGTGACTCTTCGCGCTGACTTGACTGCTGGGGTATTCTGAATTCTGTCTTCAGCAGGACTTCTCATATTGCAAAATCATGAGGCTGAACGGCTCCCTCCGGGCGATCGTTCTTTAGCTTGGTAATCCAGCATCCATTGGGGATACTCCACGGGTAAACGACTTGACTCATCAATCGCAGAGAGTTCGTCATCTGTGAACGTTAATTCAGCAGCCATCAAGTTATCCCGTAACTGTTCTACAGACTTTGCACCAATGAGGACGCTTGTGACGTAGTTACGACTGAGTAGCCATGCCAGGGCGATTCGAGCAATGGAGCAATTGTGGTTTTGGGCGATCGGCTGTAAAGCATCAATAATTTTGTATGTTCGTTCTAAATCAACCGGAGGAAAGTCAAATGTAGTGCGTCTAGCACCTGTGGGATTGTCTTTCTCGCGTTCAAATTTGCCACTTAGTAAACCACCCGCTAAGGGACTCCAGGGTAAAATGCTCAACCGTTGATCTTGAGCCAGGGGAATAATCTCGCGCTCTAAATCACGACCGGCTAAAGAATAGTATGCTTGTACCGACTCGAAGCGATGCCATTGGTATTTATCTGCGATCGCTAATGCCTTCATAATCTGCCAGGCAGAAAAGTTGCATAATCCGATATAACGCACTTTACCAGCGGTAATTACATCATCTAGAACACTTAGAGTTTCTTCAATTGGAGTCAGTAGATCGAAACCATGAACCTGGTAAAGGTCAATGTAGTCTACTTGAAGACGTTTCAAGCTGCGATCAACTCCATTCAAAATATGATGGCGAGATAATCCAATTTGATTTGGGGTGTTTCCTTTTCCTACTCGCTCACGTACTTTTGTGGCAATCACGACTTCATCACGAGGCAATCCCAACTGCTGAAGTGCCTTTCCTAAGATGACTTCAGACTGCCCCTCTGAATAGACATCTGCCGTGTCAAAAAAGTTCACGCCTCCATCGAAAGCAGCGTTAACGAGTTCTGTTGCGGCATCAATGCCCAATTCGCCGATAACTTTCCAGAAACCATCGCCCCCGAAGGTCATAGTGCCAAGGCAGATTTCAGAGACATATAAACCCGTCTGTCCCAGTAATCGATATTGCATTTATGTGACTCTCAACTAAACAAAATCAAAGACCTACACATAGCGATGGCCACCATCAACATGAATGACTTCGCCGGTAATGGAGGGATTGGTCATCAGAAAAATCACGCTGCTGGCGACTTCTTCAGCCGTTGCTAAACGCCCAGTCAGAATCTTTGAGGCAACCTCTTGGAAAGCTCCTTGCTTGGCTTCGCCAAAAATTGCATCCCACATAGGAGTGTCAGTCCAACCAGGGGAAACAGCATTGACACGAATGGGGGTTAATTCGATTGCCAAAGCACGTGACATTTGTTCAGCTGCCGCAGTTGCAACCGCAGTTGCCCAGGCACCCGCAACTGGGCGAGCGGTGGATAAACCACCAGTGAGCGTTATTGAGCCGCCAGAAAACATTTTTGGCACAGCTGCTCGAATGACATAAACACTTCCCCAAACACGGCTTTCAATGGCAGGGCGAAATTGCTCAACAGAGCCGTCTAGAATCTTTCCACCGAAAAAACTACCGGCTGCGATGTAAACGTGGTCAACCTGTCCCGTTGTGGTAAACAAACGGTCTACTGCGGCTTCATCGGTAATGTCTACTATCGCAGTGTAAACCTTTCCTAGTCGCTCAGATGCTTCTTCCAACTTGCTTAATGAGCGGCTGGCAATTGTTACATCTGCACCTAGCTGTTTTGCTAGTCGCGCAGTCTCATAGCCAATCCCCTGGCTACCACCAACCACAACCACATGTTTTCCTTCTAGTTGCATTACTTAAATCTCAATCCTTCTAGTAATTATGTTTGAACAAACACTCATTGACCACATCCAGTGCTGAGTAAATTAAAAGTTACTCAGTTCTTGCGTCTTTGCTTCCAGCAGTCCCGCTAGAGTTTGATGAAAACTCTTTCGCTGGCTGAGAGTATCTAACCACGCTGCTGTTTTGGGTCTAGCTTTAACCAGTGCCGATCCTTCCTTCGTCATATTGACGTAGTACACCATTGACCCAACTATGATGTCAGCCAAGCTCAACGCATCACCCACAATAATGATGTTGTCAGTTCACGTTCGAGGATATCTAAATGCTGACTGGTTATGTTTGCTGACTCTGCAATCAGAACTTCATCACTTACCCCACCCATAATGGGAGTCATAATTCGCTGCAAGAATAGTTGCATTACACCGACTGGATATAAATAATTTGCCGCAATGCCAATCCATTTCCGCACCTGGGCGCGTGCTTTTGGATCAACTGGCTGTAAAGACGGCCCAGCGAATGCTTCATCAACGTAGCCTAAAATTGCTGGAGTTTCGTACAGAATGAAATCTCCTTGCTCCAATACTGGCATCTTCCGAAACGGGTTGAGCTTTGCGTATTCGTCCGTCCCTAAGTAGTCAAACCCAATTTCGTTGAAATGGTAGTCAACTCCTTTCTCGATTAAGGCAATGCGCGCAGAGCGGACATTAGGACTCACTGGAAAGCCGTGTACAACTAAATTGGACATCTGGTTTACTCCTGAGCTATTAACGGCGTTTCTTGAACGCTCATTCAATTTGAATACTCATTCAAAATAAAACCAAAAAAAATAATTGTCAAGAGACAAAAGCAAAATTAATTTATTTGAAGCAGTGTGCCCGCTCCTGCTGCAATACTGTTAAGCGTTTGAGCATCGCGTCGGATTCGTCCAACTGCTAACATCCCTATAACTAATCCCAGCAATGCTTTAGCATTCGTCTCGATCGCAAATGAGTTCGGTAAATCTCCATCTTGAATTGCCTGAGCCAGATTTTGCCGAAAGAATGACTCAATCTCATCTAAACGATCTTCAATAATGGCGATCGTGCTAGGTGAATGCGATTCGCGCTCTATTGCCGTGTTAATAATCAAACAACCCTTCTGTTTCGAGTCGTTAATCATCGCTTTAGCCAAATGTTCAAACCATTGTTGAATACATTCCAAGGGAGCACAATGGCGTGGCATAGAAGCCCGAAAGAATTCTTGCGTGTATTTTTTGAAGGCTTGCTGAAACAACTTCTCTTTGTCACCAAAGGCAGAATATAAGCTTCCAGGCTGTATTCGTGTTGCTTGCACAATATCTTTCATGGAAGTGTTGGCATAACCACGTTGCCAGAACAAATCCATAATAATCGTTAAAACTTCGTCCTTATCAAACTCTCGTTGCCGAACCACGAATTAATTAATATCTTTTAGTTGGATGTATTTGTCAAGTATACATATTTTTGAATACTTGATCAATATTATGCTGGTAGCGATCGCTTGCGCTTCTCTTGAGTTTGGGTATTTTTGTGCATATCCCATTTGAACCAGTTCCACGGGAATATTACCTTCAAGATGCAACTTTAGAGGCGATCGCTGATTGCCTTAGCAAGCAACCAAATCGAGGAGTTATTGTTGCGATCGATGAATTGGCAGGATTTTCCTGTAACTCAGTCAAAACCTTACGCAGTGTAGGCAGGGAACGAGACAATCTATCAAGACGGGTAATAATAACTCGCTTAACTAACCCACCTCGAACCCACTGCATAAGTTGCTGAAAATTAGAACGTTGGTCTTCTTTGCCCTCACGCCCAGATTCCGTGTCAGCTAATACAAGCTCTGCTCCTGCTGCCTTCAGACGAGCTATCTGCCGATCTAACGCCGCCGAATTTTCTGCCTGTTCTCTAGACGAAACACGGGCATAGGCAATCACTTCGGGAATTTTAACAATTTTTTCCTGACTGTTCACAAGCACCAATACTTACCCAAGTACTAGATAGTTTACCATCTAGTTCGCTATACCACTCTTTTTTCCATATAGGGGCATTGTGTTTGAGCGTATCAATAGCATATTGGCAAGCTTCAAACGCCTCACCTCGATGAGGAGAACCCACAGCCACTAAAACGCTGATTTCCCCAACTTGCAAACGTCCAACACGATGATAAATCGCAACTCGATTCACATCAGACATAGATAAGCGAATATCAGCAGCAATTTGATAAAATATCCGCAACGCCATCGGTTCATAAGCTTGATACTCTAGAGCAATCACAGGTTTACCATCGGTTTGATTGCGAACCATACCACTCATCACAACCACAGCACCATTGGCTGGATCGTCAGATTTGGCGTAGATTTCTTCCACAGATAATGGTGCAAAGGTAATGGCAAAACTATCTTCGGCTCTTGGTTTAACAGCAGAGGTAAGTGTGGTTGTCATAACTGCGTTGATATTATATGGGTTTTTTCTATTGTCTCTGAAGAAAGCATTACTAGTCTATGTTGAGTGGCTTTAGTTAATGCTTGTGGGCAAAAGAGGATTTTTGAAGTTGATAAATTTTGTTGCTTATCAGGATAGCAATTAAGAAAACGGCTGAATATACAGCCTTTTTATCTAAACCTTATACAACACAAGAATTATTGAAAACCCTAAATGCAGTTATTAGTCATTAATCTGCATTATCTAGACGATCGCAGTCATATCTACCTTTAATCTCTTGATTGAAAAAGCTGCCAATTGAGTCAGAGGAATGTAAATCTTCCCAAGTATCCTCGTCTACGCCTAAATACTGATAAACCGCTCCACTTTGAAACTCAACTTGCAAAATCTGTTCGTTGCGATCGTAGCCTACAGCCATCGCCATTGATGAGACAACTGGTAGCATGACAATTGGTTCTTCTTCAAAGGGTAATGCAGTTGTTTCGGCGATCGCTTCGTTGAGTTCTTGCAATCCTTCATAGGCTTGTATCGGTGCCGGAATTTCCAAAAACTCTAGTTCGTTGCCTCGGTCGAGCAACAACTGCAAATATCCATCAGAATGAGCGATCGCTACTAAACTGCTCAAGTCTACCTTAGATAGCTTCATTTATTTTCTACTCTCCTATTAGCGTAGTCGGGAGTGGTAAAGTTTTATGCAATATCAAGCGCTTTATAGTACATTTATACTAAATAATCACTTAAGTGTCAAGTTTTTCCTTCCAAGAGAGAATTTTAGGGATGTAGAGACGCTTTAGCAAAGCAGCACGCAGTGTTTTTCTCTGACATTTGGGGAAATACTTGTGATTAGGCTTGGGTGAATGAGCGTATTTGAGTCACCTGCCGCAGCAATCTCTGCTTTGTTAAGGGAACTCAACAGGCGAATTAAAAAATTGCATAAATGTTGAACTCGCCTCAGTTAAGTACTTAAAAATTTCAACCAATCTTTGTTCTCTCTAGACTTAACTGAGTCTCTATTGCTGTTTGTATCACTCAATTAGCTCACCCTTTTGGGTGAGTCATATATCAACCGATCAGGTGAACTGACTGAAGGAAGCTGAGATTAATAATAAAGAGGATTCTATTACTAAAGAACACCGATTGCATTTTACCTAAATATAATTTATGAAACTGGCTACCTTAATAAATTCTGCACTTATTTTTGCTTCTATTACCCTTATCCCTGGAATTGCTGGCGCTCAAACAGCTACTACCAACAACAGTGAAACAATAGCTGTTAACTCTAACAATTTATCCACTAATTCGACTTATGCAAATTACCTCCAGCCTTTAAATCTAGTCACTTTTGCTTATCAAGGAGGCCTGCAACAACACGGTATTCCTAGCGGAGAAGCGCTAGTACTTAAAACTCAAAATAGAAATATTCTTGCGAAAGATTTGGTGAAAGCTGCTGTGAATGCAGATAAATTACCATCACAAGTTTTAAACGATCAAAATTATTTAAGTGCTGTTAATTTAGAACTCAACGTATTGCCAGATTATGCTGCTCTGATTAATTTGGTTGTTTCTTACATCTTTTAAGTAAGTTTTTCAGTATGGTATATTTATATGCTTGTTACTAAGGATAAATAAGAACCTTTTATACACAGCGATCGCTGTGTATTAAAAGTATATAAGAAAGCTTGATATTGAAAAATAATTTCTAAATTTTGACATAAGTTGCATTTATCCTGTGCTAAAGCTATAGAAAATTGTATAATCGACAGCTTATCGAGCAAAAATTTCTATAGAGAATGACAGAAGTAATAAGATCCGGGGGCCTAAATAATATTGAGTCCATTGAGTTTGAAGAGCAGTGCTTAGAAAAAGCCAGAGAAACAGGCGATCGCAATGGGGAAGTCATTTCTTTGGCAAGTTTGGGCAATGCTTACCAGTCACTAGGTGAGTACCACCTAGCAATTGAGTTTTATCAGCAGTGGTTAGATATAGCTAAAGAAATAGGCGATCGCTTAGAAGAAGCCAAATCTTTATCTGGGTTGGGTAACGCTTACCAATCACTGGGAAAATACCAGCGAGCGATTGAATTTTATCACCAGTGGTTGAGTATTACCAGGAAAATAGGCGATCGCACTGGGGAAGGTATTTGCTTGGGAAGTTTAGGGAATACTTATGAATACTTGGGTAAGTACGAGCAAGCGATTGAATTCTATCACCAGTGGTTGAGTATTACCAAGAAAACAGGCGATTGGACTGGGGAATGCATAAGCCTGGGAAGTTTGGGCAATACTTATGAATCATTGGGATCTTACCAACTAGCAATTGAGTTTTACCAACAATGGTTAGGGCTGGCAAAATTCATTAGCGATCGCAATGGCCAAAGCATGGCCTTGAGTGGATTGGGCAGTGCTTATAAAGCTTTAGGAAAGTACCAAAGGGCGTTGGAGTTCTATCAGCATTCATTAGAGATCAGAAGGGATCTTAATGATCCAAATGGGGAAGCAAATGGCTGGTTTAATTTGGGTTTGGTATTAGAAAAAATCAATCGAGAATCAGAAGCGATGGATGCCTTTTGCAATGCTCGTGAAATTTATCATGCAATGGGACTCGATGCCAGCCTGCAAGATTGTAACCATGCCATTGAGTTTCTTTCTCAAAATGTTGCAAGCGCACCATCTACTTTCTGGTTGAGCAGATGGTTAAGTCATTTGTCGCAGTCGATCAAAACTGGTTCTAAATAAAGAGTGCTGAGTTTCGAGTTAAAAAACCCCTTTAATTCACTCAGGACTCACCAGGATACTTATTGAATAATGCAACTGAGTTCTTGCGATCGAAGGAAAGCACAGAAAACGGATCTTTTCGATTCCCCATTTCCATCCCAGGAGTGCCTACAGGCATTTGAGGAACAGATAAACCAACAACATTTGGCTTTTCTTGAAGTAGACGTTTGATGTCGTCTGCTGGAACGTGTCCTTCGATGACATATCCATTAACAATTGCTGTGTGGCAAGATGACAAGTTATCCGGCACGTTGTATTTTTGTTTGACTGTTTCGATGTCAGTTGTTGAAAAATCTGTGACTTTAAAACCCTGTGTCTTTAAGTGCTGAATCCACCCGCCACAACAGTTACAATCGGGACTGTAATATACAGTAGCATTTAGCACTGTTGATTTTGATAGTGTCTGTTGCTCTTGGATGTGCCTAGTGCTAAAAACAGCTTGAGCATGACTCATAGGAGCAGTGCTTCCCAAGATGCTCAACATCCCTAATGTTAGAACTACTATTTGCACAGTAGCAGGCATCAAGATGGGAAGTAACCATTTTTGCCAGCAATAAATCAATTGTTTGTGCGACATCTGATACTTCCTAAATACAACATTGCTTCCAAAATACTCTGCGCTCCTGTGCGTTTAGAAATACTACGATTTTACATAAAAGAGATATGAGTAAAATTAAATATGTGTTATCCATAACCCTTGTAGAAATATAGCGGTGCTACGTCTCTACATTCATTTTTGCTCATACCTCTAAAACTGTACTATATCCTATAAAGCAAAAGCGATTCCTTATTAGTCATCATATTTTCATGAAAACAAATAGAGCGATGTCTATGGCGGGCTACGCCTACGCTTTTATTGAGGCGATCGTCTTATGATTGATATTTTGGTGGCTAGTCACTTTAAATACTGTTCGGTTAAGAGATGCGATGAATCGCCGTCTCTACAATAATCAGTCTACAAGTCTGAAATAATTCGTAATTCAATTGTTAATTACGAATTACGAATTATTTATTACTTAAAGACGTGATGGTGTTAAAAACTAATTGTTTGTGGCTTGAAGCTCGACACACTATCCCAATAATTAACCTGGTTAATATTCACCTTCAACAAAGCAATATCAGGTTCGTCCAGTCCTTTCGGAAACCAGGTTTGAAGTTCCGGCTTCCATAGCTCTCGCAACTTGTTGCGGTCTTTGACGAGTTGTGCTGTACCTGAGATAGAAACGTATCGCTGCTGTTCTTGTGATGAGAAACTAATATTAACCTCCTCATGGTGTTCAATTTCAGTCACCTTATGGGAACCAGCATAAGTAAAAAACCAGAGTATACTATCAGAGTTAATCTCACCACTCTTTGACATAGGGTAACTATGCAAGCTGCCATCATCATCGACTGTGGTAAACATACCATAATCAATATCTTTGATTAGCTCATGCAGTTTTTTAATCTGTTGATCGCGGTCTGTAGAAGTTGTCATTGTTTGTACTTTTTTCTCTATTTCTCTAATTTCTTCTGGGCTGTAATTTTTGATTACAACCAGATTTAATGCTGATAAAGTTATTTTTCAGTATTAACCTTTTTAATTTCAATTGCGTGAGCCTAAAGGTCTAATCATTCTAATTATAATAAAATTAGCTTTTTTAGTTATATCTATAGAGTGATTTTACATTGGCGATCGCCACTTATGACTTGTTATTTGCGTATTAAAGTATTAAAATTTACGCAGCAAAGTATTTTTACGCTAAAATCTTAAAATTATACCCTATGAATGAGCCTCTTCAACCCATAGCAGGAGTATCACTTTCCATTCAGCGTCTACTATAGACAACTAGGAAATAAAATTGCAGGATATCTGCCTTTTAAATTATGGACTGGAAGTACAGGTGGAAAAATGGTTATCGACCAAGCCGAGACGAAGCAGCAAAAAATCCTCATTTGTTAGATGAGAATCAGTTCGAGAACGAAAAAGACCGAAAGCTTGCTGAAGAAACTGCAAGGAAGCATTTGGGCGTACCTGCACCAACTTTAGACGAAGATAAATCAATACTACCTCATGCGGCTTCGCTTAATGAAAATGTTTAATACTAACGATATAGGCATTTTTTGTCTATATATGCCCCATACCATTATCAAGTTTAGCAAAATGCAGATTTCTCAACTTTTTAGTCGATTAAACAATAAAAAATTTAGTAATTTACTCACTCAGACAGTAGCTTTAGGCTTAGGCGCTATCGTTCTATTTTCAACTACTAATGCTAATGCTGCCGAGCAAGTTGTTTTAAAGTATGGTACTTTTCAGGGGCAAATATCGGTTGAAGAATTAAGTCAGTTTACAGAAACTGGCAAAACTACTCCAACATTAAGAGCTTATTTACAGGCGGCGCAACAAGATCCCGCAGTAGCTCGTAAGGCACTGAAAGCACCAATAAAAGCTGATGCTGCATTTTTAAATAGCTTACTATCTAGTTGGGCTGGGCCAATTTTAGTTAACCAAATTGGTGAGGTAGTTCATCCTCCAGCAGGAGAACTAAATCAGGAAGCATTGCGAAGCGCTTTAAGTACATCTATTCAACAAAATGGTGAAGTTACACTACTTGGAGCCATTCAAAATTATCCAAATACTTCTGTTGAACTTGAAGGAGATCGTCTCATCTCTGTTTATGAACGCCTTAGCAGTCTTGCAGAACTCTTATAATGATTACTTACAGACAAGAGATTTGTCACGAGATGATTTGTTTAGTGTCTCAAGAGTGATGAATTTTAATCACCATTATGATTAAGTTAATACTGAAGAGTCTATCTTAGGGTTCATACCCTGTTACTTAGAAATTCCCTAACCTAAATGTAGAGTTTAGTCTAAGAATAGGAAAAGGATTTTTATGACAACCGATATTTCTAGAGATACTAACAAAAATGTTAATGGGTCACTGATAACAGGTGTTCTGTTGAGTATTTTAGGGGTTATTGCGATCGCAGCGCCTAACTTTACCACCATATTCGCCGAAACTTGGATTGCAGGGATTTTGATTTTCGCCGGATTTACAAAACTAGTTTATGCCACTCAAACCCGCGAAGGAGGAGGTTTTATTTGGAAACTTCTTTTGAGCGGGCTTTATATTGCTACCGGCATCATGCTGTTTGTTTACCCTTATACGGGTGTTTTGACACTGACTCTGTTACTTGGCACATTTTTGTTGACTGAAGGCACATTCGAGTTAATTCTGGCATTCAAGTTGCGTCCACAACAAAACTGGACGTGGATATTAACTAATGGCATTATTACCCTCGTGTTAGGTGCAATGATTTGGTTCCAGTGGCCCTTCAATGCGCCTTGGCTAATTGGGACATTAGTTGGTGTCAGCATTATTTTTAGCGGCATTTCACGCGTGATGCTGGCGTTGAATGGGCGTTCTACCTTAAGTGGAGAACTACCTTAAATAGAGAATAGACAATAGGGAAAGGTTTTATAAATACCTAATTCCCAATCCCCAATACCAAAAAAGTTTACAAGACATTGCAGCAGCGATGCCTACGGTGGTCACTGAGCGTAGTCCTACCTCTCTGGGGAAGTCAAGGCTACGCGCAGCGTCTCGTAGAGAAGTGCTGGCTATGCCTACGCCAACAAAATTGCTAAATTAACAAAGGAAATCAAAATCAAGGCCAGCTAGCTGCAATTAACAATGGTATCTATTGCTACTCCCTTCTCGGATATTCAAAACCATTGGGCACGTTTATTTATTACAGCCTTAGCCCAACGCGGTATTGTCAGTGGGTTGCCTAATGGCACTTATCGCCCCGATAATTCACTTACCCGTGCTGAATTTGCCGCTATTATCGCCAACGCATTTGGGACAGTTTCCAAGAAGCGGCAGTATGTTCCCTTTGTTGATGTACCCACGAATTATTGGGCAGCAGCAGCCATCAAAACAGCTTACGAAAAAGCATTTATTAGCGGGTTTCCTGATAAAACTTTCCGTTCCGCTAACCGAATTACTAGAGTAGAAGTCTTAGTTTCTTTGGTAGCAGGCTTAGAAATTGCTACCAAGGTTAAACCCGACCTCCTCTCAAAACTCTCACAAATTTATCAGGATTCTGTTCAGATTCCTGAGTATGGTAGAAATCACGTAGCTATTGCCACCAGCGCTGGATTGGTGGTTAGTTTTCCAAATATTAAATTACTCAATCCTAATCTTGCAGCCACCCGTGCAGATGTGGCAGTGATTATTTATCAAGCCTTGATGTATTTAGGTCAGGCAGAAAAAATTGCGTCTAGTTACTTAGTACAGCCGCCAATATTAACACCAACACCAACTCCAACTCCAATACCAACTCCAACTCCGACACCAATTCCAATACCAACACCTATAGGTAGTGTTAGGGTAAATCATAGCCGGGAATTCCGGGGGGCATGGGTAGTATCTGTATGGAATGGTGATTGGCCTTCCAAACCGGGACTTTCTGTTGCTCAACAAAAAGCAGAACTTACCGAGATTATTACTAAATTACAAGCGCTAAATTTCAATGCTCTGATTTTCCAGGTGCGACCAGAGGGAGACGCTTTGTATGAATCTCAATTAGAGCCTTGGAGTGCTTGGATTACAGGAACTCAGGGGAAAGCACCAGAACCATTTTACGATCCTTTAGCGTTTGCGATCGCAGAATGTCACAAGCGCAATATTGAACTCCATGCTTGGTTCAACCCTTACCGTGCTAGCACTTCCACCGACCCAGCGAAAACAGTCCGTCCCCACATCGCAGCTACTAATCCAGAAAGCGTTTATTTGTGGAAAACTCAACGCTGGATGGACCCAGGACTAAAAATAGTTCAGGATAGGGCGTATAACGTAATTCTCGATGTAGTGAAGCGCTACGATGTTGATGGCATTCACTTAGATGATTATTTCTATCCATATCCCATCGAAGGACAGTCTTTCCCCGATGAGAAAACCTACGCTGTATATAAAGCAGCTGGTGGTACACTCAGCCTTGGCGATTGGCGACGAGACAATGTTAACAAAATGGTACAACGCCTTTGGCAAGGAATTAAAACAACCAAACCCGACGTTAAATTTGGTATAAGTCCCTTTGGAATTTATCGCCCCGGACAACCTGCTGGGATTACTGGGTTGGATGCTTACAACGTGCTGTATGCAGACTCGAAGAAATGGTTAGAAGAAGGCTGGATTGATTATATCGCTCCTCAACTTTACTGGCGCACAGACCAACCACAACAAAGTTATTCAGCGTTACTAAAGTGGTGGACACAGGTAAACACAAAACAAAGACACGTTTACGCTGGCAACAATCTGACAGAACCAAGCAACAAGAGTCGGGAGAGTGATGAGATTGAAAAGCAGGTGATAGTTAGTCGTAGCCAAGCTGCACAGTTATCGCTGGGGAATATCTTCTTTAATCTCAGTGTTTTAACAGAAAATAGTCAGGGCATTGCTGATAAATTCCAAAGTCTGCTGTATAACAAACCTGCGCTACCGCCAACTTTGCCTTGGCAGGATACAACACCACCACCTCCACCGATTGGATTACAAGTCAATAACCGCAAACTGAGTTGGCAGCCTGGAGATAATCAGCCAGTTCGTTCCTGGACACTTTATCGGCTGAGTGGCGATACTTGGACAATTGGGCGAATTTTGTCTGCTGGCACAACCTTCGCTACCGTCCAACAAGCGGGAAGCTATGCCGTATGTGCAGTGGATAGATTAGCCAACGAGAGTACGGGAACAGTTATTACAGTTAGTTGAACAATAGTGCTGCCCAGATTACCCACAACTTTTATGGATACAACTGACGAATAGGAATCAGACTCGAATGGCACTAAGAAAAGCCCAAAGACTTATTGTATCTTCGTTCCCAGGCTGGAGGCTGGTAATCAGTTGGGGCAGGGGCTGTATCTTAACTTACTGCCATTCAAGTCTGACTCTTCAAGATAAAACCAGTCTGATAATAATAGCGTAACTGCGGAATTAAAACCATCATCACCCGCTCAAACACTGATGTTGGAAATTTTTTGAATAATTAACTCTCATAAGTAAAAATCTGTTTTTAACCTTTTCATAACTTAAGATTAACCAAAATTTATCCGGTATCAGCTCTAGACTTTCTGAAGTAAGCATTGTACAAAAAAGCTAGTCAGTACAGGATGTAAATTACATGAGTCGAAAAGCCAGCAAAGTGTTTAAACAGTCTGGGGTGATTCCTTACAGAGTGAACAATGGTAAAGTTGAAATCTTGCTAATTACAACCCGTGACTTTCAACATTGGGTGATTCCCAAAGGAGATATTCCTAATGGCATGAGTCCGCCTGCTTCAGCAGCAAAAGAGGCGTGGGAAGAAGCAGGGATAATTGGACAAGTAGATGCAAATGAACTGGGAACTTACAAGTACCGCAAACAAGGCAAAATTTACTGCGTCAAAATGTATTTACTATCAGTCGATATGCTGAGTGAAGATTATCCCGAAGCAAGTAAAAGAAAACGGCAGTGGGTAGAAGTGAATAAAGCTATCAGGCGGGTTAAGTTTAATTCACTCAAACGAATCCTTAAAGGTTTTTTCCAGGTAAAATCTCAATTTTGTTCATTACGATGTTAAGTAGTGGACAGAAAAAATTAAACTATATTATACAATACAAACTAATAAAAGGTTTGTAGTCAAAGCTCCAAACCTTACTATAAACCTTTGTTTATTCACGCCCACTTAATTAAATCCATAATAAAGCTACCCAAGTTTTTATACCAACAATTCCATCAGCCTGTAATTTCTTAGATGTTTGAAAACTAACAATTGCATTTTTAACTGATTCAGAAAAACGCCCATCAATGGCATCAGTATATAATCCAATATCTTTTAATTGCTGTTGTAATTGTTTTACTCTTAGCCCAGAATCTCCTAGCTGCAATCCATTAAATCTATTCAAATCGGCTCGACCACTAACACCAGCTACACCAGATATATCACCTTCATATTGATGGATTAAGTATTGTCCTTGCCAAGCACCAGGAATAGTTGGGTTCCTAGTTCCATAGTGGGCAATCCATAAAGGATAACTAGCAAAATCAGATGGATTACCAAGTTCTGTCCAAAAACTGGGAAAGGTATAAATAATTGGTTTAATAGGTTTTTTTGTTTGTTGTAAAAGGGCTTTTTCCACCTCTGCTAACCACAACTTCGCTGCATTAATTACAGCTTGGCTATTTACTTTGTCAGTTACCTCTACATCTATGACTGGTGGTAAGTCTCCCGGTTCTAATTTGCCCAAAGTTTTTAAGAATTCTTTTGCTTGCTGAACCGGGTCAGATGTATGAGGGTGAAAGAAATGATAAGCACCCCGAATCAGACCAACAGCTTTCATGGTTTGCCAATGATGAGCAAAAGCAGAATCTTTAATGCTTACTCCTTCTGTGGCTTTGACAAACGCAAAAGTTTTACCAGAGTTTTTTACTGCTGTCCAATCTACTCTGCCGTCTTGATCGGCAACATCAATTCCTTCCATAGAATTTTTTAACCTTTTTGATTAGTACAATCTTGAACTTATCAGAGGCTTTGATTAAATTTATGCTTTTTCTGGGTATTTGAGTAAATTTCTGTAATTTACTAGGGTTGAGTGTTAACGGCTCGTACTGGAGTCACTCTAACTTTGCCTGTACAAGGCTTGATTTGTTCTGTAAGGGTAAAGTGCTTGTAAGCATTTGGAGGTGTGATTTCAATTTTACTAGACGTTGGGCAGTTTTGATCTGGGGAACTAATGTGGTTATATGCTATCTGAAATGAGGCTTCTTTTCCAGGAGCCAGAGTTACTTGTTGTCGAGGTTGCTTACTCGAAAAGTAAGTATCCTGGGAGCGAATAACTTTAATCCCCTGCAAAGGTTGATCTTTTGCATCCAGTAGTGCCAATCCCGGATAACCGTTGAGGGTGCAAGGGGATGAGGCGTTATTGGTGAAGGCGTAGGTAAGTGCAACATTCCCAACGCCAGCATCTTCGGAGACTCGGCGCACTGACAATTGACTAGTTTCACAGCGCGTCGGATTTGTGGCAGTAGTGGCTTCAGGGGTAGAATGCTCTATAGGTTTTGCAGCCGGTGTGGGTGTTGAGGTCAACACAGCTTCTTTGGTCGGCTGCTCAGTCATTATTGGTAAGGCTTGCGGCTGTTTTGTAACAGAGGAAGAACCGACACAGCCAGTTGTCATTGCAGTTAGGAGCAACAACATACTGCTTTCCATAATTAGAATTCGCATATCTTCTTTTTTGTAGTAAACTACTTACACTGATGCTTCATATCCACTATAAGTTTCCAAATTCACAAGATATACCTTGTCGTACGTTTGATATTATACCAATTAGCTAGATGCATCATCATAGCTAATTATTAAACGAACTGCGATCGTGTAGTGTCTTGTAGAGAAGGAGTAATAATTCAGTGCAAGCTTATGGGGAAATATATTGACAAAACGCGATCTTTGCTTTGGACTTTTGAATAATGGAGGGAAATGGATTTATGCCTCTTTAGATCGCCTATCTACATAACTAGCAACATGAATTAGTAACATAAATTCTACGAACATATGATTAACTGTACTAAGTAATTATGATTGTTTGAGCTAACAAAATTATGAGATTTTTCAATTTTTGTCAGATTAGCCTTCCACTAATCGGCTTTGCCTTGCTAGGATTTATAGCCCCAAGAGCTAATGCAGCGCTTTTAGTGGGGAGTTATAATAATAACTCCGTTCTGCGCTACGACGAAAAAACGGGAGAATTCATTGATGATTTCGTTCCTTCAGGTAGTGGCTTACTAAAGGGGCCAACTGGTTTAACTATTGGACCCGATAACAATCTTTATGTTAGTAGTATTTTGAGCGGTAGCGTCCAACGTTACGACGGAAAAACAGGGAATTTCATTAGTACCTTCGTTCCTTCTCTTAGTGGTGGACTAGATACACCTGAAGACTTGGTTTTTGGGCCTGACAGCAACCTCTATGTTACCAGTATTAACAGCCGTACTAGTAATAGTGTTCTACGCTACAACGGGAAAACAGGAGCTTTTATCGATACTTTTGTCCCCTCAGGTAGCGGCAGACTCAGTGCGCCTTTTAGTTTGAGCTTTGGTTTAGACGGGAATCTCTACGTCAGTAGTACTCTTACTGATAGTATTTTAAGGTACAATGGCCAAACTGGAGCTTTTATCGACACTTTTGCAACAGAGGCAAAAGGGTCAGAAGCTGGTGGCTTGACCTTTGGTCCAGACGGCAATCTCTACGTTGCTAACTTTAAGGCTAACAATATTTTGCGCTTTAACGGTAAGACAGGAGCCTTTATCGACACTTTTGTCCAAGCTGGCAGTGGTGGACTCAATGATCCTGTTAAGCCAATCTTCGGCCCCGACGGAAACCTTTACGTTAGTGGCTTAAATAGTAATAACGTGTTACGTTACAACGGCAAGACAGGAGCTTTTATTGACACCTTTATCCCAGCCGGTCTAGGTGGGTTAAATGGTGCTGGCTTTTTGGCTTTTACTGAAGACAGCACTGTTATTCCTGAACCTAGAATGGGGCTAGCTTTGTTGGCACTTGGTGCTACGCTAGGAGCAAGCAAGCTACTTAGCCGTAAGCAGAAAGCCACATCATAAAAATCCAGCAATTACTGGAGCTTGAGTAGGAACCCCAGACGATTTGAGCATTTTGATTCCAAATACCCAAAAATTTAAATCTAATTTAAATAGTAAGTAGCAGTTATTGGGTGCTACTTACTATTCAATTGATGATTTTATTTTTCCGAAGTCACTGACGCGAATTAAAATATTATCTGTTGCTTCAATCAAAGCATTACGAATTCCTGGTTCACTCATCGAATGTCCGGCATCAGGAACCACTATAAATTCTGCTTCTGGCCAAGCTCGATGTAATTCCCAAGCTGATATCATTGGGCAGACTACATCATAGCGTCCCTGAACAATTACAGCTGGAATATGGCGGATTCTGTCTACATTTAAGAGTAATTGATCTTCTGTTTCCAAAAATCCCTTATTCATAAAGTAATGGCATTCAATCCGAGCAAAAGCTGAAGCAAATTCACTCTCGCCAAACTTTTGCATGAGTTCTGGGTCTAAAAAAAGTCTACTGGTGCTACCTTCCCAAATTGACCAAGCACGCGCTGCTGTTAATTGAATTTCTAAATCTGGATTGGTCAAGCGTTTGTAATATGCTGCGATTAAATCATCACGTTCATCTACAGGAATTGGTTTGAGATATTCTTCCCAAGCATCAGGAAAAATATAGCTAGCACCCTCTTGGTAAAACCAGCGCAACTCTTTTTGCCTCAGCATAAAGATCCCACGCAGAATTAATCCTGTGCATCGAGAGGGATGGGTTTGACTGTAGGCTAATGATAAAGTGCTACCCCAACTACCACCAAAAACCGCCCACTTTTCTATACCTAAATGTTGGCGCAGTTTTTCGATATCACTGACTAAATCCCAAGTGGTGTTTTCTCGTAATTCAGCATGGGGCGTACTTTGACCACAACCGCGCTGGTCAAACATCACTATCCGCCATTTTTCTGGGTGGAAATATTGCCGATAAAAAGCTGGACATCCGCCACCAGGGCCCCCATGCAGCAAAACGATGGGTTGACCTTGGGGGTTTCCTGACTCTTCAAAATGGATAGTATGAAGGTCGGAAACCTGTAAACTACCTTCTAAGTAAGGCTCGATCGCTGGGTAAAGTTCTCTCATTTTGCATATTTTATCAGTAATGTTGTGATGGCGATCGCTCTATCTGTCAAACTCTCTTCAAAAGCCAACCGCAACACCTCCAACCACTATGGTTTGAGTTCAATTCCTGTTTTGATGTCTTTAGTCTGAGTTGCACCATGAAGGGCCAAATTAACCCGCATTAGCATTTCATCTTCGGGTAATCCTTTATCTGAGATCGCAAATCCAGCTTGATGATTATCAATCTCGTGTTTGATCCGAATTAACGCCTTCACATAACTAGTTTGCACCATGAAATTCTGATCAGGATATTCTTGGAGCAAAGTTTGTAACAGCTTAATTCCGGTATCAATTTCTGCTGTCTCTCCTTGGCGATCGGGAATTGATAAATCCATCACAATCAGGTCAAAATGGCAATATTGAAGTTGAGAAAGAGTCTATTTTGCCGTCTGAGCCTTAGCGATTGCAGATAAAGGATACTGTCTACTTAAGACATCGAGCGTACCCAAGTGATTGCCAGCCTCCAAGCTGGATTTATCTACTCTTTCTGCACCGTCTTGACAAATGTGCATTTACCTTAACCTCTTATGGATGGGAAATGCCTGCTTTTCAACTATCCCCAAAACCTGCGAGTTTTTTAATTTCTGTGATTTCATTGGCTACTGTATTATTTATAAAAACATCTGAATACCTACAGCTTACTACAGCAGTTCCCTCATTTCTTCCTTTTCCTGTTTTGACAACTTCCCACGATAGCTCTGTATTAGATCTACCAAGCTCCGCGGCACCACCTCCCGTTATGTAAGTTTCTTGTGATACCAATTCAAAATCACTAGGACAAGTTATTGTTGGCGCCGGACATACTTTTCTTTTACCAGAGCTGCCATTAGTACAACTTTGTCCTAATGTCGTTACTTTGCGAAAGGTTTCGTAATCTTCACGACGCTCTTGCCTAAATTCATTTTCAAGTTGACTTAAATCATTGCTAAATTGTATGAGAACAGCGGGTGTGATAGGTGAAGTTGTGTATTTTTTTGTCAGATATTCAAATTTTGTTTTATAACTTGCAACATAATTAGTAAAAGGTTCAGGTGGATTGATATCTTGAAAGGAAATATCTTCAGCAAAGGTTACTACGGGAGAAGCAAGTACTATTAACATTCCAATTATTGTGTCAGAAAGTCTCATTGGTTTCTACTCCTTATGAATGATTAACACTTTCTATTACTACTATTTTTCAGTAATGGCTATGATCGCCAAAGGTATCCCAGAAGTTTTTAGTCTATTGAGTTTAGTTTGCAATCAAAAACTCGAAATTTTTGTCTGTAAATCGGTATTCTGCTCCTCCAAATGAAACGTAGCAGATTTTAGTCGGCTCATAGTATTTTCCAGGTATATACTCACCTTTGTACTTGGCTCTGCATACATATAATGTGTTTCCACCATTATCTTGATTGCCTCCCCAAACTCTATCTCTAGAAGATGGCAATTCTCCCCCAGTATTTCTCCAGCTCCAGTTGTTTCCCGTTAGTACACGATATTTGGTGTAGCGATATTCTTTATTTCCCCCCGGAATGAAGCAATTATGAGCCTCAGTTAACTTTCCAGGTATATACTCTTTATCATGTATCGCTTGGCAAACATACAGTTTATTTCCATTCTGACTGCCACCAACAACAGCATTAGTAGGGATATAGTTATTGGTTTTTTTCTTTTCGTAATTTACCCATGAAACACTCGCCAATGCAGGTACTGCTATAGAAACTGCTATTCCAGTTGCTAGAAGTGTAGCGATCCGACTGAATTTCAGCAAACTTACTTTTGTAAAGTTGGTGTTCATCCTTTTATCCTCACTAAGCATTCGTTGCCACTGATTGTTTTTATGATTCTTGGGTTTCATAGGAATTCCTCGTCAATTGGGGAAGTTTTTCCCCAGGTAGAGGAATAAGTAATGAGGCAGTAATCAAATGCCCCGTGCAGAGATAATTAAATAAATTTTAATTCACCTTATTTGCACTTTTTTGTGGTACTTACTAAATGAACTTCTCTGCATATCACTCTTTACGACAACTTTTAGTTTTTATGCACTGAGAATATAAAATTTGGAAAAAAATCTGTAAAATCCTTACGCAGCAAGGAATTAGCTTTTCAATTCATGAATTGCCCCTACATTTCGTACTTGATGCGTAAGGTCTATTACGCAAGAGGTTTAATTTTTTCACCTCGGAACTGGTACTTGATTAATTACCGACGCAATTACTGCATCCATTTGTAAACCATCCAGCATTGCTTCTGGTTTCAATATAAGACGATGACGTAGCAACGGTGATGCAACTGCTTTTACATCATCTGGTGTGACAAAATCTCTTTCCGCTAACCACGCTAATGCTTGAGATGTCTGCAACCAAGCACCGGTAGCGCGGGGTGATGCACCCAAAGTCAAATCAGGATATTGACGCGATGTTCTCACCAACGCCAACAAATAATCAACGATCGCTTCTGATACTTTAACTTCTTTGACTGCTTGTCGTGCTTGCAAAATGTCGGCTACTGTTGCGATTGGTTTCAAACGGCTAATATCCGAACGTCGTGCGGCAAAACCCGCCTGACGATTGAGTAACATTTGCTTTTCGGCAGCTTGATCGGGGTAATCTACTACCAACTTAAATAAAAATCTGTCTAACTGTGCCTCTGGTAAAGGATAAGTCCCCTCAAATTCCAGGGGATTTTGTGTCGCAATTACCCAAAATAAATCTGGTAAAGGCAAACTTTCACCATCCAGTGTTACCTGCATCTCTTCCATCGCTTCTAGCAGCGCTGCTTGTGTCTTGGGCGGAGTACGGTTGATTTCGTCCGCTAGCAATACTTCAGTAAATATTGGCCCTTTTTTCAAAGTGAAATTGCGGCTATTCAAGTCAAAAATATTTGTACCAGTAATATCTGAAGGTAAAACATCTGGTGTTAATTGAATCCGGCGAAACTCCCCTTGAATTAACTGCGCTAACACTTTTACTAGTAGGGTTTTCCCAGTTCCCGGTACTCCTTCTAAAATTACGTGTCCACCCGCTAGCAGTGCTACTAAGAGTTGCTGTATTAAGCTAGATTGTCCGACAATTACTTGATTAAGACCTTGACCAAGACGAATTAAGATAGGATGTGTTTCACTCATATTTTTTATTGATAAATAACCAACGCAGAAATACTATGCATAATTAAAAAAAATTAATTTTTAATTTTTAATTTTTAATTTCTCTAATGCTTCGCCATTTCCCCAACCAGCTTAACAGGTCTCGTTCACTGATGGGTTGTTTGCGAGATTGTAGCTTTAAAACTGCATCTAATTCTGCTGCACTTGCGCCTGTTTTTTCCATCCAGAAATCGAGCAAGACTTGACGTTCTAAAAGTACTTGTCCTAATCCCAAGGCTTTTTGGAGTTGTAGTTGTTCTTGTTTACCCACCATTTCAACAACAAAGTCGGTGGTATCAGCTTTCTGCAACACCCCGGCTAAAGCTTGAATGTATGCCTCACTATTATCTACAACTGGTGTATCTAAAGCTACTGGCTTACCAAAGCGACGATTCTGCGCCCAAACTAGCACTAATAGCAGGATACCTACCTGTATCAATATTGGAAGTAAAGGAGTTTTGGCAAAAAAGCTAGATAAATCTCCTTCGTTTTCTTTCTTCCTGACATCGGCATCTTTATAGCCGTGAATGTATTCATCGACAAAGACTGTGTTACTTTTTTCAGTAACCAAACTAGCTAAATACTTGAAATTACTTAAATAATCTTGGTAGGCGTTGGCAGCTAAATAAGGAGTGGTAGAAAAAATCACCTTTCCTTTTTTGTAATTTTCTTTCCAGACAACAGCACCAAAGCGATCGCCTAAATTAACTTGCTGGGAGTTAGCTTTTTTATATCGTCTACGTGTATCAATTTTAATATCACCTTCAGGAGATTTTTGCATAGTGCCAAACTCCGCTTCTGTAACCCGCGCCTTTGCACCCAAAATTACCAAAGTATTCCCTTTTTCTACCCATTCCCGCTCTTGACTATCCAGTGACGCGTCCCTGAGATAGCCACCTACCTGTAGGAAGGTAACTGGGCTGTTCTCTGGCTGAATATCACTAAAAGGCTTTTGCCAGCGCTGAATAGAAATTCCCTGTTGTTGCATAAAAGCATACCAAGCACCATAGCCATCAGAGTTACGGTTGTAGGTAGAGCCAGTGTTAATTTTAGTATTATTGGGAGCCGCGAACAAACTAAGTAAAACGATCGCAGCGAGTGCGATCGCTCCCATCCAAGCAAGGCGATTTGGACGTTTCATTTTCGACTTTCATAGCCTTTGAATATCACTGTTAATACTTACTTATTTTTCAGTTAAAGTCAAAATATACTTTCTTTAACTTCTTGCAGCGATCGCCTGTTTGATGAATGCTTCTAAATTTTGGGTAGCACTGGCTTGTCAAACAGAACCTTGCTTGAGGTTTTAGGGCTTCACGAACTGAGTATCGCTAATCGATAGAACCTAAAGAATTGCTGTAATCCCGTATAGGCATGAGTTACAACTGCGATTTTTGGAAATAGTGAAAATCCGGCATCTGGCTGCATTATCGCTTATGTTTTAAAGGAGAAGATTGTTCGTGCTATTTGAGCGGTGTTGTATGGACGAGAATGAAAAACGAATCCTTGACTCATGGCAGATGAATGCTAAATTATGGACACAAGTAATTCGTAATAAACAAATTGAAAGCCGTGCGATCGCCACAGACGCCGCTATAGTTAAAGCGATAACTCAACTTAATCCAAGAACATTCTTAGATATTGGATGCGGCGAGGGATGGTTGTCTCGACAGCTTTTTTCTTTAGGAATTGATGGCTGGGGTGTTGATTTTTGCGCCGATCTCATTGAGACAGCAAAGGATAGTGGTGATTCTCGCTTTGTTGTTTGTTCGTACTCGGATCTTGCATCACAAAGATTTAGCACAATTAACTATTTCTCTTGCTTGATTTGCAACTTTTCAATTCTAGGCGAATGCGCTCTTGATGAGATCGCTAAGGCAGGTCATAATCTGTTAGAGGACAAAGGCAAAATAATCATTCAAACACTTCACCCAATAATTGCTTGCGGTGATTCTACATACTCCAATGGGTGGCGCAAAACTTCATGGCAACCAAATGCAGATCGGCCATTCTACCCTACTCCTTGGTATTTCAGAACTCTGGAATCATGGATCGAGGAATTCCATGCTTTGAATTACCGATTGCTAAATTTATATGAGCCATCCGATCCCAAGACAAATAAACCAATTTCCATTATTTTTGTCTTTGAACGGGAGTAAAGTATTAAACACATTTGCTATCTTTAGCTTTTCCCTTTAACCGAGCAGTATTGTGTTATGCAGCATCTATTTCTGTGTTAAACCGCAGTACCAAGTATGGAAATTATCCAAATTCAAATATTGGAAAAGTTGGATCTAAAAAGCTTCAACTGTGAAGTTATAATCTTTTTCTGCACTTGCGATCGGTATCAATTTGATAGCTTCTGCTTGGTTAGCTGCTGCTTTTATTTGCTGTTGTAATTGTGCGTTTTGCAGCAATTCTTTAATTTGGTGTAGCATAGGTTTGTTCTCCATTTTTATTGACTTATTTGTACGGCAGAGATTGCGCGCTTGTTTGGGGCGGTGTTCTCTGCTTTTCTGATTTGAATTTAGAAAGAAATACGGGAGAACTAGGGGAAATAGTTACGATTGCGGAAAAATTTTCAGCGCAGATTAATATCATGTCCGCATAATTAGTTATGATTCCCACAGTCATTGCACCCCACCCCGCTCTTCGGGCTACGGTGTACACACAAGTTGCCTCACAGCGTTTAGATCCCCCCTAGCCCCCAGGGCTGA
This sequence comes from Nostoc sp., assembly GCF_036917235.1. Classification (GTDB taxonomy): domain Bacteria; phylum Cyanobacteriota; class Cyanobacteriia; order Cyanobacteriales; family Nostocaceae; genus Nostoc. The sequence goes on from NZ_JBALDU010000068.1 coordinate 69,253, forward strand.
TTCATTCCCTAAAACAGGTAAAATTGCAAGTGTTGAGGGGAGGAAAATTATGGGTAGTTCTCTGATTGAACAACTGCGGCTTGTGG
>NZ_JBALDU010000069.1:0-90417 GCF_036917235.1 Nostoc sp.
GATCGCCATTAATATACTCCGTCGAAATGGTCATCCTTCCATCACAATTGCTCAAAGATTTCTCTCTAATGATATTGACAAACTTCTTGCCCTTGCGGAATGAATCAGCCCTGCCTTATAAAGGGGGGAAACAAGAAAATCCGATTCCCTCCCCTTTCCAAGGGGAGGGTTAGGGTGGGGTAAAACCTTGGTTAATCAACTATTTTAGACTTGTGTGTACACCATATCCATTTAAGCTACTTAGGATAAAAAAGTACTAAAAACCTCGATCGCTCAAAGCAACTTAACCGTTTTTATACGCAGATGAGTATACTCTCTGCGTATTTTTTATGAAAAAAAGATTCATCCCAATGTATATTTCTGCATTCTTTTGGGAATCATAAATCGAGGAAGCATGATAAAGCGCAAAATATGACTTCCTGAAATATCACGTAACTTTTAGAGGATAATTATGTCTAAACGCAAGTTGCCCAAAGGCCGTAGTGTTAGTTCAGTTGCTTTAGAACCAGAAGTGGCGATCGCAATTCTTGGGTTGTTTTCCGCTGCGGCTGATGGTGAAGGTATTTCTTCCACAGAAGAATATGCTTTGAGTGAATTTCTCGGTCGGGTTGACTTATTTGAAGATTACTCTGAAGAAGACTTTGAAGAATTGAACGAAAAAGTCGTCAGCTTGATTGAAGAAGAAGAAGCAGAAGATTTAATCGCCCAGTCCATCGAATCCTTACCCAATAGAAATTACCGCGAAGCTGCATACATCACAGCTATTTTAGTAGTAGGGATTGACGAAGAAGTACCCGAAAGCGAACAAGATTATATCTCTGAACTTCAAGAAGCCTTAAATATTTCAGACGAACGCGCACAAGAACTTATAGACGCAGTGTTCGGAGAGGAAGAAGAAGAAGAAGAAGAAGAAGAAGAGGAGTAAATTTTTTGACTTGCAACCTCATACCATTTTGGATTTTAGATTTTAGATTTTGGATTATGAAACATCCATTGGATAAGTGTTTCAGTTTTCCATCTGTCGCAATCATTTTTCAAATTGGTATCAGTCATCTACCATCTTTAATTTGAGGTTACTAAATTTAGAATATGAAATAATTTTGTTTGGGTTAAGTTGTTCAGATTCCCGGCTTCATGAAGAAGTTGGGAATTTTGCATTGTATCAAAAAAAACCTTTTTCAGATAAAAGTAAAATATCCTTGAGCGATCGCCATTCAACTTTCACATCACGTTATCATCGGATATTGTGGAATTTCCGTGCGTAACTCGATAGCATCTATGACCGCCTCTCACTCCGAAACTCCATCTAACAAGCCCGATGCAAGTACTTTTATTTCTGACCATCTACAGGTGGATCGCAGTAAGCTAAGTCAAATGTACTTGCATTATGTCGAGACGAAGGATAAATATCCTCACGCGGTATTGCTGTATCGGGTAGGAGATTTCTTTGAATGCTATTTCCAAGATGCTGTAAAACTAGCGCAAGAATTGGAATTAGTTCTCACTAGTAAGCAAGCTGGGGAACAGGGACGGGTGGCGATGTCTGGTGTTCCGCATCACGCTTGGGAACGCTACGCGACGATGCTGGTAGAAAAAGGCTACGCAGTAGTAATTTGCGACCAAGTTGAAGATGCTTCTGAAGCTGCTGGGAGATTGGTACGACGAGAAGTAACGCGCATTCTTACACCCGGCACTTTGCTAGAAGAGGGAATGCTCAAATCCAGTCGCAATAATTACTTAGCAGCAGTAGTCATTGCCGCAAATCATTGGGGTTTGGCGTATGCAGACATCTCCACAGGGGAATTTCTCACGACTCAAGGTAGCGATTTAGAACATTTGACCCAAGAATTAATGCGCTTACAACCTTCAGAGGTGTTAGTTCCGACAAATGCGCCCGATTTAGGTAGTTTGCTGCGTCCGGGGGAAACTTCGCCACATCTTCCTGAGTGTTTGCCACCATCATTTTGCTATAGTTTGCGATCGCAACTACCTTTTTCTCAAGGAGAAGCTAGACCTAGATTATTGCAGAAATTTAAAGTGCGATCGCTCGAAGGACTTGGTTGCGATCATCTTCCCCTCGCCGTCCGTGCGGCTGGTGGTCTTCTAGAATACTTGGAAGATACTCAAAAAGAAAACCCTGTTACTCTTCAGAGACTCCGCAGCTATACTGTCACCGACTACCTGATTGTTGACAATCAAACCCGCCGTAACTTAGAAATTACCCAAACCGTCCGGGATGGCACTTTTCACGGTTCCCTACTTTGGGCGTTAGATAAAACTAGTACAGCTATGGGTGGGCGTGCTTTGCGGCGATGGTTGTTGCAACCGCTACTCGATATTAAAGGCATTCGGGCACGTCTTGATACCATCCAAGAATTGATGGAAAATACGCCCCTGCGTCAAGATTTACGGCATTTATTACGCCAAATTTATGATTTAGAACGCCTCACAGGAAGGGCGGGTTCTGGTACAGCCAATGCTAGAGATTTAGTAGCTTTGGCAGATTCGCTCTCACGCTTACCAGAATTATCCAATTTAGTAGTTGAGACACGTTCTCCATTCCTAAAAGCTTTGCAGAAAGTCCCAAGTGTATTGGAAGAATTGGCACAAAAGTTACACTTACATCTTGTAGAATCGCCACCCATACTAATTAAAGAAGGCGGATTAATTCGCCCTAGTGTAAATCCCCTATTGGATGAAAGGAAGGCGACTGTAGAAGCAGACCAGCAATGGATTGCCAATTTGGAAGTTGATGAAAGAGCTAAAACAGGAATTTCTACACTGAAGGTAGGATTTAACAAAACCTTTGGTTATTACATCAGTATTTCTCGCACCAAAGCCGACCAAGTACCCGCTCATTATATCCGCAAGCAAACCCTGACCAATGAGGAACGTTACATCACTCCTGATTTAAAGGAACGAGAAGCCCGGATTTTGACGGCGCGAGATGATTTAAATCAGTTGGAATATGAGATTTTTACGGCGTTGCGGGAAGAGGTAGCACAAGAGGCGGAAGTAATTCGCAATTTATCTCGTGCAGTGGCGGCGGCGGATGTGTTGTGTGGTTTGGCTGAGTTGGCGGTGCATCAAGGTTACTGTCGTCCCGAAATATTGCCAGGGAGGGAGATTAACATTGTTGATGGTCGTCATCCGGTGGTGGAACAGTCTTTACCTGCGGGGTTCTTTGTGCCGAATTCGACGCAATTGGGAAGTGAGGAAACGAACCACAGAGGCGCAGAGGACGCAGAGGAGAAGGAGAAGGAAAAGAGTTTCTCCTCTCCCGCTCCTGACTTAATTATTCTCACTGGGCCAAACGCCAGTGGCAAAAGTTGTTATTTGCGGCAGGTGGGATTGATTCAGTTAATGGCGCAAATTGGTAGTTTTGTACCAGCGAGGTTTGCTAGATTGGGAATATGCGATCGCATTTTTACCCGTGTCGGTGCAGTAGATGATTTAGCAACTGGTCAATCTACCTTCATGGTTGAGATGAATGAAACCGCAAATATTCTCAACCATGCCACATCTAGGTCGCTGGTACTATTAGATGAAATTGGTCGCGGGACAGCAACATTTGATGGTCTTTCTATAGCTTGGGCGGTGGCGGAATATATAGCAGTTGATATTCGATCGCGCACAATTTTTGCCACCCATTATCATGAGTTAAATGAACTGGCTAGCATTATACCGAATGTAGCTAACTATCAGGTGACAGTGAAAGAATTACCCGACCAAATTATCTTTTTGCACCAAGTTCAACCAGGAGGTGCTGATAAGTCTTATGGAATTGAAGCGGGAAGATTGGCGGGTTTACCAGCCGTAGTTATTCAACGAGCAAAACAAGTCATGGGGCAAATTGAAAAACACAGTAAGATTGCGATGGGGCTGCAAAATCTCGATGGATAAACAAGTTTGTAGTAAGGACTTTAGTCCTTATTTTCTAAGCACTAAAGTGCTTACTACAAACCGAGGTGTTAATTACTGCCGAAAAATTTCTACTTTTTGTAATACCACTTCTTGATTCGGACGATCTCTAGTCGTAGGCACATTAGCGATCTTGTTGACTATATCTAGACCTTGGACAACTTCACCAAAAACACTGTGTTTGTTGTCAAGGTGAGGTGTTGGTGCTTCTGTAATAAACCATTGCGAACCATTAGTACCGCGTCCGGCATTAGCCATCGACAGGATACCTGCACCAGTGTGTCTCAATTCAGGATGAAACTCATCCTCAAATTGATATCCTGGGCCACCAGTACCCCATCGATTGGCTGTATCTAGATAACGACTTAGAGGATCGCCACACTGAATCATAAAATCAGGGATGACCCGGTGAAAACGAACCCCATCGTAAGCTGGAGTTCCCTTACCAGATTGACCAGTTTTAGGGTCTTTCCAGTCGATTGTTCCAGTTGCTAGACCGACAAAATTTTTGACGGTGTTAGGAGTTCGCTCTTCTTCCAAACGAACTACAATTTCACCCAAGGAAGTAATTAAACGAGCGTGCAGTGTTCCATCACCGGGAATATTAATTTCTGGAAAGTTCATTAGATATCCTATTTTAACCAGTGCCAGTATTTGAACTATATAAGTTTATCAGCATTCAAGTTACTGCCTTTAGACATGAAAAAAACCTGAAGGCAGGAAACTTGAGCCAACAAATATTTTACTCAGGCAAATTTATCGCTGGATTACGGCTAAAGAATCCTCTAGGGACTAGCTTAAAGCCAACTCGGTGAACAGGCATCACCGGCCAATCTTCCGATCGCGGAATATGAGTTACGCCCATTGTGTACCACAGTACGATATCTTCACCCATCAAGGCTTCATCGTCTGCAATATATTTTGGTAAACCTTGCCCAGCTTGAGTTTGGTTGGGATAATCGCCGCCAGCATAAAGTTCAGTAGGTTTATATTTTGTTACCCACACGTGATGAGTTGCAAATTCTGCCCGTTGACGGATTTTTGAGCCTTCCACAGGGAAAAAAATCGAGTTTCCTTCAGGCATCAGCATATATCCGGGTGCAGCACCGAGAGGATTTTTTTTGTCTGCACTGACAATCATCCATTCCCGACTGCTTTTCATATCCAAATCGCGCACAGCAGCCGTTTCTTTAGCTAGTGGGGTTTCTGAAAGTGCGATCGCATTTCCTAAAGGATTTTTCTCATCCATCGGCAAAGCTTTCACATTCATTTCCATCACAGAATTTGCCTGACCGTCTACATCGAAATCTAGGCGATAGTTGAAAAAGTGCTGGTGATTGACTCCGAAGATATTCTTAGCAATTAACCGACCATAGGAATCATCATCAGATTGCTTTTGGGCAGCCGTTCCCTGCGCCAATACGATACCCGTTAATTCATTTTGGACTTCCAAAGTCCCATCCTGGTGAAAGATCCAATTGATGCTGTAATCATAGTTGTCAATAGCTACCGTCATCTTCATCACTAATTCTCGACTGCGACGGACATCATTACGCTGAGTATTATATTCATAGTGCTTCCACAGCATTCCGTTATCGCGCTCGTAGATACCGATAACTCCTGGTATTTTATAAGGTTCTCCCTGTTCATTAGCAAATACAGAATTTAGCAACAAGCCATTTTCGGGAATTTCTTTACCTAATTCCATCGTATTTGCTAGTAAACCTAAGTTGTATTCCCCAACATCAAAGGCATTTCTGAACGACCAAGTAGGCTCAGGATTACCATAAGGTACTACCATTTCTGAGAGACTGGCGCGATATAAAACTGGTCGAATATTTTCCCCGTCTTTGTGCGTCACTTGATAAAGCATTAATCCATTACGAGGATGCATTGAATAGCGAAACTTCCAACCTTGCCAGCTAATTTCATTGTCTTTTATCTGGAAACTTCTACCATTAGGTTGCAGAATCTTTAATGATTTAAGTGGTGACAGTAATTTGCCCAAGAATTTGATATCATAATCCCAGTTTTCTTTAGAGAAAGGTACGTTTCCTCTATCAACGAAACTAGCAATTTTACCCGTGTTCAAATTGACTGTTGCTAAGATTCCTTCAATGGGACTACCGTAATAGTTCCAGCCTTTCCCTTTGTAGTAAAATAAGCCGCGACAAAGACGATTACCTGTTGCTTCTTCCTGTTCGCTCAGAATTCCTGGTGCCCACCAACTGATTTTAACTCGAGCGAAATCGTTAATTCCCCGCCTTTGCATCGCTTTTTGCCATCGAGGATCGGCTTTAACGACCTGAGTTGCTAGTTCATATTCTGAATTAACGATCGCAGGTTGAACTGACGGTATTTCTTTCCAAGAACTTAAGGTTTTGCTTCTCAGGTCAACGATACCTTCAAAGGTTTTGTTTTCTGAACGTTCATAGATTACCAAAAAAACTTTTCGCTGGAAGGCCTTCCCAGGTGTAAAATTTATCACTTCCTCTTTATCTGGTTCTTGTAAAGCAATAAGAGGAAAAGCTGCCATTTCGCTCAATTTTTTTTCTCTTTGGATGACGGAAACAGCTGTGCTAATTTCTACCTCAGTTAGTGAAGTGAGAGGATGGGAAATCGAAGGCTGTTGAGCCATCAATGTTTCCATTAATCCGATTGAGAAAGAAATGACAACAATGATGGCAATAGCTAGCCATAAAAAATGCTTTAGCCGCTTAATCATCTTTTACATTTTTACAAAAGACTTATAGTTATCTATTTCCAAACCTAAGATTGAAAACCGATAAATTCAGAGGCTAAAGCGAAATTAATTATAATAAAATAACCCCACCCTGCTAAAGCACAGCTATAGCGGGGTGGGGTTCCGGGTATTATGCTTAATTACCTGGACATTATCTTACGCAGAAACCAAACGACGTAAAGATTCAGCACGACGTTTAGCAATAGAGTTATTTGGAGCTAATTTAAGTGCTTCTTCGTAACTTTGTAACGCCTGAGTCGTTAATTTTTTCTTCTCGTAGGCGTGACCGAGATTATTCAATCCTGTTACGTAGTCTGGTTTAGATTTGAGAGCTTCTTTGTACTGACGAATTGCTAAGTCATATTGCTCTTGGGTAAAATAAATATAGCCGAGTCCGTTGTAAATGGGGGCGATATCTTCTTCTCCCTCTTCTTCAGCAGCTTTGAGAGCTTTTTGAAATAGCGCGATCGCTTGAGAGTACATTTTCTTTTCTGAATAAATGCTGCCTAACTCATAATATTCTTGAGTCGTACCCTTTTCTTTCTCTAATTTCTTTCGCAATTTTGCAAAAGAGCCTTCAACCTTGCGAGTTTTGAAAATTTGGCGAAACACACTCACGGCTGCAATTGTGAGTATAACCACCAAAATTGAGAGATAAACAACGGCTAGACTGTTATCCATTACTGCAAATACAAATATTATAAAGTTTGTTATTTGTTTTTTGTCATTTGTTATTCACTAATGACTAATGACCAATTTACGGTAAACCCCAATATTGAGAGCGTTCCTGGAGCCAACCTTTTTCTAAATAACGAGCGATCGCTTGATTCACGTTTCGTCTAAACTCATCGTACTGCAATCCCTTGGGCATTACTACACATAAAGGTTCAGTTGATAACTTAGTTGGCAGTAACCGATATTGAGGATATTGTTGCACCCAACCACTTAGAACACTAGCATCTGCGGCAAAGGCTACGGCGGCATTATTTTCTATTTCCTCTCGCGCTTCTTTATAGGAATCTACTCCTACTAACTCGGCGTTTGGCAGATAGTATCGCACTTTAGCAATGGTACTGGAGTTGTTGAGTACGGCAATTTTTTGTTTTGCCAAATCATTCAACTGCTGTACAGAGGCATCTTTTGTAACTAATACAGTGCCATCCAAATAGTAGGGAACACTGAAACTAACTATGCGGGCGCGTGACTCGGTTGCTGTGACTCTAGCGATCGCAAAATCAACTTTCTTGTCTAAAACTACAGACAGGCGATCGCGATTCGCTACAGGTTGAAATTTTACAGCTTCGGCTTTACCAACCAAGTCAGCTGCCAAACGCTTGGTCAAGTCAATTTCTAAGCCTTGCAAATTCCCGTTGTCATCCTTAAATCCCAAGGGACGCAAGTTATCTTTCACGGCAACATTTAAATAGCCTCGCTGCTGAATTTCTGACATTTCGGCAGCAGATGCAGTTAATCCTGTCCCTACTAGAGAAAAGCAAAAAAGCCAAAAGATAGTGGCGGATAATACCAGATGTAACCGAGTAATTGCTTGCCGTCTGTTACATCTGTTATACATCCCTCACCACCTTTATCCTTTAGCTTGAAGTGCCAATTCAGCAACTTTGCCGAAACTAGCTGGATCGAGGACTGCTAATTGCGCCAGCATCTTGCGATTTAGTTGGATATCAGCTTTTTTCAAGTTACCGATCAACTGGCTATAACTCAAGCCGTGTTGCCTGGAAGCAGCATTGATGCGGGTAATCCAGAGGCGACGAAAATCGCGCTTTTTCTTTTTGCGATCGCGGTAGGCACTCCGTAGCGCCTTCATCACTTGTTGGTTGGCAGTTCTAAACAGAGTTGAATGGGAACCGCGAAAACCTTTAGCTAGTTTGAGAATTTTATTGCGGCGTTTGCGAGCTACATTACCGCGTTTTACCCGAGTCATAACTTATTTCCTAAAATACTTACAAATATGGGAGCATCAAGCGCACGTTAAGTTCGTCGCGTTCGTGTACAAGCGCACTCTTACGCATACCACGTTTTTTGTCAGAGGATTTGTGTTCTAAAAGGTGGCTTTTGAACGCTTTACGACGGACGATTTTACCGCTACCGGTGGCACGGAATCGTTTTGCCGCGGCTTTACGAGTCTTTAGTTTAGGCATGGTCTGGCTTTGATTCGACACGATCCATTATTATATACTATTAAAATTGCTATAACTGCAATTAAATAAAGGATTTAGCCAACCGCGATCGCTGTAGATAAACTTAGCTTCACTTATGGATGAGGTCAATATAGTCGAATATGACCCACGTTGGGCGACTTTGTTTGCAGAAGAAGCCGAGCGGATTTGGCAGGCACTAGGCAATGACTTAGTTATAGAAATTGAACATATTGGTAGTACCGCAGTACCAGGAATGGCAGCCAAACCAGTTATTGACATTATGGTGGGAGTGCGTTCCTTAGTAGATGCAAAATCTGCTATTTTGGCTTTAGAATCTTTGGGATACGTTTATTGGCATGAAGATACGCGTCCTGGACGGATGTTTTTTGTCAAAGGAATGCCGCCATACGGAAAGCAACGTACTCATCATGTTCACATAGTAGAGATTGACAGCGAATTTTGGGAGCGCAAGTTATTTTGCGACTATTTGAGAAAGCATCCTGAAGAGGCGAAACGCTACGAAGTTCTAAAACGTAATTTAGCGGCAAGTTTTCGGAGCGATCGCGAGGCTTATACCAATGGTAAAAATGACTATATCCGTGCTTTGATGGTCAAAGCACGGTGTAATGAGATGGGAAAAAGCTAAAGCCATTGATTATTTAACTTTTTTAACTGGCCTTGACTTTGGGATCTAAAATTATTTGCGAAGTGGATTTATTCACATGGTAAGTCCAAAATTGCTCTTTAACCTTGACAATCACTTCCCAGCCTTCCACAGGGTCGTACTGCTGGGTGCAGACTTCGCCAAAGTTGAATTGGCAGAGATTTCCAAAGGTTTTTGGTGTAGTTTGAGTAATTTTTAAATCAGTAATTCCCACCCCAGAACGGCTTGAAGCATCGCTCAAAATTGCATCTGCGATCGCCTTCGGCAATGTTTGTGAAGTACTCACTTTCGGATCTAAAATGATTTGCTTTCCAGATTTATCTACATGGTAAGTCCACGAATCTTGACGGACTCTGACAAGTACTTCCCAGCCTTCAATGGGGTTGTATTCCCTAGTACAAACTTCTCCAAATTTGAACACACAGGGATTACTAAAGGTTTTCGATGTGACTTGGGTAATCTCTAATTCCCGTTTACGCAAGCCGGAATGCCTAGAAGCATTTCGTAAAATTTTATTAGCGATCGCTTTCGGCAACTCGTTTGCTTGGGATTGGGATACTTGAGTGCCGTCTGGGTAAGGGATAGCACCAGCAGAATTGTTTTCAATGAGTCCAAATCCACAAGATAGCAAGCTTGTCAACACCAGCGTCAAGAAAATTCCTCTGGGTGACTGGAAGGTGCTTTTAATTACGGCAGATGCTCGGATGATGGATTTCATATATTATGTATTGATTGTTAAAAATTTAACAGATAATATTGCACCTGTGTTGACTCTTACCATTGATTTGCCCACTCTTGACAGCCATCCATTTTTCTTAACTTTACACCAATGGCATCCTGCCCACCCCACAATCATATTGGAAAAATATTAGTGCAAAATTAGTGCAAATTAAAGGTGCAACAGCTTACCTTCCAACATCCAAGTTAAAGTAGAAACTACTATCCAATAGCGTTCGGTTAAGGTTTTTTGATGAAAACTATAAATCTCAAAGACGCGATAAATCGGCGTCAAGACAATAATCAGTCGTTTTGTCTTGACGCCGATTCATCGCGTCTCTTGCCTTAACCGAACAGTATTAGACGGCATCGCATTTGCTATTATTAAGAGCTTATCTTCTTAAACTGCGGGGGTCGAGTGCATCTCTCAGCCCATCACCGAGTAGGTTAAATGCCAGCACTGTGAGAATAATCAACACAGCCGGCGGCCAAATTAACCAAGGTTGCAACACCAAAATTGAAGCATTGCTAGCCAGAGAAAGCATATTTCCCCAAGAGGGATCTGGTTGTTGAATTCCCAAGCCGATGAGACTCAATATCGCCTCTGCACCAATAAAGCCGGGAATTGCAAGAGTCGCAGAGATAACTACATAACTAGCCGTTTGCGGTAAAACGTGACGGACGATGATATAAATTGGGTTCGCGCCCATTGCCCGGGCTGCTTGGACAAATTCTCGCTCTTTAAGTGATAGTATTTGTCCCCGAATGACCCGTGCTAAACCAGCCCAGCTAATAACTGAAGTAATCACTACAATCAGCAAAAAGCGCTGGGTACTACTTAAACCCGCTGGTAAGACTGCGCCCAATGTTACCAAAAGATAAATACTGGGGAAAGTCATTAACACTTCTGCCAAACGCATAATGACACTATCAGTCACACCGCCGAAATAGCCAGAAATTCCCCCAATGAGTAAACCGAGGGGATAGGTAATGATAATGCCAAAAATCCCGATAAACATACTGATGCGACCGCCATGCAGCAAGCGACTAAATTGGTCGCGGCCTTGGTCATCAGTGCCCAAAATATTGACTTTTGCGCCAGTTGTTGTGCCAAATAAATGCCAATTTAAGGGGATACCAGAAAAGATTGTGACTTCATCCCACTTCGGCGGTAGTGGCAAACTCATCTGCAACAATCGGTATTCTGGCCCGGAAACAAATAGACGCAAGGGTGAAGGCTTTGTCGAGTCTACAATGAGTTTGCGATCGCCTGTATCTAAATTCGTATCTCCCTGAGTTGTCGGATAAACATAAGGCCCGACAAACTGCCCTGATTGAGAAACCCAATGTATCTTAGTTGGTGGCAGCAGTGAACCATTAGGCTGTGAAGCATAGGGGTCATAAGGAGCTACGAAATCAGCTGCAATTACTCCTATATAGAAAATTAACAGCAAAATGGCCCCAAAACGTGCCAAAGGATTTTTCTTCAGTCGTCGCCACCAATCCATAGTAGTTAGGAGTTATAAGTTAGGAGTTATGAGTTATTAAGTTTTTATCTTAATTCATAACTCATGATTAATAATTTTCAACTCCAAAACTCCTAACTCCTAACTCCTAACTCCTAACTCTTAACTGCTAACTTCTCTAAATAGCGCTGCTGTTCTTCCTGTTGTTTTTCATGTTCCACAACAAACACGTTTGAGTAAAGATTCGCGAGAATTTGTTTTCCCTGTTGTGTCAATGATAGGTAATGCAGTCCTTCTTGGATATAGGGATATACGCCATTCCAGTAAAACTTAGCGTAGTTGTTACGCAAATCGGCAGGGGTTTTATAGCCCAAAACTTTGTTTACACCAGTTTCTTCAAATTCGTAAAATAAAGAAGTAATTTTCTTCAGGTAACGCGGGTCGCTTAGTTGACCAATTAAATCAGCAGCACGGACTAATCCTGCAAAGCACTTTGTATCTTGATGATCTTCTGCCGCCGGCACGGGAAATCGAGTCAATTCAATATTGCTTTTAATTGCCTCAGCATCGATTAACTTGTGACCTCCAAACCGCTCATCAATAAACAGTTTGGCTCTATCAACATGATACGGCGTCAGGCTGGCATCAGAAGCGCCAGCAGCCACAGAAATCATTCTGCCATTTTTACCTGTGGAATATAGGTTTGCTGTTTCTCGGTCTTGTCGGCAAACTCCCTTAACATAGCCAATATCATGACTGACTAAAGAAATAATACAATGCAACCAGTCTTCACTAGAAACACCGCCTTCCCTGATGTGTTTGCCACGTAAAATTTCTTGTCCCACTAGGGTTACTAAGACAGTGTGTTCAACATTGTGGTAAAGAGCATCGCTATTGGCAATGTTTTCCAAAGCCATGTTACCCGCCCAGGCGATAATGTCCTGATAATCATTTTTAAAGCAGCCATAAGTGCGACGGTAGCCGTCTCGAATTTCATTTACAAAGGCATCAATTAAAATTTCAGTGGCATTGAACATATCTGCTTTCTCTGGTAAATACCAATTTTTTATTGATTTGATTTCAAAATTCCAGAATCAAGGCCACCCTTGCTGGAATGTAAGGCAATGGAGTTTGCTCCTTTGTAACTCACGTGTAGCTGTAGACGCTAGCTTTATCTATGCCTGGATACATGACTTCCTGGCATAGATAAAGGCTTTAGAGAAATTATTACGTATAAAAGCAATCTCTTGGTATAGCGAAATACATAAATACTTTCGATTCTAATTAGATAAATCTAGATGAGCTATATCAGTTTTTCATATCTAAGCATTGGTTGACAGTGATCTAAATACAGATGGTGTGTGACATCAAGTAGCTCTATGAGATGAGATAATTTTTTGTATCATAATCTACATAAAATTTATTACCATTTTTATGGTAGTAATTTCTCTTGGTAACAAAGTTGTCTTATATACTATTGCAGATAAAAGACATTTGCTATGAAATGCGTCATAGTTGATATCGAAGTGAATAAACTTCAAGTTTTCTTAAGAAAATACCAAGATTTGGTATGCATAGACAGCAAGTAGAGGTGGAACTGTGAGCGATGAAAGTCTTTCAGAAGTTGAGGTGGAAGAAGCTATAACCTCTGAAGATAGGAGTTTTTTAAGCAAATCAGATCAAAAACTAACCAGGGCGTGGTTGAAGCCATTATTCTTGGGTACTGGTTTAGGAATTGCGATCGCCTTGGTTGTGATGAGTGTATTAAATCGTTTTCCATCCCGTCAACAAAGTGCGGTAGCGGATAAAAAAGTTAACCCAGCGATGACAGTCACCATCGCCACAGTAGAAACCGCCCGTGTTGTCCGTACACTCAAAACTACTGGGACTGTAGCCGCGAGTGATTTAATTCCGGTGCTACCGCAAACAAACGGTTTACAGATTAAAAGCATTCCCGTAAATGTCAAAGAAGGAGCTTTTGTCAAACAAGGTCAAGTGTTGGCGGTGTTAGATGGTTCCATACTCCAAAGCCAAATTAGCCAAGCAAAAGCAGACGTGGAATCGAAACAAGCAGATGTGGTATCGAAACAAGCAGATGTGGCATCGAAACAAGCAGATTTGGCATCAAATAAAGCAATAGTCCAGCAAAGACAAGCCGATTTAGCTCAAGCCAAGGCGAGGTTAGAGGAAGCAGGCAAGAATTATCAGCGCTATCAACAACTCGCTGACTCTGGGACAATTAGCAAACAAGAACTTGATACTCGTTCCTACAATGTGAAAACTGCCATAGAAGTTGTGAACCTGTCCCAAGAAAATATACGCAGTGCCCAGGCTAATATCGGCAGTGCCCAAGCCAATATTAATAACGCCCAAGCGATCGTCAACAAAGCCAAAGCCGATGTCAAGAGCAGTTCTGCTAAGGTGCAACAACTGCAAACTCAGTTAGGACAAACTGTGGTACGTGCACCGGTTTCGGGAGTAATCGCTGAGAAACTGGCTAGAGTCGGTGATGTGACTGGCGTACCGCCGCAAACCCAGGTGGGAACTGTGATTGGTGGCACACAAAAACTATTTTCGATTATCCGAGATGAAAAGTTAGAACTTCAGGCGAAGGTGCCCGAAACTCAACTAACTCAGGTGAAAATTGGCGCATCGGTGCAAATTACTTCTGATGTCGATCGGCGGGTGCGATCGCAAGGACGAGTTAGAGATATACAACCACAGCTGAACGATCAAAGACGGGAGGCGACAGTGAAAATTGACTTGCCGCCAACAACTTTACTTAAACCAGGAATGTTTGCTAGTGCCGCGATTACTACTGATTCAGGGATGAAAATGGTAGTGCCACAAAAAGCAGTGCAGTCCCAAGGTGACGCAAGTGTAATTGTATTCATCTTATCGAGTGAAAATACAGTCAGTAGCCAGAAAGTAGAATTAGGAGATCCTGGTAATAACGACACAGTGGAAATCAAGAGTGGGTTACAGTTAGGCGATCGCGTTGTAGTTGATGGTGCTGGCTATCTCAAAGATGGGGATAAGGTTCGAGTTGCAAGTTGAAGGGAATGGGAAGAAATAACCAATGACCGACCAATGACAAATGACCAATGACAAATCCAAAATCTAAAATCTAAAATTCTCCGATGTCTTTTAATATCTCAGCTTGGTCGATCAAAAAACCTGTTCCCACAATAGTTTTATTTTTAATTTTGACAGTAATCGGTTGGTTCTCCTTTATATCCTTGGGGATTGATACTAACCCAAATATTGATGTGCCAACAGTTTCGATCAAAGTCATCCAACCAGGTGCAGGCCCAGCAGAATTAGAATCTCAAGTGACGAAAAAAATTGAAGATGCCGTCGCCGGGTTGGGCAATATCGATTTTATGATTTCCACCGTCAGCGATGGGAATTCTAAGACGACAATCAATTTTGTTTTGGGTACAGATAGCGATCGCGCCACCAATGATGTTAGAAATGCGATCGCTCAAATTCGCCAAGATTTACCCCAAGACATTAACGATCCAATTGTGGAACGCCTAGAATTTTCCGGCGGCCCGGTGATTACCTACGCAGTTAAATCAGATCGGCGTTCTGTAGAAGAATTAAGCAATCTCGTAGACCAAACTATTAGCCGTACCTTGTTGGGAGTTCGTGGTGTAGCACAAATTCAGCGCGTGGGTGGTGTTGACCGAGAAATTCGCATTAATCTTAATCCAGACCGCTTACAATCTTTAGCAATTACCGCCACTCAGGTAAACGACCAAATCCGCGCTTTGAACATTAACTTACCTGGGGGACGTGCTGAAGTTGGTGGTAGCGAACAAAGTATCCGTACTTTAGGAAGTGCTGTTAGTGTCGATATTTTGAAAACCTACGAAATCGTTTTACCACAAGGTGGTTCTGTACCGTTATCTAGCCTGGGAACTGTAGAAGATAAATTTGGTGATGTGCGCCAAGCCGCCCGTTTGAATAATCAACCCGTCGTAGCTTTCCAAGTCTTGCGTAGTACTGGCAGCGTTCTGGTGACAGTAGAAGAAGGAGTCAAAGCAGCAGTCAAACAACTAGAAAAAACCCTTCCTCCAGATGTCAAACTGGATTTAATTTTTACTAGAGCCGATATTGTCCGCCAATCTTACCAAAGCACCATTGATGAGTTGATTCAAGCTTCGGTGCTGGCGGTCATCGTTATTTTAGTGTTTTTGCGAGACTGGCGAGCAACATTAATTACGGCTGTTGCCTTACCCCTATCAATAATTCCCACCTTTGCAGTGCAGCAAGCCCTTGGTTACACCCTCAACAACATGACTTTGTTGGCATTAGCGCTGGCGGTGGGCAACTTGGTAGATGATGCCGTTGTGGAAATTGAAAATATGGAACGGCATATCGCTATGGGTAAGTCGGCTTGGGAAGCGGCTTTTGAGTCTTCCGACGAAGTAGGATTAGCGGTAATCGCCAGTTCAGCGACAATTATTGCAGTGTTTCTGCCCGTTGCCTTTATGGGTGGAATTCCAGGGCAATTTTTTCAACCATTTGGCGTTACCGTTGCGGCTTCCACAATTTTTTCAACTCTTGTCGCGCGGATGGTTACGCCGATGATGGGGGCGTATCTTTTAAAGGAGGCGGAGGGGCAGAGGGGAGTAATAAAAATTTTTAATTTTAAATTTACACTTCCAGGTGGTGGGAAGGGAAGTAAAAAACTCACACCTGAAAAGCATCGGGGCTTTCAACCTTATAGATCAGTCTTAGAGTGGGCATTACGCCATAGATTGACAACAATAGCGATCGCATTAGCTTTCTTCATTGCCAGTGCGATGCTGGTTCCCTTAATTCCCAAGGGTTTTGTTGATGATGGTGATTTTGGAATTTCCAACGTTTCTATAGAATTACCTCCTGGTTCCACGTTAGAAGACGTTAACAAGGTAGTCACCCAAGCGACTGATATCATCCGCCAAAATCCAGTAGTTGAACGTGTACTAGCAACAGAAGAGATCAATTCTGCCAGCCTTGCGATTAATCTCAAACCCAGAGAGGAACGAAATATTTCCCAAAAACAGTTTGAGGAACAAGTGCGTCCTGACTTTGAGCAAATACCAGGAGCGAGAATTAGTTTTCAAAGTCAGTCACCGGGTGACAGCCGCAAAGGTTTATCAATTGTCCTCAGAAGTGAAAATCCCGAAGCGTTGAATCAAGCTGCTGATGCCCTAGAAAAGCAGATGCGATCGCTAGCTGGATTGGTAGAAGTGGCTTCGACTGCCAGTTTAGTCAAACCAGAGATTTTGGTAATTCCTAACCCCCAACGGGCAGCAGATTTGGGGGTGACAGTGCAAGCGATCGCTCGGACTGCTTCTCTTGCCACCATCGGCGATAATGAGGCCAACTTGGCAAAATTTAATTTAAGCGATCGCCAAATCCCCATTCGCGTGCAAATCGATCCGCAAGCGCGGGCTGACATCAACACAATCACAAATCTGCAAGTACTCAGTCAAAATGGTAGATTGGTTCCCCTCATCGCAGTGGCAGATATCCGCTTTGGTAGCGGACCTGCTACCATCAACCGTTACGATCGCGCCCGTCAAGTTGCCGTAGAAGCCAATTTGCAAGGGCTTTCTTTAGGAGAGGCAGTGCAAACAATTAACCAACTACCTGCGATGCAAAACTTACCGCCAGGAGTAGTACAGCAACCATCAGGCAGCGCCAAAATTATGCAAGACATTTTCGGTCGCTTTGGCGGTGCGTTGGGGCTGGCATTAATGTGTATCTATGCAATTCTGGTACTGCTGTATGACAACTTTCTTCATCCATTATCGATTATGGCAGCCTTACCCTTTTGTTTAGGCGGCGCATTGGTAGCGTTGATGGTTGCTCAAAAACCCTTGGGAATATATGCCCTGATTGGGATTGTGTTGCTGTTGGGGATTGTCACCAAAAACTCGATTCTGTTAGTTGACTATACCATCATCAATATGCAGCAAGGTAAAACCCAACGTCAGGCACTCATAGAATCGGGTGTATCACGTTTGCGTCCGATTCTCATGACATCTCTGGCAACGATCGCCGGTATTCTGCCCTTAGCATTAGGAATTGGTGCGGGTTCTGAAGTTCGTCAACCGATGGGAATTGCCATTATGGGCGGTTTCACAACTTCTACTCTGTTGACACTGGTGGTAGTGCCAGTGATATTTAGTTACATTGACAACTTTCAAACTTGGATTATGCATACATTGCATTATGGCTTTGGTAAAAAACCATCGCGCCCATAATTGTAGAGACGGCGATTATATCGCGTCTCCTTAACCGCACCGTATTGCTTCTGCCCCTGTACCTATTGTGCGATCGCATTTCTCAGTGGGAATCATAACAAACAGATTCACCTGAGTAAATAACCAATGGCTTACCAAAACATCACCGCCTCCCTTTCCCCAGCAGATGTTCAAGAAATTAAAGCAGCCTTTGCGACTATCCAAGCAAAGATGCCTTTTCTTGTGACTCTGAGTGCAGAAGAACGACGTAACTTATTTAAGATGGGCGATAAAATATCTCCAAGGGTTAGATGTATACAAAAAAACTTTTCAGACATCCTCTAAGTGCGATCGCTTTCATCGCTATGATCGAATAAACTTCTGGGCGAACTGTGAGTGAATAGTTAGGAGCTAATCTGAGAAATGCCTAACCCACCATACGATCGAGATTTGCAATTATGGATTGAGCAAACCATTCAACAGTTACAAAATCATGATTTTGAGGCGTTGGATATAGAGCATTTGATTGAAGAACTAGTTGATTTAGCTAAGGCAGAGAAAAACGCGCTCAAAAGCAATCTGACAATTTTGTTGGCGCATTTACTCAAATCAAGACTTGGGCATGATGTCCCCGATAGCATGAAAGGAAGCTGGTATAGCTCAATACTTGAACATCGTCAGCGAGTTCTGAATAATTTAGCAGATACTCCTTCTCTAAAAAGTTTTCTGGTAGAGGTAGTGGAAAAAGCCTACCCAGATGCTCGCAAGCTAGCCATTAAAGAAGGTAAGTTGGCTAAGTTTGGGATTCAGATACCCCAGGAAAGTGAGTATCCCACAGTTTGTCCTTTTTCCATTGAGCAGATTTTAGATGAGGATTTTTACGGGCTGTAGAAAATTGCTTCTGCTGTCATATTGCTTTACATCTAGATGGATAGACAGCTTGACCGAAAGGTTCTACAATCTGACTGATTGCGGTAAATTTACCTATTGCCCAATCCATATAACCATAGTAAAGATTTTCCAGTGATTCCGTTTGATTGCAGAAGCACTAAATTAATATAGGAAAGTCTTTGAGTAAAGGGCAGCAGACAAATGGATGTAAAGCTGATTCTAGCTGGATTAACAGTTATATTTACGCTTTCGTGCTTATTTTTTGGCACGAAAAATGGATTCTATGATTCAGATGATTATCACGGTAACGGCTCCGCACATTGAGATAAGTCTGTAGACCCTTTGGCGACTTGCTGTAGGGTGAGTTGACTAAAAATAGCTCAGAACTTGCAAAGGGAAAAAACAAGAGCCAGACTCCTTAACTTACTAGCTTGATGGCTTTTCGTTAGCCCACCTTTCCGAACCAGTGCGGGTTCGTGGAGGCGTCCTCCCCAATCAAAAATCTGTATTCTCAGGGTGTAGGGGCGCACGATAAAACTTACCCCTAAGTCACAAAACCAAAATTTGTGTAACTTTTGGCTTTTGGGATATGTCCATGATGATGAGGTTTGAGGGGAGGAGAGCATGAGGGATAATCTGTCGGCATCCTCTCGCGTAGATGCTACGGAAGCGGGTAGTGAATTAGAATGTTTGCCCTATAGTGTCCAGCATGACAATGAGGGCGTGTGTTTATTGGTGAAAATGGGCCCACACCGCATTCTGTTGGACTGTGGTTTTGAGGATATTTCATCGCTGGCTAAGGGGCTTACTAAATCGGGACGTGGAACTAGTTCGCCCCTACCAGCAGATTTAGTTTTGATTAGTCACGCTCACCCAGATCATTCCAAAGGCTTACTGGCGCTGCATAAAGCTTTTCCCAAATTACCTATTTATGGTAGTGAGGTGACTAGCAAGTTACTGCCACTGAATTGGCTAGACGAAGACCCTGAGAAAATTTCCCAATTTTGTCATGCATTGCCATTGCGATCGCCTGTAGAATTCCAAGATGGTTTGGTGGCAGAATTATTTCCCGCAGGGCATTTACCAGGGGCAGTAGCAATTCTCCTGACCTACACCACCCAGCAGCGTAGTTACAAGCTACTGTATACAGGGGACTTTTTCTTATCAAACTCCCGACTAGTAGAAGGTTTGCGTTTAGAAGAACTGCGGGGCTTAGACTTGGATGTGCTAATCATTGAAGGTAGTTATGGCACATCGCGTCATCCTCACCGCCGCAACCAAGAAAATCAACTAGCCGAGCGAATTAATCGAGCGATCGCTGAGCATTGTTCTGTAATTCTTCCCACCCCAGCTTTAGGATTGGGTCAAGAATTATTAATGCTCTTGCGATCGCATCACCACTTCACCGGACGAGATTTAGATATCTGGGTAGATGGTGCTGTCGCCACTGGGTGTGATGCATATCTTGAACTGCTATCCCATCTCCCCCCATCGGTGCAGAACTTCGCCCGCCATCAACCCTTGTTTTGGGATGAACGGGTACGTCCCCGCGTGCGTCGTTTACAACCAGAACATCGTTCCACAGTGGGCAAGTCACCTTGTATTGTCCTCACCGACTCGACAGCTGATTTAGGCGAACACTGCCAATTAGACACCGGCCCTTGGCTGATTCTCCTACCAGAAAAAATTGATATAAAAGTTAACAAAGAATATTTAGCACCCACAACTGTCGAAAGCTATCTTTTAGCTCAACATAGTGATGGCCCTGGTACTACGCAGCTAATTCATAATTTGCGACCCCAGCACGTCGTTTTTGTCCACGGTTCTCCTGCCTACTTGGCAGACCTCACTAGCTTAGAGGAGTTGCAAAACCGCTACCACGTACATTCACCGGCGGCTGATACCTTAGTAGAACTGCCCATCGGCGACACATTTTTACAACCGGCAGCACCTGAGACTAACTACGAAGGCGAGCTGACAGAGTTGGGAACACTAATCACAATCACCCTACCCAATGTGATTACTGCCGATCCGCGTTGGCGGCAATTTGCCGATACTGGTTTAATCGAAGCTCGTTGGCAAGGGGAAGAATTAGTATTAAGGGGATTGTCTCAACGAGAACTGCTCAACCAAAACAGCGATCGCTATACATGGACAGATGTAGACTGTTGTGGTAATTGCCGACATCAAAGGGGGCAGCGGTGTTGGAACCCAGCTTCCCCGTTGTATAACTTTAAGGTAACTCTCGAAGGTTACTGTCCTGCCTTTGAACGCTTATCTAATCCTGAGTCCTGAATGCTTAATGCTGAGTTAGGATTTGTTACTCAGCACTGGGCACTCAGCACTGAATTATTCTGGATTCGAGTCAGTGTAACGGTTATGGATACGCTCTGCTTCGGGACAATCTTCAGTCATCAGAGGTTCTACATTACCGCGCGGTACTGAAGCCAATTTTTGCGTTACAGCACCAATGCTCTCGAGGCGAACCATTTCTTCCCAAGAACAAACTTCGTCCTCTTCTTCTGTTTCATAGCGTAGGGTCACTAAATCTCCCTCTATGTCTATGATGCGGGCGCGTTCAATCCAGCGTTGCTGGTCCCGCAAGAAAACACATACCTCGCGCCCATCGCAACACAGTTGATAAATCTTGCGGTGTAGCATGTACTGTTTCTGCCTTTTTAAACAACGTAGTTAAACCTGTCAAAATCTGGGTTCTACCCCATTACATTACACCTTTAAGAGGTTAATTTCACTGTTCAGAACAAGTACGCTTCATAACCCAATCCCAAGATTTGATTCTAGTTGTCAAAATATCAGGATAATGTTGGGTCATAAATCAGATGCTCTACCAATGAACTCAATTTCTCTCCGGCTTATTCTAGGGAATGTCTGCTTCTATAGAAGTCAGACAATTCGGTACCTGTCCTAATCAGGTTTATATTTGTTGGTGAGTCATTCCTACCATTATGTAATAAAGAATACTCCAAAACAATCGTTGATTGCGGTTGTTTAACTTGCCTACTTTTAATCATTGGCATTACTGGGAAGTCCGGGGACTTGGCTTTACTTTTACCCACTTGTATCTGATCTTAACTCATTCTCTTGCTGACCTTGATGCTTTTCAACAACAACACCCAAATAGTTTTGAGTTTTTCAGGTTTTTGTCTGAAAAAAGGCAACAGCGTAAGGGAAGAGGTAGAGGGAAAAGACCATGAGAAAATTTTACTCCAGAAGTCTCAGGAGGATTTATGTGGTAAAGGAAATTCTATAAGCACGTTCGACGAGGATGCTTCTCGTTTAATTTTTCCTGCGCGAACTGCATCGTATAGGGCTGCGAGTTCTGGCAAATCCTCTGCCTGATAGCATTTAGTGGCTAGCACCTGCTGGAGTAAACCCTCAGATTCAACACTAAGATATCCCGTTTGGAAAGCAGATGCGATAATTGTGCGAATCATCTTGGTTAAGGCAGAGTGAGCAAATTATTAGGTCTAGTGTGAAACATTTTTCTCTGTTACTAATTGATATGAAACATTAATACTGTGTGATTAGTATTACGCTCAATCAGTGATTTACATCACAATATGATTTTTCGATACTCCGTCTATTAATATACAGAGATAAAAATGCAGAGGAATTTTCAGTATCAATGTTGAGAAGCTGAATGTTTTAACAAAATTAAAATACAACAATCAATTTTTTCGACAAGCATCCACAAAATACAATCAAGCATCAGCAATCAAGCAAAAAACTGGCGGAAATCTTCATCTTTTTGACTTAATTGCACCCAGTCTAAGTTTAAAGACTGGAATTTTTGCACCAAGCGATCGCAAGCCGGACGTTCGGTAGCGTAATGTCCAGCATCGATTAAAATGAGATTGCGATCGCGACTTTCTTGAAACTGATGAAATTTACAATCAGAAGTCAGATAAGCTTGAGCGCCAGTTTTGACGACGGCTGAAATGTAACTAGCCCCCGAACCACCCAAAACCGCAACTCGTGAAATTGTTTGCTGTAAATCAGCACTTGGGGAAAAAATCAAATTAGGGGGAGCAAGTCGGGTTTGAATGGTGGCGAGTAATTTTTGTAATGTCAGAAATGGCTCTAGCAAACCAACACGGCCATATCCTAATCCTCCTTGTGTAAGTACTATGGGAGTAACTTCTTTGAGTTCTAAAATCTGAGCCAAAACGTCAGCAGTTCCATCTTGCACTTGGTCAAAGTTCGTGTGAGCAGTGTAAATACCAATATTATGGGTAAAGGCTAACCGTACCATTTCAGCGATCGCTTCACCAGTGCGTAAAGATTTGAGGGGATTAAAAATCAAGGGGTGATGGGCAAATATTAGATTAGCATTTTCTGCGATCGCTTCCTCCATTACCGCCAAAGTCGGTGTCAAGCACACCAAAACCCGTGTTTCTTCCTGCAAAACTCCTGGTTCAATTTGCCAGCCACAATTATCCCAACTTTCACACCAAGCGGGATTAGCCCATGCTTCAAACCAATTAATTAAATCAGCAATTTTCATAATTATTTTCTTCAGCAATTTTTAATTGCTAATCAGCGTCTCTGTGGTTGAATATTTAATTTTAATGCTAATTGCTGGCGCATTTCCTGGAAAGGTTTATTCCATACAGGGCTAGCATTCCAGTTCCATACTGCTACTGGAATAAGTTCTTCTTCAGCAAGATAAGTTAGCAGACGGTATTCATCTTCTGGTTCACGAGAAAAGATAAAGGGGTTGCGGTAGCCCGTCTCACACAGTTTATAAGATACGACCTGACCATGATTAATACGTTGTAAAAGTTCCTTACCTTTGACGAGCAAATAATCCAAAAATACCAGACTAAAAGGTTCTATATGTGCGCGTTTTTGTGGCTCTTTTTGTACCCATCTTGCCCAGTCAAATCCATAGATAAAATCATGAACGTAACGGAAGCGTATTTCCGTGTGATTTCCGAACAGTTCTGTCAGACAAACCATCTTTTCACCAAAAACTTTTAAGAAAGGAATAGCGCCTTCATCTGCATTTAAAGCCTGTCTAAGCATACTACTTACCAGAAAATCAAAATCCCAAAATATGTTTTCTGGAAAATTTTTTATTTGAGTACGGACTATGCTTTCGAGAGTTTCTTGAATAGTTGTGATAATTTGAATGTCGGTATTTTGTTCCGCAATCAAATTTCCCAATTCTGCAAAGCTGGTAATTAATGTTTTTTGGGGACTAAGTGACAATAAGTTCACAGACTGCTGGGCAAGGATTTCATCAATAAGTTGAAAAGTATTAGTTGGTGTTAGTTCTTGCTTCATAGTAATAGTAATAGCCCAGACAGCTTACACTAAATATTAGTGTATATCGGCATAAGCGGATTCTTTAATAATCACAAATAAACTTAACTTTTTGATTTACAAATATATACGAAATATTTAATGCATATCTGGTTAGTTTTGCATCAATAATTGTGATGATAAATTTATCAAGGCGATATTTTTTTAATGCATATCACCGTGATTTTAGGAGATTATATCCAAAAGGTAGATAGTATAACCAGAGTATTTAAACTCTACAAAAGCACACTTTCAATAAAACTTGAGAATCGGCTATCCAGAAATGTGAACAACCAATTCTCTAGAATGACTGCGTTGGCGGTGTTCCCAAATATAAATTCCCTGCCAAGTTCCTAGTACTAGGTGGCCGCGATTAATGGGGATATGTTCGGAAGTGTGGGTGAGTGCAGTACGGATATGTGCTGGCATATCATCGGGGCCTTCTGCATCATGGATATATTTGCCTGATTCTGGCACGAGTTTTGACATAAAATTCGCTAGATCCACAAGAACATCAGGATCGGCATTTTCTTGGATCACTAAACTGGCTGAAGTATGGCGCAAAAATAAAGTACAAAGACCAGTTTCAACTCCAGATTCTGCAACTGCGGCTGCAATTGTTGCGGTGATGTTGTAAAAAGATTTGCTAGTGGTAGAAATTTTTAGTAACTTTTGGTAGTGAGTCATTTAAAACAGTAATTATTGATGACAATAAAAGCTAGTTAGCAGTTCAATCTGCTTGATTTGGATATTGTTTTGTCGTCAGTTGAGCGCTAGATTGGGTATAGTTATTATAAATCTTTTTCAAGTCAGCTAACATCTGTAAATTGTATTCTTAAGACGTAGATTTATTTATCTATGGTTGGAGATAGCATTACAGCCTTGATGTTGTTTTGAACAACTTTATTTTGTCTGTAAATAATTGATCACAGCTTTAGCGATCGCTTCATTACCATCCTTAGCAATTGGTTGAGATTGCTTTGGAGGTTGGGGTAACTCATGGAGAAAATTCCAAGTCCCTTGAAAAAACTCAGATGGGGTGATGATTTGATGCTGATTATAATTAGTTATGCCTTCTACTATAAAAGTTGCTTCGGCAAAGTCTTCACGCGGTATAGTGACAATTGGTAATCCTAGTATTGTGGCTTCCGAAAAAGTACTATAACCAGGTTTAGAGACGACTCGCCCACAAATAGGCATAAAATCTACAGGGCGGTATTTACGGTCATTAATTTTCACTAAATTAGGTAAATCAGGAGCAGATTGATCGAATACGATAAATTGCCAATCTGGAAATCGCTGTAGGTTATTATAAGGAATTTGCTGTAAACCCAACCCACCGAAGGTCAACAAAATAGTTTTTTCGACTGGTGTAGTTATTCTCCACAGAGAACGTAAATCATCAGCAGAGTGACGGGGGGAACCGCCTGTTAAGCCGACATCTGTGATATTGTTAAAGGCTGGCATTGGTTCGTGGAAAGGGAGACGAAACAAGCGATCGCACTTTGCATACCAATCACTAATCCAATCTGCAACTGCGGTAAATTCACCTCCCCAATCTCGGTAGATAAAGTCCCAGCCAAAGTTACTCATCATCCAGCAGGGAATATTTGCCGCTTTGGCAAACCCAGGAGCGAGGAAGGGAATATCTGCCAAGATAAGATTAACGCGATTTTGGCGGATAAAATTTACTTCTGAGGCAATCAGCGAATTTTGATGCTTCTTAATATCCAGCAACTTTTCTAAAGTCGCTACTTTATCCATTATCAAACTATCTGTTTGCACCACACCCAAATCAAATGCACGAGGACGATAGATAAAATCGCCTTCTATATAGCACTCTAGCAACCAGCGTGGGGCAGTACTTACCACAATTAGCAGAACTTCTGGACATAATTTTTGAATTGTTGCGGCTACAGAAGCCGTGCGGGTAGCATGACCAAAGCCGTGGTTAGTTATAGCTAAGTATAAGATTGGGCGTTCCATTTTTAAGTTAGGAGTTATTCCATTTTGGATTTTAGATTTTAGATTTTGGATTGACGTAAAAATCTAAAATCTGCATAGTTAGGAGTGAAAATTATAATTTTCACTCACATTTATAACTTACAATTACTAACTTTTAACTAATTTTACAAAAACTTTGAATCGCCTCAATCAATAAGTCGATTTCCGATTCTAAAGTAAAGTAATGAACGGTAACACGTATACAGCTAGGATCGGCAATTGTCCGAGTTAATATCCTTTGTGAGTCTAAAAATTGCACCAACTTCAAATGAGCTTGAGGTTGATTATTGTCAAATTGAAAGGAGACTATACCGCTTTCAGGTGGAGAAGTTCGCAAACATTTAATATCAGGTAACGCCGTCAATTGTCGCCAGAGGTACTCACTGTTATGGCAAATTTGCTCGTAACGTTCCTGTGACGTTCCCCATTGTTGATGAATTGCGATCGCTTCCTTTAACCCAAGATACAACGGATAAGATAATGTAGAAACCTCGTATCGTCGCCCATCTGGCAGCCAATCCACAGGCTGAGATTGACTATCCACAACAATGCCATTCAAGCCAATAAAGGTAGGTTTCAGGCTTTCTCGTGCTTCTGGTCGGACATACAAGCCACCAGCACCGGCAGGGCCACATAACCATTTGTGACCAGTGAAAGCATAAAAATCTACTCCCAATTCAGTCAAGTTTAAAGGCAATAAACCAGCAGATTGGGCAGCATCTATCAGTAAAAAAGAATGATTCTTTCTGCATACTTCGGCAATTTTATCAAGAGGTAAAACTTGACCAGTATTCCAGAAAACATGACTCAAGATCGCAAGACGGGTATTGGGACGTAAATGCTGGACAATAACTTCTACCGGATCGCCCTCATTTAAAGTCGCTTTTAGGGGACACGTGGTAACTTCCACAGCGAATCTCCGCGAGATTTCTTGGGCTGTGGCAATCACGCCTGGATGTTCGCAGTCTGAGAGTAGCAAATGATCGCCAGCACGCCATTCGATGCCCCACATGGCGATATTACAGCCAACAGTGACATTTTGGGTGAGAGTAATTGTTTCAGATGGTGCATGAAATTCGGAAGCGATCACAACTCTAGCAGCTTGAGTCTGAGGCGCTATCCAGCTATACGCCTCATTACCAAAAGGGCCTATTTCTTGAACATAAGCTTGAGTTTGGGCGATCGCATCCATTGCCCTTTGGGGCATCGGTCCTTGTCCTCCATAGTTAAAATAAGCCTTGTTCGCTAAAGCAGGAAATTGCTCTCGATGCAGCTTGATTGGTGATGTAGAAATACTAGTCATAATTCACAAGGGATATCTGCTGTTTGCAGGTTATTGATATTCAAAAGTATTTGCACTTTGTGATAAAAGCGATGAAATTAATTTAAGTCCTCACTGCTAAATTTCATCTCGTAATCAGTAACGATAAATGTTCTGTGACTTTATGTGCTAAATTCTGGGCTGTTTGAGAAGTAATCAAATGGTGTTTGAACTCTGAGACATGATGCCACGGATTAGCCTTGCGGTCTGGATCGGACTCGTAACGGGGGAAGAGATGCCAATGAATATGTGGCTCACCATTTCCATAACAGGCATAATTCATTTTCCACGGATTAAAAGCGTTAACAAGAGCTTTTCCTGCCAGCATCACCTCTTGAAATAGGGCAGACTGGATACCTGGGGGAAGTTCATGCAACTCTCGAATATGTTGTTTTAGAAGAATGAGGGAATATCCGCGATGAAATTGATGATCGCCAATCACAAAGATTGAATGCTCGAATTCGTGGATAAAGTAGGGATTCTGACCGTTTTTCCAGAGTGTGACACGCTCACAGATGAGACACGGTTTATTCATGTTGTTCTGTCATGTACCCTTGTAATAATGGACAAACCGTGGTTTTGTTACTCTCCCTGTTGTAATTTAGGAGAAAAGCAAACGTTTATGCTGTTTACGCCAATAGGTAGCTGTTGACAGTATAAAATAAACAGCAAATTAAGCGTGGATTTGTTGGCGTAGCCCACCGTACCCCTACGGGAAGGCAAGCTACGCGTAGCGTCTGTCTACGACACGCTGCGCGAACGCAGAGAAGGTATCGCCACTTCTAAATTTTAATTGTCACAGTTACTCCCAGATTTTGCTAATTCTTGTTAACTTAAAAGGATGCTAATCAATGCTGAACTCCTACTGCAATACCAACGCTGTAAACGCCGACCTTTTCTAGATATCCACGGTGACAAAAGTCAGCGCGATGCCCCCAATGAGTTGCTAAGGAAACTGCAACAGGACAAAATCGCTCATCAGTTGAGTATTTTGACAAAGGTGACTTATCACCAACCAGATTATTCTTATGGAAACTGGGAAAAGGCAGAGAAGGCAACTTTAGAATTGATGCAGCAGGGAGTTGAGTACATCTATAAAGGAGTACTGTTAGCAACTTATTCCGAAGCAGACACTCTGCTAAGTCGTCCAGATTTACTCGTGAAACAACCAGGACAATCCCATTTTGGAGATTGGATCTATATCCCGGCGAATATTGAACTGGGTAAGCGCCCTAAGCAAGAATATCAGGTTGTCGCTGCATTTCATGCCCAAGTGTTGGCAACAGTTCAGGGAGTTGCACCTGAAACAGCTTCGCTCGTATTACGAACCAAAAATAAGAATTATGCAGTGGATCTGTGCAAATGGACACCACGGATGCAGCAGATTCTGGAGGAATTTATTCAAGTTTTAGAGTCACCGAATCCGCCAGAGGTGTTTATTTCTCGCCAAAAGTGCAATTTTTGCCATTGGTATAGTGAATGTTATGCGATCGCTCAATCTGAAAAACATCTCTCACTGCTACCAGGAGTAACACCCCTTCGCTACACTCAACTCCAAGCCTTAGACATTACCACACTGGAATCTCTTGCTAACACCAGTCCCAGCAGCTTAGAAAAGCTACTTGGTTTCGACAGCGAAGTAGCGCCCAAATTGGTAGTGCAAGCTCAATCTGCACTAGAAAAACGGCCATTAATTTTACCATATCCGCTACCAACACAAGATATTACATTTACAGCACCTATAGAGCTTTATTTTGATATTGAAGCCCAGCCAGACTTAGATTTAGATTATCTCTTAGGAGTTTTGGTTGTTAATAGACAAAATAATACAGAACAATTTTATTCCTTTTTAGCAGACAAACCAGAAGACGAAGAATTAGTTTGGCAGCAATTTTTAGATTTGGTTTGGCAATATCCCGAAGCGCCAATTTATCATTTTTGTGTCTACGAGTTTGATACAGTCAAACGGTTAGCAAAACTTTACGGTACTCCACACTCCTTAGTGCGTCCTGTACTGAATCGATTTGTGGATGTGTATGAACAATTAACCCAAAGTGTAGCATTACCGGTAGAAAGCTATGCCTTGAAAGCGATCGCTCGTTGGATAGGATTTGATTGGCGTGATAAAGAAGCCAGTGGTGCTAAATGTATTTACTGGTACGATCAATGGTTAGAAACAGGCGATCGCACCTTATTAGAAATTATCCAACGCTACAACGAAGATGATTGCCGCGCTACCCATAAAGTGAAAGATTGGCTTGTCAACTTTTTTCAAGATGAATATGGTTTGCAACTTGCTTAATGAATGTTGACTAATGATTACTCAATACTATTTTGTTTATGATTTTAAAAATTTAGCAATAGTTTTCCATGCGGTTACTTAAAAAAATATTTGTATTTCCACGAATTCTTTACTTTCTCATCCCGATTCTAATTATTAGTGTCGTATTCACAAACTTACCGTCAAATGGTGTTGAAGTCAGGAGTATAGAATTTATCGGGGAAGCCACCTTACCCAAAGGTTTAATTTTAAAAAAAACTGAAGTTGGAGGTTTATCTGGAATTACATATAATGCCAAAGATAACCTGTATTACGCTATTTCCGATGATCGTGGACAAAAAGCTGCCGCTCGTTTCTACACATTAAAAATCGATTTGAGCAAAGGTTTACTACAAAAAGATGGAATTACCCCAGTCAGTGTCACCACATTAATAAATGAAAATGGTCAAACATTTCGCCCTGGTGAAACTGATACAGAAGGTATTGCCTTAACTAATAAAGGAACTGTGTTTATTTCTTCTGAAGGCAATGCTGCAAAATTAATCAATCCTTTTATTAAAGAGTTCTCACTATCTTCTGGCAAGGAAATTGTAGCACTCCCCATCCCAAACAAATTTTTGCCAGATAAAACTAGTCAACAAGGGATTCGCAACAATTTTGCTTTTGAAAGCCTCACCATCACACCTGATAAAAAGCATCTATTCACAGCCACCGAAAATGCTCTAATTCAAGATGGTGTCGCAGCTAAACCTAACATCGGTAGTCCTTGCCGCATTTTGCAATACAACTTGCTCAACAACCAGCCAGAAAAGGAATTTCTTTACCAAACTGAACCAGTTGCACCATTTTTGAATCTGATTGGCAAATTCGCTAGTGGATTACCCGATTTTCTTGCTCTCGATAATCAAGGACACTTCTTAAGTTTAGAAAGGTCTTTTACTGGTTTAGGATTTGCGATTTCCTTATTTCAGGTTTCTTTAGAAGAAGCTGATGATATTCATAATATTGATAGCCTTTTAGCAGTTGACTCCAAAAATATTAAACCTATTAAGAAAAAACTGCTGTTAGATTTGAGAAAACTAGATGTACTGCTAGACAACATCGAAGGCTTAACTCTTGGCCCAAAACTACCGGATGGTCAACAATCATTAATTCTTATCAGTGATAACAATTTTAACTCCTTACAACGCACCCAAATACTGGCCTTTAAAATTAAAATTGAAAATCCACTTATTAGATTATTACGCCGTTTCATCCCAAATTTTAACCTTTAACCGTATAGAAATAAAAGTGCATAGGCGTAGCCCGTTGTAGACATCGCCGCTTGCTTGACTTCTATTTAGTTATTTTTGATTATTCCTGTGTATTCACGGAATCTACTAAGTAACTTTATCTAGCTTATTTATAGTTTACGTGTAATTTCTCAACCGTATTCCTTAATAAATATGTTACACAATGTTTAGCAGTTTTTGCAGAGAGCTTAAGCATCTTTCTAGCATATAATTAATTTTCTCAAAGTTCAGATATTTCTTAAATTTCAATTTAATAATTAGCTAGACTGAATTAAAGTATTTTGCCAATAACATTTTTTATAAATGATTTTTATGCCAGAAAAAAAAATTGAGAGTATGGTAGGGCAAAAAGCAGAATTAGACGATTACATCGGACACTTTTTAAACAATCGCTATTTAATCAGAGATTTGATTGGCAAAGGGGGAATGGGTAGAGTTTATCTAGCAGAAGATACTGCTAAAGGCGGTATGCCGATCGCAATCAAAATCCTATCACTCAGTTTGTCAAACCAACAAATGTCCCAACGTTTTGCCAGAGAAATTTTTATTGGCGCTCAATTGGGTCGCAAAAGTAAACATATTGTTCGCATTTTAAGTTATGGAGTTACTGAGGATAAAACTCCATTTTATGTAATGGAATACCTCCAAGGAAAAAATCTCAAACAAATTCTGAAAATTCAGCCCTTAACAATATCGAAGTTTTTAGAAATTTGTAATCAAATTTGTTTAGGCTTACAATGTGCCCACCAAGGTATCAGTCTTAAAGGAGAGATTTATCCTATCGTTCACAGAGATATTAAACCAGAAAATATATTTATTGCTGAAGATAGTAAAAAAGGTGAAATTGTTAAAATACTAGATTTTGGTATTGCCAAGTTTTTAACAGAGCGAAGTGGAATGACCCTAACAGATTCTTTTATTGGCAGTTTGCCTTACTGTTCTCCAGAACACATGGAAGGGCGTAAACTGCTAGATGTACGCTCTGATATTTATAGTTTGGGAGTATTAATGTTTGAGATGCTGACCGGGAAACACCCATTTCAAACAAAAAGTAACTCCTTTGGTACTTGGTATCAAGCCCATCGCTTTCAAATGCCACCTACAGTTGAAGAAGTAAATCCGCAAGTTAAAATACCAGAAATATTAGAAAAAATATTGATGAGTTGTTTAGCTAAAGAAGTAAGCGATCGCCCTCAGAATATCAACCAAATATTAGAAGATTTAGAAAAAGTTAATGTTCAAGTTAATAATGTTATTTATAGTGATAATACCGACATTATTAAAGCCTCACTTCCAGTTCAATTAGTACCCGCAACTTTACTATCAGAAAAAGAGTGTTTGCAGAAAAATTGGCCTAAAAATAAACCAATTGCGCCAATTGGATTTCCCCATTTACTACAGACTCCTAAAAAACCTATACCAACTTTTTGGGCAATGTTGCCCAAACAAGAGATTGCAAAATTTTTGGATAAAATACACAGTACTGAATTTATTAGTAAAATGAATGTGTACCCGATGCTACTGTGGGTAACAGTACTATATGACGCCCAACCTTCTACAACTAAGTGGCTACCTTATTTTCTGGATCTAAAAGATAATAAGAGTCAAAATATAGCGCGTAGTTTAGCAGAAGTAGGCTACTATCATTTACTATTTTTTCCGTTAGAAGATCCAACTCATTGCTCTCATGTAACGACTTTAAATCTCACAGCTAAACAGCGTCAACAACTTATAGATTGGTTAGATATGAGTCAACAGTCAAATGAATTAATTTTGCCTAGTCAAGCCAAAAATATTCTAAAAATAGAGTACGAAAAGCTAAAGTTAGACATATTACGAAACTTAGCCACACATCAAAAATCTGAGACAGATGGTTTAAAAATTTGGATGACTAAATTCTTGGAAATGTTTTTGAAATTGCTATTGCATCGTTGAAGGTCTGCCATCAAAGTCAAAATGCTTACCACCATTATCTAATAATAGTTTTATGTGTTTATTGCTAACTTTAAATGGACTCAGCATCAGAGGTGAACAAAGTGAATCAAAGCCCATTTACATCTCCAAGTAGTACGGGCTTACTTGCCAATCGTTATCAACTCAAGCAATTAATTGGTAGCGGTGGCATGGGTGAAGTTTTTTTAGCGAATGATGTTTTGTTAGGAGGTATACCAGTTGCTATCAAGTTTTTGACTCAAACTGTGGCTAATACCAAGATGCAACAAGACTTTGCTCGTGAAGCATTAATGAGTGCAGCCTTGAGTCAAAAGAGCGTACATATAGTGCGGGCGTATGATTATGGTGTAAATGAGAAAGGAAAACCATACTACGTCATGGAATACCTATGTGGCAAGAGTTTAAAGGATTTAATTCCGCTATCTCTGTCCATGTTTTTGACTCTCTCTCGCCAAATTTGTTTGGGCTTACAGTGTGCCCATCAAGGGATTAATATTGATGGCAAAATTTGTCCGTTGGTTCATCGAGATATCAAGCCTGCCAATATATTAATTGTTCCCGATCCGATATTGGGTCAGTTAGTTAAAATTCTCGATTTTGGTATTGCTAGATTTTTGAATTATACATCAACTGCTAGTACAAGTAGCGGATTTAATGGCACTTTACCCTACTGTTCTCCAGAACAGCTAGATGGGGAAAAACTAGATAGTCGCTCTGATATTTATAGCCTGGGTGTGATGATGTTTGAGATGCTCACAGGCAAAAAACCTTGGCAAACGGAAACTGATTACTTTGGTGCTTGGTATAAAGCACATCACTTTGAAGCACCAAAAACGATCGCAAATGTTAAACCCACTCTTAAAATACCTCAGAAACTAAATAATTTAATTATGGCTTGTCTGGCTAAAAAAGTAAGCGATCGCCCTCAAAATATTGCTGAAATTTTACAAGTTTTAAACGTTTTAGAAGAGTCTAATTGTCACACTTTACCTACAAATTTAGCTTCCAACTCTATTCTTAGTCGTCCATTAAATTCTGCATTACCAATCACAGTAGAACAAAGCTATCGGCAACTTTTGTGGCCTCAAAATAAACCAATTCAAGAAATTGTTTTTCCCCAGCTTCTAGACACCCCACAAGGATCTATAACAGCGCTATGGTTGATGTTGTCTAAACAAGAAATCAAAAATTATGCGGTTTCTACCCGTTATAACCAGTTTATCTTTGTGACATCGCCTCATCCGATGCTGTTGTGGGTAACTGTACTCTACAATCGGCAATTGGCTCCTAAGTGGCTACCATGCTACTTAGATATGCAAAATCCCCAAAATCTTAGGATGGTAAGTTTCCTGGCTGAAAATGAACAATATCCTTTGATTTTCTTTACTCTGGAAGCACCACATTCTTGTATCAAGGTTCTCAGCAGTCGCATTGAGCTAACTCAGCGGCAAATGTTGAAAACCTGGGTGCAACAGAGTCATAGTCTATCAGCCGCTTCTCAACCCCAATTGAGCAAACAGCTACTGAAGCAGCAGTATAAACAAATGCAATCCAGAATGTTGCAACATCTGGAATCAGAGCCACAGGTTGTATTATCACGGTCTTTTTAACGTATAATTATCACCTGGGAAATACGTAACAAAAATAATTCCTAATTCCTGACTCCGAAACACTTGACAAGTAAAGAAAAAATAGTGATAATAGCAAAGTTGCCAAATAAGGGACTGTAGTTCAATTGGTTAGAGCACCGCCCTGTCACGGCGGAAGTTGCGGGTTCGAGCCCCGTCAGTCCCGTTCTAAAAATTATGAGTAGCGAATCACTTAAGTTAGGTGATATTGGATTTTGAATTACCCAAAGAGGTTGACTCAGGATTCAAGGTTTAAATATAAGCTACATTTATCATGCTTTGCGAAAGAGAGAATTAACTGTGACTGTTAGAGTCCGTATTGCGCCGAGTCCAACCGGAAATTTACATATTGGTACAGCTAGAACTGCTGTATTCAACTGGTTATTTGCCCGTCACCACGGCGGTAAATTTATACTGCGAATAGAAGATACAGATTTAGAGCGATCGCGTCCCGAATACACCGACAATATTCTTGAAGGACTGCGCTGGCTAGGTCTTAACTGCGATGAAGGACCTTTTTTCCAATCCCAACGCCTGGATCTCTATAAAGAAGCAGTAGAAAAACTGCTAGCTCAAGGATTAGCCTATCGCTGCTACACTACTTCCGAAGAACTAGAGGCGCTCCGAGAAGCCCAAAAAGCCAGAGGCGAAGCACCTCGCTATGACAACCGTCACCGCAACCTCACCTCAGAACAACGCGCCGCCTTTGAAGCAGAAGGTCGCTCCTTTGTAATTCGCTTCCAAATCGAAGATGGGCGGGAAATTGTCTGGAACGATCTAGTAAGGGGAAAGATGTCTTGGCGAGGTAGCGATTTAGGTGGGGATATGGTCATCGCCCGCGCCTCAGAAGAGGGAAGCGGTCAACCTTTATACAACTTTGTCGTTGTAGTGGATGACATCGATATGCAAATCACCCATGTCATCCGCGGAGAAGACCACATCGCCAACACTGCCAAGCAAATTCTGCTGTATGAAGCAATGGGTGCAAAAATTCCAGAGTTTTCCCATACGCCATTAATTTTGAATATCGAAGGGCGCAAGCTTTCTAAGCGAGATGGCGTCACTTCCATTTCTGACTTCCAGAAAATGGGCTTTACTGCTGAAGGCTTGGTAAATTACATGACATTGCTGGGTTGGTCGCCACCAGACTCGACGCAAGAAATATTTACCTTAGAATCAGCTGCTAAAGAATTTGGCTTTGAGCGTGTCAATAAAGCAGGTGCAAAGTTTGACTGGGACAAGCTGGATTGGTTGAACAGTCAGTATATCCATAAAACGCCAGTAGATAAACTGACAGATTTACTTATACCCTATTGGCAAGCGGCTGGGTATAAATTTGATAGTGGAAGAGAACGTTCCTGGTTAGAACAGCTAGTAACTTTAATTAGTCAGAGTTTGACTCGTTTAGTGGATGCGGTAGCTCAAAGCCAACTGTTTTTTAGCGATACAGTTGAATTTAGTGAGGAAGGCAGTACGCAACTAAAGCAAGAAGGTTCTACTGCTGTTCTTGAAGCGATTGTCACAGCTTTAGAAAATCAGCCGCAACTATCGGAAGCCGTCGCCCAGGACATTATTAAACAAGTGGTGAAAGAACAAAAAGTCAAAAAAGGCTTAGTAATGCGATCGCTCCGAGCAGCTTTAACTGGAGATGTTCATGGCCCCGACTTAATCCAATCTTGGTTACTACTAAATCAGATTGGTTTAGATAAACCGCGCTTGATTCGGGCTATAACGGAAGCTAAGTAGCGATTACTTCCAGATTTTAGAAATATTTTAGATTTTAGGGGCGCACAAACGTGTGCCCCTATCCATAAGGTAAAGCAACTATGGGAACAAGAAATTATTTACTAATTACGAGTCGTAATGCGTAAAGCCCTCGCGCTTTAGCTTAGGGATATAAGCGAAGAGGACAAATTTATTTGTCCATATCTTACAATATCTGTAAGATAGAAGCATGGGAGAATTAACACTAACACTAAAACTTCCTTTCTATCGGCTAAATCAAGTAAAAGCCCTTGAGTTGGAACGGTTAACTATTGTCAATACTCAAGTGGCTAACGACTTGCTTTTAATCGATAAAAAAGAACGTGCTAAGTTGACTAGTTCTGCCTTTCGCCATGTAGAAATAGGTTCGGCTTGGATTAACCAAACTATTCGCAATACAAACGCAAAAACAAAAGTGAAGCGCTTTAAGAGAGTTTGGTTAGAAACTAATAATCAAAATTTCGAGATATCTAAACAGGGCAATTTCTACACCGTTGCTTTCAATTTATTGAGAGGACGCAAAGGGCGAATCCCTATGACTGTTCATCAAGCTTCGCATATTGAGGTTTTAGATAAAGTGATTTTGGGAGAAGCTAAACTAGGCTGTCTGAAATTGTTTAAATCTAAAAAAGGTATTTGGTATGCACTGATTAGCGTGTCAATGCAAGTTGCTGACTCACAATTAATTAAAGGCTGGATTGGAGTAGATAGAGGACAAACGAATATTGCCGTCGCGGCATTGCCTAATGGTTTTGGTAAGTTTTGGAAAGGTGGACGAGTTAAAGGATTGAGAAGACAGTTTCAACGTACTCGTCGCAAGTTGCAACAAGCCAAACAAATTAAGGAAGTAAAGCGATTAAAGCAACGTGAAAGACGTATCATGACCCATATTAACCATGTCATTTCAAAGCAGTTGGTGCAGTTTGCCAGGGACTTTGGAATGGGATTGCGGTTTGAAGATTTGTCTGGGTGTCGTCAGACTATGAAGCAGAAAAAGAAAACTAAATCTGATGCTGCAAACAACTGCAATACATGGGTCTTCTATCAGCTTGAATTGTTCACTCGATACAAAGCAATTCGTGCCGGTGTACCCGTTGAATCGGTACCTGCCCCATACACCAGTAAAACCGACCACCGCAACGGAGTCCTGGGTGTGAGGAATGGTAATTGGTTTAGAGGCTATGACGGGTATAGATGCAATGCTGATTTTAATGCGGCCAGAAATGTCGGTCAGTGGATAGGTTTTTCATGCCCTCTGGGTCTTAAGGAAACTGTATTTACAATGGGTGCAGTCGATCCAGAGGGTGGGGTCAATGACAGTCCCCAATTAGTGTGAACTGTCTAAGTGAGGGATAAATCCACTCACTTAGACAACCGCTAGAATCGCCGTCAATTTATTGCGGCGAGTGTCAATAATGAATTATCCCCAATTTCACATCTAAAATAGTTAGTCAATTCTCCTCATATTCGGAACTTGGTATGTAAAATTCATGTCTTCAAAAACACTTAGAAGCAAACGTAATTACAATGCCGACAAAAGCGCTCAATAGAGGGATGAGATTATCGTTTATGATAGTTACGCTCTTCATTACATCAACAGTTAACGCTGCGGTTGATGCTCAGGAAGCGCCAACGATATTTGGAGATGTCACCCTTAGCCCTCAGTTTTCGCCAGACCCCCTGACAGTTCGCGGGATGAGTGGTGGTTCAATATCTGGGAGTCAAGTAGGTGGGAGAAGCGAAACAGCCACTGGTCCTTGTACCGGATTTGTTGATGAAACACCAGACCACACATTAGCGTTAACAAGTAAATTTGACTACCTAAAGCTGCAAGTGCAAAGTCCTGAAGACACCACCATAATTATCAAAGGGCCCGGTGGTACTTGGTGCAATGACGATTTTGATGGCAAAAATGCTGGCATTGTTGGTGAATGGCTACCTGGAAGTTACCAAATTTGGGTTGGTTCCTACGAAAAGGGCAAGTATCTTCCTTACACTCTAAAAATTACAGAAGTAAAGTAGGGCATTGGGCACAAGAAGCAGAGGTGCAGAGGAGCAGGGGGGAAAACTTACTGTAACTTCTCCTCTTCTTCCTCATCTCCCTCAATCCCCAGTCCCCCAGAATCATTATTGAGAGCGGCTTGGACGATACGAGGAGCAATCTGGATAAATTCTCTCTGTCTTTGCATCCCGTTGCGCTCCCTTTTCTCGTGCGATATTGTATTAAAATTAAGTTAACTTTGATTAAGATTCTTGTTGGCATTGCCATAATGCTCTAATCGCCTTATGGCAGTGCATATAAGAGATCAAATTAAACAAAATGGATTTATAAACATCCGTTTAACAGCTTAAAGTGACAGAGTGATGAACATTCGGTTACTAAAGCTAACGAGTTGTATAGGCATCTAAAGGCAAATTAAAATGAAATTCTCTTGGAAAGTCGTAGCACTCTGGACATTGCCGGCTTTGGTAATTGGCTTTTTCTTCTGGCAAGGGGCGTTTGCAGGCGCTCCTGCCGACATGAGTAAGAATGCAGCTAATACCCGCATGACTTACGGTCGCTTTCTAGAATACTTGAACAGCGATCGTGTCAACAGTGTGGATCTGTATGAAGGCGGTAGGACAGCAATTATAGAAGCCCGCGATCCAGACCTGGAAAATCGTGTCCAAAGGTGGCGTGTGGATTTGCCTATTAACGCTCCTGAGTTAATTAGCAAACTCAAAGAGAAAGCCATTAGTTTTGATGCTCACCCCATGCGGAATGATGGCGCAATTTGGGGATTGTTGGGCAATCTCATTTTTCCAGTTTTATTGATTACTGGGTTATTCTTTTTGTTCCGGCGTTCTAGCAACCTCCCTGGCGGCCCAGGTCAAGCGATGAACTTCGGCAAATCCAAAGCGCGTTTCCAAATGGAGGCAAAAACCGGCGTCAAATTTGACGACGTAGCCGGAATCGAAGAAGCTAAGGAAGAACTGCAAGAAGTCGTCACCTTCCTGAAGCAGCCAGAAAGATTTACGGCTGTGGGCGCACGGATTCCCAAGGGAGTGCTGTTAGTTGGGCCTCCTGGAACTGGTAAAACTTTACTAGCAAAAGCGATCGCTGGCGAAGCAGGCGTACCTTTCTTCAGTATTTCCGGTTCGGAATTTGTGGAAATGTTCGTTGGTGTGGGTGCATCCCGCGTCCGCGATTTGTTCAAGAAAGCTAAAGACAATGCACCGTGTATCATCTTCATCGATGAAATCGACGCTGTGGGCAGACAACGGGGTGCTGGTATCGGTGGCGGTAACGACGAGAGAGAGCAAACCCTCAACCAATTGCTCACCGAAATGGACGGGTTTGAAGGCAACACAGGCATCATCATTATTGCTGCTACCAACCGTCCCGACGTACTAGACTCAGCCTTGTTGCGTCCCGGTCGCTTTGACCGCCAAGTAACAGTTGATGCACCCGATATCAAAGGGCGTTTGGAAATCTTACAAGTCCATGCGCGGAACAAGAAACTAGACACTAGCGTATCCTTAGATGCGATCGCTCGCCGCACTCCTGGATTCACTGGTGCTGATTTAGCCAACTTGCTCAACGAAGCAGCAATTCTCACTGCGAGAAGACGCAAAGAAGCGATCACCCTCCGCGAAATTGATGATGCGGTGGATCGGGTAGTCGCTGGGATGGAAGGCACTCCTTTGGTAGATAGCAAGAGCAAGCGCTTAATTGCATACCACGAAATCGGACACGCCTTAGTTGGGACTTTGTTAAAAGACCATGATCCAGTACAGAAAGTTACCCTGATTCCACGGGGACAAGCACAGGGTTTAACTTGGTTTACACCCAACGAAGAACAGGGATTAATTTCTCGTTCTCAACTCAAAGCGAGAATTACTGGTGCTTTGGGTGGTCGCGCCGCCGAAGAGGTAATTTTTGGCGCTGCGGAAGTCACAACTGGCGCAGGTGGAGACTTGCAGCAGTTATCGGGAATGGCACGGCAGATGGTGACTCGTTTCGGGATGTCCGACTTAGGGCCACTGTCCTTAGAAAGCCAACAGGGAGAAGTTTTCTTGGGTCGTGACTGGACAACCCGATCTGAGTATTCTGAATCTATTGCTTCCCGCATTGATGGACAAGTCAGGGAAATTGTTGAGCAGTGCTACGACAATGCTAAGAAGATCATCCGTGACCATCGCACTGTCACCGATCGCTTAGTAGATTTGCTCATCGAGAAAGAAACCATTGATGGCGAAGAATTCCGCCAGATTGTGGCTGAGTATGCTGAAGTCCCAGATAAACAGCAGTACGTACCGCAACTGTAATAGTTGACTCTTTTCTGGCTACTATCTGGAAATGAGT
Organism: Nostoc sp.; assembly: GCF_036917235.1. GTDB lineage: Bacteria > Cyanobacteriota > Cyanobacteriia > Cyanobacteriales > Nostocaceae > Nostoc. The sequence continues at coordinate 40,714 of NZ_JBALDU010000069.1, forward strand.
AAAGTGACAAAAAATAAAATGAGGATGGTATACTCCACCCTCATTTTTTTGCGTTTTTCAGTGTTAGGAAGCTGCTAATTTTAAAATTCTCAAAATTTATGAACTCATAAACTCTATAACAAACCTTGTTTTTTCAACTTAGCTAGCGCATCTTCAGCAGCAGCTTTTTCTGCATCTTTTTTATTGCGTCCCTTGCCTTCTCCGTAAATTTTTTCATCTACCAATACTTTGGCTATGAATTCTGGCGCATGAGAAGGGCCTCCTATTTGTTCTGTGAAATATTTGGGTGGATTTGGAGTAACGTTGCGTTGCACCCATTCTTGAAAGCGGTTTTTTGAGTCTACATTAGAACGAGATACAATTATATGCTTAGGATCTACAGAATCAAATAGTGGTTCTATAATTGCGCGAACTGTTTCAATATTGGACTCATTATCTAAATAGTAAGCACCAAGAACTGCTTCAAAGGTACTACTAAGCAAATTAGGATTTTGGTAGCCTCCATCTCGAATTGCACCTTTTCCTAGCCGCATTCTAAAGTCTAAACCTACCTCCTCAGCGAACTTTGCCAATTGCTTTTCATCTACTAGCGCCGAACGCCGCCGTGTTAATTCATCTTCTCCCATTTCTGGGTGACAACTATATAGATACTCGCCACTTAAGAAATTTAGTAAAGCATCACCGAGGAATTCTAGGCGTTCATTGTGTTCGCCTTCTCCGGGATTTTCATGAACGTAAGAACGGTGGGTAAGCGCACGACGTAGAAGTTTTTCATTATGGAATATTAGAAGCCTGTGCATTTTTATTTTTTCCTATTTTTGGTAGTTAATTGAATTGGAAAAGGTGGGTAAGATACCCACCAAAGAAGATAACAGCCTAATAAAATTGAGATGCTATATAGAACTAGAAACAGTTATTTTTGAGATTGGAAGGTGGATAGAGACTATTTCCACGAGAATTGTTACATGGAAAGCAAGAAAGCCGTAAATTTTCAAAAGAATCAGAACCACCATGACTCTTAGGTAAAAGGTGATCAAATGTCAGATTTGTTTGTGAGATATTTTGACGACACCACCAACAGCAAGAACCATACAAATGAATGAGTTGGTTCTTTTTATTACGTTTTTGTTTGGGATTCATTTTGTTGATGTTCCATTTCGCTTATTGTTTGGAACAGCATTTAAATATTAAGCATCTAGGATTAACAAATTTTTCTTAAGAGAATTAATTAAAAATTAATCCTCTCATATCAAAAATTCGTTATCTACGCTTGGGTTTGGTTTAAGTCTCAGCCGTAGAATTCCTGGCTTCCTACCAAGTTTTGCGTCATCCTTTCCCCTGAATATTCATCCAAACATCTTGTCTTCCCGTTGAAAGTCTAGTCAATCAGTTGACTTGACATTGTGCTGAATATTCAGCCGAAGGGATAACACGAAGCTCGTCAGGAAACTAGGAATTCTGCTGCTGAGACAACACCAAAAACCTGCGCTTTAGAGTGCAATTATTTTGCTGTCGTTAAATACACATTGGCATAGCTAATTCTAGATGTCAATATAGTTATTTATGAAGATTCGTAAAGTTGGAGACACGTAGTTGCCTGCCATCTATGATATTCTCTCAAAGCCACTATTTATTTAAAAAATATTCTAGTTAATAAATAATTTACGGTTTACTTTGCGCGATCGCATCATACAAAATACCCAAAATTCTCTTAATATCCTTAATATAATATTCACTCAAGTCAATCGAAACTACATTACCTTCAAGCTTGAGAAATCGCCAGATAGTGCCGATAGTAACAGCACCATATATAGCTTTTATTTGATTTCCACCTCTTTCGTTAAATAACTGGGCAGCTACCATTTCGGCAATACATTGGGCTAAACCAGACCTCAAATTCTCATTTTTACTTTCTACTAACATAATTACCGGACTACGCACAAGCAACTGCTCCGAAGAAAGACTTAAAATAAAATCACAAAAGCCGTTTAATCCTCGTTGACTATCAACAGTAAAATCAACTCCAGAAAAAAAGCTTATTTCATAATTAAATTTACGTCTAAATTCTAATAAAATTGGGCTTATTATCATCTCACTTCGAGCTTTTTCTGAACTTATTGCTACTGCTAAATCAATATTTTTCCTAAGAATAGTAGATAATAAATCATTATATTCTTGCTCCTGCACGTTTGCGAATAGTCCAGATGATTCGTGGATAACTAACCCAAAAGAATCAATAATTTCAATAAGTTTAAAATCAATATAAGCCATAAAACTTACTCCTTTGTCTTATGACTGAATTCTATAACAAAGTTTAAAAATTCCGCTTTGGCGGAAACACCTTAGCTAAATCAAGAGATAAATCAGGGAAGCAGGGAAAAGTTATTATCTCATCTGATAGGAAAATTCGCTTATTTGAATAACCATATCTGCCTTGATTATCCTGATATGGTTCACTGTAAACTTCCAAATAATTATCGAATAAATTGAATATCCAATAATCAGTAATACCTGCTTTAGCATAAAGAGGTATTTTAACGTCTTGGTCATAGGCCAAAGAAGAATCTGAAACCTCCATTACTAAAAACACATCAGCCGCTTTAGGATGACCCGACAGATAATCATCAGCACGGTTTTGAACAATCGCAAAATCAGGCTCAGGTTCGCTATTAGGTGGCAAAACAATCGGCGCTTGTGATTGCAAAGTAGCCTTGTCTCCCAGTATTTTGGGGAGTTCCTTCCACAGTTTTCTTAAACAAGTTTCATGGGCTGTACCTTTGGATGCCATTTCAATAATTTCCCCGTTGATTAATTCAATGTGGTCATCTTCATGGAAAAAGCCCAATTCTCCAAGCTTGTGGTATTCATCCAGTGTGAAGCGTTTAGCCTGAGCAATACTCATAACCTTACCTTTCTCTCATTGCCATAATACTTATTCTAAATGTGTCAGAAATTGGTATGCTAAAGGCCTAGACTCGCTATGAAAGCAAACAATGCCTGCGCCTACTATTAATCCCACCATCACTGCTTTTCCCTTGAGTGCCGTAGTCGGTCAAGAAGCAATTAAATTAGCCTTGCTGTTAGCCGCAGTTGATCCTGGTTTGGGAGGGGTAGCGATCGCAGGTCGTCGCGGTACGGCAAAATCTGTAATGGCTCGTGCTATCCACGCTCTACTACCGCCGATTGAAGTTGTCAAAGGCTCAATCAGTAATTGTGACCCCAATCACCCAGAAGAATGGGACGATCAACTTTTGGCGGAGTACGCAGACAAAGACATTCAAGATGTACCCCTAGAAATTATCCCCGCGCCTTTTTTGCAAATTCCTCTAGGTATCACTGAAGACCGACTATTAGGTTCAGTAGATGTTGAAAAGTCGGTAAAACAAGGTGATACCATTTTTCAGCCTGGATTACTCGCTACAGCTAACCGGGGTGTACTGTACGTAGATGAAATTAATTTATTAGATGACCAAATATCAAATCAGCTTCTAACAGTATTATCTGAGGGACGCAACCAGATAGAACGGGAAGGGATTAGTTTTCAGCATCCGTGCAAATCCCTGTTTATTGCCACCTACAACCCAGAAGAAGGCGGATTAAGGGAGCATTTATTAGATAGAATTGCGATCGCACTCTCTGCTGACGGTGTACTCGGTTTAGATCAAAGAGTAGAAGCAGTTGAACAAGCGATCGCTTATTCTAAATCTCCCCAAGACTTCCTCAAACAGTACAACGAAGACTTAGACTCCCTCAAAACCCAAATCATTTTGGCGCGGGAATGGTTGAAAGAAGTCATCATCACCCATGAACAAATTGCCTACTTAGTCGATGAGGCCATTCGCGGAGGAGTTCAGGGACATCGTGCCGAGTTATTCGCCACGCGGGTTGCCAAAGCTGCGGCGGCTTTGGAGGGACGAACAACAGTTAATGCCGAAGATTTGCGCCGTGCTGTAGAACTGGTGATTGTACCACGCGCCACAGTTGTGCAGACACCGCCACCCGAACAATCACCACCACCTCCGCCTCCGCCACCGCAACAGAATCAAGAAGAACCCCAAGACGAATCTGAAGAGGAACAAGAAGAACAGGAAGAACAGGAAGAAAATCAAGAGCAAGAACCCCCCGACATCCCGGAAGAATTTATCTTTGATCCTGAAGGGGTAATCCTTGATGACAGCGTGCTGTATTTTACTCAAACGGCGAAGCGGCAAGGTAAATCTGGTAGTCGCAGTGTCATCTTTTCCGATGACAGGGGACGCTACATTAAGCCGATGTTGCCCAAGGGGAAAGCGCGACGCATTGCAGTAGATGCCACGCTGAGAGCTGCGGCTCCTTATCAAAAAGCACGAAGAGAAAGACAACCAGATAGAAAAGTTATTGTAGAACAGCCTGATATTCGCTCGAAACGCCTAGTACGCAAAGCGGGGGCGTTGGTAGTGTTTGTGGTAGATGCTTCTGGCTCAATGGCCTTAAATCGAATGCAATCGGCTAAAGGTGCAGTGATGCAACTCTTGACAGAAGCTTATCAAAACCGCGACCAAATAGCATTAATTCCCTTCCGGGGAGAACAGGCAGAAGTGTTATTGCCTCCAACACGTTCTATTGCCTTAGCGCGTAACCGCTTGGAAAGGCTGCCCTGTGGTGGGGGTTCGCCCTTAGCGCATGGTTTAACTCAAGCTGTGCGTGTTGGCTTAAATGCTCAGATGAGTGGAGATATTGGGCAAGTTGTCCTTGTAGCAATCACCGATGGGCGGGGTAATATTCCCTTAGCGCGTTCTTTGGGTGAACAGCTAGAACCAGGAGAAAAGCCAGATATAAAAGGAGAATTATTAGAAATTGCTGCCAGAATTCGTGCCTTGGGTATGCAACTATTAGTAATTGATACAGAAAGTAAATTTGTGTCTACTGGCTTTGCTAAAGAATTATCGCAAACAGCAGGCGGTAAATATTATCATTTGCCGAAAGCAACAGATCAAGCTATTGCTGCTATGACCAAAGGTGCGATCGCTGATTTAAAATCTAGATAATTAGTTATTAGTCATTAGTCATTTGTCATTTGTCAGTTGCTTTTCTACTAACCACTGACCATTGACTAATGACATCAAGACCCAGTGGGCATTACTTGTGGTTGCAAATAACAAATCAAATCTTGAATTCCCTTTTGCAGATAGCGCGTTACGGTCATTGGACTAGTACCAATGTTCTTAGCCGCATCCTTGCGAGAAAGTTCCTTCAAAAATACCATTTCAACTGCCATACGGGGCTTTTCTTCTAACATATTGATTGCGCCTTGGAGTTGTTGGCGTTCTTCTTCTTGTTGTAGGAGGACATGAGAACGAGGACAAGGAAGTGCTTCACCCAAGGTTATTTGGCAATCAACATAGTTAACTGCGGTTGCATCTAAACTCAAAGGCATCCGGTTTTGAGCAGCTAACTTGGTTTCTTGCCATTCTTGCACCGATACGCGAAGTTGGTTGGCAATTTCAGCATCTTTGGGCGGGCGACCTAAAGAGATTGACAAGTCCTTGCGAATCTTTTGTCCTTCATTATATAATTCTTGCCAACGACGGGGAATTTTTAATAGAGTACTGCGATCGCGCAAAAAGTGCAGCATCTCACCGCGAATATATGGCACTGCAAAGGAACTAAAAGCATATCCTTGGCTAGGGTCGAAACGCTCAATAGCCCTAATCAAACCAAAATACCCAATTTGTTCTAAATCTTCATAAGGTTCATTACATTGATGACTGAATTTATGAGCCATCTTCCGTACTAAGCCAGTATGTAACTGTACAAGTTTATTACGAAGTTTAATAGAAGGATTCTGGTGGTACAAGTGCAATAATTCTATACCATCAGTTCGTAAAGAGGACTCACTTGTTGCCATATACATTCCCTTGTTGTAACTCCTATTCCTAAAAAAATGGAGTTGCGTATATTTTCTTCTAAGCTGTTATTATTTTGCTGAGTCAGGGAAGAATAAGCCATCGTCGTTTCACTGAACTTGTTAGGGGTCTAACTCCACAATTCAGTATTTGTACGCATGATTTTGCGAACCCCTCTGTTACAGGTGATTTTGGCTTTTTATAGAACTGTTGAATGGTAAATAATCTTTAGCTTTTGCAACAAAAACTAGCTATTTATGCTGAAAAATGCACAACTTATCTAATAGTCATCTGTCATACTGAGTGCAAGTGGATCGGTACTGAATTAATCGCAAAATAGGTTGCAATCAAGGGTAAACAGTATGCTATCAGTACTAAAGATGCTGTAAAATCCTCAAAAACTGACGACTCTAATTTTCAACAACAAAGCCGCCCTTCAGATTTGGCAACGATATTAAATCCTTGTCCGTTAACGGCAAAGATTGCTAAGAATAGGAATAAGCAGAACGTTTTCCTAAAAAACAGTTTTTCAATATGAGCAATACCAGTAATTTTCGTGAAGCTATCCGTGAGGCTAAATCTCACGCCCTCGTTGGTCCAAACGTGATTGCCAACGCCCTTCCCTACGTCGGTGGTGGATTGGTGCTAACGGCATTAGGAACCTACGGCGGTTTAGGAGTTATCCGTACTAACCCCGAAATATTCTTTCTCACCTTCATTGGTGCGGTGATTTTGGAGTTAATTTTGTTCTTTGTTGCCCAAAATGTTGCCCAGAAAGGTAACAAGGGGCTTGCACTACCCCTGTTGGCAACCTACAGCCTCTTGTCTGGATATACTCTCAGTGGTTTGATATTTGTCGCTTTGAGATCCCAAGGTGTTGGCATTCAAGGCATTGGGTTAGCTGCCCTTGGTTGTGGTGTCACCTTTATTGCTGCTCGTCAAATTGGTTCAAATCTTTCTGAACAAGATGGCATGGCTTTGACGAAAACCATTAATCTTGGTGTCATTGCCTTGGTGGTTGTGTGTCTAGCCCAATTTGGCTTTGCTATGTTTGGTGTTTACACGCCAAATTGGTTAGAAATTGCCATCTCTGGTTTAGGAGTATTCCTGTTTGTTGGGGTTTCTGTAGTTGATTTCTACATCTTGCCCCGCACTTACAGCGATGACCAATATCTTCCTGCTGCTTTGTCGATGTACCTTACTTACATCAACTTGTTTGTCTTTATCTTGCGGTTGCTAATTGCCATCAATGGCCGCGATTAATTGTCTGTAGGCACTAATACAAGTAAATTTTTATAAAGTAAAAACCGTGGTTAAATTTTTAGCAACCACGGTTTTTTCATCGTTTCCAGCAAGCTCATCCGTGAATATATCTTGCATCCTTATACCAAGGTGAAAGATTTACGTACCAATGTCGAAACACTCGCTACGGCAGAGGTCTTGAACGGTAAAATTGATTTGTTTATCAAAGCCTATCTGCAACAGCTAAATCACGCTACTTCAGTGGGTAAAGAAGCACTTGATAATTTCAAGTAAATTTTGTAACTAGTGCAGAAAAAATTTGCCCAACTACAGCTAAAATCAAGAAACACAAGTAGAATAAAGAGCAATTTTTTAATCCAAAGCGCTCTATCTCTCATTAAACAAGCATTATGGATGTCCTAGAACTCAAACGCGAAATCGAAACGTTGTCTGGCCGCCTGGGTAAAACCCAGGACTATCTTTGACGTACCTGCACTGACAGCCAAAATTCAAGACCTCGAAAAAATATCCGCTCAACCAGAATTTTGGAATGAGCAAACCCAAGCCCAACAAACGCTACAAGAACTCAATGACCTGAAAGCCCACCTCCAGCAATACGATCGCTGGCACGCCAATCTAGAAGATACTAAGGCTGTTGTTGAGTTGTTGGAGTTAGAAACCGATGAGGCACTACTCCAAGAAGCGGAATCTACTATCACTAAACTAAATCGTGACCTTGACCAGTGGGAGTTACAACAGTTACTTTCTGGCCCCTATGATGCGGAAGGTGCTGTACTGACGATTAGTGCTGGTGCTGGTGGCACAGACGCTCAAGACTGGGCATTTATGCTGATGCGGATGTATACCCGTTGGGGCGAAGCTCACGGCTATAAAGTAACTTTAGCTGAAGAGTCGGAGGGTGATGAAGCCGGAATTAAATCGGCAACCCTAGAAATTACCGGTCGCTATGCCTATGGTTACTTGCGTTCAGAAATGGGTACACATCGCTTAGTGCGGATTTCACCTTTTAATGCTAACGGCAAGCGACAAACCAGTTTTGCTGGGGTGGAAGTGATGCCGCAGATTGATAACTCTGTGCAATTAGATATTCCAGACAAAGATTTGGAAATCACCACAACTCGCTCTGGTGGTAAAGGTGGGCAAAACGTCAACAAAGTAGAAACAGCAGTGCGGATTGTTCACCTTCCCACGGGTCTTGCCGTGCGCTGTACAGAAGAGCGATCGCAGCTGCAAAATAAAGAAAAAGCTCTAAATCGCCTCAAAGCAAAACTGTTGGTCATAGCTAAAGAGCAACGTGCCCAAGAAATTGCCGAAATTCGTGGCGATATGGTGGAAGCCTCTTGGGGAAACCAAATCCGTAACTATGTGTTTCACCCTTACCAAATGGTGAAAGATTTGCGTACAAGCATGGAAACAACAGGGATTAGCGATGTGATGAATGGCGAAATTGATACATTCATCCAAGCTTATCTGCGCCAAGAAAATAAACTGGTAGAAAACACTCCGGCATAGAGGCACTCGTTGCATAACATACCAATTGCTAAGGCGTTTCACTGAGGAACGCCTTAGCAATATATTGGCGATCGCAATTCTATCCCAGACCAACTGTTACAGTTATAAAAGAGTCTGTAGACAAATAACTATGAGCAACTCACCTTCAACAGAACCTCAACCTAGCTACGTCAAACTCGCCATGCGAAACATGGTGCGGAAGGGTGGAACTTCCCTAAAGCATTTTGGATTGACTGCTGTAGGGCTTTTAGCTCTGCTTGTTGGTCTTGCTTACCTCACTCATTAACGACAAATCGTAAACCTCAGACAAGGAGACTGTGTGCCCCTGAGAGTTGAACTATATGTGGAGGAGTATTTTTATGAGTTGTCCCCGACAACATCTGTAAAAATTGACGAGACTGATGACCGAATTACTCCTGAAACTTGGGAAAACTGGTTTAATCACTGGTTGGAAATACTTCAGCCTCAGATTCCACCAGCGCCAAGTTATGAAATCGGGCTACGTTTGACAGATGATTTACAAATTCAAGAACTGAATGCTCAATATCGTCAGCAAAATAAGCCGACAGATGTTTTAGCCTTTGCAGCTTTGGAGGTGGATTTTCCTCAAAGCAAAGAAATGCTTGCCTCTGTCCCATTATATTTAGGTGACATTATTGTGTCTGTAGATACAGCACAACGCCAAGCTCAACAACAAGAACATAGCTTACCAACCGAGCTGTCCTGGTTAGCTGCTCACGGTTTATTGCATCTGTTGGGCTGGGATCATCCTGATGAAAAAAGTTTGGAGCGAATGTTAAAACAGCAAGTGGGATTGCTGAATGCAATAGGTATTGCTATTGACATGGAATAGCAGTAGTTTAAGTATCTCTTAATGTCAATTTTGAGTAATACTTTTATAATACTTCTGTGGAAAATTGCCTAAAGATTGCCTCAAAGTTAATTCTGCCATTAAGATCGGCGAATATTCCCACTGTAGCAACTCTGTTCTTGTGTTTTTAAGTCTATGTCCCAAAAAATTTCTCCATCACCAACACCTACCTCGTTACAAACACTAGTGTCTAACGAACGGGAATTCTCCTGGAAAGTAGCCTCTAATTTATTTGTTAGTTTTAAATATGCCTGGGCTGGAATCAGCTATAGTTTTCAAACTCAACGTAATTTTCGCATCCATGTAAGTGTTTGTGCAATGGCGATCGCTTTAAGCGTTTTCTTGCATCTGCAAGCAGTGGAAATAGCGGTAATTGGTATAACTAGTGGTTTAGTTTTGGCATTAGAGTTACTAAATACAGCGATCGAGTCGGTTGTGGACTTAACCGTTAAGCAGACATACCATGATTTGGCAAAAATTGCTAAAGATTGTGCGGCTGGTGCAGTGCTTGTCTCTGCTTTCGTAGCGATGTTAGTAGCAGGTACGCTATTGCTCCCTCCTCTGGTAAAGTTAATTATATCGGCTTTGTAAACGTGATTTGCGTAGGCGAGCATTTACCGCAGGTATTGTCAATTGACTCACACTCTGTCCGATTCCCTTTGTAGAATATATTCAAAATTTAAATCGTGCGATGTCTACGACGGGCTATGCCAACGCACCAAGCATTCTGGCTAAAGGATTACTTGGTAATCTTTAGAAAGTGGCCGCAGAGTAGCCGCTTTATATTTACGTGTCTACGTCAGCATTATTTTTACACCTAACGAACAAATAGCATGAGATACTTATCTATGCTTTTTACAACTGATGAGTGGTAAAAACCAGGAGTGATGAGCTTTGATTATAGTTATAGACAATTACGATAGTTTTACATATAACTTAGTGCAATATCTGGGAGAATTGGCATCAGAGTTCCCAGTGGCAGATTATATTAAAGTTTTTCGTAACGACAAGATATCCATAGATGAAATTCGGGCATTAAAACCGGAAGCTGTGGTTATTTCTCCTGGGCCTGGTCGCCCGGAAGATGCCGGTATTTCTTTAGAATTGATTGAACAGCTAGGACAAGAATTACCAATTTTGGGTGTTTGTTTGGGACATCAAAGCATTGGTCAAGTGTTCGGTGGTAAAATAATTCCTGCTCCAGAGTTGATGCATGGCAAAACCTCTCAGGTGTCTCACACTGGAGTGGGAGTTTTCCGGGGATTAGAAAATCCTCTGACCGCCACTAGGTATCATAGTTTGGTAATCGAACGTGAGACTTGCCCAGATGTGTTAGAAATCACCGCTTGGGTTGAAGATAACACCATTATGGGAGTGCGACATCGGAACTATCCTCACATTCAGGGCGTCCAGTTTCACCCAGAGAGTGTCCTGACATCTTCAGGAAAACAGTTATTGCGAAATTTTCTGGAACAGTTACAGTCAAGAGCATAATTAATGAAACGACGACAGTTGATGGGCTATGCTGGGGCGGGGTTGGTAACAGCTTTGGTTACTACCTTGGGTTCTGAATCTCAAGCTGACGCACAATCTAGCGGTTTATCAGTTAAGTGGTTGGGTCATACTTGCTTTCTTTTTACTGGTGGTGGTGCGAAAGTTCTCGTCAATCCATTTCGGACGGTTGGCTGTACTGCTGGGTATCGTCCTCCAAAAGTTGCAGCAGATTTGGTACTGATTAGTAGCCAACTGCTTGATGAAGGTGCTGTGGATGTACTACCGGGAAATGCAAAACTGATCTACGAACCAGGAGTTTATGAGTTTAAAGGCATTAAATTCCAAGGAATTGCCATAGACCACGATCGCAAAGGTGGTAAGCAGTTTGGCTCAAATACCGCTTGGAGTTGGAAGCAAGGCGGAATTAATATCCTACACTTAGGCGGAGCCGCTGCACCCATTTCTATTGAGCAAAAAATCTTGATGGGGCGTCCCGATGTGGCATTTATTCCAGTGGGAGGCAGTGCAAAAGCCTACAATGCTGAGGAAGCAAAGCAGGCTGTTCAAGTTTTAAATCCCAAGTTAGTGATTCCGACTCATTACCGGACACAGGCTGCTGATGCTGCTAAGTGCGATCTTTCGCCATTGGATAATTTTCTGACTCTGATGCAAGGTATGCCAGTGCGGCGTAGCAATGAAGATAGTATTTCCATTAGCCCTGGTAAATTGCCGGAAAAGGGGGAAATTCAGGTTTTGAGTTACAAATTTTGAATAAAGGGGATTGGGGACACTTCGACAAGCTCAGTGCATCGCTGGGGATTGGGGACTGGGAAAAAACAGGGGAAGCAGGGGGAGAATAATGACTCCTGCCTCCACCTGATGAATTCTGAATTCTGATTTTAGAAAGTATACCACTCTCCGGTCAGCTTATCTGCGTCGCTGATGGGAGTCTCAACTGCTGTCGTTTCATTTATAGTCCAAATGTTGTCTGTACCTGCTGTCTGATCGCGCCAGTAGATATCAGTCTTGCCATCGCCGTTGAAATCACCAAGGGATGGTGTCAAGGCTGCGTTATTAGCTGGTAAGAAAGCTTCAGTAGCAACTGTTGTACCATCCATCAACCAAGCGGTGTTCTCACCAGTTGTGCCATTGTGCCAGAAGATATCGGTCTTGCCATCACCGTTGAAGTCACCAATTTTAGAAGTCCAGGATGAGTCAAGTGTACCTAAAGCACCTTCTGTGACTAGGATGCCATTCATCGTCCAAACCTTGTTCTCACCTGTTTGAGCGTTTCTCCACAGAATGTCTGTCTTAAAGTCGCCGTTGAAATCACCAAGGCTAGCAGTCCAGGCGGCATCTTGTGATTGTAGAGCAAAGTCAGTCTTTTGCGTACCATCCATAAACCAAGCGACGTTATCGCCAGTTGTCTGATTGCGCCAGAAGATGTCACTCTTGCCATTGCCGTCGAAATCAACAATGGTAGGAGTATACGCTGCGTCTGTAGTGTCTAGAACAGTTGCATTCAGAACTGTTGTACCATCCATCTCCCAAATAGCGTTCTCGCCAGTTGTGGCATTATGCCAGAAGATATCGGTTTTGCGATCGCCGTTGAAATCTCCAATCTGAGGACTCCAGGCTGGATCGACGCTACTTAGAGCAGCCGCACTACCAACTTTGGTGCCATCCATCAGAACAATGCTATTCTCACCGGTTGTCTTATTGCGTAATAAGAAGTCGGTTTTGCCATCTGCATTGAAGTCAGCAATTTTGTAATCATAGGCAGATAGGTCAAATTGACCTAAAGAACCCTGTTCGATAACTTTTGTGCCATCCATCAACCGAATGATAATCTCACCAGTTGAAGAATTTACCCAAACTTTATCCGTTTTACCATCACCGTTAAAGTCAGGAGTAATCGCCGCACTAGTTAAGTAAGGATTAGGATTGGGATTTGCTGACGTTTTAATAGGCGCAGTCACAGCTTGACTTTCTAGTGCTAGTGAAGAACTCTTATTTCCAAACCCCAAATCATAATTTAAACTCTTAAAAGAATCTGTCAAGATTTGTGATTTTGCAAAAGAATCTGATAACAATCGAGATGTATTCAAAGCTAAGGGTGAGGAATTTGAATTGTCAGGCATGGTGTATTTTTATTATTGGCTGCCATATTTTTTTAACTTTTTTTGGCAATCTCTTTCTGTAATGAAATAACATTTACCTGCTTTTCAACATTTCTTTATAACTATTTTTTATTTATTAATGTCACTCTTTGAAGATAAATATTTGTTTGTTTTAAACTATTATTCTAAAATTTTCAAGTTCTAGATAAGCAATTGCAAAATATGTTTTGTAAATTATATCTAATTATTTATAGATAAAGAATGATTATTTTATCTATATTCTTTGACGTTTGAAGGTTGTATCAAAAATCTAGCTGCGAACCAGTAATTTATTTTATGTTTAATTGGACAGACCTAATTAAGATAGAAGCGATCGCTTTTTTATTAGGGACTGAGTAGACATATTTTTTACTATGTATTGTTAAATGTCTAAAATCACAAAGTTTGTATAAAATAAACGTTTAAAACTTATTTAACTTCATGAATATCCTCAATTATTCGATAAGAACAAGATTTCTGAATCGTTTAAAAAGTAGGAAAACTGAGTCTTTCGAGATAATTGATTCTGATCCAATAATCTACAGCAGATTTCACGTTGGTGAGATAAACCAGCTAATTCTCTTAGCTAGGTATAAAGCGTGTTTTACTCCTGAATTCTGTATTCTGCTGTATAACTTAAGTGGAAACAAATATTGGTTAGAATAACTTAGATTAGCAACTATTAAGAGGCATCATCTGTGCATCTGCTAGTTGCCAAAAGTGTAAAATAACACAATACTTTTAGAAGTAGATCAACTATGCAAGCAGAATATCGGCAGCGTCGCGAACAGTTAATGGCAAAAATTGGTGATGGCACAGCCATTTTTCGCAGTGCGCCAATGGCGGTGATGCACAACGATGTCGAGTATGTTTATCGTCAAGAAAGTGATTTTTTTTACTTGACTGGTTTTAATGAGCCACAAGCAGTAGCAGTGTTAGCGCCGCATCATGCAGAACATCGGTTTGTGCTGTTTGTTCAACCGAAAGATCGCGAAAAGGAAGTATGGACTGGTTATCTTTGTGGGGTAAATGCAGCGAAGGAAATTTATGGTGCTGATGAAGCTTACCCCATTAGCGAGTTAGATGAAAAGTTACCGCAGTATTTAGAAAAAGCCAGCCGGATTTATTATCACTTAGGACGCGATCGCACTTTCAACGACCAAATCCTGGGACATTACCAAAGTTTACTGCGGACTTATCCTAAACGCGGTACAGGGCCGATCGCTATTGAAGATACTGGCCCTGTCCTTAACAGCATGAGATTGATCAAAAGCGAAGCTGAGTTGGAATTGATGCGTCAAGCAGCTGCGATCGCAACTGAAGCACACAATTATGCCCAAGAAATTGCTGCACCCGGACGTTATGAGTATGAAATCCAAGCGGAGATGGAACGTATCTTTCGAGTGCGGGGTGGAATGGGGCCGGCTTATCCTTCGATTGTGGCTTCCGGCGTGAATGCTTGCGTACTCCATTACATTGAAAATAATCGTCAAATGCAGGATGGAGAATTACTGCTAATTGATGCTGGTTGTGCCTATGGTTATTACAACTCGGATATTACCCGAACATTTCCCGTGGGAGGTAAATTTACGCCAGAACAAAAGACGCTGTATGAGATTGTTTTGGAGGCGCAAAAACAAGCGATCGCTCAAGTCCAACCAGGTAATCCCTTCAAATTAGTTCATGATACAGCAGTGCGCGTTCTCACAGAAGGTTTAGTCGAACTTGGCATTCTCAAAGGTGAAATCGATCAGTTAATTGAAGAAGAGAAATATAAGCCATATTATATGCACCGTACCAGTCATTGGTTAGGTTTAGATGTCCATGATGTCGGTGTTTATCAGCATGGTGAAGACAAACCACAAATTTTACAACCTGGTCAAATTTTGACAGTGGAACCAGGATTATATATTGTGCCAGATACCAAACTAGCAGAAGACCAGCCACAGACCGATCCTCGATGGCTTGGGATTGGCATTCGGATTGAGGATGATGTGTTAGTTACACCTGGGGGACATGAGGTGTTAACTGCGGGGGTTCCTAAAGAAATAGATGAAATCGAAAGATAGAAATGGCGATGGTAAGCTAATCAGCATTCAAGTTGCATAATCAGGGCGGGCTTTTCGGCCCACCCCACAAGATATTGAGAAAATTTTCATCTGCAAATTAGATGTGTTTTAGCTTGGACACCATCTCTAAGAAAAGCCCTGACGATTGAAATCGCGGCTATACAGACAAAACCCACCTCCGTGGGTTTAAAACCCTTGATTTTGTAATTAGTCCACGCAGGTGGACTTTGCCTGTGTAGCCGCGACTTCCAGTCGCCCAATACTTTTAAAACTCCACTTCTAAAGGAAAAATTGCGGTGAAAGTAGAACCAACGCCTACCTGCGAGGCTAGATTAATTTGACCTCGCAATAGTTTTACCAATCGCGAGACGATCGCTAATCCCAATCCTGTACTATCAGGAAGATAGGGGCGATCGCTAGAACTCACACGAAAGTAGGGTTCAAATATCTGGGCTTGGTCTTCGACTGCAATACCAACTCCAGTATCAGAAACTGCGAGCGCCCATCTCTGGTTCTCCAACACCTGACACATGATAATAATAGTCCCCGACTCTGTATAACGAATCGCATTACTAATAAGATTTGTAATAATTTGTTGCAATTGAAAAGAATCTGTGGATAATTTTTCAGGGATGCGATCGCAATCGACTACTATTTGTAAATTTTTTCCCGCAGCTAAAGGTTCCAACATTTCATACACATTATCGATTAATGCACGCACATCGATAGGTGCTAATTGGAGTTTTATCTGGCCCGCCTCATAGCGCGAAAGTTCTAGTACATCATTGATTAGATGAAGTAACTGTTTACCATTGCGTAGTACGCGCTCAATATGTTCTAAATTGGTATAGTTGTCTTTGATGTCAGGCTTTCGTCGTTGTTGGCGTAAAAATAAATCCGAATAACCAATAATAGAAGTTAGAGGATGTTTCAATTCGTGGGCTAGTTGGGAAACATACTCTTGATTAGCGCTAATTAACTGCGTAAGTTCCTCATTATGGAGCGTTAGTGATGCTTGCAACTTCTGTAATTCCCGCAAGCGTTCCTCAACATAACTCTTAAAACATCGAGCGATCGCTTCGTCGATGATAGCGTCAATCAAACGCATAGAACGAATTATCTCTGAGGGGATTCCCTCTAATAAATCCGGTTGTAGAGCATCAAATATTACTGTTCGCAGTAGATGATATTCTCTGGCAATTTCTGCCGGATCGAAGCCTTGTTCGGCTCGAATCGCTCCATGCTGAAAACTGGCAGTAACTATTGACTGAATATCATTATCCTGAGATTTTGAAAGCACTGTCACCATAGCTTTCAAAACATCAGGGATGTGATCCTTTACCGCTGTATAAGATAGGTCATCAGCACTTTCAATCCGTCTATCCTTGCGAACAGCTAAAATCCATTTATCAAGGATGGTATCCGTTTTTTCAGCCAGTACTTGACTAAAATCCATTATGTTAAATTCAGCTAGGAGATAGATGAGTAAACTTCCATATCCAAATATTTTAGCGATTAGAGTCGTTTTCTAGCAAAATTAATGATATATTTCACCTACCAAAAGAAATAGATTTTACATATTTTTTAGTTGCTTAATTTAATCTCAGTAAATAAAAACTAAAAAGTATAATATATAGCTTAACAGAGTAAATTAAAGTCTAGCAGTTAACAGCTTTGATAGTTGACGTACTTAAATTATTTAGCCCACTGTGCAAGGATTTAATTCACAAGATAACCAAAATTAGAAATTTTATAGATTCTCCAAAAGCCAGGGTATGGAGTCAATTTAAGTAATAAAAAGAACATTATCTATCAGAAAACAGATACTTTCACTGAAGCATTGATGTTATATTATGTATATTAATGTTATAATCTACATAACTTTGTATTTACTTAGAGTAAGTCAGCCTAATTCAGCAGATCGCAGTGCGTGATGTTGGAGCGGAGGAACCAAATTGTGGGGCGTATCTCAAAGAAAGTGAGGAGTTGGAAGTTACTTTAGTAAATATTCAACTCGTAACTTATAACTTTCTTAAGAAGGGCATCTCTCAGCCCTAGCCCGTCAGCTAACTTCGTAGGCATTGAGAGGAGACTGAAGAGACGGCATTTTTATAATGTTCCGATCTCATCAGTGTCCAAGGCTGGTACTGCTCAACTTTTTTGTACCTGCACTTAAATCTGCTGAGGTCATAAATGATATTTCAACTAAATTTAGTGGCGATCGCAGCGATCGCTGGACAAGCAACTTGGAAAAAGGCAAAACCGATCATCCTTAGAGATGTATTCATTTTACCTCTATTAGGCTTCTTGGGAATAATAGTGTTGTGGTGGATTATTGCACTTGCCAATCATGAGTTAATGCCCACCCCACCAGAAGCGCTAATTGCGAATCTAGACTACATCTTAAATCCCTTCTACCAGAGGGGCCCAGGCAACTTAGGAATTGGTTGGTTGTTGATAGCAAGTCTGCGTCGGGTATTGCTGGGCTTTTTGTTAGGTGCGGTAGTAGCGATTCCTCTGGGGTTTCTAATTGGGATGTCTAGATCGGCAATGCTAGCGCTTAATCCGATCGTTCAAATTTTTAAACCTGTATCGCCCCTAGCTTGGCTACCCATCGCCTTAGCAATTTTCAACTTAGCAGAGCCTTCCGCCATTTTTGTGATATTTGTTACTTCCTTATGGCCGACAATTATTAATACCGCCTTAGGAGTTTCTAGCGTTCCCAAAGATTATTTAGATGTGGCACGAGTTTTGGAAATGCCACGTTGGCGAAGGATTACAAAAATAATTTTGCCTGCAAGTTTACCGTACATTTTTACCGGCTTACGAATTAGTTTGGGAATAGCTTGGTTGGTTATCGTTGCGGTGGAAATGCTCACAGGCGGTATTGGTATTGGCTTTTTTGTCTGGGATGAATGGAGTCGCTTAAACCTAAGTTCAGTATTTTTAGCCGTTTTCATAATTGGCTTAACTGGGTTAATTTTAGATTACGCCGTGGGTAAAATTCAAGAATTTGTCACCCATCGCCCTACAACTTCTAACTAACAAAATTTGGCTGAGTTCAAAACAGCAAAATCTAACAATACTCTGCACCGATAGCGTGAGTAATTAATCACCAATGGAGCTACAAAAATGGGTGATAATAACTGGACTCGACGAGATTTTATCAAAGGAATCGGAGCAACCACAACCGGAATAGCGTTATCTTCCTGTGCGATTTCAGGAGATCGATCCGCCAAAGGACTAACAGAAGAAGCCTTAGCTGTACAACCACTAGTTAGATCCCAAGACCTAGAAAAATCCGATCTCACCATTGGATACGTTCCCGTTAATGATTGTGCGCCATTTGCGATCGCTTGGAAAAAAGGCTTCTTCCGCAAATATGGTTTGAACGTCACACTCAACCGCGAAGCCAGTTGGGCTACTTCCCGCGACGGTTTAATATTTGGTCGTCTGGATGCTTCACCCGTAGTATCTGGTGCCGTCACCAACGCTAGAATTGGTGCCGAAGGCGCACGCCACGCCCCCTTGTGTGCAGCCATGACCATTCATCGCCACGGTAACGCCATGACGATGAACAAAGCCATGTGGGATTTTGGGCTGCGTCCGTGGTACGAGTATCAAGAACAATATGGTGATGGCGCGCTAGAAGCCTTTGGACGCGATTTCCGAGGCTACTTTGACAAGCAACCATCAGAAAACAGAGTTTGGGCAGTAGTATTAAGTTCCGCTATTTACGAATACTTTATCCGTTACTTATCCGCTGCCGCAGGTGTCGATCCGCTTAAAGAGTTTCGCGTCATCATCGTTCCGCCCCCCCAAATGGTAACAAACGTGCGGATTGGTGCAATGCAAGCTTACATGGTTGCAGAACCTTGGAATACACGAGCAATAACAGGTAACGAAAACATCGGCTTTACCTTCGCACAAGGTAAAGAAGTCTGGTTGGGGCACCCAGATCGTTTGTTAGGGGTGATGGAATCTTTCATTGACAAATATCCCAAAACCTATCGTTCCCTTGTCAAGGCGATGATTGAAGCTTGCCAATATTGCAGCAAAGTAGAAAACCGCCAAGAAGTTGCCGAACTACTTACAGAACGTTCCTTTACAGGTGCTAGACCCAAAAAGAAAGATGCCCCAATCGCGAAATTTACAAGTCCGGGAATTCTCGGCAACTATAACTATGGCGGCTTTGACGGCAAAGACCGCACCATCAAAGCTGCTGACACCACGATTTTCTTTGATATTCCTGACAACCTTCCTAAACAGCCAGGAGAACACTCAACATTCTTATGGAGATCCAGAAGTATCTGGTTAATGACACAAGCAGCGCGATGGGGACAAATTAAGGAATTTCCCAAAAATGCCGAGAAACTTGCCCAACAAGGTTGGAGAACAGATTTATATCGGGACATAGCATCAGAAATGGGCATCGAATGTCCCAAGGATGATTACAAGGTCGAACCACCAGAAGTATTTATAGATAAGAAAGGTTTCGATCCTAGCGATCCGGTAGGTTATCTGAATAGTTTCGCCATCAGGGCTAACGCTCCCTCTCGTTTTTTCATGTCTTAAATTCCAAGTTTAAATTTTGATTGATGACAAAATTATTTGCGGAGCATTTGATGATGGAATATACCTCATTACCGATTAATACCCAGAACAAATTTCTGCCCCGCGCTGGATTTTTAGAAATTGAAAATTTAGTCAAGTCTTATCCGACACCTGATAAAGATAACTTTGTCGTTTTAGATGGAGTTAATCTGACGATCGGTGAAGATGAATATATTTCTGTAATTGGTCACTCTGGTTGTGGAAAATCAACTCTACTAAAGATCGTAGCTGGTTTAGAAAAAGCCACTTCCGGCTCAGTCAGGCTAGATGGGAAAGAAATTCGTCAGCCGGGAGCCGAAAGGATGATGGTATTTCAGAACTATTCGCTGTTACCTTGGTTAACAGTGCGAGAAAATATCCGTTTAGCCGTAGATGAAGTGTTAAAAAATGCTAATCGATCTGAAAAAATCAGCATTGTAAATCAACACTTGGCAATGGTAAACTTGACGGCGGCGGCTGACAAATATCCCGATGAAATTTCTGGAGGTATGAAACAACGAGTAGGTATTGCCAGAGCCTTAGCAATTCGTCCCAAAATGTTGCTGATGGATGAACCTTTTGGGGCACTAGATGCACTAACTCGTGGCAAATTGCAGCGGCAGGTATTGGATATTTGGGAAAATAATCGTCAAGCAGTGATGATGATTACCCACGATGTAGACGAAGCAATTTATATGTCCGATCGCATCGTTTTGATGACCAATGGTCCAGCTGCTAGTATTGGGGAGATTTTAGAAGTTCCTTTTGAGCATCCACGCGATCGCGCCGCCATGCGAAACTCAAAAGAGTATTTTGAACTCCGCAACCACGCCTTAAATTTCCTAGATCGATATTTTGCCCAAGACGAGTAAATTAGATTATCATTTTTTCAGTGGGTAGCCTAATTCAAATTCATGAAAGCTGGATTTGGAACGGAGGAACCAATGTTTGGGGCTAATCTTGCAGAGAGCAGCAATTTAAGAGTAAAAAACTTTAACTCAGCACTCAGCACGGGCTATACGCCCCGCTTACGCTAACAGCACTCCTAAGAGAGAGACACCTTCCAGTCTTAGCCCGTCAGCTAACTCCGTAGGCAATGGAAGGAACCCCCAAGACTTTGGCTGTAATACAGTTATTATTGGGGTTTCCTTGACTGAATTTCAGATTTGAGATTTTGGCTATCGTTACTCAATCTAAAATCCAAAATCGTTCGACTGAGCGTAGCCGAAGTCCAAAATCCAAAATTTGTCCCCCTGCTTCTCATTGCTAATTCATTTCATTAGGAGAAGTAAAGCTGTGCAAATTAAGCCAATGTTAGCACGTCTGCAAAGTGCCACGGGTCGAGATGACTTAATTGAACAAATGGTACTGCTGCCAGAACCAAACAAACCTTTTTCTACAAAACCTCAAAAAGCGAAAGCAGTTAATCTAATTGTTGCTTATGACGCATCTCCCAACAGTCATACGGCATTAGATATTGCCTTTTGGATTGCCCATCAAACGCGTTTGGCCACCAATACAGAAGTTACAGTTCAAGCCGTTTATGTAGTAGAAGATAATCAAAGCAATCAGTATCCAAATATCTTAAGCTTTCCACAACAACAGCGTTCATTGGAATGTCAAGTTAGTGAAGTATCAAAGTCTGTCACACAGGTATTAACTCAACCTAAATTACAGACAGCGATCGCTCCTCTACAACAAGCAGATATAATTCTCTGGCAAGCACGGAGTCTGGCTGAAGAATGGCAAGGTTCCTTCAAATCTCACCTGCGGTTTGGCTCCATTTCCACAGAACTTAACAAAGTTGTTGAATCAGAAAGTGCCGATATTCTATTTTTAGGTTGCAACTCTGTCAATCATCCCATGATTGAGGCTCTAGGTTCTAATTTCCCCTGTGCCGTTTTGGGTATTCCCAGTTGTATTGATGAATAATCGCTGTTTAAAATTTCAGTAATTTTTGTCAAATTTTGATCGAAGAAAAGTCACTTACAAGTAGGTGACTTTTTTGCTACTCAATAAATACACTTCGAGAGGTAGTATGTGGAAAACTGGCAAGCATTTATAGAAGCCAATGCAATACTCCTAAGGCTAAAAAATAAAAATGTGTAGGTTGGTTTGAGGGACAAAACCCAACCTACGAATTAACAATCTTGATAAATTTGCCAAATTCGTGCAATAATGTCCTACCGTCTCTGAATGGGAAGCCCTATAAGCACTTAAGTGCTTACTAGAAACATATCTTAACCTGTCATAATGTTTGTGGCAGACGACTAATACCCAATCAGATGTAAAACGTCGCGCAGGACACTATAACCAGCTAAATCCCAAAGTAAATAGGCAAGAAAGCCAATAGCTGCCAAGCGACCATTCCAAATTTCCGCTTGAGGAGTCCAACCAAACAAAAATGCATTGCGGTCTATACCATTGTATGCGGGTGCAACAACTGGTAAATCGGTAGAAGGACGAGTTTCTTGAGTTGCCATTTTTTTCTCCGAAATCTAATAGTTTTTTAGGTGTTTAGTTTCTAGTAGCCAATCAGATGTAAAACGTCACGCAAGACGCTATAACCAGCTAAATCCCAAAGTAAATAAGCTAGAAAGCCAATAGCTGCCAAGCGACCGTTCCAAATTTCCGCTTGAGGAGTCAAGCCAAACAAAAATGCATTGCGATCTATGCCGTTGTATTCGGGTGCAACAACTGGTAAATCAGTAGAAGGGCGAGTTTCTTGAGTTGCCATTTTTTTCTCCGAAATCTAATAGTTTTTTAGGTGTTTAGTTTCTAGTAGCCAATCAGATGTAAAACATCACGCAAGACGATATAACCAGCTAAATCCCAAAGCAAATAGGTAACAAAGCCAATCATTGCAAAACGACCGTTTAAATGCCTTCAACAATTCCTTTGTTAACTTTAATGTAGCTATTAATAACTAGAATGCTTTCTGTCTATAGGCACAAAAGACAAGCACTTCTTCTGGCCGATGCTCAAACGTATTGTTATAAATAAATCCACCTAGAGAGAGTGATAAAAATAGATATTTAAATAAATCTAAACTATTTGAAAACAAACTATTATTAAAATAAAACTAATCACTATAAATTAAATAATTAAAATTAGCACTACATAAGCAATATTGCTTGCCAATTTAATTATGTTTTTTACCAAGAGATAGCAAAAGTTATATCTTCCGCTGTATGAGGGTTTCAGCCTTTGGAGAGATGCTTTAAAGAGGTAAATTCTACGATTCTGATCTAAAGAGTTAGGTATTGCCAATAGGTACAAACATAATAAATACTAAGAGTTGCTTCTCAAGAAATTCTTAATTCCCCCAAATTTAAACTTAGTAGGTAGAAGGAAATCCAATGTTCCAAAGTACGGAAATCATGGTGGGACTCTACAAACCACTATTGTGGTTAGCACAAGTTCCAGTAGAATCCTCAAACGTCACGCCAGAACAGGCATCAGTTCTCATTTCTGGGCCGCGCTTTTTTGTGGCTTTAATCTCCGGTGTGATTCTTGCCTTTGCTTTCCAATTAGTTCTAACTAATCTCTCCCTTGCAGCCGGTATTTCCTACCTGGGGCACTCATCTGATTCGGATTCAGATAATGGGGAAGTCGGAAGTTTGGGCGGCAGCATTCGTAAAATCGGCACAGCAGTCGGGATTTGGACATTAATCACTGTGACTGTCGCCTTATTAATCGCTTCTTATCTAGCAGTAAAATTGAGCCTTGTGATCTCAGATCGGGGATTGGGAGCGATTCTCGGTTTGGTGATTTGGGGTGCTTACTTTTTGCTTCTAGTTTGGGTAAGTTCCACCACCGTAGGCTCCTTAATTGGCTCAGTTGTCAATACGGCAACATCTGGCTTTCAGGCGATTATGGGGACTGCTACCGCCGCACTAGGTGCCAAAGCTGTGAATAGCCAAGTGGTAGCCACAGCTGAAGCCGCCGCCGCCGCTGTCCGTCGAGAACTCGGAAGCGCCATCGACCCCGTAAGTATCCGGGAAAACATTGAAGATTACTTAGAAAAGATCCGTCCTCCCGAACTCGATGTGTCAAAGATTCGGAGTGATTTTGAAAATTTACTCAACGATCCGCAATTAAAAGCGATCGCTGGGACTCCAGATATCCGCAACATCGACCGCCAAAAGTTTATCGAGTTAGTCAGCAGCCGCACCGATCTTTCCAAAAAAGATGTTAGTCGCATTGCTGATACCTTGTATAAAGTTTGGCAGCAAGTGGTAAGTCAACAACCACCCACCGAAGACCGTTTGGGTGAGTTAATGGATTATCTGAAATCGCTTCCAGCAGGACAAAATAAAACAGACGAACTCAACACCAAGCTAGATCGGTTATTAGCAGAAAAGCGTGATTCCAAAGAATCTGACCAAAAGGCAGCTACCGGGCCAGTTCAAAGTACACTTCAGCAAGGGCTATCTGCCTTAAGCGCCATTGTGTTGGGACGCACAGATTTGTCTGATTTGGATGTAGAAAAAATCTTGGGTAGTCTCACCACCGCCAAAGATAAAGTCACCCAACAAGCAGATAAGTTAGGCTTGCCAACCCCATCACAACCCTATAGCCCAATTCGGGCTGATGTCGAAAACTACCTGCACAACACTTATGCTTGGCAACTGAGTCCAGAAAAAATTGCCCAGGAATTTCATGATGTCATCTACGACCCAGCAGCTGACCCTGGAATCGTCCGTAGGGAACTAGAACGACTATCCCGCAATGATTTTGCCAATATTCTGCAACAACGGGGATTGCTGACTCAAAGTCAAATTCAGCGCATTGCAAATCAGCTAGAAACTGTCCGCCAAGAAGTGCTAATAACAGTGAGAGCTGTTGAAGAAAGAGATATCGTCCAAGACTTGCAACGCGCAGTAGAAAGTTATCTGCTCGTTACTCCCAAGGCAGATTTGACACCCGAAGGCATTGAGCAGAATTTTAAACCACTGTTGGAAGATTCAGAGGCAGATTACGAAACCCTGACATTGCGACTAGCGCACCTTGACCGCCAAGAAATTCGGGAGATATTGTTACAACGTAATGATGTCCAGTTATATGAAGTAGACAGCATTCTCGATGAGTTTGAAAAACAACGCGATCGCGTCTTGGTAGAATCCAAAGGATTGGCAGAACAGGCACAATATCAAGCAGAAACCCTGTGGCTAAATGTAGAATCATATCTGCGTAACACAGGCAAATCAGAACTGAATCCTGATGGCATCCGCGCCGACTTCAAAAAGCTACTAGAAGATCCGCAAGCTGGAATTACCTCAATTCGGGCACGCTTGTCTCGCTTTGACCGCGATACCTTAGTGCAATTGTTGAGTCAGCGGGAAGATTTGAGTGAAGATCAAGTTCATCAAATCATCAATGCTACTGAAGAGTCGTGGTACAGTATTCGCCACACACCCCAAGCTGTAGTCGATAAAGCTAAAGAGCAATACGACTCTGTGACGACAATGATCGCAGATTATCTTCGGAATACTGGTAAACAAGAACTCAATCCAGAAGGTATTCAGCGAGATTTGACCAGATTGTTTGAAAATCCCAAAGAGGGAGCCGTCGCACTGCGCCGTCGCTTGTCGCAGGTAGACCGGGATACACTGGTTAAATTACTCAGTCAACGCCAAGACTTGAGTGAAGAACAAGTTAATGAAATCATTGATTCTACCCAAACTTCGATTCGTAACTTTGTGCGTGCGCCTCGTCGCCTAGCTAGCCGTACACAACAAAGAGTAGAATCATTCAAAGGTTATTTGGAAGAGTATCTGCGCCAAACTGGTAAAGAAGAACTCAATCCTGAAGGTATCAAACGCGACCTGCAATTATTGTTGCACGATCCGCGAGTCGGCGTAGAAAGTTTTGGCGATCGCCTTTCCCAGTTTGACCGTGATACCATTATTGCCCTGCTGAAAATTCGGGAAGATATTTCTGATGAAGAAGCAGCGCGGATTGCCGATAACATAGTGTCCGTAAGGGAGCAATTTGTCGAACAAGTACGGAGCATTCAACGGGGCATTCAAGATGCTATTGATGGGGTTTTTGCCCGCATTCGCAACTATCTTAACTCCCTGGATCGCCCAGAACTTAACTATGATAGTCTTAAGCGCGATATTCGCACAGTTTTTGACGATCCCCAAGCAGGTTTCGATGCCCTGCGCGATCGCCTATCCTCCTTTGACCGTGATACCCTAGTGGCAATTATGAGTTCTCGTGAGGACATCTCCGAAGAAGATGCCAACCGAATCATCGACCAAATTGAACGGGCGCGCAACACAGTATTGCAACGTGCAGAACGCATACAGCACGAAGCCCAACGCCGACTAGAACAGGTAAAGCATCAAGCACAGCGGCAAGCAGAAGAAACCCGCAAAGCCGCAGCTACAGCAGCGTGGTGGCTGTTTGCCACAGCATTCGTCTCCGCCATTTTCTCTGCATTAGGAGGAGCGATCGCTGTAGTTTAACAAGTTGTCTCCGCTAACTTTTCAGCCTCCCGGAATGGGAGGCTTTTCTATGTCAAGGACGCATACTCCTACGCAGAAGCAAGCTACGCGTAGCGTCTGTTAGAGAAGAAAGAAAAGGACGAAATACGTATTGGCAGATTTCGTGTAACTATGCCTTTCAATATAGTCATATATGAATATCCTTTACTGCTCTAATCTCAGCAATTAGATGGGTGAAAATAGATTTTCTTTAATGTTTTAATATTACTAAATAACTTGCAATTCAATCTCAGCCTCTTATCAATCCATGACTCCGTAATTTTTGCAAGTTAATAATTTTTACCTAAGTAGCAATCTCAAACAATGGAAAATACATTAGTTGATAAAACCTTCCGTGACAGCAATGGCAAAATTGTTTTGGCTGAAATGCCAAACCCACCACTGATTCTTTGGATAGTAGCTAGTTTACTAACCCTAGTTTTTACAAGTGGTAAAATCAATACAGTGTTAGACTTTCTGGCAAATGGCTCATTGTTTACTTGGGCGTGGATGGAGCTATTTCAAGGCGTTAATTATTTTCGCAGAGCGCTAGGTCTTGCCGTATTGATTGCTATGATCGTATATAAAATTCAGTAAAACTAAATAATTAAGTAACAAATAATACTAAAATAATAGGAGTTTATCAACTCCTTTTTTTGTCCAAAGTTCCAAATGTGAATAAAGTCATACTGAAGTTATGACTTTATTCCACTGTGTTTTCTGATTTAGTATTTTAAATTAAGAGCAATACAGCAAATCAATTAACTCGTGCAACAAACAAAACTTCCTGTAAAGTTAATAGGTAAGAATATCTGTTCCCAAATTATTGATAAATGCTGTAGAAAACTCAAAAAAATTAATTGATGGAGATTTGAACATGAAACGTATTTTATTAGGTGCATTACTTGCTCTCCCATTTGCAATTTCCTCCTTGCCGTCACAAGCATCAGCAGCAGAAATTATTGTTATACCCAATGTTCATAGAACTGCTATTGTGCGTAAACCTGTTGTCGTTCGATATCAACGAAAGTTAATTCCTGCACATTGGGAAACAGTACGACGCGGTAACAGATGGGTTAAAGTTAGAGTTCCTGCTCGTTATGTAAATGTCAGAGTTTAATATCTAAATAGAGGCTAACAACTAAAGTTGTTAGCCTCTATTAGTTAAGATTTTGTCGCTGAATAAGACTTATATCAAGTTCGGGTGATTACTTGTAATAAAAATTATCAATGTAGGTTGGGTTGTAGCTTGCTTCCCCGTAGGGGTACGGCAGTGAGACCCAACATGAATAAGCCCAATATGAACAAGGATCAAGTGTTGGGTTTCGTTCCTCAACCTAACCTACAGATGTTATAAGTATTATAACCGAACCTGATATTAGAAGTAAATACAAGTAGCTGACATAAGTCAATTTAATCAACATGAATATATATCAAAATTCTCAGTTCTTGAAAAAACTTTTGATATTTATACTAGGAATTAGTTTAGTAACAGCCTGTGATTCAATTAAGGCTGATGAAAAAAGTATAACTAAAGACAAAATCTTGATTGGTGATAATTATGGAGAACTATACGATCAAGGTAAATTACGTACTTACT
The DNA here is from genome assembly GCF_036917235.1 of Nostoc sp. Classification (GTDB taxonomy): domain Bacteria; phylum Cyanobacteriota; class Cyanobacteriia; order Cyanobacteriales; family Nostocaceae; genus Nostoc. The sequence goes on from NZ_JBALDU010000069.1 coordinate 68,651, forward strand.
ATTTTTATACTCCAAAATCTTATAATCTAGACCGCTCAATGCCGTTAGTTTTAGTGTTTCATGGAGATGATGGTAATGGTCAGTCTATCAGTAATGTGACCCGCTTCAATGAATTAGCAGAGCAAAAAGGATTTATTGTTGTTTACCCAGATGGAATTGACCAAAAATGGAGTCTTAGAGGTAACGCTCAAGGAAAGGTAGATGATGTTTTGTTTGTCAGTGCTTTGATTAATCATCTTCAGCAGCAACTTAATATTGATGGTCATAAAGTTTATGCCACTGGTTTTTCTAGAGGTGGCATACTTACCCAAGCACTGGCTTGTAAGTTACCTGATAAAATTGCTGGTTTTGCATCAGTAGCTGGTTCCCTCCCAGCCAGACTAAAACCTAGTTGTCAGACTAAAACTCCCATATCGATGTTAACGATCAACGGTACAAACGATCGCGACGTACTTTATGAAGGTAACGATCGCACTCAACGAGGAGCGCTGGTTTCGATCTCAGATATGGTAGAGTTTTGGCGATCGCACGATCGATGTACCTTATCAAATGTATCTCCGAATTTTTCTGAAGATAAAGTGAAAACCGCTATCTACACAGGTTGTAGTGGCAACTCCGAAGTCTGGCAGCTAGCGGTAGTCAACGGTGGACATTTCTGGCCTGGTGGTTCTTCAACTGACGAGAACCTAAATAAATTCAATGCCAAGCTGGGGCTGAACGCCAGTGAAACTATTTGGGACTTTTTTCAGCATCACAGTTCATGACTAGCTAATTTTTTAAACACCATTTTGCCTAAACCATGCCAAGAGGCGTTTCCAACCATCCTGAGCTTCTTTCTCACGGTAGGAGGGGCGATAATCGGCAAAAAATGCGTGGGGTGCATTGGGATAGACGATAATTTCAGATTTGCTACTGCTGGACTTTAAGCGATCGCGCATCTGCTCTACTGTATCAAGAGTAATACCTGTATCCTTCCCACCATAGAGTCCGAGAATGGGGGCTGTCAGTTTTGATGCAATATCAACGGGATACTTGGGCTGAAGTTCGGTAGCATCGCCCACAAGTCGCCCATACCAAGCTACACCTGCCTTCACTTGGGGATTATGTGCAGCATATAACCAAGTAATACGACCACCCCAACAGAAGCCTGTAATTCCCAATTTCTCGCCATTACCCTTAGCTGACTTCTTTGCCCAGTTTACAGTAGCATCAAGATCGGATAATACTTGAGCATCTGGTACTTTGGCGACAATTGGGCGAATTTCGTCTATATTACTTAACTTCGAGACATCGCCTTGACGGATAAATAATTCGGGTGCGATCGCTAAATATCCCAACCGAGCAAAGCGACGAGTGATATCCTGGATATGCTCGTGTACACCAAAAATTTCTTGGATTACCAGAACGATGGGGAAATTATCACCACTAGCTGGTGCTGCTCTATAGGCAGGAATTTCGCCATCTTTGACGGGAATTTTTACTGCACCAGCTACTAACCCCTTGGCATCAGTAGTGATGACTTCAGCAGAAATGGGTTGTACTGCGAGGGCAAAACCTGTCGCCACTGTAGCTGTTGCAATAAATTTGCGGCGCGTTATTTCTTTCATCATCTCTACGTTGAATTACTAAGTTCTCTTATATTTAGGTTACTGTATGGTCAAATGCGCGGAGGGGTAGGTGTACAAATTTCATGCCCGAAAAAAAGTGCTTCTATCTCAATACCAGCAAGCGTTTCACTCCACTAATTGTCCAAATTCATCCGCGCAATCTCTGAAATGCTTACAATAATTGAGTTTCAGCCTTCAATCTTTCCCGACACTCTTCCCAAAGAAATTCTCTAATGCTATGATTGCTCTAGAATCGCGCAACCGCACCTTGAAAACTAAATACAGCTTGGCTTTCAGGCTCCCGCTATTGCAATTCATCAAAATCCCTATTAGGGATTGAAACCTTCTAAAGTGGTAGCTGTGGTAGTAACTGAAATTGCAATTCATCAAAATCCCTATTAGGGATTGAAACTATTTCCTGCTGCTTCTCTTCAATCAATTGATATCTTATTGCAATTCATCAAAATCCCTATTAGGGATTGAAACATTCCTCAAACTATTGGAGTTGGGGCGAGGGTGACTCATACAAATTGCAATTCATCAAAATCCCTATTAGGGATTGAAACGCTTTTCAAGAATGGCTTTGCGGCACTCATCGTTGGATTGCAATTCATCAAAATCCCTATTAGGGATTGAAACGAGAAATAATAGCACCAGCACCAAAAACAACAATAACATTGCAATTCATCAAAATCCCTATTAGGGATTGAAACTCGAAATATATAGTGCTTGCTGGCAATATTTTGCTATAATTATTGCAATTCATCAAAATCCCTATTAGGGATTGAAACCAATGGTGGGAAAATGAAAAAATGGAAAGAATAATTGCAATTCATCAAAATCCCTATTAGGGATTGAAACATTCAAAAGCTGCTGAAAAGTACAGAGTATCTTTTATTGCAATTCATCAAAATCCCTATTAGGGATTGAAACATTTAACTCAATAACCAATTCTTCTCCTATCAAATTGCAATTCATCAAAATCCCTATTAGGGATTGAAACCATTGACATCCAAAGAGGTAATCGAACAAGCTGCTATTGCAATTCATCAAAATCCCTATTAGGGATTGAAACAAGGCTGGAATTTGCTCGGTGGGGGCGATTTCCAAATTGCAATTCATCAAAATCCCTATTAGGGATTGAAACCCATATAAAACCAACCATCGTTAGCAGTAGGAAGAATTGCAATTCATCAAAATCCCTATTAGGGATTGAAACCTTGATTTTGAGCTACAGCATCAAGCGATCGCTTCCATTGCAATTCATCAAAATCCCTATTAGGGATTGAAACTTAGCAGTGCCATTCCGAGTTACTGGGGACGAATTGCAATTCATTAAAATCCCTATTAGGGATTGAAACACTAATCCGCTTAGTGATACTTTTTGGATATACAAATTGCAATTTATCAAAATCCCTATTAGGGATTAAAACATTTTATCGCCTACCTGCTTTCCAATCTTCTCCACCGGATAACTGAGTTAAATTTTCAGCCAAAACTGCCGATAACTCCTTAGCTGAATAGGAATAAGTTAGCGCCAAAAACTTCAACGCAGTCTGAATAATTTGCTTCCTATCCACTATTTCAGGCAGTTGGAATTGATTATATACTCCATTCATTACTTCATCGCTGGCATCAGCGATCGCATCTTCAATCACTTCCTCTTCTATCAAACTCTCCCACTCACCTAAATTAATATAGTAAGATTTTTTATGATCTTTGATATTAAGACTTTTAATTTCTCGGATTGAATTACGAATAGAATTTGCCCATGAACCAGTTAATCGTTTTTCTACTTGGTTCTTAATCAAATGAATCAGCATAATCCTTAAATAAGCTTGGATATTCCGCAGAATAGCTTGTTTACTCATGCCTTCTAATTCGTCTACAATTACTAAGGCATCTGCATAACGTCCTTCCAAAATACTCTTTTTGAGGTCTATTAGTTCCTGCGTCATTTTTTCACCGCTTACTTGCTTAAGTACTATATGAAAACAACCTATACTTTATTAATAGCAGAGTCTCTTAGCTGCCATTAATAAAGTAGTATTGTTCACTTATTCGCCTGTATCACTTGCAAACTCCCACCTGCATATAAAGTAGACTTACTCACTTTAAAGCCAGTCTTAGCTAACAACTCAGCTAAATCAGTTTTCAGCAATTCCCAAGCTGTTTCTGTCTCAAACAACAACAAAAACACCGATATCCCAGGCCAAAATATCGGATTTGTCGGAGCGTGAAAATCCACCAGCGTAAACACTCCTCCTGGCTTCAGCACTCGATAAACTTCATTAATAATTTTTCGTAATTGCTGAGGCTGCATCTCGTGTAATGCAACGCTGGTATGCACCACATCAAACAAATTATCTGCAAATGGCATCTCTTCAGCAAAAGCTTCTACATAAGAAGCTTCCGGTACATTTAGCCGCGCTCGTTGCAAAGACTTAGGTGAAGCATCCAATCCTATTACGTTTTGTGAAGTTTTTAGTAAAAACTCCGTTGTTTGACCACTCCCACAACATAAATCTAAAACCTGAGAATCTGAGTGAATTGTTAAGCCTTGCAAAGCAAGTTGCCTAAAACGCGCCTCACCACCTACACTTAAGGCTGCTAAACGAGAGATACCATCATATAACCACTGATAGCGGTAACTCCAATCTCTTAAAATTGTTGCCATTGCATATTTCCTTGCTATTAAGCTTTATATTTAATAAAGATATATTGTTAACATTAGTAAAAAACCTGAAAAGATTGGGGGAAAGTAACTGCTATGGGTCGTGTAGGCGTCTTATTACTCAATCTCGGTGGCCCTGATAAGCTAGAAGATGTCGGGCCGTTTTTGTACAATCTATTTTCCGATCCGGAAATTATTCGCCTACCATTTCGCTGGTTGCAAAAGCCCCTAGCCTGGTTTATTGCCACGCGGCGAACCAGAACATCTCAAGAAAATTATAAGCAAATCGGTGGTGGTTCCCCATTGCGGCGGATTACAGAAGCCCAAGGGGAAGCTTTAAAAGAACAGTTAGGTTTTTTGGGGCAAGAAGTTAATATTTACGTGGGAATGCGTTATTGGCATCCCTATACAGAAGAGGCGATCGCACAGATTACCCAAGATAAGGTAGAACACCTGGTAATATTACCACTATATCCCCAGTTTTCTATCAGTACCAGTGGTTCCAGCTTCCGGCTTTTAGATAAGCTTTGGCGTGAAGACCCAAAATTTCAGCCCATTGAATACACTGTTATTCCTTCTTGGTACAAAGAACCAGGCTATCTTCAAGCAATGGCGGAACTCATAGCCCAAGAACTTGAGCAATTCCCCAACCCGGATGATGTTCATATCTTCTTCAGCGCTCACGGCGTTCCGAAAAGCTACGTAGAAGAAGCAGGCGACCCTTACCAGGTGGAAATTGAAGAATGTACTGCGTTGATTATGCAGACTCTCAATCGACCCAATGCCCATACCTTAGCTTACCAAAGTCGTGTCGGCCCAGTAGAATGGCTCCAACCCTATACTGAAGATGCCCTCAAAGAACTAGGCGCAGAAGGCGTGAAAGATTTGGTTGTGGTACCAATCAGTTTTGTCTCAGAGCATATCGAGACATTACAAGAAATTGATATTGAGTATCGAGAAGTAGCCGAAGAAGCAGGAATTCACAACTTCCGCCGCGTACCTGCTCCCAATACCCATCCAGTATTTATTAATGCACTAGCCCAATTAGTGATTGATGCGCTGAGAAACCCCAGTTTCAAGCTTTCGCAAGCTGCCCAAATGAAAAAAATGGTAAAGATGTACCCTCAAGAGCGTTGGGAATGGGGTTTGACGACTAGTGCTGAAGTATGGAATGGTCGGATTGCGATGCTGGGTTTTATTGCCTTAATCGTAGAACTGATTACCGGTCACGGCTTCTTGCACATGATTGGGCTTTTGCAGTAAAGAGTATTGGGGACTGGGGGCTGGAGATTGGGGACTGGGAAAGAAGCTGAGGGAAAGGCGAAAAGGAGTAGGAGAGGCAAGGGAAGAATAATCACCAATCTCCAATCTCCAATCTCCAATCCCCAATCCCCAATCCCTAGTTCCGCCGATACCAGTCATACCACTGTTTCGCACTACGAACTGCAAACCAGAGCAGTATTAAAGCAATTACTCCTCCTTGCCAAGGAGCATCAAAGGCAAATAGTACTAGAGCAATGCACAAGGTATCTTGAAGGAAGACTGCCCACAACGGTAAGCCACGTAACCGATAGAACCAACCAATTTGGACGAGCTGGAGTACCAAAGCTAATAAACCTCCAATTATGGCAATCAGCCAGTTTGGGGTTGCTGTTGCTGTAGCGACTCCTAACCCCATAATTGCGCCTACAAGGGGAGACATGAATAACTGAACCACTTGGAGCAATCTTTGCCCCCAGAGCTTTTTTGAGGCTAATAATTCAATTAATGACCAACTAGTGAGGCAACATAATAATATTGGTGGAGAAATGTGAGATAAAATTGGAACTTGTGACCACAAGTTGCTACCCTGCAATAACCCAATAATTAGCAAAGGTATGCCTATTCTCATTCCTGCTGCCGCAGAGGCAGAAAGTGTGGCTAGGATTTCAATCATTAAAGCACTCGTAATATTAATAAATAACTAAGTATTTGTTATGTATACTACCCAGTGCTAGCAATAATTCGAGCATCAAACAGATTGCAATATTAAATTTTGTTGGTATCTTTATCAAAACAGAATTCAGAATTCAGGAGTCAGGAGTCAGAATTCAGCAATGTTTTCTGACCGAAAAAGCGTCTGAATAATCGGCGTTTTTGCACCCCCACCAAATTTAAATTTGGTGGGGGTGCAATTCAGTGGCGGGTCTGAATCCCCGACTGATAGCGTAGCGGTAGCGAGGAACGAGCGTTTTGATTCTGACCGGAGGCGGAGCGTCTCCGGCTCCGCTCCTGAATTCTGACTTCTGAATTCTTCTTCAATTTCTAATAGAAATTCAAAAATCTAGCTAAAACCTGAAAACCGAAGTTTCGTAAGCCTTGCAGCGATTGCTTTTCCGAAGACTGATGGAAGAGCGATAACTTGAAATTTCTTTTTTGATAATATCTGCGTGTTTTTGGGGTAACAGGTTTGTAGTAAGCGCTTAAACGCTTACTACAAGCGAATTAATCCTAAATACCTAATCGTTGGTAAACTTCTTCTAAATGCCGCAGATGTTGCTGGGGGTCGAAACAAACCTCTAGTTCTGCCGAAGACAATTTTTGGGTAACACGCGGATCTTTGCTAATCAAGTCTTGGAAGTTTCCCTCTGGCTGATTCCAAGCGGCGTGAGCGCTTTCTTGAACGATCGCATAAGCATCTTCTCGGCTGCTTCCCTTGTCTATCAAAGCAAGTAGCACTTTTTGGCTGAACACAACGCCGCCATAACAGTTGAGATTGCGTTTCATGTTCTCAGGATACACCAACAGGTTTTTGACCAAATCAGTTATTTCTGACAACATAAAGTGGGTCAAAGTACAAGCATCTGGCAAAATTACTCGTTCTACAGAACTGTGAGAAATGTCTCGCTCATGCCATAAAGCAACGTTTTCTAAAGCTGCACCGGCATGACTTCTAACGAGTCGTGCCATTCCCGTCAATCGTTCCGAACGGATGGGGTTCCGCTTGTGTGGCATGGCTGAGGAGCCTTTTTGACCTTTGGCGAAGAATTCTTCAACTTCTAAAACGTCTGTTTTTTGAAGATTACGAATTTCTACAGCAAAGCGATCGATGGTTGCTGCTACCAAAGCTAATTGTTGCACATAGTCGGCGTGGCGATCGCGGGAAATAACTTGGGTTGAGGCCGTATCGGGTTCGAGTCCGAGTTTTTGACAAGCGATCGCTTCTACACGCGGTTCAATATTCGCATAAGTTCCGACTGCACCGGAAATTTTACCGACAGCGATCGTTTTGCGGAGTATTCTCAGGCGTTCTTGGTGTCGCAACACTTCTGCTAACCAACCAGCTAGTTTAAAACCAAAAGTAATCGGTTCAGCGTGAATACCGTGCGATCGGCCAGCCATCACTGTATGACGATGTTCCCGTGCTTTTTGGCGAATTACCTCAATCAAATCTTCCAGACGTTGCAACAATATATCGAGGCTGGCAACTAATTGCAGTGCCAAAGCCGTATCCAAAACATCCGAACTAGTTAAACCCAGGTGAATGTAGCGTCCGGCATCACCAACATATTCATTGACATTTGTCAAGAAAGCAATGACATCGTGGCGGACTACAGCCTCAATTTCCAGCACCCGCTTTGGATCAAAATCTGCCTTGGCTTTAATTTCTTCAACGGCTTCAGATGGAATGTGACCAAGTTCAGCTTGAGCCTCACAAACAGCAATTTCCACTTGCAGCCAAGTTTTTAGTTTATAGGCTTCACTCCACAGATTAGCCATTTCGGGCAAAGTATAACGCTCAATCACAGTTTGGCACAGAATACAACCGTCATATTTTACAGTCTAATTAATGTCTAATTAATGTAGATCGCTTTTTAACGCTACTTTTTGCTCAGGGACGGAACTAGTTTTTGAATTCGACATGATAATACTAATCCTGCCGTCAGCCTCTATATACGCGAACTTCACATCAGCTAAAAATTCTACACCTTGCTGACGTAACTTGCTCATCAACTCATCATCTGTAATTAACTCTCGTTGCAGATGTCGCTCAATCATCCGACCATTTTTTACCAGTAGCAACGGTGGCGGATTCAGGAAACGTTGGAACTGGGGAAGTTTGTAACCCAACCAGTTCAGCAAGTAACTCCAAAAAATCACTGTTCCTACCAGGATAGCGCCTTCAGTAATTGATGTGTAATTACTTGCCATAGCATTTTGAGCAGCTTCCGCAAATAGCACAACTACGAGTAAATCAGTAATTCCTAATGTTCCTAATTGTCGGCTAGGAAGTAGTCTTAGCACTGAGAACAGCGCTAAGTAGACTAGCGATCCGCGGATAATCAACTCAAAGATGCTGATGCTAGGAATAAAAATTGCTTGCCAATTGATAAAAAACCATTTTTCCATTAGCACTGATTTTTTCCTTGTTCAATAGACTTCTGGAAAAAATCCAGTATAAAAAAGAGTCAGAATTCAGAATTTCTGAATACTCTACTTATCAACTGTAGCAATAAAAACTAATTTACTGGGCTGGATATTAGATACTTCCATATCTATCAGATTTACAAATATAAATCTCCAGTAATCAATGATTAAAATCGCTGATTTTTTCTTCTCTGCTTTAAGCGTTTGGGCTTTCTAAAATACTGAAAGAAGCGATTAATAAAGCGAGAAGATGGCTTTTTATTAGTTGATGCTTGTTCTTTTGGAGCCTTGCCATTATAGTTTGTGTTATCAGATATATGTACAGCATTTTTAGTTGGTACTATGCCGCTTCCATGCCTTCGGGAATAAACTTGAGTAAATTCTGCACCGAAGAAAAGAATCTGTGCGGCATAGTTAACCCAAGCCAAAATTACCACGAGTGAACCAGCAGCACCATAGGTCGATCCAAAGCTGCCATTACCCAAATATTGTCCTAATAAAAATCTCCCAATAGAGAACAAAACTGAGGTGAGAGAAGCCCCAACTAAAACATCACTCCATGCAACTTTGACATCTGGTAGAACTTTAAAAATTAGTCCGAACAGTACTGTCGTTATTGCAAAAGATATGATTAAATTAGCAATCTGCCAGATAAAATCGAAACCTGGCAATAGGTTACTAAAGTATGTTACTAATGTTGCTAATATCGTACTAATTACTAGAGAAACTAAAAGTAAAAAGCCAATCCCAATCACCATTGCAAAGGACAAAACGCGGAGGCGAATCATATTATTTATGCCACGTCCAGGTTTGGGTTTAACTTCCCAAATCGTGTTCATGGCATCTTGCAACTCAGTAAATAAGCCTGTAGCACCCACTAGTAGAACTAGGACACTAATAATCGAAGCGATCGCTCCTGTCTTTGGTTGGTTAGCATTTTTGATAGCTGTTTCGAGAAACTTTGCGCCATCTACCCCGACTAAACCTTGAATTTGTCCGACAATTTGACCTCTTGCCGCTTCCTCTCCAAATACTGCACCTGCGATCGCAATTACAATAATTAGCAACGGTGCAATGGAAAAAATCGTGTAATAAGCTAACGCCGCCGCTAACCGTGAGGCTTTATCGTCACTCCATTCTTTGAATGTCTCTTGTAATAACTTCCAAATTTCTTGCAAATTCATCCAATCAGTCTCCTTCTAGGGGATGTTGCTTAGTCCCTGATATATTGGATACTGATTTACTGAGTTTTGACATCCTCCCAAGGGTATTTGTGAAGCGTTCTTGGGGAGGAATTTAGAATTTTATAGTGACATGACAATGGGATGTCTACGACGCGCGTAGCTGCGGCGCTAATTGGCGATAATTAAAGATACGCTGATTTTTATCATATAGCAAAAGCAATTTTTACCTAGAAGCAATGACACAGACCGCAGCAATTACAGAAGCGATTACCACTCTTGAGGATGCAGAAAATCGATTTGGTTTTGTCCGTGTTGAAGACGAGAAATTTTTCCCAGAGTGGTATGAGGGATTGTCTGAAATTACGGAAGCGGAAAAAGCCTCTGTGGATGTCGTGCGGCGCAGGTATCTTTATCACCGTGCCGGAGGTGATTTACTAGAAGGGACGGTCATCTTGTTGCTGGTGTCACCAATACTTGCACTCTCTGGATTTTACGATCCTCCTTTCAGAATTAAGGCTGAATCATCCGTGGAACTAATTCTGGATGATAGCGAGGAGACACTGCGCGGACGGATTGATGTTTTAGTGTTACAAGATCAGTTGTGGGTGATGGTGTTGGAGTCGAAAAAAACTACGCTCTCAGTTTGGTCGGCTGTACCACAAGCTCTAGCTTATATGATGGCTAACCCCAATCCCAGTAAACCTGTGTTTGGAATGGTGACGAATGGAGACGATATTTTATTTGTTAAAGTGACGCAAACAAATACACCACAGTACGATTTGTCAAGAGTTTTTGCTCCGTTTGCATCCGCGAGAGAACTGTACGCCGTTTTGCAAATTCTCAAGCGTATTGGTCAGTTAATTTCTCCTACGTCTAGGGCTTTATAAAGTCCAATTGTCCAAAACTAGATTGGGTACTTGACAAAAGCCCCGATTGTTCCGTGTGACCAAAATTCCATTTACCGAAAGAGTGATAGCAGCAATCCGTAAATCCTGCCGACCAACTTTAATCTTTTGATGGAGTAGATTTGTATATAGTTTCTGTGCTTCAGCAGTGAATTTTAAGACATTGAAGCTTTTCAAACTATCAAATGTCACCTGTAATTTCTCATAAGCCGAAACTAAATCATTAGGATTTGCTCGGCGAATAACTTGAAATCGTCCACGAAGCTGTTCCTCGACAGTGACAATTGAAATCGCTATTTCGCTAGCGTCAACAAGGTTTAAGCGACGAGCAATTTCTAAATTTCCTCTCTGGAAAAGAGAAACGCTATCAGTATCAAGAATCCAAAGACTCAACTTGCTTCCCTCTGCGTACCAGAATCTGCCGCATTCTCAGTAGCATCCAATTCTTGACGATATTCTTGAATATACTGCTGAACTATGTCAAAGTCTGGATCATTTTTAAATACTCCTGCAAATTTCATCCAAGGTTTTTGAGATTGCTCAGTTTGAGGCAATTTGATTTCCATCGGAATGACTTCAACTTTTTCCATATCTTGAACTAAAAGCTGGTTCAGTAGCAGGAGTGCCTGTTCACGAGTTGCTACTTCGACACGATACTGTGGAAGTTCCAAGATAGATGCGATCACGCGACCATCTTCTCTAGTTTCCACCAAAATATTGACTTTTAAACTTGTGGTCTGTGATTCTGTTAAAGTATTGATTTCCATAAAGTTTGGACTCTCACTTATTTATTAAAATCATAGCTTTAGCCTTGCTGTTCTAGCTGCTGGTAACACAAAGTATCTGTATCAACCCTTAACAGACTTAAGGCATCATAACAAGATTTCTACTGCATTCTATCAATTGTGCGATATTGAATTGCTTCCGCTACATGATTGGTTTTTAGCTCATCTTCTCCTGCTAAATCTGCAATAGTTCGTGCTACTTTGAGAATGCGATCGCTTGCTCTTGCCGATAAACCTAATTTTCTAATTGCTGCTTCTAATAAATTGCGGCTAGAATCGTCTAACTTGCACCATTTTTGGAGATGACTACTTTGCAAATGGGCATTGCAACGCAGATTTGCTTCTCCTTGGAAACGGGTAATTGCGCGATCGCTTGCTTGTTGAACTCGTTCGCGTACCGATATTGATGTTTCTCCCGTCGGTTGTTGGGTAATTTCTTCTGGTTTCAAGCGATTCACTGCAACTTGTAAATCAATTCGATCCATCAACGGCCCAGAAAGTTTTGCCCAATATTGCTCGCGTTGGCGGGGAGAGCAAGTACATTGTTGGATCGTATCGCCATAGTAACCGCAAGGACAAGGATTCGTACTCGCCACCAAAGTAAACTGCGCGGGAAACATTACCGATAATTTGGTGCGGGAAATTGTGACGTAGCCATCTTCTAAAGGTTGGCGCAGAAATTCTAAAACATCTCGTTTAAATTCTGTCAGTTCATCAAGGAAAAGCACACCTCTGTGAGATAATGATATTTCTCCAGGACGAGGGAAGCTACCACCGCCAACTAGAGAAGGCCCGGATGCTGAGTGGTGGGGACTGCGAAAAGGGCGATCGCGTACCAATGAACCACGATTTTTCAATAAACCAGCTACCGAATGGATGCGAGTCACTTCTAAAGATTCGGCAAAACTCAACGGCGGTAAAATTCCCGGTAAGCGCCTTGCTAGCATAGTCTTTCCACTACCAGGCGGTCCGACAAAAATGAGATTATGCCCACCAGCCGCAGCAATTTCTAAAGCACGACGCCCATGAGCTTGTCCTTTCACATCATGCAAATCTGCGCCAGGGTAGGATACTGTTGTTGTCTGTGTTGTACTATCTATCTGCACAGGTTTGTAACGCCCTGGATTATTTAAAAAATCCACCACCTCAGACAAATGCTTGCAGCCATAAACAGCCAAATCTTCAACTACCGCCGCTTCTTGGGCATTATCAGCAGGGAGAACTAAACCTGCAATTCCCATTTTTTGGGCTGCTGCTGCGATCGGTAATACACCAGCCACGGGACGTAAACTGCCATCCAAAGAGACTTCACCCAAAAATAGATAATCCCCCAACAAATCAGCGCTAACTTGCTCAGAAGCCGCCAAAATTCCCACACTAATAGGCAAATCGAAACAGGGGCCTTCTTTGCGTAAATCTGCCGGAGTTAAATTAATGACTATTTTACGCATCGGAAAAGCAAAGCCAGTATTTTTCAAAGTTGCTTTGACTCTTTCTCTGGATTCTTGAATCGCTGAATCTGGAAGCCCCAAGACAACAATTCCCGGTAATCCCCCTGACACATCGACTTCCACGCCTACTTTTACGGCATCGATGCCCACAATTGATGCACTCCAGACTCTAGCAAGCATTGCTTATATAACAGTAAACCAATAGACATCTCTAGCAGATGAATTGGTAGATTGGCATTAGTGAAACTACATAGACGATTTTTCTCAATTACAGCAATTTTCAGGTATTTAGACCACGCAGTAGGGGCAATTCATGAATTGCAACTATGACAAATGTGGATCAAATACATGAAAACTGTTGTAAGTTGCACATCGCGTTACCGCCAATGTTGGGGTATTTTCAGATTTTCCGGTAGAATTGTTGTGCGATCGCCAATTGCCTGTTCAATCTGCTGTGATTCTACATTTTCCGAGCCACTCAAGTTTGCTCCACAGAGATTAGCTTCTTGGAAATTAGCTTCTTGGAGGTTAGCTGTACTCAATAATGCACTGTCTAGATTAGCGCCAGCGAGTTTTGCTCTTTGCAAGTTACTGCCAATTAGGTTTGTATCTTGGAGATTGCTACCCTCAAAGTTGACTTCTTCTAAGTTGGCATCACAAAGGATTGCTCCTTCCAAGTTGGCATCACAAAGAACTGCTCCTGTTAAGTTGGCATCACACAGAACTGTGCCTTCCAAGTTGGCATCGTAAAGGATGGCTTGGGAAAGGTTCGCTTTTCTGAGAACTGCGCCTTGAAGATTGGCTTCTGGGAGGATTGCTTTTTGCAGGTTGGCTTCATAGAGGATTGAGCCACAAAGACAGGTAACAGATAAGTCTGCTTCAGAGAGGTTTACTCTGGTAAAATTGACCCATTGCAAGTTAGCCCCGACGAAAATTGCTTTAGAGAGGTTAGCTTCCGTTAAGTCTGCATTACAGAGGTCTGTATTGCGTAAATCGAGTTTCTGATTGACTGGATCTTTAGATGAATCGCGTCTGCCAATGACAGTTAAGGCTGTTTGAATATCTGTAGGAAGTTTTGATGATTGCAGCGACTCATCCTCATATTCCCTATTCACTGGGGCATTCTCACGGATAAAAGCAGCGAGGATTTCCATGATTGTCCAATGATCTTTCGGAGAATCTTTGGCAATTCGTTCTAAAGCATAAATTGCGGCAAATCGCGTTTCAATCTTTTCATTTCCCAGTTGTTCAATTGCTTTAGAAAAGCGTTCAGAAACAATTTCTTGTGGAGCTATTGGTGTCTGATTGATACAATTTACGATATTGTTATCCCAAGCTATTGTTCCAGCCAGGAGTTGCGTTAACAAGCTGTGATTCTCATCCAGAGAGAGTCTAGAGGTATAGTAAGCATTAAGAATTAATGCCAATCCCCCAATAATTATGGCAATCGTTGTTAATGCTTGAGTGATGTATTCAATTTTTTCTTGATTTGAAAATCCTTGAATGTTTTCAAAAAATAATATAATTAGAGTGAATGATAAAATAAATATAACTGAGACAAATGCCAACAAAGTCGTGAGTCCATTGGTCTTTATGAAAGACATGTCATAAGTCTTCATATCCGACTCCTTACGGAAGTAAATTTAGGTTGATTCTAAGAGTATCCGTAAAGTTATGATAGAGTACAAACACGGATAAAATTGGCGAACCTTTAAATCCACTATATAAAAATTATCTATATAAAAATCCTGAATTATTTATAAAGAACAAGACCATTGACTTTCTAGAGAAGCCAGGGATCTGATTATTCACGAATGATTAGATATCTAGTGAAATTAAATATGCTGTAGCCAGAAACCTTGTAGAGACTTAGTACTGCTACATCTCTACACTCTTTTTCACTCATGTTTGTTGAAGAATAATTCAGAAGTCAGAATGAATCAGTGGATTCATCCACCAGTCGCACAAAATTCATGTCTGTTTTCTGGCTCCTGACTCTGAATTCTGTTTCGATAAAAATTTTCAGGTATTTAGCCCACGATCCAGACGGGGAATGAAAAGTAGTGTAGTTCAATTACTTGAAAAGTACTGTCAATAGGGCGAGATAAATTTTTGACAAGAGAATAAACTTTTTATATCAACATGGTGTTGGGGCACAACATTTTTCTGGATTACCCGGAGTATTTTAGGCAATTAAAAAGACCATATTATACTAATTCAAAATTCAAAAATAAGAAAGACAGACAGAACAAAGGTTTGGGAATATGTATCTGTCGTATTCTTTTTTCAAATTGGTATTACTTGTGAACAATAGTTTAAAATCTGTAACCTTAAGCCAGTTCATCTAATTGCTCAGATCGATCGCCAACCCTAAGTAGATTGGACTAAGTTAGAAATTGCCACGAGCAATTCCTCTGGTGCTACAGGTTTAACAATGTGCTGTTGAAATCCTGCTCTTAGTGCGTATTGCTGATTAATTTCGCCTGCATAAGCAGTCAGAGCGATCGCAGGCATCTTTTTTCCCCCGACTTTTGCTTCTAGAGTCCGCACCTGTTGGATCAGCATATAGCCGTTCATTTCTGGCATCCCAATATCGCTGAGTAAGATATCTGGCTTTGACTGGGTTAGCGCTTGTAATGCTTCATATCCTGATGCGACTGCGGTGACGATCGCACCAAACTGTTCCAGCACAAAGCTAAAAAAGTCGCGGGTATCATCATTGTCATCCACAACCAGCACTTGTAAACCCATGAGGGGAAAGGAGGAAAAAGCGGCAGTTGAGGAATCAGTATTTGTGTCATCTCTGATGTTTGCACCGTCCTTGATTAGCGGCAACCTAACTGTGAACATCGCTCCCTGCTCCTCGCCAAGACTTTCAGCCCAAATCCTTCCGCCGTGCATCTCGATCAAGTGACGAGCGATCGCTAAACCTAACCCTAATCCACCAAATCTTCTAGTTGTTGTACTGTCACCTTGACGGAAATAATCAAATACATGAGGTAAAAAGTCAGGGTGAATGCCTTTACCTGTATCGCTGACGGTAATCTGCGCTTGAGCGTCGATGCGCTCCAATCGCACATTTACTTTTCCCTCAGTCTCAGTAAACTTGACGGCATTCGATAGAAGATTCCAGAAAACTTGCTGTAAGCGGGCTGAATCGCCCAAAACTTTCCCCGCGCTTGGATCGAGCATTGTCTCAATCTGAATAGTTTTAGCCTCTGCTGCCAAATGCACTGTTTCTATTGCACCTTCAATGGTGGATACCAGATCCACTGGGATTGTGTTGAGGCTGAGTTTGCCTTGGAGGATGCGAGAAACATCTAGTAAGTCTTCAATTAATTGAGCTTGTAATTTGGCATTGCGCTCAATAGTTTTCAGTGCTTTGTTGAGCGATTCCTCGTCAAATTTCCGGCTCTGCAATAGTTTTGCCCAACCGAGAATCGGATTCAAGGGCGATCGCAATTCATGAGAAAGTACCGCCAAAAACTCATCTTTGATGCGGTTAGCAGCTTCAGCTTCCGCCCTAGCTGTTTGCTCTAGTTGCAAAAGGCGATCGCGTTCTGATTCGCTGCGTTTGCGATCGGTGATATCAGTTAGCATAGCGATCGCACCTAAGCACTCACCCTGTTCGTTCAAAATCGCTCTGGCAGAAATCAGTGTCCAGATGTACGAACCATCCAGGCAGCGCAATCGCCCTTCTTTGAGATCGCTCTCTTCTCCTTTGAACCACTCCAGTTTCTCTTCATCGGCTGTACGATCAGCCAGATCCATAAAATCAAATATAGAACGACCGAGTATTTCTGCTGCCGGATAACCCAACATCTGAGATATCCGCTGATTCACAAACTCTGTTCGGGTTTCAGAGTCAATCATCCAGATTCCCTCATAAGAAGTATCAACAATTCGGCGATACTTGGCTTCACTCTTCTGTAAAGACTCCTCTGCTTGCTTGCGCTCACGCCGCTCTTTAGCTTCCCGCAATGCCCGTTGCACCGAGGGAACTAACCGCCCTAGTCGTTGCTTTAATACATAATCGGTTGCACCGTTCTTCAAAGCTTCAATCGCCAATTCTTCACCCAGTGCAGCAGAAACAAAGATAAAAGGAATCTCAGGACAACGATTCCGGGCAATTTCCAAGGCAGAAATTCCATCAAAAGAGGGCAAAGCATAATCGGCAAGAATTAAATCGAAAGCCTCTGTTTCCAAAGCCGCTAGGAAATCAGCACCGGTTTCGACTCGGAGCAGTTCGCAATTAATTCCCCCTTCAGTTAACATCGCTTGGGCTAGCTCTGCATCTAACAGGCTATCTTCCAAAAGCAGGAAACGGAGGACATTCATCAGTTGCTCTCCTTTTGAGGATGAGGCGCTGGCGGTAAAGCACCAACGGGAGGCTGATTGATCACTGCCCAAAACAAGCCGACACCCTTAATAGAATCGACAAAATCATGGTAATCTACTGGTTTGACAACATAAGCATTCACCCCTAACTCGTAGCAGCGAACTAGGTCAGGCTCCTCGCGAGAAGAGGTCAGTACCACCACTGGAATCACTCGCATTACAGCGTCAGATTTGAGTTGTGCCAGCACTTCTAGTCCATCAACTTTAGGCAGTTTCAAATCGAGTAGCACGACAACAGGATACCCTTCCATTCGCAACCGGAACAACCCCCGGCGATAAAGATAATCTAATGCTTCTTCGCCATCACGTACCACCACTACTTCATTGGCGAGATGGTTTTCTGACAAGGCGGCTAAGATTAACTCTGCATCATTGGCACTATCTTCAATTAGCAGAATTCGCTTCAGTTCTTTCATTCACTCTCCTTCTGGGACAATTTAGGCAGCGAGAAATAAAAGGTGGCGCCACTGTCAACTACAGCCTCTGCCCAAACTCGACCATTATGCCGATGAATAATGCGTTGCACGTTTGCCAATCCAACACCAGTACCTTCAAATCGTGGGTCGCTATGCAAACGTTGAAATACTCCGAATAGCTTGTGTACATATTGCATATTAAAGCCTACGCCGTTATCTTGTACAAAAAAGACAACTTCGTTTTCATTGTCAATACTTCCAACAGTAATTTCTGCTGGGTTTTGAGTCTGGGTATATTTTACGGCATTGCCTATCAGGTTACGAAGCACCAGCCGCAGCATGGAGGGATCGCCCTGCGCTTCTGGCAGTGGTTTTATCTGCCAATGGATTGTGCGTCCTGGGGTTTCTGCAATTAAATCGCGTTTTACCTCATGTACCAATTCCTCCATATTGAGGTTGATGTAGCGCATTTCGGTGCGCCCCATCCGAGAAAAAGTCAGCAATTCATCAATCAGTATTCCTGCCTGTTTGGCAGTTTCGGCAATTATTTTCAAATAGCGCTGACTCGTTTGATCTAAACTTGTTGAGCTATGCCGTTTCTGAAGCAATTCTACAAATCCGGCGATGTGGCGCAGTGGTGCCCGCAAGTCGTGAGAGACTGAGTAAGAGAAGGATTCGAGTTCTTTATTGGCGGCTTCGAGTTGGGCAGTGCGCTCTTGAATTCGTTGCTCTAGCATTTCATTGAGTTGTTGCAAGGCGGCTTCAGCAACCTTGCGATCGTGAATGTCGCTGGCGATGCCCACCCATTTGATAATTTGTCCGCTTTGATCTCGAAATGGTAAACCCCGGACAATATGCCAACGATAGCTACCATCAGAAACTCGACGAAAGCGAATTTCTATTTCGTAGTCTGTAGCGTTAGCAATAGCTTGCATCGAACTTTTAAAGACACGATCGCGGTCATCGGGGTGAATGGCAGAAATCCAGCCATAGCCAGTGGTCTGCTCTATTGTCAGTCCGGTGAAATCTAACCAGTGTTGATTGCAATAGGTAATACCACCATCGCTATTGCCCATCCAAATAGCCTGTGGTGAGACTTCTGTTAAAATTCGGTACCGTTCCTCACTGTCACGTAGCGCTTCTTCTGCCAACTTGCGATCGTGCATATCAACACAAGAGCCGATATAGCCAAGAAACTCCCCCGTTGGTGCAAACCGAGGCACACCAGTATCTAAAAGCCAACGATCTTCGCCATCACAGTGTCTGAGGCGATATTCCATTTGAAATTTTTGTCGGGCATCAAAAGCATGAGTGTATGTATCTAAGCAACGCTGAAAATCATCAGGATGAACACCTTCAGCCCACCCGTTGCCCATCTCTGCCTCCAGAGTCCGCCCAGTAAAATCTAGCCAGGGTTTATTAAAGTAGTTACAAAGTTTGTCAGTGCCGGACATCCAAATCAGTACGGGAGCGGTGTCTGCCATCTGGCGAAAGCGTAATTCACTTTCGCGCAACGCAGTTTCTGCCCGATCGCGATCGCGTAGCGCAGCTTGCTGTTCGCTAATATCGGTGACTAACCCCACATACCCTTCAACGATTCCCTCTTTATTAAACTGGGGAACGTAAATGGCATTAATGTAACGTGTCCCACCATCTTCATAAGGAACTTCACTTTCAAAAGTAACCTGCACTCCTGCTAGTACTTGTTCCACATAAGGACGAAGCACTTCATAAGCGGATTCACCCAATACTTCCCAAAGATGCTTCCCATAAACTTTTACCGTCGAATGCCCAAACCACTCTTCATATGCTCGGTTGTTGAAGCGGTAGCGTTGTTCTGAATCTACAAAGGTAATCAGAACTGGCAATGTATCTGTAATTAAACGAAGTTCTGTTTCTCGTTGCCGCAGTGCTTCTTCTATGAGCTTACGGTTGGTGATATCACGCCAGCAATCTATGGCACCAATAATCTCACCTTGGGAATCGCGAATTGGGACGACATTGGCGATCGCTGTAATTGTAGTACCATCTGGACGTTCAATGATACATTCTTCATCGCAGATCGTTTCTCCATAGCGCGTAGCACGGTATAAAGGTAGTTGCTCTAAGGTGAGGGGCGTTACACCATCAGCCAAGAACAAACCGTAGAGCTGAATATAAGATTCACAAGACATACCAACGAGAGATTCACTCGGTCTGCCCAAAAGTTTTTGCGCGAGTTTGCTGTTAGCGATGATTGGGAAATCAGGGGGGCCAGCAGTGATAGTAATTCCCTCTGGGACGTGTTCTAGGAGCATTTGCAGGATGCTCTGAGCTTCTTCTGCTTGGCGGGCGCGATGCTGGGCTTCTGCTTGGGCTTGTTTGCGTTCGCTTAAGTCGAGAACAAAACCAATGATTGTCCGATCTCCCTGTTTAGCAAAGCCAATTAGAACAGGAACTAGAGAGCCGTCTTTGCGAATGTATTCCTGCTCAAAGGGCTTACAACTCCCAGTAATTGTCAGTTCTTGAATCCCTCGCTCACTCACCTCGATATATTCGAGTGGAACAATCTCGCCCCAGCGGATTCGACCAGAGCGCAAATCCTCGCGGGTATAATTGAGCATTTTTAAAAAGGCATCATTGGCTTCAATGATTAAGCCGTTTAGATCGGCCACAATCATCCCAATAATATTGGATTCTGTTAAGCGACCAAACCGGGCCTCGCTTTCACGTAGTGACTTCAGGTTCGCCTCAGCTTGCCGTTGGGCTGTGCGGTTTGATTCGTTAAGCCAGCTGATTAACCCTGCTGTCAGCATGAACACTACCAAGGGAACTACAATATTCGGATTTGTAATGTTCTGCGGATGGAGTGGCTTAAAAAAGAAGTAATTAACTGCAAAAGTAGACAAAAGAGTTGTAAATAACCCTGGTCCTAAGCCTCCGTACCAGGCACTCACCATCACCGCAGCAAAAAACAGTGCCGCAGGCGTTGAAGTGAGATATGGATTGAGTAGCAGAGTTGCCCGCAGTGCTAAGGCAACGGATAGGAAGGCAACACCATAGTGCCGGAGTTTCTCCCGGATGAATGGGCCCTTGTCTCTATTGCCAGAAAAGATGTTTTGGGATTCAGATGCCCTCGCCTTACGACTCATAACCCTACTCTGCTTCTGGAAAATACTGATTTAGCAGTCTTTGTCCGGGTTCACCCATCTTCCGTAACATTTCTTCTATTAGTTTTAGCGCTATCCGTGAAGGGACTGTATGCCCATTCTCCCAACGGTTGACTGTTTTGAAGGAAACTCCTACTTTAGCAGCAAACTGTTTCTGAGAAAGATTGAGCTGCTGACGAAGTTCCCGAATTAAATCTAAAATTTCCAGCCGCTTTGTTAGAGACATCTCTGTGTTTTATCCCCATAGGATAATTAGCGTAGGACAGATGTCTTATTCATTGTCTCTTACTCAGGTAATATTTTCTCTGTTTCCGTCTCGAAGTGAACCGTTTGAGTTCAAAGGTTCAACGGTGATGCTAAAAGGTTCAGCGATGCTAAAAGGTTCAGCGATGCTAAAAGGTTCAACGGCGATGCTAAAAGGTTCAACGGTGATGCTCAAAGGTTCGGCGATGATGCTCAGAGGTTCGGCGATGATGCTCAGAGGTTCGGCGATGATGCTCAGAGGTTCAAGTTTCAGTATCTAAAGGGGAAACTTAAGTGTTCCAATGTTCGGGTAGTTGAAGATTTTACCGTAGGATGGTTGTGCGATCGCCATAAGAATGAGTTTAATTTGGTCTACTAAATTCTTGTTTTTTGCTAAGAGGATGTTTTAAAAGTGGTTAGCTGTAATTTTAGGCACTTCTAGATCCCCCCTAACCCCCCTTTATAAGGCAGGGCTGATTCATTCCACAAGGGCAAGAAGTTTGTCAATATCATTAGAGAGAAATCTTTGAGCAATTGTGATGGAAGGA
>NZ_JBALDU010000070.1:0-54666 GCF_036917235.1 Nostoc sp.
TCTATGGGCTTAGTTAAAGCTGTTCGCCAACGACATCGACGTAACGCTGCAAGGTCGCTTGACATTTGGGCTTCTGCCTTAACTTGACACCAATGACATCTTGTCCGCCTCACAAAATGGATAATTTATTTCTTGGAAGTCCCTTGGGAGAAAAATCTATGCATTTGAAAAGCGCTTTAACCATCAAAAATCGCCAAAATCATTATCTATACTCAAGCTAATAGTCCAATCTTGTCGCATCAATTCGCTGCCATCATCAACATCACGCAGCGTTTCGTAGACAAAGAATTTGTAGAGAGTAAGTCCTAATTCATTCAATCTTGCATTTTTTTAAACATCTGTTACATTACTTTACAGACAGTTACAACTGCTACAACACTTGAACCTTGGAGTTATGCTCATGTCAGGCTTTAAGAATCCTGCGCCTATTGTTTCAGAAGATCCTAATGCTGTGCGTTTTGGCTTCACTCCTCAGAGTGAAAATTGGAACGGTCGTCTAGCAATGATTGGTTTTGTATCTGCGATTTTGATTGAAGCTTTTTCTGGTCAAGGGCTACTCCATTTCTGGGGTATCCTCTAAATTGATGATAGTAGGGTAGAACTGCTGTGCTACCCTACGTAACTCTCTATATTTCACGCTAGGAACTCGTTTCTAACATCTGGCAGTTGTTGCCATTGGTGCAAAATATCAGATTTTTCCGGTTGAGCCAAAATATAAGTGAATAATTACTTTACGTTGAATATGTATAGCTAAAACTCATGGAACTACCCCAACGCGTATCAGTCCGCTACAAAGACGCGTCCTTCAACACCAATGAAATCCGCTTGAGAACTTTTCGGCTTGGCTTGCAAATATGGGATGAACAGACCAAACCCAGAAAAACAGAGCTTTATCAGTTTATATCGTCTTGCTTGAAACAAGTTGACCGCCAAGATCGTTTTATGTTTTCTCTGTTGTTTATAGAATTAACAGACCTCATACGCAACTCTTCTCTAGAAAGAGGAACGAAAGAGGTTCTGATTAAAACAGCTTTTAGAGAATTTGCTTATGCGATAACAGATTTTGAAGACGTTGCCAAATAAGGTTAGTTATGGGGATGCTGGAATTGCGTAAGCGTAGGCATCACCCTAAAGTCGGCTGACCTAATCGAGTAGGATATATGTAAGTCAACAGAAACAGCTTTCCAATCAGATTAGTTTTTTCGCTAGATGCGCGGATGGGTGGGTGTTGGGGAAGGGGTGAATACAAAAATAGCTGAATTGCCGTATATGCAAGGATTTGACAGCTTTAGTATCTTGAAACCATCCGCGCACCTTATGTAGACTGACTTTCAGCTATTTACAGTTAGCACAATTACCACTTCTTATGTTATGATTTTTGCATTCGCATCGCAATCAACTAAAATCCCTATTAGGGATTGAAACGCACACGTAGGTATTTAGAGTAGCAAGGGCAAATCGCAATCAACTAAAATCCCTATTAGGGATTGAAACGTGGCAATTATATCATATATATATGTTTTAGGGATCGCAATCAACTAAAATCCCTATTAGGGATTGAAACAAGTGCCGGATGAGTTTAAGAGGGTACTTGTAAAATCGCAATCAACTAAAATCCCTATTAGGGATTGAAACCAACAATCTCTTCAGGACTCAAGTGAAGACAGGTACATCGCAATCAACTAAAATCCCTATTAGGGATTGAAACCAGTGCTAACCATTCCCTCCATGTGCTCAACCAATCGCAATCAACTAAAATCCCTATTAGGGATTGAAACCTCATTACGAAATCCACTATGCTCGCCAGAGGTAAAATCGCAATCAACTAAAATCCCTATTAGGGATTGAAACATAGTAGCTTGCCCCTTGCGGTTCCCATATTTATACTGCAAGCAATCAATTAAAATCCCTATCAGGGATTAAAACTTATACTGAGAATCAGTTCTAGAAATTAGTATTAAAAAGTACAAATATTGCCTCAAGAGTCATTCTACATCCAGCTTGAGGGCTGTGATATTATAGGAGACTGCTGCATACATTTTAGAAAAACTAGAAACTGAATCGACCATGGCCCTCACGCAACTGCGGAAACAAGAAATAATCTCCAACTACCAAGTTCACGAAACTGACACTGGCTCGGCCGATGTCCAAGTTGCTATGCTAACTGAGCGCATTAACCGCCTCAGCGAACATCTACAGGCAAATAAAAAAGACCATTCTTCTCGGCGGGGACTGTTGAAGCTAATCGGACAGCGCAAGCGTCTTCTAGCTTATATATCCCAAGAAAGCCGTGAAAAATATCTAGCTTTGATTGCTCGTCTTGGTATTCGTGGATAGGACTACCGCTTATGTCTGCTGAAGAATCTGAACGCAGTCGTTTGCCCTTTGAACCGAACAAAAAGCGCCAAAAACCCGCAAAAACTCAAAGTAAACCAGCAGCACAGCCCCAAGAATCCGTCAAACAGGCTGATAAAAAAGTGGTTTACACCAAACAAGAGATGGCAATTCCCCAAGTAGTCAGCCAACGGATGATCCGACGGGTAGCTGGGTTCTCTGGTGTACCAACAGCTTTGGGGATTAGCGCCTTGATTGCTAGCTATCTGCTTGCTACCTACTCTGACATCCGACTACCTCCCATCGCCGTGTTATTGGTGAACATGGGATTATTTGGTTTGGGAGTTTTAGGGATAACTTATGGCGTTCTCTCTGCCTCTTGGGATGAAGAAAAAGTCGGCAGTTTGTTGGGTTTGGGTGAGTTCAACACCAATTTGGGACGAATGGTGGCAGCTTGGCGCGAAACTCGGCAAAAAAACTTATAATGAACAGCGCTCAGGTATTAAGTAACTGTGATATTGGGTAAATGAAAAAGTTAATGTTGAAGTTGAAATTTTATCACTTCAACATTGTAATTAAAATTATATAATCCTTTTTATACCCCATATCTAGTTATTTAGTAGTAAGACTACTGACTGGGCGCTACATTTCGTCTATTTATTTTGTAAACAAATTTTATTTTTAACTATTTGTAATTAGGCCAATAGGTAACAATAAAGTTAGCCTATTTACAGAAAATTTTACTCAATTAATTAATCAGGAACTTTCAGATGATTATAGTAATGAAAAGTGGTTCCCCAGAGGCGGAAATAAACCGCATTGATGAGGAACTAACTAGCTGGGGGCTAACTCCAGAAAAAATTGTAGGTCAACACAAAGTAGTTATTGGTCTAGTAGGTGAAACCGCCAACTTAGATCCGCTACAAATTCAGGAACTTAGCCCCTGGATTGAGCAGGTGTTACGGGTAGAGCAGCCTTACAAACGAGCTAGCCGTCAGTACCGCCACGGCGAAGCTTCGGATGTGGTGGTTAATACTCCCAATGGAGCGGTGGTATTTGGCGAACACCAGCCTTTGGTAGTTGTTGCTGGCCCCTGCTCCGTAGAAAATGAAGAAATGATTGTGGAAACGGCGCGGCGCGTCAAGGCTGCTGGAGCCGCATTTTTGCGCGGAGGGGCATACAAACCCCGGACTTCACCTTATGCCTTCCAAGGACACGGCGAGAGTGCTTTGGATTTGTTAGCAAGGGCGCGGGAAGTCAGCGGACTTGGGATTATTACAGAAGTGATGGATGCCGCAGACTTGGATAAAATTGCCGAAGTTGCTGACGTGATTCAGGTGGGAGCAAGAAATATGCAGAATTTCTCCTTGCTCAAAAAAGTGGGAGCGCAGCCGAAACCAGTTCTCTTGAAGCGGGGAATGGCAGCTACTATTGAAGATTGGTTGATGGCAGCCGAGTATATTCTGGCATCTGGCAATCCCAATGTAATTTTGTGCGAAAGAGGAATACGCACCTTTGACCGTCAGTATACGCGAAATACACTAGATTTATCGGTAGTGCCCGTGTTGCGAAAGCTGACTCACCTGCCAATTATGATTGACCCCAGCCACGGCGTAGGTTGGTCTGAATTTGTGCCTTCAATGGCAATGGCTGCGATCGCAGCTGGTACAGATTCCCTGATGATAGAGGTTCACCCTAATCCTGCCAAAGCTTTATCCGACGGGCCCCAATCTCTGACACCAGACCGTTTCGATAACTTGATGCAAGAATTGGCAGTAATTGGTAAAGCAGTGGGACGCTGGCAGCAACCAGCAGTAGCTCTAGCTTAAAATTCAGTTGCAACTTGTTGCTAGGCATAAATAAATTAGGGACTTCCAAGAAATAAATTATCCAAATAAACGTAGACGCTTCTCTACGAGACGCTACGCGAACGGCTTGCCGCAGGCTACCACAGAGACAAGGCAGCGCGGTCTTGGGGGTTTCCCCCATGAGCGACTGGCGCGCAGAGAACACAGAGAGAAGAGAAATAGAGAGGATTTTTCCGTCAGTTTTGGGGTATTTTTTTATTTGGAAGTCCCTTAAATTTTGTAGTCAAGACATTAGTCCTGATAAATCAAATTCTCGCCAAATTGGGAGAATATGAGCCAATTTCAAAGTCCCTCTCCCAACGCTTGGGAGAGGGATTCAGGGTGAGGGATGAAGTCTATTGTAAATCTGAAATAATGCCCCTTTAGAAGATTTATAAAGGAGATTTTTAAACACTAACTAAAGCTATGAAAAAAGAAATCTGCAATCAATATTGATGGACAATATTTTTTGCAATTGTAAGACTTCTTATCTATATACAGAGCGAGCAGGTATCCAGCGGCGACCACGATTTGTTTGCACCCAACGTCCAGGAACCACTATTCTCCTTCTCGCTTGAACAGGGGTACGAACCCTAACTCGCACTGGTCTTCTGATTATTCTAGTTGGAACCGATCGCCTAACTGGTCGTCTGATCTGAGCATCGGCTTGAAAAGGAATAAAGGTAACAGCAATTGGTAAAATCAGCGCTGCACTAGCAAGCATTCTTTTAATACTCATTCGCAAACTTCCCTTTTATGATATTGACATCAAAGAAATTAATTTTTCATAAAATACGAATTCCTTTGACAAATAAATACTAGGACTGAAAAGAGCTATTCACTAGTGAAAAAGGTAATTACTGGACTTTAGACTAAAAAGCAGAAAATGACTCAGGGAAGCTGAGTTGAAAACAAGCAAAGCCAAAAAATTAAAAAATCAGAAATCAAGCAGTTTTTTGGGCGGCTTTACGTGAAATAGTAGTACGCTTTTTAACCATTGGATAGCGAATTCTACGCTGTCGGGGTTGTCCGGTCTTCCAACCAGGAGATTTACCTCGTGGTTTTGGTGGCTTTGCAGGAGTAGAAACTCTGACCAAAATCCCAGGCATCGCTTGTGCAACCCGTCCAGGCGTGAATTGAGTCATTTGTTTCTGCCAGGGCAGGGGATTATCACTGACAAGATCACGAGCCAGCCATAACTCCCAAGTCATGAGTGGCATGAGGTCACTCCATCGGTCGCACTGTTGGGGAGTAGAGAGCTTTGGTAGTGTCCAATGCAAGCGTTGTTTAATAAACCGATACCAGTGGTCAACCGCAAAGCGTCGTAAATAAAGTTTCCATAGTTGAGACAAAGGCGGCATTTCTTCACCCACAAAAGCCAACCACATCGGTTTATTGACACGTGGGGAGCCGTCTTCTTGCAGCCTTTCAACCAGTATAATGGACATCGGATGCTGTGGAGAAAGACGAAAATGCTTTGTTGTCCAGAGGCGAATTTTGACTCTACCCAGTTTGGCATCAAGTTGTTCAATGGTTTGGGTCGGTTCTGACCACGTACTGGTATCGTTGAGTTTAAACTTATCTCCGTGTACACGTGGTTTCCCCCTGCCTGAGTATTGTGGTGGTTCTCCCCATAAACACAAGTTTGAGCGCAACCGCATCAGTTTATCTGCATTAATGTCAGCAGTTTTGATCACAAATGGCGCACATCCATATTCGTTGTCCCATAATGTGATTGGTCGTGATGGTAAATGCTGACACACCTGTTTTAGTTGCCATACAGCTTTATCTATGGGATTTTCCCAACTTGTAATTCGCTCATGTCTTAGTGGTAATGCCCAACTCCCTTCAGTTTCTGGTATCCACGCAATACTACTGTATCCGTACCCAGGGGTGATGGGACGACCTCCTCTTCCACCTTGAGTATAATGCTCATAGGTTCTTTCCCTGAGCGTTGGCGCATGCGGTCTTGACCATGTGGTATGGTCTCCTGCGAGGATAATACGTTCTTGTTTTGGTATCTTTTTACTATATAGTCCCATCAGCTTCTGGCGCTGCGGTCTGGTATCCTGTATTGCCTCATAGATACTTGACCATTGACGACGGAACACTGGGCACATTGATAAATCCCCCAGGCTGTAAGCATTGCGTGTTAGCAATATTGCATCCATCAGTTCAAATGTTGCATCCTTTGCCCGACATAAACATTCGTATACTGCTTGACGGAATTCCTTCAGTTGTGCAAAAACATCCATAACGATAGATGAAGATTGGTTGTGCTTTTTTCATCTTCCGTTACTGGGGTGCTTGTGATTACAGGCATCCCTTTCTTTTTTGCCCACCCTCTCACTTACTGATCGCTCACCTTTAGTCTAAAGTTCAGTAATTCCCTTTGGCTGCCTTCTTTGCTTTGCCACGCACTTAATATCTTTTGTCGTAAGTCAATTGAATATGCTGCCATCTTTAAATACTATTCTTAACATTTTTACAGTTTACGATCTTTGTGACGGATTTGATATCAAATTGCTGTAACAGAACTTTTGCAAGTGTCATCTGGTGGTGTTGTCTTTACCACTATTCAAAAATTCGCACCAGAACCAAAGCAAAAATACCCGAAATTATCTGACCGTCGCAACATAGTTGTTATTGCTGATGAAGCCCACCGTAGCCAATATGGAATAGAAGGGCGTGTAGTCACAAGTCGAGATGAAAGCGACACCTATATGGTTTACGGCTTTGCAAAACACTTGCGAGATGCTTTACCGAATGCCTCATTTATTGGCTTTACTGGCACTCCTATAGAATCAACTGATATCAACACACCAAAGATATTTGGTGAATATATTGATATTTATGATATTCAAAGAGCCGTTGAGGATGAAGCCACCGTCCGCATTTACTACGAAGGACGCATGGCGAAACTGGAATTAACAGAATCAGAACGCCCCAAAATTGACCCCGAATTTGAAGATGTCACATAATCCGAGGAACAGTCAACCAAAGAAAAATTAAAAACTAAATGGACAACTTTGAAGGCTTTGGTTGGTGCAGAAAAACGCATTGCTTTAGTTGCTCAAGATATTGTAGAACACTTTGAACGTCGCCAAGAAATCATTGATGGTAAGGCAATAGACCTCTTGCAAAAGTCCCAGATACGTGAGACAAGTAGGTTAAAGTTGGGTAGTGTGATTTTACCCCTTGCATGACCAAATTGTGAATCATAGCGTGACCAAAAGTTAACGTAATTTCAAGGTTTTTAGCAAATCTTCAACCCAAATTTATGAATCAAATTTGGTTAGATCAGCCAATCGTAAGCGTTACATTACAACCTTGATATTTATCATTGTGCTTAAGGCGATAACAAACCAATGCCAGCCAAAATCTCCTTGCTCACTCGCTCTCCTGATTCCAGTGCCGATTCCATCCCACCAGATGCGATCGCAGTATGTTCGCCTGCAAAGTGAATTCGCTGCCAGGGTTTAGCCATTTTGTCTTGAAAGCGCCGGACTTGTCCGGGGGCAAAGTGGGAATAAGCACCCAGAGCATAGCGATCTCGTCCCCAAGAAACAACGCGCACAATATCGATATTTCCCTCTGTTCCAGGGCGAATTCGAGTCAGTTCCGAGGTAACATATTTGGCTAATGCGTCTGCACTCATGGCATCTAACTGTTTGGCATTACTGCCATTTGCCCAACAGACTAAGCTTTGCACTCGCCCCTGTTCATCCCGAATCGGTGACACCCTTTCAAGTCGTGAGTCTGTCCACATCATCGGCGGATAGCCATCAGTTTCCCAGAACGGATGACGAACCGTAAAGTGAATCTGCGTTACTGCTGTGTAGGGCAATTCCTGCACCGCCTGTGCTTGTATCTTTGGTAATGGTGGAGTGATTTCTACCTGGCGCAGCACCGAAAACGGCAACGTCACCACCACATAATCAGCATCGAACTTCGAGCCATCTGAGCAGTGAACTTTTACACCTGTTGCCTGAGAGTGAATCGACTCTACAACTTTGTTTAACTGCACAGGAGACTTGAGAGAGGCTGCCATCTTTTCCGGCAAACGACTGTTACCGTTCTGAATATGCATTGATTGCTTGCTGCGAATTTGGTCGCGCTGGTCATTCCGTAATGCCCACAAAGAAGAAGTAGTTTTTATACTGTTGAAGTGAGTGCCTGGATTAAAGTCGATTAACCGTAAGGCTTCATTTGAGGCACCTTGAGCGAGGAGATACTTGTCTAGGGGAATATCTAGATCCGCATATTTCGGATTGATCCAAGCCCTCGCACTTTCTAAGGGATTGTGTTGGCGGAGGTAATGACTCAGCAATTTTTGGGGAAGCACTTGGCGTTCGCTGGCTGCTAACTGGTTAGCAGTAGAGACAGCCCAGTCTTGTGGCAGCACTGCTTGTCCTCTAATATGCAGCAGTAATTCTTTGTCTAACCCTTTGCTATGTTCCGTTGGCACTTGCAAACGTTCAGCTAGCGCTAATAATCTGTGATATTCTTCGCTCAAAGCTTGTCCCCCCGCCTCTGGCTTCCCGGGAATATCATCTAAGGTCTGGATGCGACCACCAACGCGTTCGCGTGCCTCTAAAACCCTCACTGACAAACCCTTGGCTTCTAACAACAACGCCGTATATAGCCCAGATAAACCTGCACCGAGAACCAGGACTGAGGTCGACTTGTTTGCCGCCACCACTTGCCCAGATGCCCGACCCATAACGAGTAATGCTAGGGCTGATTGGCTCATGCCCCATAGGAATTCACGGCGATTCCAGTTTTTTAATGTCATTTTCTTATTTCTTTGAAGCTTTGAACGCCAACTTCCAGTAATGTCAAACGACAGCTATTTGCCGACCACAGCTATTTAACGATATTTAAGTTTCTAGAACCACACTTCTAGCTTGTTGAATTTAAACATTAGAAAAACTCCTTAGTTATGTTTTCTTTCGTAATCAAAAGTATTTTGTAAATAACAGCTAATTAACAGCATATTTTACAAAAATTAACACTATCTATAATTACCTTTTTACTGGACTTTAGTCTAAAGTCCAGTAATTAGTTGAACCGTGACTAATGTCATGGATAAAAAATGTAAACATGACTCTGCTATTGAATAAAACTATTTTTACGATTTTGATGTTGGTGACAGTGCCTACCTTGCCAGCAATACGGTTACTGCAACTCAATTGCGCCACATAAAAAAAGGACGGGCACAATACCCATCCCAGAAAATTCCCTTTTACTTAATTGACTAGCAAAACTTTTATTGCACTTGGGTGGGGAAAGCACCCGGTTGCACAGCTATGTTAAGACTCTGCCCATTGCGACGTAATTCCATACGTAAATCGCTCCCGACTTGGCTATTTTCTACTGCCCTTTGGACACTGCTGGCATCTGTGACTGCTTGACCTCCAAGCGTTTGGATCACATCACCAGCACGTATCCCTGCTTTAGCAGCTGGTGAATTTGGCACAACTTTCACAACCAATACACCTTTATCTTCATTCACACTCAAACCGCTGTTGGGATCTGAGTTGATATTTTGTTTTAGCTGAGGTGTTAACCCCACCATCTGAATTCCCAAGTAAGGATGTTCTACTTTACCTGTAGCTATTAGTTGACTGGAAATGCGTTGCGCTGTGTTGATAGGAATAGCAAAGCCTAATCCTTGTGCCCCTTGAATAATGGCTGTATTCATGGCAATTACCTGTCCACGAGAATTTAACAGGGGGCCGCCGGAGTTACCGGGGTTAATTGCGGCGTCGGTTTGAATATACTCTACTCGCTTATCGGGAGCGCCAATTAGATTGCTACTGCGTCCGGTGGCACTGATAATTCCGGTAGTTACTGTATTATCTAATCCAAGGGGGTTGCCGATCGCGATCGCCCATTCTCCGGGTTGTAGTTGATCTGAGTTACCCAAGGCTACTAACGGGAGATTCTCTGCCTGAATCTTGACAACAGCAACATCGGTCAGCTCGTCTTTTCCTAATACTTTACCTTTAAAGCTACGCCCATCTTTGAGTGTAACTGTCACGGTATCAGCACCATCAACTACGTGGGCATTGGTGAGAATACGACCATCAGCACTAATAATAAAACCTGAACCAGTACCTCGTTCTACGCGATTTTGTTGTTCTGGCATTTGAGAGCCAAAAAAGCGTTGGAAAAGTGGATCGTTAAATTCATCTGGTAACTGGGTTTTTACGGTTCGGGAAGAGTCAATTCGCACCACGGCAGGCCCTACCTTTTGCACCACCTGGATAACAAAGTTAGGATCTGTGCCTGCTGGTAATGGAGGAGCAGCATTTACTCGACTTACTGCCAAATTAGATGCATTTTCAGACACCTGCTGAGAGTGTCCAGCCATATAGCCGCCTGCCAATGTCATACCCGATCCCAGCAGCACCAGCGATAGAGAGGCGGCAGCCTTTTTCCAGGGTGCTTGATTGCGGTATTTGGCATCAGCAGTGTTATGTGAAATGCTATTTGATGGGTGTTCTCTGTCGCGAGATTCGTTTTGCATTGCTGTCTGGAAGGATATTTAGATGTATTACTAATGTAGATATGATTTGTGACAGTTTTGTTGCGGAGGTATTGCGTTGTTGTGAAAGCTTTGGTATTTTATTGAACCGTATTGGAATATAGTCATTCGTAGAGACGTACATTGCTGCCTACTCTTTACCAAACTCAGTGCTGTTAGCGGATAGCTAAGGTTTAGCCCGTGCTGAGTAAATTAAGAATTACTCAGTAATTTATGTACTTGGGTTTGAGCAAGGTCCCTTGTGGGCGGTCTTTAAACTCAGCACTCAGCACTCTTCATCATGCCTGAAGGAATAAAAGTGACAACTCTCACCGCTAATTGCAAGCAATGTAGCGTCCGACACTCAAATTCACATAAGAGACTTTCTGCTTCATAGGCTGACTATTGTCTAAGCCTCCACAGACAGGAGTCGGTAGTCCAACCGACCCACGCTTTAAAAGATTTAATGCGCTGTTCCAGTCGCGGTCAATGACCAATCCACAAGAACAACTATGAACACGAATTGCCAATGTTTTCTCGACTCTTTCACCACAACTCGAACAATTAATACTCGTGCTTCTAGGGTCAACTCCAAGTGTCAGCTTGCCGCGTTTTACCGCTACTGCTTGCATGATTTCCAGGAATGCGCCCCAAGCAACATCTAGTATTAATTTAGCTAGTCGTGTTCTAGCTAATCCTCTAATATTCAAGTTTTCAAAAACAATTAAATCGTATGATTTAACCAACCAATGAGCGACATGATAATGAAACTCTTTTCTTTGCCGAGCAACGTGCAAATGAGTAAGTGCAACCTTTTTGGCTTGTTTCTTATAGTTCTTAGACCCATTAATTTTACGTGCAAGCTTGTGCTGCTGACGGGCTAATTTTGATTGTGCCTTACGGTAATACTGCGGTACTTCAATACTTTGTCCATCAGCAGTAGTTAAAAACTTTTCCAACCCGACATCTATGCCAGTAGCAGTTTTAATTTTATCAATCGGCAACAATTCAGGTACAGTTTTATCTTCAAGAGAAAAACTGACATACCATCCATCAACTTTGCTTAAAATTGTTGCTTGCTTAATCTCAAATCCGTTACTGATTGGACGGTGCAAGATAACCTCAATTTCACCAATCTTAGAAAGCTTGAGGGTATTGCCTGTTAGATGTGCGCCTGCTTTGGGGTGGTTAACGCGAGGAAATGTAAAAGAACTTATATCACCACGCTTTTTAAATCGTGGCTTACCTCCTCGTTTGCCTTTTTTATCAGGTGTTAACCATCGTTTCCACGCCTTGTCCAACCTCATCAGATTTTGTTGTTGGCAGTCAGCATAGATGCTTTTGTAGTCAGGGAATAGTTCTTTGGTTCTTTTGAGGTCTGAAGCTTGTGTGTAATAGTCAGGTCTACTTGGTATCTCTCTTATCGGTTCACAGAATAAACTGCAACGATCAATTTGTGACCTTGTACGCCTTAACCAATCCAACCTCTGACCCAATGCGTAGTTCCAGTGACGGCGCAACAGTTCGCCCCAAGTTTCAAGAATGACAACTTGTTCAGGCGTGGGGTTGAGTTTGAACTGGTAGGTGAGTAACATATAGTCATAATACCATTTGGTGGCATGACTTACAATATAGGACACAGAGCAGTTTATAGTCTAAACATTCATTTAGTGCTTGTCACTAAATACCGAAAAAAGGTTATAAATCAAGCAATGCTAAAACGACTGCAAGAAATATTTGAAAGTACTTGCGCTAAGTGGAGAAGCAAGGTAACAGAGTACAACGCAGAGTCAGATCATGTTCACTTGGTTATTAGTTACCCCCCGGATGTGGAAGTAAGTAAACTCGTGAACAACATCAAGACGGTATCTAGTCGGTTAATTCGCAAGGAGTTTCATGAACACGTTAATCGGTTTTACAGCAAACCCGTCTTTTGGACAGGTGCATACTTTGTTGCATCGTGTGGAGGCGTTACCCTTGAACAACTTAAATCTTATGTTGAGAAGCAAAGTAGTCCAACCAATTAAGAAAATTGCTGACTTCGGGGCTATTAAAACCCACTCAGCCAGCCCTCCTATCCCCCTCACCGCCAAGCTTCGCTGTGGCGGGAGTACCCCGGAGGCTTAGATGGCACAAGGGAAAATCTTACTTAAACCTGGCACTTTATGGAGAAGTGTTAAAGAACGGACTGAATCTGCTTTGCAATGCGAGGCGCTACTCTCGATTCCGACAGAATTTGAATTTGTTGAACAGGATGGCGTGCGCTTTTTGGTGCGGATTTTGTCTAACCTGAATCGCAAAAAAGCAGCTAAGAAGAAACAGGAAAAACAATCTGCTACTTCTGGTGAAGAGTTTAATCCTTTTTTGCCCTACGAAGAAGATTTATTTGTAGCGGATATCTCCGATACCCATGTATGTATTTTAAATAAATTCAATGTTGTAGATTATCATCTGCTAATCATCACCCGTGGTTTTGAGGAACAAGAAAGCTTACTCACTCTGGAAGATTTTACGGCTATGTGGGCGTGTTTAGCTGATTTCGACGGTTTAGCATTTTACAACAGTGGCAAAACCGCAGGTGCTAGTCAGCGACACAAGCACTTACAATTAGTGCCACTACCACTTGCCCCTTCAGGGTTGCAAATACCGATTGAAGCTTTGCTAACATCAGCACAATTTCAAAACTCGAATGCAACTTTAGCAAAACTTCCTTTTGTACATGCTTTCGCACCATTAAATTCTAATTGGGTGCGATCGCCATTTGCAGGGGGTCAAGCAACACTGGAAATTTATCATACTTTGCGTCAGGCTGTGGGTTTAGATGCAAAGCAATCTGGTGCTTACAATCTGCTAGCGACACGAGAATGGATGTTGATAGTACCGCGATCGCAAGAGCATTTCCAATCTATCTCTGTGAATTCATTAGGATTCGCTGGTGCGCTGCTGGTACGAAACGCAGCAGAAATGGAGATTCTCAAAACCCAAGGGCCAATGAATATCCTCAAAAATGTTGCTATATCCTAATTGAGTGAGTGGGATATACAGCAGTTTTCAAGAAAATGAGGTACAAAATGCAGGACTTAAAATCAGCCATAAAAAAAGTTTTACTCCCCTCCCCTGCTCCCCTGCTCCCCTGCTCCCTACCCCAATTTAATCATTCTCAAGTGTTAGTGTTTCCCAATCCAAATCTGATGTTATTTGAGCAAGTTTATCTAAATCAGTCAGGTTATCTAGATAGGGTAAGCAGCCTAAAACTGGCGTGTTAGTGAGTGATTGAATCAATTGAAATGGTGTCCAGTCGGCTATTTCTGCATCCGTTCGGGGTTGTACGCAGTTCAAAACAATGCCTTTGAGATTGATGCGCGATTGTCTAGCTAATGCCACATTCGCCACTGCTTGAGCGATCGCACCCAATCTCACTGGTACTACCAATACTGTTGGTAAACGCCATTCCCCCGCCAAATCAGCTACCGTTAATTCCTCAGTTATTGGCGAACCTAACCCTCCCAAGGCTTCTACAAGCACAAAATCACGCTGCGATCGCAACTTAGATAAAGCTTGCCAAACTACTGCTAAATCTACCCGGCGATTTTCCCGTGCTGCTGCGATTGGAGGAGCCAGAGGTGCTTGAAAGTATAAAGGTGTAATTTCTTCAGCAGATTGTTCTAGCGCAAATAGCTTTTGATACCACTCGCGATCGCCAATCCCCGATTGAATCGGTTTCATAATTCCCCAGCGACGCTGCGGGTAATATTTTTGCCAATAAGCTGCTAACGCTGTCGTTAAAACAGTTTTACCAGCTTCGGTATCAGTTCCAGTAATCAGTAGTGTGTTTAACATTAATTTCTTTGGCCAGAAAATGGTTGTGTTTCATCAGCCGGCGGCAAAGTTGGCGCTTCAGTAATCGTCGGAATTGGTAAGGGTGTCTCTGTGGGAATTGGCAAAGGTGTTTCTGTGGGAAGTGGGAAGGGGGTTTCTGTAGGAAGTGGCAAGGGTGTTTCTGTGGGAATTGGCAAGCGTGTTTCTGTCGGTGTTGGTTTGACTGGTTTTTCTAATGCAACATTGAGATTGTAATTGCTTTCGGCAACTCCTGAAAGCAGAGTTAACTCAATAGTATATCTACCAGTAACCAACAATGTGCCTTGATAAAATGTGACTTGTTGGGCAGTACTCTCAATTGGTTGTCCATTGGGACTTAAGATTGTTAGCAGAATGCTGCTTCCTGGATCAATAAACGTGTTTAATTTAGTACCTTCTCGCCCAAAAAAGCTGTACTGGATGATTTGATTTGCTTTGAGAGTACCTTCAACCGCGATCGGGTTAGATGTTGTAAGCTGGAGGCGCTTAGTAGATATAACAGGTTGGTTAGTAGGTGTGGGTGTTGGTGTTGGCGTGGGCGTCGGTGTGAATGTAGTACCACTAGAAATTACTGGTGAAGGGAAATTTTGTGGAAGCGTCTCAGTTGGTGATGGTTTTGACTGACTGCGGATAGAACTAACTAATGCCCAAGAACCAAATCCTGCTACGATCGTGACACCAATAGCAATTGCGGCGATCGCTAACGGATTATCCAAAATTGAGCTAGTGGGACTTGGTGGAATCACAGGATCGGGTTTCTTGGGCGAAGCTGCTGGTGCTACTAAGTCAGGACGGCGACTAACTGCCATTGTCTGCAAGTTAGACACATTTACATTAGGAAGATTGACTTCGTGTAAAGGTTGTAGTGCTTGAGATACACTAGCAGCACTTTGATAGCGATCGCTCGGTATATGATTCAACATTCGATTCAAAACTACAGCAAATCGCGGGTTCACTTTTACCCACCGTTGCCAATTCCAAGTTAGTTGGTTTTGATCGAATAGCTCCTTTGGTTCTTTACCAGTCAGCAAAACAATCGCGCTTACCGCTAATGCATATAAGTCACTACTAGGATAAGCTCCCCCTGTTTGCATTTGTTCGCTGGGAGAGTAGCCTAATTTTCCTACGGTGGTTTTTGGTATGGGACTATCTGGCGATTGTAAACGCGTTGCCAGTTCCTTCACCACCCCAAAGTCAATTAACACAGGTTTAGCATCACTATCTCGCAAAATAATATTTTCTGGCGAGATATCTCGATGAATAATTCCTCGACTGTGAATATGCTCTAAAACAGGCAACAACAACTCTATCAGCTGCAATACTTCAGCCTCTGTGAAAGTTTTACCCATAGCTTGACGTTCAGCCAGCAGAGTGCGGTACGTCTGACCTGCAATGTAGTCCTCCACCAAAAATAAGCGTTGGTCTTGCTCAAATCTTTCCCGGAATTTCGGCACTTGTGGATGTTCGATTTGATATAAAATGGCCGCTTCTCGGTGAAAAAGCTCTTGTGCCCTCTCCCAATCCAAAGCCGACCCTGCTGTTGAATTCAATTCTTTGATCGCGCAAAGTTCGTTAAAGCGCCTCTGGTCTTCTGCCAGATAGGTTCTACCAAATCCTCCTTGTCCGAGAATTTGAATTATGCGGTAACGGTTTTGCAAGACAGTGCCAACTATAATCGGTGGTTGCATGATCGGTTGATTGAGTGTAGTAGCAACTGAGGAGGAAGTCACCCACAAAGATTAAGTCCAAGAGGCGACGGACAGTTACCTGCGGCAATATTCTACTATACCCAACAAGTAAATCCCCACCAGAGCAAGGTTGTTTCCTAGTCCATAACTTCAGAGTCCCCAATCCTCAATTCAATTTTTCTTCCTGGGAAAACGATAGATTTTGAAATATCTAAACCAAAACAGCAAGAAGAAAATCATGTCAGCACTTCAGTTTCTCTTACTCGAAGCTAATCTAACCGATGCAGAAGTCGTGCAAGCCACGCTGAGAGAGGGCGGGATTGACTGCGAACTACTGCGGGTAGATACTCGTACTGCTTTTATTAGGGCACTGGAGAGCAACGCCATCGACCTGATTTTGGCAGACTATGCCTTGTCTAATTTTGATGAGATTGCGGCACTAACGATCGCCCGTCGCCTACGTCCTGAGATACCGTTTATTTTCATCTCTGGCAGTTTGGGCGAAGAATTGGCGATCGCAGCGATCAAACAGGGCGCGACAGATTATATACTCAAGCAACGCTTAGGGCAATTAGTGCCATCGGTACAACAAGCATTGCAGGAAGTAGCGGAACTTGATAAAGATACTATCAAGCGCAAACAAGCTTTATCAGCCATCGAGTCAGACCTGAAAGATACGCAACTACTGCACGAACTGAGCGCAAGGCTTGTAATCGAGGGCGACATTCAGACGCTTTACCAGGAGATTATAGCTACTGCGATCGCCCTCACACGAGCAGATGCGGGATCGATCCAAATTCTCGACGAAGCGACGCAGGATCTCGTGCTGCTTGCCACTCAAGGCATAACGCCAACAATGCTTGAGCATTTCTATCGCGTCAACGCGGATTCAAACACGCCTTGCGGTATAGCATTGGCAACGGGCGATCGCGCCTTTGTTGATTTCGATGTACAAGAAAGCGAAGACCCGGATGGCTCAATGCGACTGCACCGTGAGGCGGGACTTCTCTCAGCACAGTCCACGCCGCTAATTACCCGTTCCGGTAAAGCGATCGGCATGGTTTCGACCCATTGGTGCAAACACCATCGATCCACAGAACACGAACTGCGCTTTCTCGATTTACTGGCCCGCCAAGCCGCTGATTTGATTGAGCAACGGCAAGCCCAAGTCGCCATTGCCGCCGACCTGCGCGACACTCAACGCTTACACGAACTAAGCACTTACCTGGCATCGGAAGACAATATTCAGGTGCTTTACAACGAGATTGTGGCTGCTGCGGTTGACCTCATGCAGGCTGATGCTGGGACAATTCAAATTTTGGAAGCAGAAACTCAATACATATTATTGCTTGCAAGTCAAGGTTTAGAACAAAAGACAGTCGAGTATTTCTATCGTCTTGACGCTAGTTCCAATACTGCCTGTGGCGTTGCTCTTGCAACTCGAAAACGGGCAATTATTAATTATGATGTACCCGCAAGTGAAGACCCCGGTGGTTCGCTGCAAAAGCTCGTAGAGGCAGGATTTCTCTGCGGACAGTCAACACCGCTAATTACCCGTTCGGGCAGAGCGATCGGTATGGTTTCGACCCACTGGGGCAAACACCAGCGACCGAGCGATCGCGAACTGCGGTTTCTCGATTTACTCGCCCGTCAAGCGGCTGATTTGATTGAGCAGCGACAAGCCCAGGTCGCCTTGCGCAAATCGGAAGAACGGTTGCAGGCTGTCGCCAACCTCGTCCCCGATCTGCTCTGGGACAGCGAACCGGACGGCTCGACCAACTGGTACAACCAGCGCTGGATGGAGTATACAGGGCAAACCTTTGAGCAAGCGATCAGTTGGGGCTGGATAGACGCGATTCATCCCGACGATCGCGCCGCCTCCGATCGTCGTTACCGTGAAGCCGTCGAACAGGGCGTACCGCTGCAACAGGAACACCGCATTCGCCGCCACGATGGAGAATATCGCTGGTTTGTGGTCAATGCGTTTCCGCTTAAGGATGAGAGCGGCAAGGTCATCAAGATGTACGGTGCGGCAACCGACATTCACGAAGCACGCATCTCACTCGAAGCCCTGCGCGAGTCGGAAGCCAAATATCGATCGCTGTTTGAGTCGATGGAGGAAGGTTTTTGCAGCGTCGAAGTGTTGTATGACGAGGATGGGCAGCCCGTTGACCATCGGATTCTTGAAGCGAATCCGGCGTTTGAAAGACATACTGGCTTAAGCAATGCCAGCGGCAGATTAGCGAGTGAGTTGATGCCAGAAATCGAACAATTCTGGAGCGACCATTACGCGCGAATTGTTGCCACAGGGGAATCTGAGCGACTTGAGCAGTACTCGTTTGCGTTTAACCGTTGGTTCAATGTTGAAGTTTCGCGCCTTGGTGACGAATCGCTGCCCCGCGTTGCGATTATTTTCCAAGACATTACCGATCGCAAACGCGCCGAAGCAGCCCTGCGCGAATCGGAAGAAAAATTCCGCGCTTTTGTCAGTGCAACTTCGGACATCATTTATGAAATGAGCGCAGATTGGCGGGAAATGCATTATCTTGGAAGCAAAGAGTTTCTCGCCACGACTGAAGAGCCGCGCCGCGATTGGACAGAGGAGTACATTCCCGAAACCGACAAGCCGCGAGTTAGGGCGGCGATCAACCGCGCGATCGCAACCCGCAGCAATTTTGAATTGGAACACCGCGTTATTCGGTTGGACGGCACTGTGGGCTGGACGTTCTCCCGCGCCATTCCGCTGATCGACGAGGCAGGCGTTATCGTCAAATGGTTTGGTGCGGCGAGTGACATCACCGAGCGCGTAGAAGCTGAAGCAGCCTTGCGCGAATCAGAAGAAAAATATCGATCGCTGTTTGAGTCGATGAACGAGGGGTTGGCGATCAATGAGCTTGTCCGCGACGAGAGTGGTCGCGCTGTAGATGCCCGATATCTTGAACTCAACCCAGCATATCAGAGGCACACAGGATTTGACCCAAGCAGCACCCTCGGTCGGTTAGCGAGTGAAGTCTTTCCAAACTACTACCGCTCCTGGTTGGAGATTGTTGAGCGCGTTGTCAGAACCGGACAGCCGGAACGCTTTGAGCATTTCGTTCTGGACAATGATAAGTGGTTCGCTTTCCAAGTCACTCCTTTTGGTCGAGCAGACGGCTTCACGATGCTCTACGACGACATCACCGACCGCAAACGATCGGAAGAACAATTGCGTCGTGTGGCTGAGATGGATGCGTTTCGGGTCAAGCTGTCGGATGCACTGCGATCGCTCTCCGACCCGTTGGAAATTCAACGCGCGGCGATGCATACTCTCGGCGAGTATCTCGCGGTTGACCGTGCGATGTACGCCGAGATTACGCCCGACGGCGAAAGGGTAATCGTCAATGACAACTATCTGAGCGGACGTTTTCCGGCGTTCATAGGCGAGTTTCCGCTCGCGGCTTACGGCTCAATCTTCGACAAGCTCCGCAACGGCGAGCAGTTGATTGTCGTGGATATTGACGCGCAAACCGAATTGACCGAGGCGGAAAAGACGAACTACAAGGCAATCGGCTCGACTGCCTTCGTTACCACCCCGCTCATCAAAGACGGACGCTGGGTTTCCAATCTCGTCGTTCATCAGGGCGAGCCGCGCCGCTGGACGACGGAAGAAATCACCGTTTTGCAGGAGACGGCGGAAAGAACCTGGGCCGCCGTGGAGCGCGCCCGCGCCGAAGCAGCCTTACGCGAATCAGAAATTGGGCGAGTTCGAGAACAATCAGCCCGCGAACAAGAACGCCAACGAGCAGAATCCCTGGCAGAACTCGATCGCGCTAAAATCCTCTTCTTTAACAACGTCAGCCACGAATTCCGCACACCGCTAACGCTATCACTGGCTCCCGTGCAAGATGCCTTGA
This sequence comes from Nostoc sp., assembly GCF_036917235.1. Lineage (GTDB taxonomy): Bacteria > Cyanobacteriota > Cyanobacteriia > Cyanobacteriales > Nostocaceae > Nostoc. The sequence continues at coordinate 20,150 of NZ_JBALDU010000070.1, forward strand.
GCGATTCGGTAAATCCCCTAACTTCTTCACAACGGGAACGGCTAAAACTAGCACATCGCAATAGCTTGCGTTTGCTGAAACTGGTCAATACCCTGCTCGACTTTTCCCGCATCGAAGCCGATCGCCTGAAGGCAAACTACGAACCCACCGACTTATCCACCTACACGGCGGAACTGGCAAGTGTTTTCCGCTCGGCGATTGAGAATGCCAATTTGCAGTTAGTCCTCGATTGTCCTCCCCTGCCCGATCCCATTTGCGTAGATCGCGAGATGTGGGAAAAGATTGTCTTGAATCTACTCTCCAATGCCTTCAAATTTACCTTCCAGGGTATCATTTCTGTCTCGCTCAAACCCAAAGCAAACAGAGTTGAATTAATGGTCAGCGACACGGGCGTAGGTATTTCCGCTTCCGAACTGCCTCACCTCTTTGAGAGGTTCTATCAAGTCAAAGGCGCGAAGGGGCGCAGCTATGAAGGCTCAGGTATTGGCTTGTCTCTGGTGCAAGAACTCGTCAAGCGGCACGGCGGCGCGATCGCGGTTACGAGTGCAGTAGACCAAGGCACAACCTTCACCGTCACCATCCCCACCGGAATCGCCCATCTACCCGCCGACCAAATTGAGGTTGCCTCTACACTGCCATCGACGGCTGTAACTGCAAATGCTTTTGTTGAAGAAGCCTTACGTTGGCTACCTGAAGAAGCAGGGGAGCAGGGGAGCAGGGGAGCAGGGGAGCAGGGGGCAGGGGGAACTGCCCTTGACAAAAGCACAGAATTTCAACTTCAAAGCTCAGAATTTCAACTTCAAAGCTCAGAATTTCAACTTCAAAGCTCTGAGGTTCAAGCTCAAAGCTCTGAGGTTCACGCACAAAGCTCGGAGGTTCAAGCTCAAAGCTCTGAGGTTCAAGCTCAAAGCTCTGAGGTTCAAGCTCAAAGCTCTGAGGTTCACGCTCAAAGCTCTGAGGTTCAAGCTCAAAGCTCTGAGGTTCACGCACAAAGCTCTGAGGTTCAAGCACAAAGCTCCAAGAGGGCGCGTATTCTCCTAGTGGATGACAACGCCGATATGCGCGGCTATCTCAGGCGGTTGTTAAACCAGTACTACGAGGTAGAAGCTGTAAATGACGGGTTAGCCGCACTGACTGCGATCCGGCGTGGTGAAAATGTCATCTATGACTTAGTGTTAGCAGATGTAATGATGCCCAGAATGGATGGATTTGAGTTACTGCGATCGCTACGGGCTTCACCAAATACCCAGACAATCCCGATTATTTTGCTCTCTGCCCGTGCTGGCGAAGAATCACGGGTGCAAGGTTTAGAAACTGGCGCAGATGACTACTTAATTAAACCCTTCTCGGCACGAGAACTATTAGCGCGAGTCAATGCCAACCTCCAATTAGCACAGCTGCGACGCGAAGCAGTCTACCGCGAACAGGTGATGCAAGCAGTACAAACACTCAACGATCGCTTAGAGCAACAGGTAAAAGCGCGGACTGCTCAACTAGAAGCCATCAACCAAGAACTGGAAACGTTCTCTTCCTGTATATCCCACGACTTGCGAACGCCGCTACGCTACATCAGCAGCTTTGCCGAACGGTTGGAAGGCAAGCTCAATGCAACCCTCGTCGATGCATCCAGTTTGCAAACTCTCAACATTATCATCAAATCTGCTCTTGAGGCAGAAAAAATGGTAGACGACTTGCTGGAATTTTCCCGCCTGGGGAAGACAGAGATGCATTTGACTACTGTTAATATCAGTCAATTGGTGCAGCAGGTGCGAGAACAATTGCAGCCGGAACTGGTTGGGCGATCGCTCCACTGGGAAATTGAGCCATTGGTAGCGGTAAAAGGCGATCCGGCACTGCTGCGGTTAGTAGTGCAAAACCTGCTGTCGAATGCCGTAAAGTACACCCGCAATAACAGCAAAGCTGCAATTACAATTGGTAGCATTGAACAGGAGCCAGAAGTGATTTTCTTTGTCAAAGATAATGGTGCAGGGTTCAACATGGAATACTGCGATCGACTATTTAGCATATTTCAACGGCTGCATCCCCAGGAAGAGTTTCCTGGCACGGGAGTCGGGCTTGCCACTGCACGGCGGATCGTTCATCGACATGGCGGACGCATCTGGGCAGAAGGCGCAATCGACGAGGGCGCAACGTTTTACTTTTCGCTGCCAAAACATGAGGCACAATAATTATGACAGCATTGCGGTTTCTTTTGCTGGAAGACAATCCCCTTGATGCAGAGGTGATAGATGTCACCCTGACCGATGGCGGCGCTAATTTTGAACTGCTTCGGGTAGAAACTCGCGCTGAGTTTGTGACGGCATTAGAAACCAATGCGTTTGATTTAATTTTGGCAGACTATGCTTTGCCCGGTTTTGATGGCATTTCCGCCTTGAAAATTGCCCAAAACCTGTGTTTTGACACGCCCTTTATTTTCGTCTCTGGCAGTATGGGCGAAGAATTGGCGATTGAAGCGCTGAAACTGGGAGCTACCGACTATGTGCTAAAGCGCAACTTACGGCGGTTGGTTCCTTGTGTCCAACGAGCGCTGCGAGAAGCCCAAGAAAAGCGCGATCGCCAACTTGTCGAAGCAGCACTGTACCAAAGCGAAGCCCGCCTGCGTCAAGTCGCGGCCAAACTACCTCATGGCGCTGTGTTCATTGTGGATCGAGATTTACGCTACCAGCTGGCAGAAGGCGAAGCGCTGGAGTGGATCGGTATGACTACTGAAAACTTTGTTGGCAAAACACTCTCTGAAGCCCTCGGCCCAACGCTGGCAGCCAGCTACGAACCCAACTACCGCAAAGCTCTCAATGGCGAATCGTTTACCTCAGAACACAACAGCCACGATCGCTACTATATCTCTCATGGCACACCCTTACGCAACGATCGCGGTGAAATTGATGCTGTGCTGGCAATGTCCTACGATATTACCGCTCGCAAACAAATCGAAATTGCCCTCAAACAAAGTGAAGCTCGCTTTCGGTTAATGTTGGCAAGTGCAAAAGAATATGCTATTTTTACCATTGATCCCAACGCTATAATCACCAGTTGGAGTGCTGGTGCTGAAGAATTGTTCAAGTATTCAGAAGCAGAAATCATTGGCAGTGACTGTCACAGCCTTTACAGCCGCGAAGAAAACCTAGAAAACCGCGTTGGCTGGGAATTTCAGACCGCCGAAACTGAAGGACAGGCAGAAAATGAGTGCTGGCATATCCGAAAAGACGGTAGTCGCTTTTGGGGTAGTGGCTTTGTGATGCCCATACGCGATGAAGCCGATGAGGTGCAAGGATTTATTAAAATCATGCGCGACGTAACCTCACAGAGGCAAGCCGATGAACGTTTTCGGTTGCTCTATGACATCACCAGCGATCTCCTGGCGGTCGAGCAACCGATGACGCTGATGCACAATTTATTCAGCAAACTCGCACCTGCGCTAGGGTTGGACTTTTACTACAACTACATCGTCGAGTCAAAAGACAACCGCCCCATCCTGCATTTGAAAAACTATGAGGGTATTACTCAAGAGTTGGCTGAGGCGAACAAGTGGATTGAGTTTGGTGAATCCCTCTGTGGCTGGGCAGCCCAAGAACGATCTGCTGTCGTTCTCAACCACACCCAAATTGCCACTGATCCTCTTGCCGAAATCGTCCGCAACCAGGGTGTTACTGCTTATGTCAGTCAACCGTTAATTGTGGAGGAGAGGTTATTAGGAACCATCTCGTTTGCTAGCCGCACCCGCACTGGCTTTACCCCAGAAGAAATCAATTTGCTGCAATTAATGTCTGAGCAGATAGCGATCGCCCTCGATCGCGCCAACCTAATTGTCTCGATTCAGCAACAGGCAGAACAGTTAAAACGAGCCAACCAGATTAAAGACGAGTTTTTGGCAGTGCTGTCTCATGAATTGCGATCGCCCCTAAACCCCATCTTAGGCTGGGCACAACTGCTGCAAAGAGGCAAGCTCAACGCCGCCCGTCAACGCGAAGCACTACTAACAATTGAGCGCAACGCCAAACTGCAATCACAATTAATTGAAGACTTGCTCGACATTTCGCGGATTATGCGGGGCAAGCTGTCCTTAACAGTGGCTTCCCTTAATTTAATCCCTGTTATTTCTGCTGCCCTGGAAACGGTGCGTTTAGCAGCAGAAGCAAAGAATATTAACTTACAGATCGATCTCAATCCAACTGCACTTATCTCTGGTGATGCTGTCCGCTTGCAGCAAGTGGTGTGGAACTTGCTTACCAATGCCGTCAAATTTACACCAGATGACGGACAAGTAATCATTGAATTAAGGCAAATTGCAGGGCAAGCTCAGATCCGGGTGATCGATACAGGCATTGGCATTCAACCGGAATTTATACCACAGGTGTTTGAGTATTTCCAGCAAGAGGATAGCTCGATGACACGCAGATTTGGTGGCTTGGGTTTAGGCCTTGCGATCGTCCGCCAAATTGTAGAACTGCACGGTGGCACAGTCAAAGCAGAAAGCTTGGGTGAGAATCAGGGCGCAATCTTTACAGTTCAAATACCGCTCTTGAACCAGTCAGCACAAATTGTACTTGACTCAGCCGACGCTGAAACATCAAGCGCCCAGACTCCCTTAAGCAACCTGCAAATTTTGGTCGTGGATGATGATACTGATACTCGTGAGTTTCAAGCATTTTTGCTAGAACAAAATGGCGCAAAAGTGACGGCCGTAGCGTCTGGGCTAGAAGCATTGCAAGTACTTGATAGTTTCATTCCCGATCTAATTATGAGTGATGTCGGCATGGCTGACATGGATGGCTATATGCTGATCCAGCAAATTCGTTCACGCCCAGCTAATCAAGGAAGAACGATTCCGGCGATCGCATTAACTGCCTATGCCGGAGATATTGACCAACAAAAAGCCTTAACTGCTGGGTTTCAAGCTCACATTGCCAAGCCATTAGAACCAGAGGAGTTAGTGAGGAAGATTGTCAAGCTGCTAGAACACAACTAATACCAATTCAAAATTCAGCAACGCCCAAAATTCATCTTAGAAAGTTCTGAGCGCCAGCATAGCAGTGCAGATTAAAAACCAAGATGATAAATTAATGCTAGTAGCAGTAGCATCGGCATAGGCTCGTAGAACAAATCCGATAGCGATCGACTCAACATCCAAAATTATCATCCGTTTGAGTCGCGCATCTTAGGCGATATGCAGTATTGCTGCAACCACCCAAAGATTAGAGTACACCCAACAGTACTAATTTTATTCCGGCAGCAATACGGATGCTAACTAATTCAGCCGCAATTGGTAGCTTACACTTGACAGAATGCTCAGGTTCAAGTTGAGATTTACAATGTTATTGATATTGAATAACTTTTCTAGATTTAATTAAAAAAATAAGTAAAAATATTTACATGAATTTACTTAGAGAGAAGTATTTTTTTTGAGCAATATTTTAGTATCAAAAAAATATGTTTATTTAATATTTATTTAATATTTATTCAAACTTTATCTAAAAACGTGCTTGTACGTGGAGTAATTTTGTCCACTGCTAGCGGCTTCTAGGCTGTATGATTGTCATTTTTGTCAATACGTATGCAGTGGAATAATAAGCTACTTTTTTACTACTTAGCCAGAGGTGCTATACTGTGTGAGAACAAACTCTTTAATATCGCTAAAGTTGTCAATGCTTTACTATCAGCTATCAATGAGGTAATTAGAAGAACCTACCACACCAATAATTTTTAAGCGATTAGGGTTATTTACCTCAACCAAAAAATTTAACTACAGACCTAGTGTATGAACTTGATGTCAGTTAAGCTATCAATAGCTTGTTTGCCAAGAAAACTAGATAGTTAGCGAATAACAATTTTATGCAAAAATGTTTAAATTTTGTATGGAAGCTTCAATAAAACTTACAGATGTTTTTTCAGGCTATTTCTTGGTTAAATCTATTAAATCTTTAATGATAATATTGCTATGAATGCACATAGAGGATCTGCTGTGCTCAGTTCTGCAACTTTCAAAGTGCAACCATCTGCAACAGGACTGAACGATAATCATCGCCTGCGGCTGTTTTCTGGCTCTGCCAATTTACAACTGTCTCAAGAAGTCGCTCGTTATCTGGGCATGGACTTGGGGCCAATGATTCGCAAAAGATTTGCGGATGGAGAACTTTACGTTCAAATCCAAGAATCGATTCGGGGTTGTGATGTCTATTTAATCCAGCCATGTTGTCAACCCGTCAACGATCATTTGATGGAATTATTGATTATGGTTGACGCCTGTCGTCGAGCTTCTGCGCGACAGGTAACGGCAGTAATTCCCTACTATGGCTATGCTCGTGCCGATCGCAAAACAGCAGGACGAGAGTCAATAACCGCCAAACTGGTTGCTAACTTGATCGTGGAAGCAGGTGCCAACCGCGTTCTAGCAATGGATTTACACTCGGCTCAGATTCAAGGCTATTTCGATATCCCCTTTGATCATGTTTACGGTTCACCAGTATTGCTAGATTATCTAGAAAGCAAACAGCTGCCAGACTTGGTAGTTGTTTCTCCCGATGTTGGTGGTGTCGCACGAGCTAGGGCATTTGCGAAAAAACTGGGTGATGCTCCACTGGCGATTATTGACAAGCGTCGTCAAGCCCATAATGTTGCAGAAGTGTTAAATATCATCGGCGATGTCAAAGGCAAAACGGCAGTATTAGTAGATGACATGATCGACACTGGGGGAACGATCGCAGAAGGAGCGCGATTACTGCGTGAAGAAGGAGCGCGTCAGGTATATGCCTGTGCAACTCATGCAGTATTCTCTCCACCAGCGATGGAGCGGTTGTCTAGTGGCTTGTTTGAGGAAGTCATTGTTACAAATACGATTCCAATACCAGAAAACAATCGTTTTCCACAACTAGTAGTGCTGTCAGTAGCTAATCTGTTAGGAGAAACTATCTGGCGGATTCATGAAGATACTTCAGTCAGTAGTATGTTCCGCTAACTACATTCCCGTTACAAGGATAAAGGGGTTGCATATTTGCGGGATGATTTTACTATTTTTGTGGGATGGGCAACATGAGCGTCCCTTGTATTTCCGGGCGCTCATGTTGCCATTGGTGTCAAGTTAAGGCATCAGCCCAGATGTCAAGAGAGCGAGCAGCCGTTCGTCGGTGACGTTGACGGACGGCTTTAACCAAGCCCATCGAACGATAATGTTCGACAAGCCAAGGAATAAGTTTTAACTCAGGGTTAAGTAAAAGTGCGCGGTGAAAAAAATATAAACGGCGTTTCACCATTTCTACGGAAATGCGTTCAAGGGGAAGCCGCAAAGGGTTGCATCATAATCTATCTATTTTGGGATTGAGATGGGCGAGTATTGCCCACCCCAAAATTATTATTTTTTGAAAGATGATTATTGAGGATTGCCTTGTTGACGGCGTGATGGAGCATTTTGACGAAATTGCTCCATTTTTTGACGCTGTTCCGGGGTTAAGACTGCTTGAATCTGTTGTTTTTCAGACTCGCGGATTTGTCGCATTTGGGTTTTTTGTGTTTCAGTTAGATTTAAGTCACCAAAACCACCCTTTCCTCGACGTTGGCCGGGTTGCCGTTGACCTTGACCTGTTTGCCCTTGAGCCTTACGCGCTTGCCACTCAGCCCGATGTGCTTGTTTCGCTGCCTCTAATTTTGCTTTTTGTTCTGGGGTCAAAACTGCTTCAAATTTGGCGCGGCTATCGCGGCGAATCGTCTGAATTTGGGCTTTTTGGGCATCTGTTAAACCCAATTCTTTCCAAGGGCCTCTTTCTTTTTGTGTAGTTTGTGCAAGTAACAGGGGTGAAGGAGAGGCTGTTTGGGCGTGAACAGCAAAGGAGGTTGCAGTTAAAGTTAAGGCGATTGCGGAAGCAACTAGCGATAATGCTTTGAGTTTCATTACTTGTTTGGTGGGTTTTTCCTGGTTGGATGCCACCATCATAAGAACTTATCTTTAGCAGTTACATGAGGATAAAGTCATGGTTATACCCATGACTTTAGTCATGATTGACAATAGATAGTTAAGAGTTAAAAGTTAGAAGTTAGGAGTTAGGAGTTAGGAGTTATAAATCTTGAAAATTTTGATTATGATGATTTTATAAGTCATTATTTAGATTATTAACTAACGATTCTGTTGTTTGAATTTACTTTTGATTTCTCACTCAGGGAAAATTGTAAGCGGCGGAAGCCACTGCTCAAATCTTCGGAATTATTAACTTCTAATTCCTAACTCATAACTCATAACTTATAACTTATAACTGGAGCAACGCGACTCATGAGTCGTCCAATTGAAATTAAGAAACATCCTTTTCCGTCTCTGCTTTATCTGGAGTGGACATTACTGGCGATCACCGCATTGACAGCTGTTATACCACCTCCGTTACGGCGTTTTCGTCCCAAGCCTCCAGAACTATCAATTTGTGTTGCATTTCCAGACTTGTCAGTTTGTAGTATATTGCCAGAGCTATCGATTTATAGTCTGATTATTTTTGCATTAATGGGCTTAAGATTACCCAGAAAAAATCAGACAACTAAGATAATATATACAGCTATTGAATTTTTATTAATTTTAATAGTTGGACTTTTTGGGGAAAGATTTGCTCGACTTTTCCCTTTTCTCTATATAATTTTAGTAACTCGCAGTTGTCTGATTTTTCAGTTAAATGGGCGCTTATTTGTTACAGCTTTGTCATTTGCCTTATTTTTAGTTACTACACAACTAAAATATCAGTTATTCAATTTTCAAGCATCGCCACAGGCACAAGAGCGATATCGATTTTTGATTTTGAATTCATCGTTAGTATTTGGCTTAAGTTTGGTTTTTGTGTTGTTGATGATGAATGCAGTTTTGTCTGAACGGCAAAGTCGAGAAAAGCTAGCTCTTGCTAACGACAAACTCCGTCAATATGCCATGCAAATTGAAAATCAAGCTACTTTAGAAGAACGTAACCGCATTGCTCGTGAAATTCATGATTCATTAGGACACTCTCTGACTGCTTTAAATCTGCAATTAGAAACTGCTTTAAAACTATGGCAATCTAACCCAGGTAAGGCTGAAACATTTCTCGCAACTGCAAAGGAATTAGGTTCAAAGGCACTAAAAGATGTCCGTCAATCTGTTTCTACTATGCGTTCTAATCCCTTACAAGAACAATCTTTAGAAGATGCGATCGCTAGCCTCTCAGAAAATTTTCATCGCTTTAATGGGATATTACCAATTTATCAAATCAACCTGGAATATTCTCTACCACCTGAAATAAATACTGCTATTTACCGGATTACTCAAGAATCTTTAACTAATATATCTAAATATGCCTATGCCACAGACGTAAAATTGGAACTCACTACGACTAAAGGCAATTTGCGATTGATAATTCAGGATAATGGTAAAGGTTTTGATGTAGGGCAAAATACTACTGGTTTTGGACTTCATAGTATGCGCGATCGCACTTTAGCACTTGGGGGTCAGTTTAATATTACTAGCGCTCTTGGCTCTGGTTGCAAAATTACAGTTAATATTCCATTAACATGGTTAACATAATGATTAAAGTATTGTTGGTAGATGACCAAAGTTTAATTCGTCAAGGATTAAGAGCATTATTGGAACTAGAACCAGATTTAGAAATAGTTGGAGAAGCAGAAAACGGCGAACAAGCAATTAATTTTGTTGCAGAATTCCAGCCAGATGTAATATTGCTAGATATTAGAATGCCGATTATGGATGGAGTTGCAGCCACAAAGGAGATTCAAAAACGTTTTGCCAAAACTAAAATTTTAGTACTAACGACTTTTGATGATGATGAATATGTGTCAGCAGCTTTAAAGAATGGGGCTATGGGTTATTTATTGAAAGATACACCATCAGAAGAATTAGCTGTTGCTATTCGTGCCGTTCATAAAGGATATACGCAATTAGGGCCAGGTATAGTTAAAAAGCTGTTGACCCAATTTTCTCATGTTGCACCAACTCATTCATCGCCTGTACCATCTAGTTTAGCTGAACTTACTCCTAGAGAAAAAGAGGTTTTGCGATTAATTGCTACAGGCGCTAGTAACCGAGAAATTGCTCACGGACTTTACATTTCTGAAGGGACAGTAAAAAATCATGTTACGAATATTTTAAACAGGTTGAATTTGCGCGATCGCACTCAAGCTGCGATTTGGGCAAATACATATTTATCCTATTTGAATGAGCCAAGTTAAATAATTCGTAATTCGTAATTCTAAGCTCTATATAGCAATCCTATTTGATTTGTGAAAATGCGCGGGTGTCCAGATCCCCGACTTCTCGAAGAAGTCGGGGATTTAATTTTTCACAAATGATTAAGGAATACTCTAAAAATAAGTTTCTTGATAGCTTATTTAAATAATTCCAAACATTCATTTTTTAAAACATCTTTTGTGATTTTTATTTTCCTAAATGACTTATCGATTACCTCTTCGCAAGATATACTAATTTGTGATTGATTTACTGAAATTAAATCTTGAATTGAAGCACCATATACAATCTCTGATAAACCACTCCAAACACAAGCAGTTGCACACATCGGACAAGGTTCGCCAGTTGTATATATCCTATAACCTTCTAAAGAGGGGTTTTTCAGTTTAGCTGTTAAACTACGAATAGCATTGATTTCTGCATGGGCTGATGGATCGTTGTCTCTCCTCACAGTATTATGAGCTACGGCAACGACTTCGTTATCTTTAACAATCACTGCACCGTAGGGTGCATCACCTTCTTTTGCTTCTGCTAATGCTAAACGCATAAAATATTCTGGGTTCATATAAGCTGAGGTTAACATAAGGATAATGGTTAATAATATCGTATTTCTAATGCTATAACTGGGAATTAAGATGTATTAATGGTCGAATATGTTACTGAGCAGACAAGAAACAGAGTTTTACTTAGAAGACCTAGAAACACCAATAGGTAAAGCGATTAATTTAACCCTTGCCTCTTTGGTGTTAATATCATCAGGAATTTTTGTGGCAGAAACATATAATATTCCTGATTATATGCGGTTTCAGTTAAATGTAGCTGATACTGCGATCGTCATCATCTTCGCTGTGGAATATTTACTCCGCCTGTGGAGTGCGGAAAACAAAATTAAGTATATTTTTAGCTTTTATTCGATTATTGACTTAATGGCAATTTTGCCATTTTTTCTAGGTATGGTTGATATTAGCTTTATCCGCCTATTACGATGGTTTCGGATTTTACGATTAATTAGATTTATAGATCGAAAATTTTTATTTGCCAGTATCAGCAGTGAAGACGGGATGATTTTTGCGCGAATATTATTTACATTATTTGCAATTGTTTTTATTTATTCTGGCTTAATTTATCAAGTCGAGCATCCGGTTAATCCTGAAAATTACGGTACATTTTTGGATGCATTCTACTTCTCTGTTGTCACAATGACAACTGTAGGATTTGGCGATGTTATTCCCATTTCGGAATTAGGACGCTTGCTAACAGTATTAATGATTTTTACTGGAATTGCATTGATTCCTTGGCAAGTGGGAGATTTAATTAAGCAAGTGGTGAAAACTGCTAATCAGGTAGAAATAGTTTGTTCAAGTTGTGGTTTAGCTTTCCATGATGTAAATGCTGGGTTTTGTCAGAGGTGCGGGACTAAGTTACCTAGTCGCAGGATTGATTAGACAATAAACTCTTTGAGGTTCTTTTATTATGGCAATTCAATAAACATGATATCAATCCTAACCCGTCAATTTGATAGGTTGCTTAGGGTGTCGTCTGCGGTGGATTGGTAGAATTAGGAAATGGAAGAGTTGGTACAATTACAGGTACAGGCTTTGCTTTTTCGCCTTGCAGTTGAATTTGGGCTTGATTGCGGGCGTCTATTGCTTGTTGGTAATTAGGTTTGTATTTTATTGCTCGATCGTAAGAAGCGATCGCATCTTGATATCGTTTTAAATTTAATAGAGCATTGCCTCTACTAAACCAGCTTTCGGAATGGTCTACTTTATAGCGAACTGCCTTATTATAAGACGCGATCGCATCTTCGTATTTCTGCAATATGTATTGTGAATTACCTAAATTATACCAGAGTTGATAGTCATTTTGCTTAATAGTTGCCGCTTTATTATAAGATTTTATTGCTTCTTCATAGCGTCGGTTTTGATGCAGCGACCAACCCAAATTATACCATGCTTGATAGTTTCTGGGACTGTATTTAATTACTTGATTAAAAGATTCAATCGCTTCTGGATAACGTTGTAAATTCAGCAGTATATTACCTCTAGACAACCAAGCTTGGTAATAATCTGGCTGATATTGTACAGATTTATCATAAGCTGCAAATGCATCTTGATAGCGTTTTAAATTGACTAGTGCATTCCCCAAATTATACCAAGCTTGCTCGTAGTCTGGTTTTAAATCAACGACTTTTTGATAAGCTGCGATCGCTTCTTCATATTGCCTAGAATTCTGCAAAGCTAATCCTTTTTTATACCAAGCTTCATAATTATCTGGTTTGAGTTCAATTGCCTTTTCATAAGACTTAATTGCTTGATCGTATTGGTTTAAATTACTGAAAGCCTCACCTTTAGCATTCCAGACTTCTGAGTTGTCATTCTTTAATTCTAAGGCTTTATCAAAAGAGGCGATCGCTTCTTGATATCGCTGTAAATTTCCCAATACAGTACCACGTCCAATCCAAGCATCTAAATAATCTGGCTTAATTTGAATTGCTTTATCATACGCCACTAATGCGTCTTTGTATTTTCGTAATTTATTTAGTGTTTTGCCTTGACCATTCCAACCTTGAGCATAATCTGGTCTGATATTAACGGCTTTTTCATATACTTCTAGCGCGTCTTGATAGCGTTGCAAATCAAAAAACGTGTTTCCTTGTTTAGATAATTCTATAGCGTTATTTGAATTAATGTAATTCCAAATAAATATTGATGCTACTCCGCCAACAGCAAAGAAAAATATTGTTAGTAAAATTTTACCTAAAATACCTTTTTTTGGTTCAGGTTTGTTGATTTTGTTGATATTTTTTGGTGGAGAAGGAGGAGTTAACGCTATTGTCTGAACAGGTGGTTGTCTTAACTCTTTTAGCGCTTGTAATGCCACCGTTGCCGAAGGATAGCGTTGCCGAAAATCGTAGCACACCATTCTATCTAAGAATTTAGCAAATTCTGGTGTTACTGTAGCTTTATCGTGCCAGATAATTTCATTAGTATCAGCATCTTTTACTATTTCCTCTGGTGATAATCCAGTGAGAGCTTGAATAGCAATTATTCCCGCAGCATAGATATCACTACTTAATTTTGGCGTACCATGAGCTTGTTCGCCAGGAATATATCCAGGCGTACCGATAGCTACTGTTGCTAAAGTTTGACCTTGGGGAGTAATAACTTGAGTTGCAATTTGTTTAACTGCACCAAAATCAATTAAAATTAGTTTGCCATCTGGTTGGCGTCTGAGGATATTGTGGGGATTGACATCACGATGAATTACATTCTGTTGATGGACAAATTCTAAGATTGCCAAAAGCTCTTGTAAAAGTGAAATTACTTCCTCTTGACTGAGGATTTTACCTGATGTTAATTCTTGACTCAGGTTATGACCTTCGATCAATTCCTGTACAAGATAGAATTCGGCATTTTCCTCAAAGTAAGCTAAAAGTTGGGGAATGCGATCGTGAGTTCCTAATTTATATAGAACTTGTGCTTCCGTATCAAATAAACGTCTAGCTGTTTCCAAAGTTATCGGATCGCTAGACTGGGGTTTGAGTTTCTTAACAACACATAGAGGTGAACCAGGTAATTGGGTATCACGAGCCACAAAAGTTTCACCAAAACCCCCACCTCCCAAGTTACTAATAATTTGGTATCTTCCTACAAGTGTGTTTCCTAGCATCTTGTTTGCCTAGTTAAGTGGGATGCGATCTGATTTCAATCTTGCCACAGGTTAAGGGGAAGTGAGGGAGGCAGGGGAGGCAGGGGAGGCAGGGGAGGCAGAGGGGCGGAGGGGCAGAGGGGCAGAGGAGCAGAAAGAGAAAACTAATAACTAACGACCAATGACCAATGACAAATGACAAATCTATATGATTCCTATTAGTGATAATATTCGTTGTCGAAGTAAGCCAATTATTAATTACTGGTTGATTGCCATTAACTTGGCTGTATTTTTATGGGAACTTCAACTAGAGTTTATCGGTCAATTAGGCTATTTTGTGAATACTTGGGGTATGATTCCAGCGCAGATTAGTGGAGCAGTTACCAATGCTCTCTTTTTCAACTCTGCTGCTTGGATAGTTGTCATTTGGCGGATATTTACTCTAGTTTTTGGTATATTTCTGCATGGCAGTTTTAGTCAAATATTAGGAAATTTACTATTTTTGTGGGTTTTTGGGAAAACTGTCGAAAATATTCTAGGACATGGACGCTATCTAGGATTTTATCTGGCTGCTGGTGTAATGACAGGGGTAATACAAATTCTGGCTGAACCGAGTTTGACAGTCCCATTGATTGGGGGCAATGGTGCGATCGCAGCTATTTTAGGAGCATACGTTATGAAGTTTCCTAAAGCTAAAATTGACACTGTTTTGCCGCTAATAATCCTGTATATCCCTATCCAAATACCAGCCTTTTTCTATATATTTTGGTGGTTTTTACAACAATTATTTTATGCTATCGGCAGTTTAAATATTCCTCCTGTTGGCGTAAATCAATCGGGTGTTGTCTTCTTAGGTCAGATTGTGGGATTATTAATTGGTGCAGCTTTCATTCGATTGAAAAGATAAACGTAAGAATTCAGGAGTCAGAATTCAGAATTCAGAATAGTTAAAGAATTAGGAGAAAATTTGATACATAAATGTACTAATCATGCTGCATTCCTTTTAAATTCTGACTTCTGACTTCTGGGTGCTGAATTATTACAGATGAACTTTATTCAACTATCTAACTATTTTTTAGGGTGGGCACTATTAACTAACTGATGTCACAAAGCTCAATTTTGATGTTTTTGGCAGTGCTTACCCTACATTCATCGAAACTTATATATACCTTTTGGCTGAAATTACTAAACTGTTTTGCTTAATAAAGCATATATTAAATCAGCAAAATGATTAGTGTTATTATTTTTTGACTTTTATGTAACCTTTGATAGATTACATTTGATAGTTGAAAAAATAATAGATCAAACTAGGGGATACCTACTCTTCAAGTCGATATTGTGAAATGTTAGCGGTGTACAATATGCAAAAGCAAAATGTTAATAAAATTAACTTTCAACTCACTGATGAATTAGCAGTTTTGCAGCAGCGGATAGCTGAGTTAGAGCAATCAGAGAGATTTTATCAACAAAGGCAAGCAGCACTTGAGGAACAATTAACAGAACTAAAAAGAAAGCTGCCAGTAGAAGCAGAAAATCCTCAGATTGAAGTTAAGGAAACATCTGTACATCTCAATCTGCCAACAGAGGTAGCAGTAATTTTAGAGCAACTCCAACAAGAAAGTGCGGCGCGTCAGCAGTTAGAAGTACTTCTCAGAGAGAGTGAAGAACGGCTGAGGCTAACTCTAGATGTATCTCAGATGGGTTTGTGGGATTGGAATATTGTTACCAATCAAGTCATCTGGTCGGAAAATTATGAACTACTTTTTGGTCTACTTCCAAGTAGTTTTGATAGCCCTTATGAGACGTTTCAAAAGTTCGTTCATCCTGAAGATAGCCAATCTGTAATGCAAGCTATCGCTCACGCTTTGGCACAAAAGACTGACTACAATGATGAATTTCGTATAGTTCGCTCAGACCAAAGTACACATTGGATTTCTGCCAACGGAAAATTTATCTATAACGCTCAAGGGCAAGCGGTGCGAATGCTCGGCGTTTGTATGGAAACTACTGTGTGTAAGCAAGCAGTAGAAAGTACTCGCGAACTCACGACACAAGTCCAAGAACAGGCAAATATTTTAAATGCCATTCTCACCGCCTCAGTCGATCATATTTATATTTTTAATCGCCAAGGTTGTTATCAGTATGTCAGCTGTGATGGAGCAACTATACTAGGTTTAAATCCCCAAGATATTATCGGCAAAAGTTTGCCAGAACTGGATTTACCCGCAGACCTAATGACGCAGGTAGATAATCAACGAGAAGCTGTGATGAAAACTGGTCAGCCGCTTAAAGATGAGTGTAGATATGTTACTCGTGATGGCGTACATTATTATGAATATATTCTCACACCATTACGGAATGTTGACCAAACTATTGAAGGCGTAATCGCTGTTTCTCGCGATATTACCGAACACAAACGGGCAGAAAAGACTTTACGCGAAAGTGAAGCACGATTTCGGCGTTTGTTTGAATCTAACCTAATTGGGGTCGCTTTTTGGAATGTGCATGGTTTTGTGATTGATGCCAATGATGCCTTTCTTCAACTAGTTGGCTACACTCGTGATGAATTTGCCACTTTAGGCAGAATTAATTGGAGAGAACTTACTCCTGTTGAGCATCAGGATTCAGACGATCGCGCCCTTTTGGAGGTGCAAACCACTGGAGTTTCCAAAATTTATGAGAAAGAATATATCCACCGCAACGGTAAGCGAGTACCAATTGTTTTGGGGATAGCTTTGTTAAATGACTCCCAAGACAACGGTGTTGCTTTTGTACTAGATATTACCGAACGTAAATTGGCTGAACAAGAATGCGATCGCCTACTCGACTGCGAAAAGGCAGCACGACAACAAGCAGAAATCGCCAACAAAATTAAAGATGAATTTCTGGCGGTTCTCTCTCACGAACTGCGAACCCCACTCAACTCTATTCTGGGATGGTCGAAAATGCTGCGGACTCGCAAGTTTGATGAAAAAACTACTCATCACGCCTTAGAAACCATTGAACGCAATGCGAAGTTACAAACCCAGCTAATTGAAGATTTGTTGGATGTGTCGCGCATCCTCCAAGGAAAATTAAACTTGAATATCTGTCCAGTCAGCTTGGTAATGGTAGTTGAAGCAGCACTAGAAACAGTACAACTAGCAGCACAAGCCAAGTCAATTCAAATTAAGACCGTATTTGACACCAATTTGGGACAAGTGATGGGCGACCCAAATCGGCTGCAACAAGTTGTGTGGAACTTGCTTTCTAATGCGGTAAAATTTACACCAACAGGCGGACGGGTAGAAATTCGACTCATGGAAGCTGATAGTCAGGCTCAAATTCAAATTAGCGATACAGGTAAGGGAATTAGCCTAGACTTTTTGCCTTATGTGTTCGATTACTTTCGCCAAGCTGATGGCACAACTACACGGACGTTTGGTGGGCTAGGTTTAGGACTAGCGATCGTGCGTAAGGTTGTAGAAATGCATGGGGGAAATGTTCAAGCCGAAAGCCTTGGAGAAGAACTGGGTGCAACCTTCAGTCTCGAGTTACCGCTTTTGGTTAGAAGCGAACAAGTTCGGGGTGAAGAGAATCAGTCTTCATATTTTGAGCCGGAATCCTCGCTGCTTGCAGACACTCAAGTTTTGGTAGTGGACGATGAACCAGATATCCGCGATTTAATTACCTTTATATTGCAAGACTACGGCGTACAAGTAACTGCCGTATCATCAGCACAAGAAGCATTACAAGCACTATCTGAGTCGATACCAGATGTTTTAATTAGCGATATTGGAATGCCAAAAACTGATGGTTATATGCTGATGCGTGAAGTGCGATCGCGATCGCCTCAACAAGGAGGAAACGTACCAGCGATCGCACTGACAGCCTATGCAGGGGAAATGAATCAACAGCAAGCATTAGCCGCAGGATTTCAAATGCATATTTCCAAACCAGTAGATCCAGATGTATTGGTGCAAGCGATCGCTGATTTGATTGAGCCAAGCTGATACTAGATCCGTTTTTGAAGTAATAGACTTTTTGCATGAATCCCTTGCCCTCACCCTAAATCCCTCTCCCAAGCTTGGGAGAGGGACTTTGAAATTCGCTCCCCTTCTCTCAATATTGGGAGAAGGGGTTGGGGGATGTAGCAAGATCCCGCAGGGTGGGCGAATTTTGCGACAATACAGTTCAGAATGAGCAACAAAACCCAGCCAGATTGTAGAGACGCGATTTATCGCGTCTTGAAAGACCAATCGCATTGTTAGCCGAAACAATAATTTGCTGGTACTACCTTTTTCTACGGCGACGGACTGTATAGGAGTGTGAGCTACCGCTACCTCCAGAAACGAGTGAGTCGCACCAGTTTTGGGCTAATCAACCCAACTCCAAAGGCAATAAACGAAGTTATGTTAATTAGGCAAAGCAAGCCAAACATAGGATGACATCTCACTCATAATTGATGATCTGTCATAACAAATACTTCGGAGCTTCTGTGTGATTTTAAACATAGAAATACGGCGAAGAGCCAGTGTTTTTTTCTCACCTTTATTTAGTAAGGTAATCAAAAAACGCGATCGCCCATGCCCAGGAACACTACTAAAGGTACTAGTTATCCCTTTGAAAATCGCTATAAGATGACAAAAAGGGTCTTCTAGATTTGGATGAAAATGACTGAGCAACGTGATGCTGACTTACCATCAACTGATTCTCAGCAATTGAGCGAACCGACCGACAAAACGATTACCAAGTCGGTTGATAATTCCTGGACAAATCAGATTGGTGGTGTGTGGAACAAAGCAACAACACGTCTAACCCAACTTCTACCCGTAGAACAAGTGGCACAGACAGTTGTGGAATGGTTTAGTGTGAGTGATACTCAGATTGCAGAGATTTTAGAGAAAATCCGAGCTGAACTGCCAACCACAGAAGCCCTTCTAATTGGGAAACCCCAAGCCGGAAAAAGTTCCATTGTCAGAGGATTGACAGGAGTTTCTCCTGAGATTATCGGTCAAGGATTTCGCCCACATACACAACACACCCAACGCTATGCCTATCCATCCAATGACCTGCCGCTACTGATTTTTACGGATACGGTGGGACTGGGCGATGTCAAACAAGATACTCAAACAATTATTCAGGAGTTAGTTGGCGATTTACAACAGGAAACTCGTTCCGCCAGAATTCTCCTTTTGACCGTTAAAATCAATGATTTTGCAACTGACACCCTACGACAAATTGCTCAACAGTTGCGCCAGAAGTATCCAGACATTCCCTGTCTGCTGGTAGTTACCTGCTTGCACGAGGTTTATCCTGGCAATACCGTCGATCATCCCACTTATCCGCCAGATTATGAGGAAGTCAACCGCGCATTTGCCGCAATGCAACAAGCCTTTGCCGGAATAACAGATCGCTCTGTACTCATTGACTTTACCTTAGAAGAAGATGGCTACACTCAAGTATTTTATGGCTTAGAAGCACTGCGAGATTCCTTAGCAGAACTCCTCCCACAAGCAGAAGCCCAAGCGATTTATCAGCTATTAGATCGAGAAGAAGTTGGGAAGCAAATTGGCAACCTTTACCGAGATGCTGCCCGCCGTTATATTTTGCCATTTGCGATTATGTCTGCAACTCTGGCTGCTGTACCTTTGCCATTTGCGACAATGCCCGTACTCACTGCCTTGCAAGTATCAATGGTGGGTCTGTTGGGTAAATTATATGGACAGACAGTTACTCCATCTCAGGCGGGAGGCGTTGTGAGTGCGATCGCAGGTGGTTTTTTAGCACAGGCAATTGCACGGGAGTTAATTAAATTTATACCAGGTATTGGGAGTGCGATCGCAGCCTCTTGGGCAGCCGCCTATACTTGGGCACTAGGCGAAGCTGCCTGTGTTTACTTTGGCGAGCTAATGGGAGGCAAGAAACCCGATCCTCAAAAAATTCAGTTAGTGATGCAAGAAGCATTTAAAGCGGCGCAAGAACGCTTTAAGGGAATCAAACATTAATCGTAGCCTTGTATAACCCTATACTTCAGCTACTAGCGTGCTTGCCAATCCAGTTATAATCGCCTTTGGTGATGAATTTACCTACCACATTATCAGGCTTGATAGGCTTATTTGAATCTTTTTGTTGGGTGTCAAAATTACAAGCGATGATGCTGTACTTGACTGTGGCACTCTCAGATTTAGAGTTAGAGTTGTAAATGCCGCCACCCTTGCCAGGCTGTTCTGCACTAGAACTGAGTTCGATCCCGAAAGCTTTATTGTGCCTGATAATGCTGTTGCCCACCGTCAAGTTGGCATTATTATAGATGCCACCGCCAAAGTGTGCTTGATTGCCAGTTATACTGCTATAACCCACATTAACGATCCCTAAGCCATCGTATGTAATATTAGCTGTCAAAGCAGTGCCTTTAGTAAATTCCACCACCTTGCCAAAGTCTTGGTCGGCATCATTGTAGATGCCACCGCCGCCTGTACCTGCCGTATTGTCACGAATACTGCTATAACTCACAGTAACAATACCTAATGTATTGTACCTGCTGGTGCTGGACTCGTTAAAGCTAGGGTAGGAGATGCCAAACTCGTTAAAGCTAGAGTTGTAAATACCGCCACCGTAGTCTTTGGCATCGTTATCACTGATAGTGCTGTAACTCAGCGAGAGAGTGCCATTATTGTAGATGCCGCCTCCAGTTGATGCAGAATTGTCACTGATAGTGCTAGCGATCGCCGTCAAGTTGCCATAAGCTACAGTATCAGGCGATCTATAGCCGGGATATGTAAAGCCTCCGTTGTATATACCGCCGCCGTCTTCGAGTGCTGTGTTGTCACTAATGGTGCTATTGTTCAGGGTTATAATACCCAGATTATAGATTCCACCGCCGTACTCTGCTGTGTTGCCACTGATGATGCTATTACTCACGGTTATAGTGCTGGAGGTAGAATTAGAACCATTATCCCCTTGAGAATAATTACAAATACCACCACCGCTACCTTTGAGTGCCGAATTGCCACTAATGATGCTATTAGTTATAGTTATAGCGCGATGGGTTAAGCCGGGGAAATCTATGATAGCTCCGGTAGTATCATATATACCATTGCCAGGGATACCATCATAGATCCCACCGCCGCCTTGGAGTGCTGAGTTACCACTAATGATGCTATTACTCACAGTTATATTTATAGTGTCAAGGAGTGAGCTGTAGCCGCCAATATAGACGCCGCCGCCGATAAAAGTTGCTGAGTTGTCACTAATACTGCTGTTACTCACTGATAGAGTTAGGGTAACATCCGAGGAGATATCGATGTAGATGCCGCCGCCACTGCCATTATCTGCTGTGTTGCCACTAATGATGCTGTAGTTCACTGTTGTTATAGTGGCATTGCCATAGCCGCTTTCGATGCCGCCGCCACTGCTACTTGCAGTATTGTCAGCGATCGTACTGTGGTTCACGGTCAGGCTGCCAGCATTATAAATACCGCCGCCACTGCCATAGTAGCCACCGTTTCCGCCGTTGTCACTACTTGCAGTGTTGTCAGTGATGGTGCTGTGGTTTACGGTCAGGCTACCAACGTTGTAAATGCCGCCGCCCACGCCAGTACTTACTGTGTTGTTAGCGATGGTGCTGTCATTCACGGTTGTTGTTATAGTAGCATTGCTATTGCTATAGCTACTTTCGATA
This sequence comes from Nostoc sp., assembly GCF_036917235.1. GTDB lineage: Bacteria > Cyanobacteriota > Cyanobacteriia > Cyanobacteriales > Nostocaceae > Nostoc. The sequence continues at coordinate 41,686 of NZ_JBALDU010000070.1, forward strand.
CCGCCGCCACTATCAGATGCAGTGTTGTCAGTGATGATGCTGTGGTTCACTGTCAGGCTGCCAGTGCTTTCGATGCCACCACCGCCATGCTCTGCTATGTTGCCAGTGATGGTGCTGTTGTTTACCGTCAGGCTAGCAGTGTTGTAAATACCGCCGCCCTGTCCGAGGAGGTATCCGCCGTTGATGTTTCTTGTGTCGCCCTTTGCTGTATTGCCAGTGATGATGCTATTGCTCAAGGTAAGTACGCCTTCATTGGAGATAGCACCACCTCCTCCGACGTTTTTGTAGCTATTGGTAATAGTCAGCCCGTTGATTGTAGATGTTACACCTTTGCCAATGTCAAAAACACGGTCAGCACTATCATCTTTAATAGTTAGTAAGCTTGAACATCTGCCTTGAATGATAAGGTCATCTGTAATACTCAGACCACTACCAGTCAGACTGATGGTATGAGCTAGCCCATCAGTAAACAGTCCACTAAAATTGATAATGTCTTTTCCTGTTAGGGTGTTGGCATCTAGAATTGCCTGCCGCAGGGAACCTGCACCACTATTCTTAGTATTCGTGACGGTAAATATAGACATTGATCCGACTCCAATTTTTTGACCTTGTATAAAAATTGATATCAAGACTGATTTTGATACTACTACGAGTCTGCAACAATTTTTCTGCTCAACGTTATTGGACTTTTTTTGCAAGGCATGAAAATTATAGCGATCTCAATAGATCGCTTCACAAAATCTTCAGACAGGGAATAAGTTTTGTCTGCTTTGAGTGAGTCGATGGCTTTGAGATAAGCCGTTTTCCTACACCTTCTCCTTCGCTGCTGGCACAATCCCAAACTTATTTAAACCCGCATCGATTTCCCTAAGTGTTTTAAAATCCTCCTCTGGTAAAGGATAGCTGCTACTGCCGAACAAATTCCCACTGACAGCAGGCTGCTTTTCCAAAAAAGAGAAAGCTTGGCGAAACTGATGCGGTTCGGCTTTAATGGGTGAATCAAAGTGGCAAGAAATAATCGACTGGAAGTCCCAACTTGCAACTTTATCAGCCCACTCAATGGTTTCCTTCGGTGCGCGGTTGAGAATTAGCGTCTGTAAAATTGGTGCGACAAACAAACGCCCATTGCCTCGCAGGGCATTAAACGATCGCTGCCAATCTGACTGCCATTTAAAGGGATACAATCCAAAATAAGCTTTCCTTGAGCGTTCTGGGGCTTTCAAGGAATCTTGTAACACCTGACTCCATCGGCGTATATCTAATGCCTTTGGTTGAAAGTATAAAGCAAACAGACAGATACGCTGCCAACCCTTACGGCGATTTGCCTGACTATCTACAACAATATCAGAAGCATAATCCTTGGCATGGAATAATAAAGGATATGAATCTAATAGAGCGATCGCAGGTGGATCTTCTGGGATCGAAAGCACAGAATCTGTTACTAAAAGAGTATGCGATCGCTTGTGGAAAAAAGCAACTTCCGCAAACCTACCAGGGCCGAGACCGATGGGGCCGAGCATTGCATAATCAAACTCGTCAGCAAAGGGTGTTTTGCTGCTATCTTCTGGAAGTACTTGAGTTCGTTTTGGAGGTAAGCCAAGCCAACTAAGGGGAAGATTTAGCGGGAAACTCCACTGATGGGGAGCCACAAACACCTGTGCAGTCGCAAAATATCTAGCGAAGGGGCCAACAAAGACCTTGTGTTCTATACCAGAGATAGTTGGCAGAATGATGTATTTAACGTTGCCATATTTCGCCACCAACTCATTTACAAGTCTGATACACTCTGGGGTTGGTGCAACAGGCGCATAAACAAGAAGCCCCCCGGTTTCCAACTTTACAACAGTCATCCGAATTGGTACAACAACATAGAAAATGCCTTGAATCTGGTCAAAATTCCAGATTGTGTCTTTAAGCACTTCTTGACGAATTGTCTGCCGCCTACCATAGGGGTAGAGTGGCACAACAGGCCATAGTCCCCAGGAAAAATCCTTTGGATAAATCTGTTGTGTATTGACTATGCGTTCATCAGCCACTCTGCAACCCCCTCCAAATTCCCAATACTCAAATTGTTTTATTTGCTCCCCACGAAGGAGAGCAAATTGTTGAGATAATAATACCAATTTGTAATTCGCAATACTTGCCAAAGGTAAGAAGTAAGCTACGTAATTAGTAATTCGTAATTAAGAGGGGTTAGATTTAATCTAGATTTCCAGCTTTGCATCTGTAGATTTTTTTGCAAATGGTATTACCAAAAGGAGATGTTACGGCACTGGGGTTCTTTATATGCGTCTTCATAAAGAATTGGTATCAGTCGTAAAAACAATTAATCGGAGAACACCATGAAAATAGCGATTATTGCTAAAACATTAATTACATCTATAGGTTTGTTAACTTTGTTTGCCCCAAGTCAAGCATCGGCTCAACTGATACCGCAACCTTGGGTTTCAGTCGGTGGAAAAGATGGTGATGTAACTTATGCTGTCGGAGCTAGGGCTTTGAATTTCGGGGTTGAAGTGGGAACTGGCGCTGATGGTGCTACGGGAGTAGATGTTTTAAAATTTATCAATTTGCCTGTAATTTCACCTTATGTAGGAATTGGACTTTATTCAGAGGATAAAGGTGTTGCAGTTTCAGGTGGCGTTCAGGTAGGTGCTACTAATAACGTTTTTGTTGGCGCTGGTTACAATACTATTCGTGGCTTTAACGGGCAACTGGGAATCAGATTTTAACAGTTATCAGTTAAATGAAAGGGGAAGCGGTAGTGGTGGTTCAAGATGCCCGTAATTTCCAACAGATGCTTAATCGATTGGAACAGCTTAAAAAGGAGCTAAACCAACTGAAACTAAAAAGCTTGCAACAGGAAATTCAAAAGGGTATTGCTTGTTATGCCGCGATCGCTTCAGATTAAATCTGCTGCTTGCTAACCCAAGTAACTCGCTTCTGAACGCCAAAGCCATCTTGAATGGTATGGTCTGGGTAAGAACCTACTCGTGACTGAATCACAATCCAGCACAAATCCTCAGCATCTGAAGTATTTCGCATACAGCGTTCTCCCTCAGGATCTACTCGCACAACGGTTCCTTCACCTACAGCAAACACACAACCATCGACCTGAAACTCTCCTTTCCCCTGAACAAAGATATAAATTTCCTCATTTAAACGATGCTTGTGAGAAAAAGGCAGGGATGTCTTAGGGGGAAGGTTGTTAAACGAAATTTCGGCGCTTGAGAGATTAAGAATCTGCTTCAAAAATACCTTTCCCTCTAGCTTCATAGGAGCTTCTGGAGTCTCAAAAAGAAACTGTCGTAATTCAGAAAATAGTCCCAAATCAGCCACAGCAAAGTTTTGCCCAGTTCTAGCAGTTGGTGCAACTTGAGCCACGATCACCTCACTCAATTTTTAACTTGCAGTTTGCAATTTAATATAATTGATATTACTTGTAAAATGCAAGTAACGTGCAAATCTAGTTTTTCCAATGACCAAATCTCGCCGTTCACCCTGTCCAATCGCTTGTTCGCTTGATTTAATCGGCGATCGTTGGACACTTCTGGTTATTCGAGACATGATGTTTTTTGGAAAACAACGTTTTGAAGAGTTTTTAGAATCCCCTGAAGGAATTTCAAGCAATATTCTGGCAAATCGCCTTAAGTCTCTTGAAGAGATGGGCTTGGTGGAGAAACAGCCATACAGCAACCATCCTCGCCGAATGAACTATCAATTAACAGAACGAGGAAAAAGTCTGCGCTGTGTACTAAAAGTGATGACTGCTTGGGGATTAAAGCATATTTCTGACACAAAGATTCCCGATGATGAGCAGTCTAGCAGTTTACACTGATTTCAGTACGATGTAGGTATTTCATGCAGAGTGAGTAACTGAAGTTGACATTAGTTCTCTGACATCAAGTGCGGAATCTTGTTGCAATGCTGATGCTGCGATCGCTTCACTTTCAACTATACTCAACCGAGCGATCGCCTGTTTCACTCCAGGTATACTTTGAGGATTCACGCTCAATTCATCCAGCCCTAAACCTAATAAAATTGGTGTTGCTAAAGTATCTGCTGCCAATTCTCCACATAATCCTACCGAAATCCCCGCCGCATGAGCCGCTTGGATAGTTTGCTGCACCATTCGCAAGACGGCTGGATGTAGCGCATCAACCAAATGTGCCACGCGTGGGTTAGTGCGATCGCTAGCCATGACATATTGACTCAGGTCGTTAGTCCCTATACTAAAGAAGTCTACTTCAGCAGCTAATTGATCTGCGATCGCAACTGCTGACGGAACCTCCACCATAATTCCGACTTTCATCGCGGCATCAAAGGAAATACCAGCTTGATTTAATTCAGCTTGCACTTCAGCCAAAATTACCTTCGCTGCACGTACTTCAGTTACACTAGCAATCATCGGCAACATGATCTTAATTTGGTGTCCTACACTGGCTCTCAAAATTGCCCGTAACTGAGTTTTGAAGAGTTCTGGACGATCCAAACAGAAACGAATTCCCCGCCAGCCCAAAAAAGGGTTAGCTTCGGGAAACCCAACTCTGATATAGGGAAGCGGCTTATCACCACCGACATCTAAGGTACGAATAATTAGCGGACGATTATCTAAAACTTGAGCGATCGCCTGATACACTGCTAATTGTTCTTCTTCAGTGGGAGCGCTTGTCCGGTCTAAATACAGAAACTCAGTGCGGAGTAGCCCCACGCCTTCTGCACCGCTAGCCACAGCCACTTGCACATCACTGATACTACCAATATTGGCGAAAACGCTAACTTGCCGTCCATCACGAGTAATCGCTGGCTGGTGTGCCGTAGCTTGTGCTTCTTGTTGGGCAGTTTGCCAAGCTTCTTGTTTTGCTGCCAATAAATCTAAAATATGTGATTCTGGTTCTACCCAAGCTCTGCCACTTTCACCATCAAGTGCCATCATTGTACCATCAGCCAAGTGCAATACCTGGGCATCGACTCCCAAAACTGCGGGAATACCCAATGTCCGGGCGATAATTGCACTGTGGGAGGTGGCGCTACCAGAAGTTGTACAAATACCCAACACCTTTGTCGGATCTAATCCAGCCGTATCTGAGGGGCTTAAATCAGTCGCCACCAAAATCGCTGGTTCCTCAAGATGCAAGTTAGCTGGGGCATTTCCAGCGAGTAATCGCAGCACCCTTTGCCCAACATCCACAACATCGTCAACTCGTTCTTGCAGATAAGAATCCTCAAGTGTGCGGTAGGAAGTCGCTACTTCATCGACTACAGCTTGCCAAGCCGCTTCAGCATTTATATAGTGGTCTAAAATACGTTGATGAGCCGCTGACAACAGTACTGGATCTTCTAAAAATAATAGTTGGGCATCGAAAATGGCGGCTTCAGCGTCACCAATTTGCAGAGATGCTTGTGAGAAAACTGCTTGAATTTCTTGTCTGGCAGTGTGAATTGCCGATTGTAATCTTTGCCACTCAGCATCAGCATTGTCTACATGGTATTGCGTAATAGCGATGTGAGTGGGTTGATAGTGAACAACGGGTGCGATCGCTACTCCTGGAGAAGCTGCAATCCCCGAAAGTTCGCCGTGAGTTGCTGGAGTAACTTCATGGTGAAATGGTAGTGGAAAACTCAAAACAACATTATCTTCACCAAAGTTATTGGCAAATAATCCCTGTAATGCTGCCAGCGCCTCATCTGCATCAGAACCAGTGGCAGTAATCAGCAGTTCGTGTCCTTGACGCACCCCTAAAGTTGTAACTTGGTTAATACTGTCACCCCTAACTAGCTCAGTATTTCTCGTTAAATTCCGCACCATAATTTGGGATTGGAACCGGGCTGCGGTGGCCACAAACTGGGCTGCGGGACGGGCGTGTAATCCCAAACGATTGCTCACAATCAGCCGGATTTCTCGCGTTGGCGATTCTGTATTGGTTGTTATTGGGCTGACAACTGACAACGGCCTACTAACTACACCCAATTGAGTTGCTTTTGCGAGGAGTGCCCCGCGTGCTTCCGCCATAACTTGATGAATATCTCTACCAGCCGCCGCCGCCACCACAGCAGCGATCGCACCTTCTACTAGAGGTGCTTCACACAAATACACTTTCTGCTGCTGTGCTTCTGGCAGAAACTCTATTGCCATTTCGGCACTCAGCAAAGCACTACCCAAATCCATTAACACCAAGACACCATCATCAGAAAAAACAGAAGCGATCGCCTCATAAACCTGAATTGGATCTGTACCCAATGGATTTTCCGAATCTTCAATACCTGCTGCAACAGCAATGGAAACTTGGCCTTGAACCATTTGCGCGGCGAGTTCCCGCACACCCAAAGCTAGTTGTTTACTGTGAGAAACTATAACAATTGCGATCGCGGCCACACCGTCAACCTTGTTGAGAGGTTTGCGTTTAGCTAGTTATCCATTTCATTTTCCCATTCTGCTACAATTGCAACTGTCGGAAAATATTCCGGTTTTTCCAGCTAGAAATACGAATAAAGTAGCCTTCTTTTACGGAAATACGTGGTTTCCACTCATAAACTCCATCGCTAGCAGTACGGGAAGAAATGTTTTGGATAAGTTTGTTCCCATCGTACAACTTAATCGAGACATCGCCGTCAAAATTATCCCGCCACAATATTAAAAAAGGTTGATCCTTCTTTGGAAGTACTTTCCCAACTGGCTGATCGATCGAGATTTTTGGCGCAACCTGATTTTTGCTTTTCTTACGGAATCCCAGATAATGAGGTAAGTGTCGGAAAGTAGGATTTTCTTGCAGATTAGACAGTTGAGGAACAATAATGTTTCCCTTCTGGGAATTGAACAAATAAGTTGATTTACCGCCGTCAACGGTAATGATATCGCCTTTGACTCCTAATTTACGTAATAAATCGGCTGCCTCATCCAGAGTTGCTTGGTTCACCGTCATAATCAACAACAACTCGTCACCTTTAACACCATCTTTGTTCAGAGTACCGATGACTTGATACTTATTCGCTTGATTTTGAGCTAATACTTTCGCCGGATGATCGCTATATCGGTAAGTGACGATCGCATTCTTGACTGCTTTTTGGTTAAGAGGCGCACCACTAGCTTGGTTGTAATCGGTAATATATGCCTGCTTATCATCCCAGACTAAAGTCTTGAGGCGAATATTACGATAATATTTATCTTTTGGTTCCTTGATTGGGCCATAGGGGCTAGTGCCACCAGTGATGACTACACCATTGAGTTTAATCGGAAAGGATAATTGAGTACTAGATTGGTATTGTTCAAAAAAAGAACAATTAATCATCGAAAAAACGTTGTTTGCGTAAAGTTTTTGATATTCGTCTGTCACTTCAGAAAACAACTTATTTTGGAAAAAAGGGCTGTAATGTCCACCTTCTCCTTGATAATATTTACCTTCTTTTAGACCCATATTATCTACCTCTCCGGTAATTTGGTCTATGTGCATTTTACGAAGATTAATAACTTGTAAATATGCTTCATTACCATTCGTTAATTGTTTTTTATATAAAGCTGCACCATCTACAGCTTGGAGAGACTGATAAGACGATAGAGGGTTGAAAGTTTGGGCAATCCAAAAGCTACTCAGAATCGGCAGCAAAAAAAGTAGTAAATTGATTAGAGCATTCATCGTCTTGCGATCGCAATTCCGCAAAAAGTTGTTGTTATTACTTTAAGCTAATGAGTTACGATGCCTGCGGTTTTGCTAGCCTACTCATAACGGTATTCATATCGTGTCCGGCTAAAGACTTATCATTAATTTCTGGAGATGTCTAAAGTAATTGCATTCAATTGCTCAACGAGCAGAGAATGCTAATTACGATTAAACTACTACAAAGTTCTTTTCAGTTAGTGTTACACCACCAGATAATTGTGCAAATTTTACCTGAGTAAATGTACTTGCACTGCCATCTTGGTCAAAATACAGCGCACCTGTAATATTGTCACAGATAAATCGTTGATTGCTTGTTGTTGCAGATGTTCCGATGGTAAACTGACTTGTCTTAAGTGAACCTGTTGACAACCCGCCACCAAAACCAGCAGCCGATACCTGAATCAGTTCATTAGTGGCATTGAAGTCATAAATAGTATCAACACCTTCATTGAAACTATTGAAAACAAAGGTATCAGTACCAGTTCCTCCATAGAAGCTATCATTACCATTGCCACCTGTGAGAATATTCTTACCAGAGGCGCCATACGCTGTAAAAGTATCATTACCATCACCACCTATGAGGATATTCTTACCAAAGGCGCCATACACTGTAAAAGTATCATTGCCATCGCCCCCAGAGAGCAGGTTATCACCTGTTGAATAATCAGCCCTTAAGCTATCGTCACCTGTGCCTCCGTTGAGGGTGTTATTACCAGACGAACTAGATTCGTAGTCGCTAGCAGAGCTACCAGAGATGTCAAGCTCATCATTGCCATCACCCCCAGAGAGCAGGTTATTGCCTTTTGAACCGCCAGCATTCAATCTATCGTTACCTGCACCACCTTCTAGGGTGTTATTGCCCTCTGAGCGAGAGTTAATGGCGTTGTAACTGTCGCTGTAGCCAAAAACGGAGAGAAAATCATTGCCATCGCCCCCAGAGAGGAGATTATTACCTTTTGAACCGCCAGCATTCAAGCTATCGTCACCAGTACCACCTTCTAGGGTGTTATTTCCCAAGGAGCGAGAGTCGTAGGAGTAGTCGAAAAAGTTGGTAGCATACTTGGAGTTGCCAGAGATATCAAGAGAATCATTGCCATCGCTTCCAGAGAGCAGGTTATTGTCTGTTGAACCGCTAGCATTCAAGCTATCGTCACCAGTTCCACCCTCAAGAGTATCATTGCCTACACGGTTAACGAGAGTATCATTTCCCACGCCGCCAATGAGAATATCATTTCCTGCACCACCTCTGAGCAGGTCATTACCACTTTTGCCGTCGATGATATCGTCACCCCGCTGACCATTAATGACATCATTGGAGTTGTCAAAACCCGTAATGTTATTGTTGAGGTCATTGAGGAAGGTAACAGTGTTCCTGTTGAACAAGCTAGTTTGAGTGGAATTAGCATCAAACACATCAAAACTGTCAACGGTACTGGTTTGTCCATCAAACAGGATATTGCTAATAGCTGGTCGTGAAGAAGTTGCTGGCAGATTATCTAAGTTTTCTAATTTGAAGTTTTGCACAATGACTTTGTTGCTACCAGCAAAACCTTCAAAGGTAATTTCTAAATTGTTACCATTTTGAGTTAATTGCAGATTTTGAGCAGTGAAAAGACTACCAGTAAATTGCAAAGTGTCTAAGGAGGCAACCACCGTTGCTGAAGGATTTGAACCTTTACCTACGCCACCGAAATCGGTGATAATATTGTTACCGTAGCCCAAGTTGGAAACAAATTTATCATTGCCAGCACCACCAGTTAGGGTGTTGTTACCATCCCCGCCTGTCAGGATATCATCACCTACATCGCCGTTTAGGGTGTCGTTACCATCCCCGCCTGTCAGGATATCATCACCTACACCGCCGATTAGGGTGTCTTTACCATCATAGCCCCCACCTCCAAAGAGCGTATCGTTCCCATTGTTTCCTACGATGTTGTCATCATAGGCTGTACCAAAAATATTTAATCGTTCGATATTCTTGTAGTCAACCCGATTAGTGCCCGCCGTAATTGCTCCAATATTTGTAGTAGCATCAAAAGTCGTTATTATCGCCTTTGTATTCACATTGTTGTAATTGACGGACAACACATCGTCACCGGCTCCTCCATCGATGGTATCTTTGCCACCATTGCCCCCAGAGAGCGTATCGTTCCCACTGTTCCCAACAATGTTGTCATTATCAGTTGTACCAAAAATATTTAATCGTTCAATATTTTTGTAGCTAACCGGATTCGTGCCTGCTGTAATTTCTCCAATGTTGGTAGCGCCATTGAAAGTCGTTGTGATACCCCCAAGGGTATTGCTATCTTTGTAATCAACAGACAACACATCGTCACCCTGACCCCCATCGATGGTATCTTTGCCACCATTGCCCCAAGAGAGCGTATCATTCCCATTGCTCCCCATAATGTTGTCATCGTAGATAGTACCTGAGATATTTAATCCTTCGATATCCTTGTAGCTAACCCGATATGTGCCCGCTGTAATTTCTCCAATGTTGGTAGTAGGATTGAAAGTCGAAATTATCCCTTCTGTAGATAAGGTGTAATCGACGGATGACAAATCGTCACCTCTTGTCAAGATTCTATTCGTAGATTTAGTCAAAGTAGCCAAGCTGTAATCGACGTATAACAAATCCTGACCCTCATCCCCATATACAGTTTGAGTCACTAAAGAGGAGGTGGCAGTATCTAAGGATAAGCTGGTTAGATAGAAGGAATCATTGCCATTGCCCCCAGAAAATAAGTTATTGCCTGTTGAATACCGAGCACGCAAAGTATCGTCACCAGCACCACCGTTGAGGGTGTTATTACCTGAAGAGGGGTAAAAATTCCCTGCACTAGTGCCGAACAGGACGAAATCGCCAGAGATATCAAGAGAATCATTGCCATCGTCCCCAGAGAGCAAGTTATTGCCTGTTGAAAACTCAGCACGCAAAGTATCGTCACCAGCACCACCGTTGAGGGTGTGATTGCCTGAAGAGTTAAAACTAAAGTACGGTCTATAAGGATTAAAGCCAGACGTGGAGAGATAATCATTGCCATCATCCCCAAAAAGTAAGTTATTGCCTTCTGGAGAGTCAGCACGCAAAGTATCGTTACCAGCACCACCGTTGAGGGTGTTATTGCCTGAAGAGCCAATAAAGCTGTATCCGAAGTTAGTAGAAACGTAGGACGTGTCAAGATAATCATTGCCATCGCTCCCAGTGAGGAAGTTATTGCCTTTTGAAGCCCCAGCACTTACTCTATCGTCACCAGCGTCACCATTGAGGATGTTATTGCCTGTTGAAAAATCAACATTCAAGATATCATCACCAGTGTCACCATTGAGGATGTTATCGCCTGTTGAAGAGTCAACATTCAAGATATCATTGCCCACACCACCAATGAGAGTATTGTTCCCTGTACCACCCCTTAAAAGGTCGTCGCCACTTTTGCCGTCGATGCGGTCATCACCCCCCTGACCATTTATGACATCATCTGAGTTGTCAAAGCCGTTAACATTATTGGAGAGGTCGTTAAGGAAGGTGACTGTGTTCTTGTTGAAGATAGTGCTTTGGGTGGAGTTGGCATTGAAAACATCTAAGGTGTCTGTAATCCTAGTTTCCCCATCATTATTAAACAGTATATTGCCCAAGTCTACAGTTGCTCCAGTAGATTTGCTAAGGTTATCCAGGTTTTCCAGAGCAAAGTTTTGCAGGATGACTTTGGGACTATAGTCCGCTATGAAGGTGATTTCCAGATTGTTGCCATTCTGGGTAAGCTGTAGATTTTCAGCAGAGAAAGAGTTTGAAAATATTAGGGTGTCTACTTCAGCAATTACTTCTGCCGAGGGATTTACGCCTTTACCTGTGCCACCAAAATCGGTGATGGTATAAACATCATAGTAAAAATCGTTGCCACCTCCACCAGTCAAGGTGTCGTTGTAACTTCCCTGTAGGGTATCGTTCCCCTTAGTGCCGTTAATATTTGCCATAACTTTTACCTACCTAAATTTATTTTTTCAGTAACTTCAGTTCTCAATTTGCTGTTTGTGCGGTTTTCAGGCGCAAAAATTCACCTAAATTTGACGTTTTAGGCATACTTTCTACGTCAACCGTGATATCTGAAAAATCGATAAAATTCATTCACAGTAGGCATTTCAATAAAATTCAATTTAATTGCTTCAATCACCTTTTGCCGAAAATCGTAACTGTACGGGTTTGGCATTGGTAGTCAGTCCTGATTGAGGAACACAATACGTTTTCTAGTCTACGTCCTAACTGTACTAGCGACAGCCATATCTTATATCTGTTATCAATGCAAGAATCATTATAGGCGATTCAAATTACGAACGCAGACATAATTAAATTTAGCCAATAACACTTGCAAACCATCCGCACTCATATCAAAAGTTGAGAAAAAACCCAACATCTACTCTCTGCTAGAAGTAATTGCAAAGCAATCGAATGCGAGGTGCTTACAAAAGCACCTCGCAACCCGTGTCACTTAACGATTAGAAAATCTAATTACGATTAAACAAGCACAAAATTCTTTTCGGTTAGTGACAGTCCACCAGATAGTTGTGCAAATTTTACCTGAGTAAATGTACCTGCACTGCCATCCAGGTCAAAATACAGCGCACCTGTAATATTGTCATAGACAAATCGTTGATTGCTTGTCGTTGCAGATGTTCCGATTGTAAACTGACTTGTCTTAAGTGAAGCTGTTGACAACCCGCCACCAAAACCAGCAGCCGATACCTGAATCAATTCATTAGTGGCGTTAAAGTCATAAATAGTATCAACGCCTTCATTGAAACTATTGAAAGCAAAGGTATCAGTACCAGTTCCTCCATAGAGGCTATCATTGCCATTACCACCGATGAGATAGTCATTGCCATTACCACCTTTGAGGATGTTCTTACCAGAAGCACTAGAGGCTGTAAGAGAATCATTACCATCACCCCCAGAGAGTAGGTTATCACCTGTTGAACCGCCAGCACTCAAGCGATCGCTACCTGCACCACCTTCTAGGGTATTATTGCCAGATGAACGAGAGTCGTAGAAGGAGCCGTAGTAATTGTTATACTCGCCAGAGATGTCAAGAGAATCATTGCCATCACCGCCAGAGAGTAGGTTATCACCTTTTGAACCGCCAGCACTCAAGCTATCGTTACCTGCACCACCTTCTAGGGTATTATTGCCAGATGAACGAGAGTCAGTGCTGGAGTAGGAGTTACCAGAGATGTCAAGAGAATCATTGCCATCACCTCCAGAGAGCGAGTTATCACCTGTTGAACCGCCAGCACTCAAACTATCGCTACCTGCGCCTCCATTGAGGGT
>NZ_JBALDU010000071.1:0-2055 GCF_036917235.1 Nostoc sp.
CGTCGAAATGGTTATCCTTCCATCACAATTGCTCAAAGATTTCTCTCTAATGATATTGACAAACTTCTTGCCCTTGTGGAATGAATCAGCCCTGCTTTTTAAGGGGGGTTGGGGGGATCTTCAAAATATTAGAACGTTAACCGAACCGTATTGCAAAGTCCTGAGTAACTTATGACTATTGACAAATGACCAATGACAAATGACAAATAATATGAAAGTTGCGATCGCTCAAATTAATCCTACTATCGGTGATTTGCTTTTAAATGCCCAAAAAATCTTGGAGGCGGCACAACGAGCCGCATCTAGCGGGGCGCGTTTGTTGTTGACACCAGAACTTTCTTTGTGCGGCTATCCACCAAGAGATTTATTACTAAATCCTAGTTTTGTGGAAGCAATGGGCATCACTTTACAAAACTTGGCTCAGGATTTACCAGCAAATTTAGCTGTGTTGGTAGGAACTGTTGAACCGAATATCCAAGCACATATTAGTGGCGGTAAAAGTTTATTTAACAGCATAGCTTTGTTAGAGAATGGCCAGGTTAAGCAAGTTTTTCACAAGCGACTTTTACCTACTTACGATGTTTTTGATGAACGCCGCTATTTTGAAGAAGGCTTGCAAGCTAATTATTTCACTCTTGATAATATCGATATTGGCGTAACTATTTGCGAAGATTTATGGAACGATGAGGAATTTTGGGGCAAACGTAGTTATACAGTGAATCCGATTGCTGACTTAGCAATTTTGGGTGTAGATTTGATTGTAAATTTGTCTGCTTCGCCCTACACGGCTGGCAAGCAGCAGTTTCGAGAAACCATGCTCAGGCATAGTGCAGTACGTTTTCAACAACCGATGATTTATGCTAATCAGGTTGGGGGAAATGATGACCTAATTTTTGATGGTCATAGTTTTGCCTTAAATCGTCAAGGTGAAATTATATCTCGCGCCCGTGGTTTTGAAACTGATTTATTAGTAGTGGAATTTGATGAAACCCAACGTGATTTTCAGTTGGGTTCTGTAGAACCTGCATATCAATTAGAAGATGAAGAAATTTGGCAAGCTTTGGTTTTAGGAGTGCGAGATTATGCTCGTAAGTGTCGCTTTTCTAAAGTAGTATTGGGTTTAAGTGGCGGGATTGACTCGGCAATAGTAGCTGCGATCGCAACTGCTGCACTTGGTAAAGAAAATGTCCTCGGTGTTCTCATGCCTTCCCCTTACAGTTCAGAGCATTCCATCAGTGATGCTTTGGCATTAGCCGAAAATTTGGGGATTAAGACTAATCTTTTACCAATTGGCGAGTTAATGCAAGGTTTCGATCACACTTTAGATGATTTGTTTGCGGGTACTGAGTTTGGACTGGCTGAGGAGAATATCCAATCTCGGATTCGCGGTAATTTATTAATGGCGATCGCTAATAAATTTGGCTATCTGCTTTTATCTACAGGTAACAAGTCAGAAATGGCAGTTGGTTACTGTACTCTCTACGGTGATATGAATGGCGGGTTAGCGGTGATTGCAGATGTCCCGAAAACCCGTGTGTATTCACTTTGTCAATGGTTAAATCGCAATAATGAAATCATCCCGGAAAACGTCTTGACTAAAGCACCCAGCGCCGAACTCAAACCAGGACAAGTCGATCAAGACTCTCTACCACCTTACGAAGTTTTGGACGATATTTTGCAACGCCTGATTCACAACCACCAATCAGCAGCGCAAATTGTTGCAGCCGGTCACGATTCGGTAATTGTAGATAGAGTAATCCAAATGGTGGCACGGGCTGAATTTAAACGGCGACAAGCACCCCCCGGATTGAAAATCACCGATCGCGCCTTCGGAACTGGTTGGCGAATGCCAATTGCTAGTAACTGGGTTGGTGTCAAAAAGGCTTACCAAACTAAAACTACAGCTACACCTAACCTTAGTTTGTTGTGATAGACAAGATGCACATCCGCAAATCTAATAACTGGAGTTTAGACTAAATAGTCGAAATCAAAGAAAAAAGAGGGGGTCTGATTGAACACAGACCCCCTTTTGACAGAAGGTGAGAGAAGAACCAC
>NZ_JBALDU010000072.1:0-7309 GCF_036917235.1 Nostoc sp.
CAACTATTTTTTCTCGAAGATCGACAGAGTAGGACTTCATTTAAAAGGATTTATATTTTAATCTAGTGTACCTCATAATAGACGCAAGTGCTGTACTACTAAATGTATGTGGTCTTCAATCCCTCCAATGGCATGGAGTCTACAATTTAAACTATTGGATTTATCAATGATGTAATTATAAAGCTCAGTTTCTTTATCGGAGGTAATTAGAGGTTGGCGTTCTTTTGTTGCCCAAACAATATGATAATAAAGTCGCCACAGAGACATAATATTTTTTAAATTTTGTATTTATTTACATACATTTATGTTTCCCATATTGCTGGAAAAAATTATCATATTAGCAGTGTCCGTCAACCAGGCAGCCAGGGAAGCAGGAATCAGCCAGAAAATCAGCCAGCCAGTTCACCAAGGCAGACAGCCAGGGAATGAAATTCCCTGTCTGAAAGCTAAAGTCGTCTGAAGACGACTATGTGAAAATAGTGAACAATTAAACCAAGTTTTTTCTAGTCCTCTTCTAGAGGACTAGCATTATTAGACAGGGAATTCTATTCCCTGGCGGTCTGGCGGTCTGGCGGTCTGGCGGTCTGGCGGTCTGGCGGTCTGGCGGTCTGGTTGGTAAACAAATGAATTTGGTTAGCGGGATAGTATGATAACTCTTTTACGAAGCGACTCTCAAGGAGTATTACCCTCGACTAAAACCCATCAAACCCTAGTATGATTGGCGCATCTTCTTTAATTTTACGCGGTTTCCACCCCACAAGAGTTAATTGGATATTTTTTATTTGGAAGTTCCTAATGCCAGTATAAAAGTCTTGTTAACTCTCATTCATATAGCAAGCGGAGAATGGTCAATTCTCACTGCCCCTCCTCTCAATCTGGCAAACCCTCAACCTGCATCAAGTCCAATTCGCGTTCAAATATTTCATCAATTGGCAACATTTGACCATCAATAGTCATAAATTTATGGTCTTTTGTTGCCCGAATTATTGAACCATCTTCCAAACAATATTCAAACACCTCTTGTTGTCCGCGATCGTGCCACTGTGCTACAGGTTGCGTGTAAATATTTCCATTATTATCAACGCTGTACACAGTACATTCAATGCGTTTTTCTACAATTTCCCCAATTGGCAACAATCCATATTCTACTGTTAATATTTCCGTATCATAGCTTAAACAATATTCCGCAAACTTCAACATTTGCTCAAATAACTCATCCGCAACTTTTTTCTGAACGCCATTTTTAGCTGCGCCATCAACGAATTTTTCTCGCTGCTTTTGCATCTCAGAAACTTTCTTTTTACCCATCGCCCGACGCAGCAAGTCAGCTTGTCCTAATGAATATCCAGCCATATCTTGAGCAATTTTCATGATTTGCTCTTGATAGACCATAATTCCATAAGTTTCGTCTAATATTGGTTCTAGAATTTGGTGTTGATAATCAATTTTTTCTCGACCATGTTTGCGGTTAATAAATTTAGGAATTAATCCTGCATCTAATGGGCCGGGTCGATAAAGTGCCAAAATAGAAGAAATATCTTCTATATTAGAAGGCTTCAAATCTCGCACGATCTGACGCATTCCAGAAGATTCTAATTGAAATATCCCTTCTAACTCACCTGCTTCTAATAATTCATAAGTTTTTTGTACATCTTTAGGTAAACTGCTATGTTCACCTTTAGCTAATATCTTTTGGGCTTTTCTTTCATCGCGAGGAATTTCATCGGGATCAACCCGATATCCTCTCGTTTCTTGAATCAAATCTACAGTTTTTTGAATTAGCGTTAGGTTCCGTAAACCTAGAAAATCCATTTTCAACAAACCCATTGATTCCAGGTCTTCCATGAAATACTGGGTAATCACAGAACCGTCATTATTCTTCTGTAACGGCACAATTTCATCAAGTGGATCGGCAGAAATTACCACACCTGCTGCATGAACACCAAAAGTTTTGTTAGTTCCTTCAATTCGCATCGCCATATCAAGCCAATGGCGAACATGGGGTTCTTTATCATATTTTTCTTTAAACTCTGGTTCTGGAGTTTTATCGGAAACCATCACCTTGAGTTTCGTTGGTTTCCCGCGCACCACAGGAATCATTTTCGCCATTTTGTCAGCTTCCCCATAGGGAATATTCAACACTCTGGCGACATCTTTTAAAACTGCTTTAGAAGTTAGACGGTTAAAAGTAATAATTTGGGCAACTCTATCTGCACCATATTTCTCAGTTACATATTCAATAACTTTATCCCGTTGTTCAATACAGAAATCCGTATCAATATCAGGCATCGATTTACGTTCTGGGTTCAAGAAACGCTCGAATAGTAACCCATGATGAACAGGGTCAATATTAGTAATTCGCATTGCATAAGCAACTAATGAACCAGCCGCAGAACCCCGGCCTGGTCCCACAGGAATATTATTATCTCTAGCAAATTTGATGTAGTCCCATACAACTAAAAAGTATTTGGAAAAACCCATCTGCTGAATCATTTTCAGTTCGTATTCCAATCTTTCTTTATAGACGGAATCGACTTCTTGACGAGATTTGCGATTTAAGCGTTCTAAAAGTCCACTCCACGCAACATCTTCGGCATAAGTGTCAGCAGTATGACCCGAAGGAATGGGAGGTGTAGGAATTTGAGGCTCACCCATAATATGGTAAGGCTCAACTTTATCGGCGACTTCTTCAGTAGTGGCTACAGCTTCTACAATCACATCATCCGGTAAATGGTCACGAAATAGCTGCCGCATCTCCTCACCAGATTTGAGATACTCTGTGCCGCTATAACGCATCCGCTTATCTTCAATAATTAATTTGCCAGTTTGAATACATAGCAAAGCGTCGTGGGCTTCAACGTCAAAACAAGAAATAAAATGTGAATCATTAGTCGCAATAATTTTAATTCCTAGTTCCCTAGCAATTTTGACAATTTCAACATTTACAATTCGGTCTTCTTGTGAGCCATGATCTTGAATTTCTAGATAATAATCATCACCAAATACCTCTTTATACCATTGGGCAACTTTCCGGGCGGCATCTGGTCTATTACTGAGAATGGCTTGGGGGACTTCTCCACCCAAGCAAGCACTAGTGACAATCAAGCCTTCATGGTATTGTTTTAGTAAATCTTTATTAATACAAGGACGTGAAAAAATTCCTTTGCCTTGAACACCTTGAAGATGAGAAATTGTAGTTAATTTGACTAAATTTTTGTAACCTTTGGTATTTTTAGCTAAAACTACTTGATGATATTTGGGGCGGCGTTCTTGTTTCTCAATATCGCCGTTAATAATATACATTTCATTGCCAATAATCGGCTTAATATTTTGACTACGGCAGATTTTAATCAGTTCAACGGCTCCATACATGACACCATGATCGGTAAGAGCGATCGCTTTCATCCCCAGTGCGATCGCTCGATCCACCAACTCTGGTAGCTGACTTGCCCCATCAAGTAGACTGTAGTCACTGTGAATATGTAAAGGAACAAAGGACATAAGCATCTCCAACCACAAGCCCAGATACCTCCAGGGGCCTACCTTGTGGTATACCCTTTCGAGCTAGATTTTACAAAGCAACGGAATCTTAGAGTAACAGTTTTTAACCAAAATTAAAGCTGTTCTTTTTCGGGAATTATCACTATCATTAGTGTTGTTTTAATAGTTACAGCAGTTAACCAGTATCTAGCCAATGAGTGAAACAGAGAGAACTACTTCGCCTGAAACCAAAGCTAGCCCTTGGTGGCAGCGTATCCCTCTCACGTTGCAAATTCTCATCGCCTTAGTAGCAGCAGTCAGCGTCGGAATTACCCTTGGTGCGGGGAATCCCAATCCCAGCAATGCCACCTTAATCAACAATTTAGCAATTCCAGCTGAATTGGTGCTAAAGGCTCTCCGCGCCTTGGCTACACCCCTGATTCTGGTAGCAGTGCTGCATACTTTGATGACAACCAATATCCCTGGTACAGCCGGGCGGCGGCTGGCAGTGTTACTTTTAACCAACACTACCGTAGCTATTTTGGTGGGACTGTTCGTAGCGAATGTACTGCGTCCGGGGACTTGGGGCAATGTAAACACCTCAACAACTACGGCAGTAACTACTCAGAGTCTCGATCCTTGGGGAATACTCAAAGATGCTGTACCAGAAGCTGTCCTCAAGCCATTGGTGGATAATAATGTCATCCAGCTGATTGTGATTGCCCTGAGTTTTGGCATTGTCCTGCGGGGATTAAAATCTGAACAAATCGCCCAAGGGAAGAATGGATTCCAGCCGATAGAGGATGTCATCGGAATTTTATTTGAAGCAGTAGTCCGCATCCTCAACTGGGTAATTGCCTTAGTGCCGTTCGCAGTCTTTGGGATTGTAGCTAAAACTATTGCAATGCAGGGCTTTGCCCCGTTTAAATCTTTGGGTGCATTTATCATCGCCGTATTGTTAGCACTGGTATTGCAAGCGTGCTACTACCTGATCAGAGTAAAATTTGGTTCTTGGGTACACCCGCTAAAATTCCTCGCTGGTGGTTCTGATGCCTTTTTGACAGCTTTCTCAACTTCTTCCTCTGCGGCAGCAATGCCCATAACCTTTGAGGTTTTGCAAACAAAAGTCGGTTTAAGGGAATCTTCTGCTGCCTTGGGGGCATTAGTCGGGGCAAATTTTAATAATGATGGTACTGCCCTCTATGAAGCAATGTCTGCGTTATATATTTCCCAACTAATTGGACAACATCTAAGTCTGACACAGCAGTTAGTTGTCATCCTTACCTCGATTTTTGCATCTGTAGGTGCGGCAAATATTCCCAATGCTGGACTGGTAACGATGACACTGGTGTTCACTTCTGTCGGTTTACCTACCCAGTACATCGCTTTGCTAGTTACTGTAGACTGGTTTTTGGATCGCTGCCGCACCGCGATTAATGTTATGGGAGATATGACTGT
Source organism: Nostoc sp. (assembly GCF_036917235.1). GTDB lineage: Bacteria > Cyanobacteriota > Cyanobacteriia > Cyanobacteriales > Nostocaceae > Nostoc. The sequence continues at coordinate 4,939 of NZ_JBALDU010000072.1, forward strand.
CAGTGCTTTACTTGACGGCAAAAAGCCTCGTCCACAGAACGAGGCTTAGTTTGCCAGCTTTTCAGATATCTAATGCTGTTGAGGCCCTTTGGCGTCACATTCTTTAGTCCAGCAACGTTCTAAAAGTTGCAGACGCCAGATCAGTACAAAGCGTTGGGGATTCAATATTAATTTAGTATCGCTACTAAATAAGGGCTGGTTCAGATACTGCCAAATAGGAAATTTAATTTTGGTGTGTTTTGGAGTCATAAGAACAACAAAATAATATAAAAGTTTTGTCTAGCAATTGCCTGATACTGTTTTTCTAGTTAAAGGCTACCCTGCGTTTTTGTGATTGTCCTGGTGGCAATTGCGGAATTTCAGCAAGTGAATTTATGTTGTTTCCGCTTTAATACTGAGAATTGTATTATCCTGTGAAATATTATGACTTTTCACGAAATTCTTGCTTCAAAGACATTGCTAGGGGCGTACATAATAAGGTTCGCTTAAGGCAAACTGTTACAAAGCCGGAATTAGACATAAATTTTGATTGAATTGCTTTTCATTCCAGCGTTACCACCCGCCGAATTTCGTCGCTGCGAAACCCGATCGCCATTAGACAACATTTATTTCTTGGAAGTCTCCAAAGCCAAGCCGCTAAATGTCTTGTTATGCCTGGGTTGGGAAATTCCCACTACTGCAAAGTTGCCATAGAATGCACAACCGCGCAGATATCCCGGACAAAAGACGACTGATTCAAACACTCCCCGCTTTAAATCGGCAAAGCTAAACTCTTCTGTGCCTGAGTTGAGCAGCCAGAGTTTTTCCTGCCGACTTGATAGGTAGCGAAGGACAAAAAGAGAAAAAATAAATACTTAACTTAACCGTATTAGGTTATACATTTGACTACGAACCAATTAATAACGCACACTCCTGAGAAGAAAAATTTAAGCTTGAAGTATCCATAAAACTTGAACGAGTATGGCATAAAAAATCAAAAAAACAGAAAGAGAATTAAGTTAGTCTCTTCAACACAAATTCTCTCTGCACTGGCATTGACAAACGCCATGCATGGGCGTCTACAACAAAATGAGCCATTGTCAAACCAAGTACTCCACCAGCAAAGAACTGTATCCACACAGAATCACCAGCCCACTGGCTACTATATAAAATCCCCCCACCAAGAATCATATATATACTGAAAGGAATCAGTGCTTTCTTACTATCCCCAAGTGCGATCGCCCCCATAAATACGATGTACTGCAAACCATGTGCGATCGCATAAGTAAAAAAACTTATGGCAATATTGTTTGAAAGAAAAGCCGGAACAAAAAAGAGTGACATAACAAAAAGAAAAGGATTCGCACCTTTGAAGATTGTCCAAGCTGATAGAAAAAAAGCGCTAACAGCAAGAAACAGTCCAAAATGATACATCATATCAATTAATTGATGTAAGAAAATAGGAGCGATCGCATAACCTGTTATCTTCAATGCGGCAAATGTACCTGCTAATGTTCCTATTGTGATACACTGTCTTTCCAGTTTTTTTAGAGGTCGTTTAACCCAGAAGCTATACACACCAATATTTTGGCGCCCGTAATGATAAGATTGCCAAACCCAATAGAACAGCAGCAGATATATCTTTAAAAAATCCGGTGAGTAAGCATAAATAAATCCTGCTATCAGAAACAGCAGAATAGGTAAGAATATGTATCTCATCTTATTCTTAACTATAATATTTTCTCTAAATTCTCTGCACCAATAAAAATATCCAGTAGTTGCAACATGAGCAGTTCCAAGAAAAAGAAAAGCAACGTTGATAGAAGTTAGTGGTGAATGCGGGAATTGTGAGTAAAGAGGAAAGAAAATAAAAGGTAAAAAAGTAGCAACAGCTAGACAGATTTTAAACATTTGGATATTCAAGGTCTATTTGGATGATTCAGAATAGCCTAATAGTGGATCGGCCGAGATATATGGAAATTAGAACACCTTGTAAAGTTATATTACGCAGATTTAGCAAACCCTTGATATAACGCAATACGCCAGCAACATCCGTTTCATCAGCAGTTCTGAGCAAGCGCTCTTGATACAGTTCGTAGTCAGTGGTTCTTTATTTCAGAAATTTACCAGAGTATTGTCGGAGTTCTTTTAAAAGAATAGATGGATTTGTAACATAAGAACATATAGTGTATAATCTAAAACCTAAATCACCCTGAACATCTGTCTAAAGATAGATAACCTTCTAGATAACTAAAATTTACTTGGGCGTATTCTGCATATCGACAAAAAAACTGGGATGGGCAAGATGCCATTGGTGTCAAGTTAAGGCAGAAGCCCAAATGTCAAGCGACCTTGCAGCGTTACGTCGATGTCGTTGGCGAACAGCTTTAAC